>NZ_JASMRR010000007.1:0-204735 GCF_041431175.1 Psychrobacter sp. Arc29 | reverse complement strand
CTTAAGTCTCAGCAATGAGATTATGAATTAGTCATAAAAAAGCCATCCTATCTAGGGTGGCTTTTTTTTGGGTGTTGGGAAAGGGTTAATTACTTATTTATATCATTGGATCATTAATCGATAAACATGCGATAAGATTTATGTATACAATTTCAGCATAATAAAAGGACAGTCATGTTTCTGATAGAAGCGTTATCAACCAATACAGCAGAGCTTGAGCAAGTGGTTCAAGCCGTAGCAAATATCGAAGCTATCGTCCAGCCGCAAGATGCTTGGAGCTACCAGACTTTGCTTGAACTGCTCGAGAAAGACAGCATCAATATGCTGGTAGTGTACACACAAGATAAAAGTGCAAAGAGCAACGTAATTGGTTACTGCTTATATCAAATGGTGTTTGAGCAAGCAGAAATTTTGCGTATTGGCACGCATCCTGATTATCAACGACAAGGCATTGCTTCGCAAATTATTGATAAGTTGCATAAAGTATTGCAGAGTAATCAGGTGGAGAGTTTGTTGTTAGAAGTACGAGCAGACAATCATGCTGCGATAGCGTTATATAAGAAGCAATCATTTACAGTCATTCATAGACGCAAAGGCTATTATCAGTCACCGAATCAGTCTGCAGTTGATGCACTCATCATGCAACATGTTTATGGTGAGTGAAGAGAGTAAATTCTCATTAGGAGTGATAAGCGTAGTTTCTTTAAGGATAAATTACTTATCTCAACCAACGTTATCGTGTTTAACTTGATGGTATTTTCTTTTTACAGATATTAGTGTCTAATTGATAGTTGCTGTCTGCTTTCATCCGTGCAAGAACATCTATACGCTCGCTCAATAACTCTACCATTACGCTTATATTGGCTTGCTGTTTTCTGACTTGTTCTAGCTTTTGCTGAGTCAGCATGAGCTGCAAGTCAATATCCAATTGTCCATCGTAATAATCGTTTAAGCTGTTTTTGATTTCAGTGAGGGTAAAGCCGATGGCCTGTGCGCTTTTAATTAGCTCAATACGCTCGACACACTCGGGATGAAACTCAGTATATAAACGTGAGCCTGCTTGACGCTTACGTGACCTTAGTAGGCCCAACTGCTCATAGTGACGCACAGTGTCTTTGGTTGTATTGGCTTTTGCTGCCAGCTCTCCGATTAGCAGAAATGAGGTATCAAGCGCCATAAAATTCTCTTAACTCTTTAGCTTTTGTAGACTTCATGATTGATGCTGCCAAGGATTTGTCGTATCGAGAAGGGATACGGCTAATGGTTTGTGAGAATTATTGTGCCAATTGATGGAGCGACTGCTTATTAAGCGGTCTAATTGAGCAAGAAAGTCAGGACGCGGTAGAGTAGTGGCACCTAAGCTCATGAGATGATCATTCGGTAGCTGGCAGTCGACAAGTGCAACATGACTTTGCTCACACAAGCGCATCAATCCCCAAAACGCGAGTTTTGACGCATTGGAGGCTCGATGAAACATGGATTCGCCAAAATAGATGCCGTTTATTTTTAGTCCATACAGTCCACCAATGAGCTGACCTGCCTCGTCCCACACTTCAATGCTATGGGCAAAGCCTTGCGCATGCAATTTAGTATAAGCCTCAATCATCTCATCATGAATCCAAGTATGCTCGCCTTCGGACAAGTCATTATTGAGACCATCACTACGCGGCAGGCTACAGGCATGGATAACGTCATCAAAAGCTTGATTGAGCGTCAATTGCCAACGCGTGCGACTTGCTTGCTTGCGCAGCGACTTACTCGGTTGATAATCAGATGGAACGATCACACAACGCGGCTCAGGACACCACCAAGCGATAGGCTCATCTTCATTGAACCATGGAAATAGCCCTTGTGCATAAGCAGATATCAATGTGTCGGGCGCAAGATCGCCACCCATCGCGACAATGCCAATGCCATCAGGATCGATAGAGATAGGATCAGGAAAGTCATAACGCCCAAGACTTTTCAAAGTCTCAGGCGTGATGTATTGATGATTATCGTTGAACTGTATGAAGTGATTCATTTAGTCTTCTTGATCAGCAGTCAGCGTTGACGCATACGTATGGTCTTTCGCCGTTGCCTCACCGATGGCATCTAAGTACTTCTCTGCATCCAGCGCTGCCATACAGCCAGTGCCAGCAGAGGTAATGGCTTGACGATAGACATGATCAGCCACGTCACCTGCGGCAAACACACCTTCGATACTGGTTTGCGTGGCATTACCATTCAAGCCACTATTGACGACCAGATAGCCATCTTTCATATCCAATTGACCTTTGAACAGGTCGGTATTAGGCTTATGACCGATAGCGACAAACATACCCATTGCATCTAGCTGTTTGGTGCTGCCATCAATCATTGATTCAATAACGACACCATTGACGCCCATGTCATCACCGACGACTTCTTTGACTTGATGGTTCCATTCGATTTTAACATTACCGTTTTTGGCTTTTTCAAACAGCTTATCTTGTAGGATTTTTTCAGAGCGTAAGCTATCACGGCGATGCACTAAAGTCACTTCAGAAGCAATGTTAGATAGGTACAAAGCTTCTTCGACTGCCGTATTGCCACCGCCAATCACGGCAACTTTTTGATCTTTATAAAAGAAACCGTCACAAGTGGCACAAGCAGATACGCCAAGACCTTTGAATTTGGTTTCTGATTCTAGACCTAGGTACTGAGCAGAGGCACCTGTTGAGATAATCAGGGCATCACAAGTATAGGTGCCGTTGTTACCTGACAGCTCAAAAGGTCGTACATTCAAATTAACATCATTGATATGGTCATAAACCAATTCTGTACCGAAACGCTCAGCATGTGCCTTCATACGCTCCATTAATGCAGGACCGGTCAAATCATGCGCATCGCCTGGCCAGTTATCGACTTCAGTGGTGGTGGTTAATTGGCCACCCACTTCCATACCCGTTACCATAACAGGTTTAAGATTGGCGCGTGCTGCATAGACCGCAGCAGAGTAACCGGCAGGGCCTGAGCCTAAAATGATGAGCTTTTCGTGACGTGGAGCAGTAGTGTCAGTTGCCATGAGTTGTTCCTTTCTAAGTATACGAATGAAAAATATGAGTTATAAATATAATAAAAAAACGTCAAGCGTTGCTACTAATATGGTTTTTCTAATTGCTGTGTGATAATAACATAAGGGTAGATAGCAAAAAGTGCAAGTTTGCTAAAACAAACACAGCTATCATTAGAATCAAAGCATAATAACCTTGAAATACTCGTGCTAGAAACAGCTGGTATTTTATAGGGTCTATATAAAATTGTTAGCAGTATTCTGTTAGTAACCTTTGGCTTATCCGCAGGTTTTTTGCGCAAATCGTACATTGATTTACTTTCTTGCACGCTTTCTTTATAAGAGTGTCGCCACTGTACCTATGTATTTGTTATTATAAGAAGTTATGCCAAGTGTGATAGAGCTTAAGCGATGATTGCTATGCTCAGGCCTTTTGAGAGGCGAATCTCAACGAAACACTTTGCTAGGTACCTTTATATGTCAACACTTTATGTCAGCATGATTAGGCTTAGTCATGCACTGGCGACCATTTAGTATTAACAACAAGGCAGATTTTACGTGATATCAGCACCGCTTATTGAGTATTTAAAAAAGGGAATATTTACCCTCCTTGGGTTAATACTGGCTGTTTATTTGTTTGTTATTTTGATGACTTACACAGGCAATGATCCTAGCTGGTCGCACATCAGTAGTGATATGACGACCATTAACAATATGGGTGGGCAGACGGGCGCTTGGTTGTCCGACTTGCTCTATAGTTTTTTTGGCTATGGTGCATGGTGGTTTTTAGCGTTTGTGGTTTATGAGTCTATCCTTATTTGGTGGGACAATAAGCCGACGTTTTGGCTCATGCGACTGGTCGCTTATGTGTTTTTGCTGTTGAGTGCCAGTGCATTATTTGCACAACTGGTTGCATTGGTTCAGCAAGTAGCCAATCCTGCATCAACGGGACTTGAAGGCGTGGCTGGTGGTATCATCGGTCTTGAGTTGCAGGAGCGTTTGGCACAGTTGCTATCGCAGTGGGGGAGTGTGATTTTCTTGGCGGTATTTGTCGTGATTACGGCTACCTTTGCCTTTAACATCCATTGGCTTGCTATATATCAGAAGATTACAGCATTATCTTGGCTTGGCTCAGGGTTAAAAAATAAAGACACGGCTCAAGCAGATCAACAAAGTAATGTCTCACAAAACGCTGATAACATCCCAGAAAATAATCCCAATCAAACAGCCGAGTACGAGCAGCTGCCACTTGAGCTGCAATCAACTGATGATGCGAATAGTGCTCAGGCAGTAGATAATAGTGGCAGATTCAGCAATGTATTGTCAGATTTTTTGTCGACGTCAGGATTGGCTGATAGTGTGAAAGCCTCTATGGCGACAGCAAAAGCAGCAGCTACGTCTAGCGATGAAAAAAGTGAGCCACCATACGCGGCCGCAGCAACTGCTAATGCTACGGTTGGTAGTACAATCAGTGACACAAACACATCAACGATATCAAACCCTACCGTAGCGCCTGCTCGTAAAGTTGAGCCAAGCTTTGCGTGGAATGATGCAAATACGGTTGATGATTTGCTCGCGCGTGAACAGATGGCTTATAGCACTAACAGCATAGATAATTCTACTGTGCCTAACTATGCACAGAGTAAAGTCGTCACTGATGTGTCATTAGAAGAAACAGTACAAACCTCGGTAGCAGCACCGATGGTAGAGGCCGCAACTCTATCTAATCAAGAACTAGCTACTCAATCCTCAATGGATGAATCAACGAATGCTCAAGCTGTCAATCAAGCTATTACTGAGCCGGAAGACTCTCACCCAGATGATACAATGGGAAGTGTCGATAAGTTAGCAGAAACATGGTTGGCGGAGCATGCCGATATAGAGCCTGCTACAACCCATGTTACTGAGCAGCCAGCGCAAGAAGCGCGATCAAAGCCTGCGCCTGAAATGACTCCTAGTTTTTCAAATGCATCCTCTCATGAACAGAATGAACTGCCACATAGTGATGATTCACTATCTGTGTCTGAAATCTCAACGGCTCAGTCATCGATAGAAGTCGCTCCGCCAGTGTCAGGCGTCTCTGACATGACCCCAACCAATACGCCGCCTGCCAATCCAAAAGCGGCGCCAACTGTGGAAGCGGTCAGTTCGGCCTCAAATACGCAGCCTGTAGCCCCAGCTAAACCATCCGTCAGCTTTGCGGTACCAGAAGGTGATAGTAGCAACCATATCACTGACATGATGCCGGAGGATGATGCTACTGACGACACCAGTGCACCAGTTATGCCGCATATCAGTGACGATGCGGCGTTCAGTCAAAAATCACGCTCGATGCAGACGGCTGCCTATCGCAGTAGCCTAACCCCTATTCCAGATGTGTCTATACTGGACAAGCCTGATCCTGACCGTAAGCCTAGCTATACCATTGCTGAGCTTGAGCAATTATCTGAGTTGTTAGAAATCAAGCTCCAAGAGTTCAATGTAAAAGCCAACGTCGTCAACGCTATCCCAGGGCCTGTCGTAACTCGCTTTGAAGTGGAGCTCGCTGCTGGCGTAAAGGCCAGTAAAGTTACTGGTATTTCGCGTGACTTGGCGCGCTCACTATCGATGGCCTCATTGCGTGTGGTCGAGGTCATTCCTGGTAAGCCGTATATCGGTATCGAAGTGCCCAATAAGAAACGTGAAATGGTGCGCTTGATTGAACTATTGAATACCGAAAAGTTCAAAGACCCTAAAGCACAAATCAGTATGGCGATGGGTAAGGACATCGGTGGCAACCCCATTATTACTGATCTTGCCCGCGCACCGCACATGCTGGTCGCTGGTACCACAGGCTCTGGTAAATCCGTACTAGTCAACTCGATGCTATTATCGATGTTACTCAAGTACACGCCCAATGAGCTGCGTCTGATCTTGATTGATCCAAAGCAGCTCGAACTGGCTAACTATAATGACATTCCGCATTTGCTAACGCCAGTAGTCACCGATATGACGGAAGCGGCTAGTAGCTTGTCATGGTGCGTGGCCGAAATGGAGCGTCGTTATCAGCTAATGAGCTTGCTCAAAGTGCGTAAGCTCAATGAGTTTAATAAAAAAGTCATTGCGGCAGAGAAATCGGGCAATCCAATGCTTGATCCTCTATGGCGACCGAATGACAGCGTGAGTATCAGCCAAGCGCCGAAGCTCAAAACCTTACCGATGATTGTCATTGTCGCGGATGAGTTTGCCGACATGATTATGCAGGTTGGTAAGCAAGCCGAAGAGTTAATCACGCGCTTGGCGCAAAAATCACGTGCGGCGGGTATTCACTTAATGCTAGCTACTCAGCGTCCATCAGTAGATGTCATTACGGGTTTGATTAAAGCAAACATTCCTGTGCGTGCAGCACTACGTGTGAACTCAAAAGTCGATTCACGAACGATCCTAGATAGTGGCGGTGCTGAAGACATGCTGGGTAACGGTGATATGTTGTTCTTGGGGCCAGGTCAGATTGAACCAGATCGTGTACACGGTGCTTATGTCAGTGATGAAGAGGTCAACCGTGTCTGTGACGCATGGCGCGAGCGCGGTGCTCCCGATTATATTGACAATATGGCAGGCAATTTTGAGTTGTCTAGTCCGGGCGGTGGTAGCACGGCTAATGCCTCTGGCGAGGATGATGATCTATATAATGATGCCGTCGCCTTTATTATGGAAACGCGTAAAGTATCGGCTTCTAGTATCCAGCGTAAGTTCAGCATCGGCTATAATCGTGCCGCCCGTATTGTCGACTCGATGGAAGACGCTGGACTGGTCAGCTCCATGGGCAAAAGTGGTAAGCGCGAATTGTTAATGTAGCGCTTAGTATTGAATTAATAATGAAAAAACGAGTCATAAAAGTGGCTCGTTTTTTTTGTGAAAGAGATTTAAGATTAATTTCATTCATAAACGAACTAGCTACCAAAACTTTCAAATGACCAGTGAGTTTGTTTATCAATCATAAGTCGTGATTTTTTATACTAAACTGACAGTTATTGATGAAATAAATATTCAAAAAACTTACTACAATTACTCTCCAAGGAAGGTCAGTTATGTTTAAAGAATATACCCAATACGATGCACTCGCCTTAGCGGCACTGGTTAATTCAGGTGAGGTCAGTTCAGAGGAGTTGCTGGATGCAGCCGTTTATCAGGCCAATAAACTCAATCCCAAGCTAAATGCCATTATTCACCGTTTCGATGAACGCGCTTATAACGCTGCGCAGGCAGGGTTGCCATCTGGTGTGTTCAATGGCGTGCCTTATCTGCTAAAAGACTTGTCATTTAGTTTTGCGGATGAGCCTATCACGATGGGCAGCCGTAGCGTCAATATCATCTCAGAAAAAGACAGCGAAATCGTCAAGCGAATGAAAGCCACGGGCGTGAACACCTTTGGTAAGACTAACACTCCTGAATTTGGTTTGATTATCACCACTGAGCCAAAAGCACATGGTGCCACTCATAATCCCTTTAAAAAAGGTTATAGCTCTGGTGGCTCATCGGGTGGTAGTGCAGCAGCAGTGTCGAGCGGTATCGTACCGATGGCAGGCGCTGGTGATGGCGGCGGCTCGATACGGTTTCCGGCTGCTTGGTGCGGTGCGTTTGGCTTAAAACCAAGCCGTGGTCGTAATCCGCTTGGTCCTAATCTTGGTGAAGGCTGGGACGGGGCAGTTGCCGATCATGTGATTACGCGCTCGGTACGTGACAGTGCCGCGATGCTCGATGCTACCAGTGGCGCGGAGGTTGGTTCGCCTTATGTCATTGCGCCGCCAGATGGCACATTTTTGCAAGCGGCGATGCGTGCACCGCGACCATTGAAAATCGCTCTGCAGCAGCAGCCATTGATTGCCAATACCGTAGTGGATAAAGAAGTCCTTGCTGTACTGGAGCAAACCGCTAAGCAACTAGAATCTATGGGGCATCAAGTAATACCCGCTGAGCCAAATATCAATATCGAGCAGTTCTGGCATGACTTTATCGTGGTGGTCTGCGCGCATACCGCCTTTACGATTGATAATATCGAGCGTGAGTTTGGCACTGCCCATGTCAAAAACCTAGAGCCACAAACCTACAACATGGCGCTACTCGGACGTTCGCTATCAGCAGTGGACTTGGTTCATGCCAAACACGGTTGGCATAACAGTCAGTATCAAACGGGACTGTTATTAGAAACCTACGATATGATTTTGTCCCCGACCGTACCAACACCTGCGGTCAAACACGGCGTACTGCCGCCTAGTCGTATGGATGAGATGATGATGCGTAGCGCTGGGGTACTGAATAAAGGTTTTGATATGGGTAGATATGCCTTTAGCTCGGGTATGATCGAAAAGCTAAGCGCGCCTGTGCTAGGAAAAATGGGCTTCACGTTATTGGGCAACGTCACAGGATTGCCAGCCATGTCGGTGCCAGTCGGCATGAGTAAAAAAGGCTTGCCAATTGGTATGCAACTCATCGGACGTATGAATGATGAGGCGACGCTATTTAGTCTGGCAGGTGAGATGGAGCGTGCAGGTTTATTTACCAAACCTGCCTTTGAAAAGTAGGTTTGAACGCTTTGATTAAATAGGTATCACTTAATCAAAGCGATAGATATCCATGCCCAAGCTGTGATGCGCCATACTCTGATGAACAACTGAGACGCGCTGACCCGCACCTAACGCAAAAAATAATGGCAGCAAATGCTCGTCACTTGGATGAATGTCTTTGTATTGAGGATATTGCTGCCAGTCAAGGGCAGTGGGGATATCTATCTTGAGCTGCTGGAGCAACCATTGCTTAAAGGCTTTGGCAGCCTGATCGATGCTGTCGGCTTCCCAGCGTAGCGCTTGTAAGTTGTGAGTGATATTACCCGAGCCAATCACAAGAATTTGCTCGTCACGCAAATGTGCGAGCTGCGCGCCCAATTGATAGCAAGCAATGCTATCGTAATACTGAGGCAATGATACTTGAACGATAGGCACATCTGCCTCTGGGTACAGGTGTCTGAGCGGTGCCCAAACTCCATGATCACAGGCACGTACAGGATTGACGCTACAAGTGATACCGCGCGCGGTGAGCTGCTGAACAAGCGTCTCAGCCAGCGCTGGTTGACCTGATGCAGGATACTGTAGTTCATACAGTTCGGGCGAAAAACCCGAGAAGTCATGCCACGTTTTTGGCTGCGGGTTACTGCTAATCTCAAGTTTTGCTGATTGCCAATGCGCCGACATAATAACGATGGCACGTGGTTTAGGTAAATTTTGCCCGATACGTGCCAATGCGCTGGTCGTGGCAGATTGCTCAATCGCAAGCGTAGGTGCCCCGTGCGAGATAAATAACGCAGGTAGTTTGGATGCATTGGGCATTATAGCAGATGCACTTTCCCATGCCGCAGCAGAGGTAATAGGTGTCTGTACAGTGTCGTGATGGTGATCACGCTGATGCGTAGTCTGAGAGGCTTTGGATGTCGCGCGTTTTGGATATTTCATGTTCCATTTATTAGGGCGTACGCCAGTTTTTCAATCTCTTTTGGGATTGATGTTTTAAATCAAAAAAACAGCTTAGAGTTTGGTTAATTACCGCGATGATAAGGGTGGTTATTATTGATACTCATCGCGCGGTATAGCTGCTCCATCAGGACGACGCGTACCAGCGGATGTGGCAGTGTCAGGGCTGATAATGATAATTTTGCGTCGGCTTTTGCTAACACTGCTGGTGATACGCCATCTGCACCGCCGATGACCAACGCAATATCATCACCTTGCTGCATGCCATCAGCGAGTTTATCAGCTAATCCTTCTGTCGAAATCATCTTACCTTTGACGTCTAGTACCCATAATTGCTCACGGCTCGCGGCATTATGAGCGGCCAATATCGCTTGACCTTCTTGCTCACGGTACTGTGCTAGATTGGCATCTGAAGGGTTTTTTGACCGTTTTGCGGCGGCAATTTCCACAATCTCTGTGCTCAGCATGGGCTGAATACGCTTAAAATACTCATCAAAACCTGTTTGCACCCAGCTAGGCATCTTATTGCCAACGGTCAAAATTCTTACCTTCATAGTACGTACCATTTTTTAAATTGAAAAATTTTTACATTTGAGCACTGAATCTGAGTATTGATAGCCATCAGTGCTCGATTATCTAATCACTACATCAAAGGGGTAATGGTCTCTGATACGCTGTGATCTACATCCTGCTCATCATCATTCGAATCGGCTTGGCGTTGTTTTGGAATCACGCTGAGCTTGGCGTCAGATTCAAAGACAATAGCTTCGATATCATCAAAATTATTGATACCTTCAGCACGCATCGCACATTCGATTTCTTGACGAGTCAAGCGCTCGGCACGCATCGCCTCTGGCAAAAACTGCCCCTGATAAAAGACAATACGTGGATCAGACAAAATAACACTGCTAAATTGCGGTGAGATAGAGGCGTATTTGGTCACCAAAAACTGTAAGAGATAGAGTACCAATATTGATGACACCCCTTCGATGAAAGGGATGTTTTTGAGCAAAATGGTACTGGCGCCCAATGAGCCAATCATTACCGTAACGATCCAATCAAAATTATTGAGTTGTGACGTCGAGCGTTTACCCGAGGCTTTGGTCACCAACACAATCAACACGTAGACCATAACAGTCGTTAAAACAATGCGCCCGAGCTTATCTATGTTGTCAAAAAAAACCGTTTCCATGATGTCTGCTCCTATTATAAAGTAAAACAAATAACCGCTAAAATTTGACTGCTCAAAGTTAGCCTAACGGATTTTACGTATAAGTAGGAGAAAACTTTGTATTACCTTGTAGGTGGTTGGTTATGCTCGTAGTAAATGGTCGAGTGTGTTCATACTGTTTTGAGAGCAGGGTTCAAGAAATGGTTGATGGCCCATAGGCTGATACGCGTACTGACCAAGGTGAATACCAGCATCAACACCAGTGAAGAGAGCAAGGGCAAAGGCCGTGCCATTGCCATCTCAAGTAGCACCTCACGGCTGACTGCATCAAATAACCAAAACCATATGGCTAAAAAATAAAGGACCGTCAATAACCAAACAACCGCAATACCGCCAAACATGAGCCGGTTGATTTCATTTTTAGCCAAGGCGCGCTGCTGATGCTTGATGAATTTGCTGACAGCAATATAGGCACCGACGATGATAGAGACGACCATGACCAGTTGCGAGTTAAGCGCAATCTTGGTCTGAATCATCATAAATATGGCGCTGGCTAGGATGTAACCAATGGCAAAAAACCCGATATATTGCGCCAGTTTAGGCTGACTTGACGCAAGCGTTCGAGGCTTACTGAGATTGGTTGTCTGGCGTGACATAAGCTGGCCTTTGTAAAGGTAAGAAGAAAAGTTTTAAAATATATTAATAAATATAGCAGTCATAATTGCTGTGCAAATAATCATACCACTTGCGTCAAAATATCTGCTGCTTTACTACTGCTCACTAAGCATCGCTTTAGAAAAACCATCAGCGCTGAGCGGTCCAGTCGAGTACTGCATCTAATACAGGTCTTGCTGTATAAGGATTGAGCGCTTGATCTGTATTAATCATACCCACAACGACATAGTCTTGACCTGATAACCCTTTGACATAGCCTGCCATTGATGTGACGTTATTTAATGTACCTGTTTTTATCCATGCTCGGCCAATCGCTGCTGAGTTAGGTAATCGCTCACTATGAGCGGCAATGGTGCCACTGACCCCAGCGATACCTAACGAGTCTACATACGCATCAAAGCTTGGGTGACCATAAGCGTAAGTCAACAGCTCGCTTAGGTTGGCGGCGGTGATGGTACAGTCGCGGCAGAGTCCCGAGCCATTGGTCAAATAAGGTGGCGGTGTGCTTAGATTGGTTTGCCACCATTGATTGATGGTCTGTAAGGCTGAAGAATAATCAGTACCAGCAGGTGTGCCAAACTGATATAGGCTATCAGCTTTTTTATGGGTATTCTGATTATTGACTACTATGTTATTCGTTAACTCGCTAGTATTGTTATTAATAGCCGTTGATTGAGTCAGTCCTGCTGTGTCATAGGCACCTATAGATAGGGCCACTTGTTCAGCCATAACATTGTTTGAAAAGTGGTTAATATCATGAATCTGCTGCGTTAGGTTCAACGAAGGATAGCTGACCATAGGCAAGGGTGACATAGTAATAGCGGTGAGACCATGTACTGATTTTGAGGTATTTTGGGCATCGTAAGGGGTTTCTTGTGAGATCACTTTGCCGCTCAGGGTATTGCCTAGTGCTTGCCATTTGGCAGCAATGACGTGTGCCGCAAACTCTTTGGCATTAGGATACGCCACATAAAACACATGCTCGCCGCAGCTCTCTGGCAGACTGGCATTGAGTGTTAGCCGCTCCGCTTGCCACTGCGGCGATAGGCTGTAGCTTGCCTGTCCACAGTAAGCGGCACGGGTATTTATCTTATCAGGCAGCTGATAGTTGGCCAGTCGCGGCTTATAGGTCAAGCTCGCTTGGCCATTATCTGAGGGGTAGGTTTTGATACCAATGGTGCTAAAGTTGACCAAAAAACCATCAGGACTGGCGTTATAAGGGCGCAAAGGTGAGTTATCAAAGGCAGCAGGATCTTCGCTCACGTTTTTGAAGATTGCACTGTCAACGATGATGTCACCATCGATATGGCGAATACCTGAGGTTTGTACTTTATACAGCAGCTCCTTCAAACGCTCGTGGGTCATTTTTGGATCGCCACTACCTTGAATGATCAAATCACCATGTAGACGGTCGCCGATGACAATACCAGTATGATAGACGCGTGTATACCATACAAAGTCTGCCCCTAGTGTGTCCAAAGCGATAAAACTGGGAACGAGTTTCATGGTGCTAGCAGGGGTACGAGGGACATCAGGTTGATGATTCAATAATGGTGAAAAGGAGATTTTGATAGAAGTGTTATCAGTGCTCACCGCGTTGTTGGCATCGTTAGCATGGGTTGGTTGATCGTCAGGCACTACCGTTGGGATGCTTTCTACACTCTGATAAGTATAAGGATCATCAGTATAGTCGTGTATCTTCTGCTCGTGCTGTTCAATCGTGCGCTTTTCAATAGTAATCAATGCGCTTTGTTGGTCAGGATTACTGGCGGCATGGTTGTTATTATTTTGAGTCGCTTTCTGACTGCTACTGTTCTTATCAGTAGGCATATTGGTAGTCGTATTTTTAGATGGTGTCGTCGGCATCAATTGACTATCAACATCACTGCTATCGATCACCTGAATAGGAGCAGGCAGACGACTGGCATTCTTGTCCCCTATTGGCGTGACGATGATGCTGATGTCAGATTCTGTCAGATCTGCACGCAATAAGGCAGCATGAATGGCTGTTGGCAGCGCGGCTTGTGCGTAGGTAGGCACCAGCATAACCGCTGACAGTAGCGCAAGTATCGGCAAACGTTTTTTAGATTGATTAAATAGTGGCACATGGCTACAGAGCGTGGTGAGCTTTGCTGTAATGGGCGTGTGGCTATTGCGTTGAGATGGGTCGCGTTGAGATGGATTGTATCGACAGAGATCGCGTTGAGAAGGGTATCGCATGAGCATCTTTCATCAGGTGGCAAAAACTGCCTATGGTAACATGAGTTGCTGTTTTCGCACATGCTCTCAGAAGCTCAATTTTATCGTCAATGATAAAGGCTAGCGTACATGCAAAAACGCCATCGCCGTCATTATTGCATCGTTATAAGCATCATGCGCACCAAGCTCAGGAATATCATAATGCGCCAAAATATTAGTCAAATGCTGCGTTTGATTAGGAATACCTTGCGTACGGTCGCCCATACGTCGACTGTATAATTGACGCACATCGATGACTTTGTTGGGTAGGGTCGTTCCCATATAGCGTTTCACCAAAGGATTCAAAAATACCATGTCGAGCTGTGTGCAGAATCCGACGATGGGTCGGTTATCAATAAAAGGTAACAAGAGAGTCAGCATGTCGTCATAGCTCATGCCATGCTCGACATCAGCAGTACGCAGACCATGAATGACAATTGTATCGCGATCTGGCATTACAGGCGGTCTGCATACCAGATGCATACAGTTACCCGTATCGATCGTATTACCATTGATATGTATCGCTGCCACGGATAGTAAATGGTGCTTTTTGGGGTTCAGTCCAGTCATTTCACAGTCAATCGCTACCCACTGCTCAGCCGAAGGGGTAGTGAACATTGAGGCCAGCTCCGGACGCTGTAGCTGCGTCTTTTGCCAAGCGCAAGATAACTGCTGGAACCAGCTCATGTTTGTCATCCATTTATTTATTCTATTGCTATATTTATGCTATTTCTAACTGATAGTGTTGACGCAGCTGATTTTTAAAACTTTTTACCACGGCCAGACATTCTTTGAGCAGGTCACGTTCTAGTGCCGTTAGTGTCGTTGGATCGACTTGCCTTGCCTGTTTGTCATCGGTTGACAGTGCGACTGATAAACGCTGCGCCATAAAAAACTCTAAGGCTTCCAGTAACGTATCAGCGCGCTCTTGGGTCAGGGCATGAGACTGCACCAATGCCTTTAGGCGATCTTTACTGCTAGGCACATCGAGTACATCATTTTCTAATGCCAACGTACGAATACCATGAACCAATGGAAAGATTCCTGCTTTTTTTAGATCAATATCTGCTGATATAGATTTACCACCTATCAAAGGCACAAACTTTTGCCACCACTGATTGACATCGCCAAACTGCAATGCTGCACGGGCAAACTGACGTACAAACATTGGATCGGCTTGTCTGTGAGCCATTACTAAATGCTGACGTACCTGTGTAAGTAGGGTTTCATCACCGCAGACATATTCGCCATCCATTATGGCGGACAAGTAGATGCCATGCATGGGGTTAGTGTTTCTAAACCATAAGCCAATCTGAGCGGTAAACTGTTTGAGAGGTTGCCGCCACATGGGATTGGTCATCATGATATTGCCATCGCACAGTGGATAGCCAAGCGTTGCCAAGTGATTATTAAAGGTATCGGCAAATTGCGCCAAATCCGGATGCGTATAACCATCACGAATGATTAATGCGTTATCTTGATCGGTACGCATGATTTGCTCGCCGCGACCTTCTGAACCCATGACGATGAGGCAAGTATTGCTTATCACTTGATCAGGCGCGATAAGTTGCCATAACTTGGTAAATACCTGTGCATTCAGGGTCTGCACCATACGGCTGATATTACCGATTTTGACACCGTTCTGATGCTGCGCACGAATATAGCGACCGATGAGCTCGACTGCGGTATCTAGGCTTGGTAGATCGGTTGCTTGCTCGATTTGAATACTAATGAGCTGTGAGTGATGACCAATGTGGGCGAGCATATCGCTTTGTCCAAGCACCCCGACGACATCACCACTGCTATCAATGACTGGCAGTCTGTGAATACGATAGCGAGTCATGGTGAGCAACGCATCGCCAATCTCGTCAGTGGCCTTGATCGTACGTAGGTTAAAATTAGCATAGCGCTGGCAAAGCGTAACAGCGGGATCTTGTCTGTCACTTACAGCACGGCAAATATCCGTATCAGTTAAAATGCCTAGCAGCAGTTTTGGTTGCTCAGTTTCTCGTATATTTTCTACATAGTTCAGCGGTCGTACCAGTACGTGTTTTAGTCCAGCTTTGGTCATGATACGCGCAGCTTCGTACAAGCTATTATTGGCATCGACAATATGTACTGGCAATAAATGGACATCGATGACAGGTTGCAGCATGATTTGCTGCACTTCTTGTTGATGGGTATATCCAGCAGGGTCTAGAGTTTTGTTGCTACGGCGCTGTCGTAATGCCTTTAGTCTTTCAGGTAGCTTGTCTGATAGCATTTGGCGTACCAGATGATTTTGCGCGCTGATTTTATCGACAGTGGCACCATCGACTTGTAGCAGCAATGTCTCTTCACTGGCCCGAAACTGGTACGGCTGTATAGGTGTGTTTTTACTTTCTGGCACATCATTTTTTATGAGTGACTCAGGCAAGCGGCGACTATCAAACCAGTCATTATTGTTTGGATCATCAGAATGGTTGCTCCCCAAATAAGAGGCGACAAATTCACCACCCAGTGATTGCTCAATTTGTCCTTTGATGACCACATATAGATACTGCAAGTCTGCTGCGGGTAGGATCTCATCTCTAGCAAGATAGCGGATTTTCGTGTTTTTTCTGATGCTTTGACGTTCAGCTAGACTTAGTACGTCAAAGGGCGGCTGGGTAAAGTCAAGATGGGGCATGGCATCATCCTTGATGGCATATTTTACAATAGAGACTTTACTATAGCACTATTCATGCAAAAAGCCCCTAATAACCCTATTTATATTGTGGCTATTAGGGCATGCCCCTAATTCAAATGTTTATCACCATTTTTAAAATAGGGACACGCCCTAGAGGTCGCTTTATTAGCTCAAGATAAAAGCTTTTTGAATGGCTGTTTATGCCGCCAGCAGTTTGCGAATACGATTGATTGCTTCGCGGCTCTCCTCGACACTCGCGACCAAAGCAACACGGACATAGCCTTTTCCAGGATTATTCCCATCAACCTCGCGTGACAAGTAGCGTCCTGCCAATGCGTGAATATTGGCCTGCTCGTATAACGCTTTGACAAATATTTCATCATCACCATCGAACGGTTCAGGTACTTTTATCCAAAAATAAAATCCAGCTTCTGGCATGCGCAAATCTAGCAACTCGCCAAGCTCGGACATCCATAGCGCGAACTTTTCTTGATAAAGGGCGCGATTGTGTGCGACATGTTTTTCATCTTGCCACGCAGCGATAGAGGCAAGCTGATGTGGTATCGGCATCGCGCAGCCTTGGTAAGTACGATATTGCAAATAAGACTGCAAAATTTTGGCATCGCCCGCCACAAACCCAGAGCGTAAACCAGGTAGGTTCGAGCGTTTGGATAATGAATGGAATACGATACAGTTTTTGAAATTACGGCGACCCAGATTCGCACAAGCCTGCAGTAAGCCGATCGGAGCAGTATCAAAATACAGCTCGCTATAGCACTCATCGCTGGCAATGACAAAACCGTATTGGTCTGATAAACGAATGAGATATTCCCAATCCTCCATGGTCATAACCGAACCCGTTGGGTTGTTTGGACTACAGACAAATACAAGCTGCGTGCGTGCCCAAACGTCTTTTGGTACCGCGCGATAATCCCCCTTAAAGTCATTATCTAACGTACAGGGAACAAAATGGGGCGTCGCTTGTGCCAATATTGCTGCACCTTCATATATCTGATAGAACGGATTGGGCATAACAACCAGAGGTGACCCATTAGATGCTAAAGAGGACGTGCTTTCGCTATCAGCGGTATCATGATTTATGACGGCTTGTACAAAGCTAAAAATAGCCTCGCGAGTACCCATTACTGGCAAAACTTGGGTGTTGGCATCGACGTGGCTAAGAAAAAAACGCTTCTCTAACCAGTGCGCAATCGTCTGACGTAACTCAAACATACCATTGGTGGTCGGATAACGACTTATTTTGTCCAAGTTTTCGCGTAGTACGTCCAGTACAAATGCTGGTGGCTCATGTTTTGGCTCACCAATACCCAGTTTGATTTCGCTGTAACCACTGGCAGACTTGCTGTCAGCGAGTAAGGTTGCCATCTTGGCAAAGGGATAAGGATGTAAATGCGCTAAGTTGTGATTCATAAGTGTGGTAACTATAATAGACAATTAATAATAAAGTTATAAAGAAAATTTACATTAGAGCAGTTTAGCACCCCTCTTGTTTTTTGCTTTTTTCTTCTCATAACGTGAATGCGAATTTAGTGTGCTTGAACGGCTGACCTTATCATAGCCCATTCAGTCGTACTTACAAAGCGCATTGAACGCTTCGCGTCTGATAACTTATAACAATATAAAAGATGACTGTCAGTGCCAGAGACAGATCATTTTAAGGATAGTTTGATATGCCTAGTGTACTAAATCATAATAACTTCATCGCTAAAAATATCAATAATGACATTCCTGATGCAGGTGCGCATCCTATTAACGTATATGCGCTGCTAAAAGAACGTGAAGCGTGCTGGTGGCAGGCGAGGCAGCAATTGATTGAGCATCAAGAGAAGAAAATCTTTTGGTATGGCGAAAATAGCTTAATCATGTGGTTGCTATGGCAGTTGGTTGGTTACGTGGTTGTCGCCATGGCACTGATGCTGCTAAATAATATGTTGAATATATCGTTATCTTTATGGCAATACATTGCCTTATTTATCTTACAAACTATATTTTTTGTCGGTATTCTTGCAGCGAAAGGCCGTCTGGCGAATAAGTTACAGGATGAGATAGACAACGATGAGCTGATGCGTGAAGAGGCGTTCAATGAAATGATTATTTTGGCAGAGGATAGTCTGTATCCTGACGTGCATGCCAAGTCGCCTATTTCTTTAAGGCAGCTGGGTGACTATCTAGATGGACAGTTTCACTTAGCAAGCTTGCAATGTTTGCTACAAAAAGAAATCGATGCTGGACGATTAATCATGGAGCAACAGCTACTTGAAGTAGGTGTTTTGCCGCCAGAGCTTGCTGATGTAGAGCTGATAGAACATGCTGACAATATAATATACAAGAGCACGTTATAAAACGTGCTCCTAATAACGTCAACTAATAGCTATAAACCACGTTGTTTTCCCTTTTGGTCGCTAGGCTGGCGAGCAATGCTGATTTTAACGCATCAAGTCGTTCAGCAGATAAGGGCTTATCGTTTTGGTCACTTATATAGAACATATCTTCTGCGCGCTCGCCTAAGGTCGTAATACGAGCCGCATGAACCTCAATTTGCTCCTGCAAAAATATCTGTCCAACCCGAGCCAAGAGTCCTGGCTGATCCAGTGTCTCTAAGCTCATGATATGCTGGTCAGATGCTTCATTAAACTCAAAGTTGATCACCGTAGTCACTTCAAAATGCCTGAGCTGACGCGGTATACGTTTATTGGTGAGCTTTAGTACTGTCGGGTCTTTAAAGGCATTAATCAGGCGCTGTTTAAGTTCCTGCTGACTGTCTTCGTCGACCAATAGCGTACCGCTAGGATCTAGCAGCACATAAGAATCCAAGGCAAAGTCGCGGGTAGCAGTAATAATACGTGCATCTAATACATCAAGATTCATCTGATCGAACACCGCCATCGTAACGGCAAACAGATTCATCTGATCTTGGGTATAAACAAAAACCTGTACCGCATCCAGTGCCAGCTCACGATGCTCACGCAAGACGACCAGTGGCGGACTATCCGCATTAGAAGCAAGCCCAATCGGTGGATGGTTCAAGATGGCTTCGGTGTGCCACAAGATATCTTCTGCAATCTCTCGCAAAAAGTACTCATCGCCCAAATCATCCCATAGTCGCAATACTTCATCGCGATTCATATGTTGGTTATTGACATTATCTAGCATCGCGAGCGCTTGCGCACGTGTGGCACTGATCATATCTTGGCGATTGGTAGGCGCATCGATATCGGCGCGCAAAATGCGCCGCGTCTGCGAGTATAGTTGTTTCATCAGCGTCGCCCGCCAGCTATTCCAGAGCTGTGGGTTGGTCGCATTCATATCTGCAACTGTCAGTACATATAGGTGATTTAGGTGCGTCACATTACCGATAAGATCTGCAAAGATAGTCACCACTTCAGGGTCTGAGATGTCTTTTTTCTGTGCGGTAATCGACATCAACAGATGATAGCGGGTCAACCAGCCAACCAAATTGGCATCTGCCAAACTCATGCCGTGCGATAAGCAAAACTCTGTCGATTCAGTTTGACCAAGCTCACTATGATCGCCGCCACGACCTTTGGCGATATCATGGAACATCGCAGCCAGTACCAAAATTTCTTTGCGTTCGATGCGCTGAAAGATAGCGCTGACCAGCGGAAACTCTTCAGAAAACATAGGATCGGTAAAGCGATGCAAAATTCGAATCAAAAATAAAGTATGCGCGTCCACCGTATAGCGATGAAACAAATCATATTGCATCAGACCCGTGACTTGCGCAAAAGCAGGAATATAGTTGCCCAATACCCCATAGCGATTCATGGTACGCAAACGATGGAACAGATAGTTTTGCTCTTTTAAATTAGATAAAAATAAAGCTTTGTGAACGGGATTGTCCCTATAAATTTGATCGATGCCGCGTGCTGCAATTTTTAGCGCACGTAGCGTATGGGTACGAACCTTGTCGATACCGTGCTGACCCATTAATAAGAACATCTCTAAAATAGATTCAGGATGCTGAGCGAAAACCCGATGGTGCGCTATAGCAATATGATCACCAACACGGTTGAATCTTGCATTGATCGGCTGCTTTTTGGGGCGCTCATCATCAGGCAAGTTGGGTTCTATGATGGTCTCATAGTAGTGGTTGGTCAGCATCTCAGACAGCGTTGATATCTGCATGGCGCAGCGATAGTAATCACGCATAAAGCGTTCAACGGCCGCATTGGGCTGATCGTCTGGCTGGGTCTCGTATCCCATTAGTTGAGCAATCTCACGCTGATAATCAAATAACAGCTTGTTTTCGTTACGACCCGTCAATACATGTAAATAATGACGTATCTGCCATAAGTAGCCTTCTGCAAAGCTGAGCTCATCAAACTCTTTTTCAGTCAAAAAGTTTTGTTGTACCAAGTCATAGAGCTTGCCCACTCGAAAGTAGCGTTTGGTGACCCAGCCGATGATATGAATATCACGCAAACCACCTGGGGCCGTTTTGATATTTGGCTCAAGATTATACTCGGTGGCATTGTGCTGTAAGTAGCGAGTTTTGGACTCTTCCATTTTTACATCAAAAAAGGCGCGAGGAGACCATTGCTTGTTCACGATTTGGATGGGCATATCTCGCAGTGCTTCGTTACCGATTAACAATCGAGCTTCGAGCTGGGCACTGGCGATGGTATGGTCAAGTGCAGCTTCTAATGCATCGTTGACGCTACGTACAGACAGCGCAGGCTCCAGCCCGATATCCCACAGCAATGCGACCAATTTATCAATCTTACTGCTGGCATCAGCGCCGATTTCGTCAGGAGATAACAGCAGAATATCAATATCTGAATAAAGCGACAGCTCACCGCGTCCATAGCCACCCGTTGCGAACAATGCCAAATCCGTCTTATCTAATTCAAACCATTTGAATAGCGCAATGAGTAAGCTATCAATAGCACAGGCACGTACTTCGACCAATTGACGAATATTGGTACCACGCTCTAGTAATCGGCTGATATCCTCATTGATTTGTGCCAGCCATTCAGGAATGCCGAGTAGCGCTTTATCTGTCGTATGTTGCTCTGACAACAGCGAGTTATCTGTCGCCGTATCATTTGATAGTAGCGGTAGGGGCGTTAGATCAATAGAAGCGACATCACAAGTAAACATGAGTGTTATCCAATTAAGAGTTTAAAAATAGAACGTTTGAGCTGCAAAGCATCGGGCAATTCGCTTGCTGATAGCTGATAAAAGTCACCAATAGAATGTACTAATAAATACACTAATATAAATTATTAACTCATCAGAGTATAAAGACAAAAAGCCAGTAAGCACAACACTCAATCTGTCCTAACTCGATATGTGCTAACGATTGGCCAAAAAAAAGACCGCCTAAGCGATCTTTTATTGTCTTACTGTGTCAAAAAACTCAAATCTTCTTCAGGGCGCGTGGTAAATACTTCACAGCCATTGTCTGTTACGACCATCGTATGCTCCCACTGAGCGGACAGTTTGCGGTCTTTGGTAATCGCTGTCCACTCATCTGGCAAGATCTTAGTCTGCCACGTGCCTTGGTTAATCATCGGCTCGATGGTAAACGTCATACCTGTTTTTAGCTCAAAACCAGTGCCTTTTTTGCCATAATGCATGACTTGTGGCTCGTGGTGAAATTCATTACTAATGCCATGTCCACAGAACTCACGAACGATACTAAAGCGCTCAGGCTCGACCACTGCTTGAATGGCAGCACCAATGTCGCCTAGACGCGCGCCGTTTTTGACCACACTCATGCCAGCATAGAGTGCATCTTGTGCGACTTTGCAAATACGCTGCGCCATGATAGAACCATTGCCAACAATCCACATTTTTGAGGTGTCGCCATAGTAGCCATCTTTGATGACAGTGACATCAATATTGATGATGTCACCATCTTTGAGTAGCTTGCTTTCCGTTGGGATACCGTGGCAGACCACGTGGTTGACTGACGTACAAATAGATTTTGGGAAGCCATTGTAGTTAAGCGGCGCAGGGATAGCCTGCTGCACATTAACGATATAGTCATGAGCGATTTGGTTAAGCGCTTCGGTACTGACGCCAACTTTGACGTGCTCGTCGAGCATTACCAAGACATCACTAGCGAGTTTACCGGCCACGCGCATTTTTTCTATGGCGTCGGCGGACTGGATAAGAGATTTTTTAGTCATCATCATCTGTCTTATAATTATGGGTTTAATGTAGATAGATTATACCATAAATG
The DNA here is from genome assembly GCF_041431175.1 of Psychrobacter sp. Arc29. Classification (NCBI taxonomy): domain Bacteria; kingdom Pseudomonadati; phylum Pseudomonadota; class Gammaproteobacteria; order Moraxellales; family Moraxellaceae; genus Psychrobacter; species Psychrobacter sp. Arc29. The sequence continues at coordinate 182,214 of NZ_JASMRR010000007.1, read as the reverse complement.
GATGAATGACAGTTTCATGTTAAGTGATAGTTAACCTATCATTATTATTGATAAAAATTACTTTACCGCATGGTGAAAACCGTTGTGACTCTTTAGTCACGATAATATATTCATATTTTGACAATTTAGTTGAATCTTGCAGAATATATAAGTAATGTAATTTTGCATGCTAAAGGGATTAGCTGCCATCTTTGCCGATATTATGAGGTAAAGATAATCACAATTAATGATAACAAGGATGTTGTTATGACGCTTTCCTCATCTATTCGCGCCGCGCTCACGCCAAAAGCATTTTTACCAATACTGGGTTCTATCAGTACTGGTGTCCTGTTAATGACAATGCAAACCACCTCTGCCCAAGCGGCAGGACAATACTACAATTGTGCCAATGCCAATGGCTGTACGCTAGTCGACAGCAAGTATTTTACCTCTAATTATACCAAAACTCAGTATCCAGTGGTCATGGCGCATGGACTTGGCGGCTTCACCAAGCTGTTTGGGGTTTTAGATTATTTCAACGGAATTCCTCAGGAGTTGATGAAAGGTGGTTCAGAGGTATATACCACCAAAACATCAGCGGTTAATAATAGCGAAGTACGCGGCGAGCAGCTGTTACAACAGGTAAAAACCATCACTGCTATCTCAGGCGATCCTAAAGTCAATTTATTTGGGCACAGTCAAGGCGGTATCGATATTCGTTATGTCGCTGGTGTCGCGCCAAAATATGTCGCATCAGTCACAGCAGTATCAAGCCCAGAGCAAGGTTCCAAAACCGCCGATTTTGTCAAAAATGTCCTTGAGCCAAATAACAATACAGGCACGCCGTCAAACGTCACCACAGAGCTAGTGTCAGGCGTATTTAACCTGATTGGCGGTTTTACCGATGTTGGGTCAGGCATCAGTTTTAAGCAGATACAAGAGCAAGATGGCTGGCAGGCACTCATGGCGCTATCGACCAGTGGTGCTGCTAAGTTCAATGCCAAATTCCCAGCAGCAATGCCAAAAAGCTACTGTGGTCAGCCGACCAGTACTGCCGCCAATGGTATCAAATACTATTCATTTAGTGGCGTTGGACAAGTCACGAGCGCCCTTGACCCTAGTGACTATCTGCTTGCAGCAACAAGCGTACCGTTTTTATTTGAGGGAAATGATGGCTTGGTTTCTGCCTGCTCGAGTCGACTTGGTTATGTGATTCGTGATAATTACATCATGAACCATTTGGATTCAGCAGACCAAGTATTAGGTCTGACGGCATGGGGCGAGTCTGAGCCAAAATCTATCTATCGTACTCAGGTTAATCGTCTGAAAAACGCCAACCTTTAAGCTGACTTGTAAAAAGAACTCTCATCTATGTCGAATAATCGCCGTCCAGCCTATTTACCAATCGCTATCATCGCCGTGGTCATCATCGCCATCGCTGCGGCGGTGATTATGTGGTTTAAGCCAGATAGTCAACGCATGGAGACAGCACAATCAGCATCTATTGGATCTACGGATGCCTCTGAGAGTACGCTATCCACTGCGCTAAATAGTGAGCAAACAGGACAAACCGCTTCAGCCCAAAACCAGTCTGCATTTGTCACTGGGTTGGAGCGTTTGCCGCGCTCATTGAAAGGCACGCAAGTTGACGGCGAAATCATCATCGATGAAAACAAGCAGTTGGTCGTCACTGAAGGTCTACGGCGTTTATTCGATTATTTTTTATCAGCAATAGGGGAGGAGGAGGAAGCCGTTATTTTTGCGCGTGTCGAGAGTTATATTCGCCACCACACGCCAGAGCCTGCTGCCAGCCAAGCAGTCGCTATCTTTGGCAAATATGTGGCCTATCTCAAAGCACTGCCCGAGATAGAAAAGCGTTATGGCAATCTGCAATTGCAAGCGACCAAAAATGGTGAGCTAGATTTGAATGCAGTTGCTCAGCAAAAGCAGGATGTGGCTAACTTACGTCAGCAGTATTTTGACAAGACCACCATCGAGGCATTCTTTGGTGCTAGCGATAGTTATGATGACTATAGTATGGAGATGGTCAGAATCAACCAAAACGAGCAAATGAGCGAGGCACAGAAACAAGCCGCTAGACAAGACTATATAAGCCGTCTGCCAGACAGTGCTATCAAAACCAATATCATGCAGCAGGCCAATCTTGGTGAGCTTATGGTTCGTACTGAACAGATGAAAGCGGCAGGTGCCAGCTCTGAAGCGCTATACAATATGCGCCGAGAGCTAGTAGGTGCACCAGCGGCAGAGAGACTGGCACAAGTCGATCAAGAAGATGCCAATTTTGATCAGCGTTTCACTCAGTATCAAGCGCAAAAACAGCGCTTACTCAGTCAAAGTGCCAATCCAGCAGAGGCGCAAACTCAGATAGACCAACTTGAGCAGCAGTTGTTTGATGATGCTGAGCGCAAGCGTTTGTCTGGTTATGCAGCGTTGCAGGAAACCAAGACTCAGTAAGCGTATTTCATTAACATTAATTAACTTACAGCAATGTAAGAGATAGGTATGCTAAAAGTGTGAATAAGCTATGATCATTAGGAGAAGTACGGCCCGATATTTGTAGCTTTAGTACAATGGTAGTAATCTTTCAATTGAACCAACAGTCTATTAAAACGATTCTAGGAGCTAATATGAAAAACTTAACCAAAGCATTGATGACTGGTATTGTCATGGTAACGGTACTTGTCGGGTGCCAATCGATGTCAAGTATGACAGCGCCCGCCACTGAAGAGCCAAACATTACTGGTACAGATGTGATCTAAGCTAGCCGCTAATACGTGTACTGAGACCTATATGTATTACTCAAGGTTTCGATAAACGATATCAGTCATCAGATGCGATAGTCGCATGATAAAAACACCTCACTATTTAGTGGGGTGTTTTCGTATCAGCTGACATCTGCCAAGAGAAGGTTTAAATAAAACCTCATCAAGAAAAGTAACACCATCGTTGAAAAATAGCATCGATAGTAAATATCAGTAGTTAGTAGTTAGTAGTTAGTAGGATGTATAAGGCAAAAAATATCCGCCAAGTGCTTACTCAATTGATAATGACAGTCACTGGTGAGTCAGACAAAATATCGCTACTGTCTGAAGCAGTGAGTAAGACAACTAACCATAATGAATCAAAATTCTGAATGCGCTGGTTGGGTCTCGCGTCAAGTAGGACCTTATGCTCGGCAAGATTTTTGGATTCAATAAAAAAGGAATGTATATGAAAAATATGACGAAAGTGATGATGGCAGCTACTTTTGCGGTTGGTACGCTTGCCGCTGGTTGCCAAACAACGGCTACCTTGCCTGCGCCAGCCAGTCAGCCCGTCACTGTAGAGGCGTTACAAGCGCACAACTGGCAGTTGGTTGATGCCAAACGTAGTAACGGTGAGCAAGTGTCTCAGCTGTTCTTTGATCCAGCTAAGCCTTTAACGTTAAGCTTCATGAACGATGATGGTAGAAACTACGTGGCATTTATGAACACGTGCAACAATATGAGCGCGGGCTATAGTGTCGTCAATGGTGATGTACAGATCAAAAACGGCATCAGCACGATGATGGCGTGCCCTGAACCACAAGCCAGCTTTGACACAGCGACCCTAGCAACGGTACAAGGCAAATACAGCCTCAGTAAAAATGCCAAAAATGTCCCTGTCTTAACCATCAAAAATGACAATCAAGTGGCTTACTTTAAAGCCGTGTCTAAATAAGCCAGCGATGTATTAGAACGATATAAATACGCTGGTTAGATTTGATAAGGCCTCACTGATATGTGGGGCTTTTTTTCGTCCAAAGTTTGTCGAATTTTGAGCTACACTAGAGTGATGCTGCTGTCATACCTTAGCGATTTTATTGGATACTACCTTATGTTTAAAACCATTATCTCAAAACCAACCACGAATAACATCACGATAAAAGGGGCGACGACGATAGCGATATTGGCGGCTCTAACTGGCTGTCAGACGCTGCCGAGTGCTGAAATGAAAAAGCCGACCAGTACAGTGGATAGCAATCCACTGACCGCTGCTATGCCTGCCGTTGATCGTCAAGGACACATTGCTTATGTGGAAGAGCAAGGGTCAGGGAGCGCCAAAGTATCGACACTCTATAGCATCCGTCCTGATGGCAGTGATCGTCAGTTCATTGATCAGATCACGGGCTATATCTATGCGCCAGCGTGGTCGGCTGATGGTCAACTGCTTGCTTATAGCAAACAAGCCCCGCGCGAGCATCCTAAAATATATATTTACGACCGCAGCAGCAAAACGCGCAATCTAGTCGTCAATGCTGAAGGTAGTAATATGTCAGCGTCGTTCTCACCTAATGGTCAACACTTGCTTTATAGCTCAACGGTTGGTGGTAATGCTGATATCTATGAGATGCGCCTGAGCGATGGCGAAACCAAGCAATTAACGACACTACCAAGCACTGAGGTACAGCCTAGCTATGCGGCTGACGGCAAAAGCTTTGTCTATACCAGTGACAAAGTCCGTGCTGGGCGTCCCCGTATCTATCGCTATCAATTCGCGACTGGTAATGCCGTACCTGTGCCGACCAATGGTTATGTCGCCAGTCCTCAGCTCAGTGTAGATGGTCAGCGCATGGCTTATCTAAATGGTCGTAAGGCGGCTGTTATGATGCTAACAACTGGACAAGTGCTCAATCTGGCAGAAACTGGACTCGATGAACCGGCACGTCTATCTCCTTCTGGAAATTATGCGGTCTATCCAACACGTCATTCAAAAATCAGCGGGCAAGTAGGCGGTCAAAGTTTGGGACGTCAAAAAGGTGGCGATTTGGTTATTCATTCGCTCTCAGGAAACATAAGTTACGCCATCAATAGCCAAAATGGTGGGGTCGTGCGCTCACCGATATGGGGTCGTTAACAGCCATAGCTATATATTATGTAATGAAATGTATATATAATCATTAATAAAGGAACATAAGTTGATTCTGAAAATAGAAATATAACGGCATCAAGTCGAGCAATCGTCATTCATGTCATACCAAGCTATGTAACTGAGTCATTAAGATACTAGATTAAGTGAGTAAAGGGAGAAGAGGTGTCATGCAAGAAGCTTTTTTAGTATTTATCACTAAAATCAGTTTGTATCCCACGATTATTTTTACGGGGCTTGTGATGTTTGTCACCTTATATTGGGTCGTATCACTGCTTGGTATGACAGATATGGACAGCGTCGATCTTGGTGACGCAGGCGGTGATGTGGATGTCTCCAACTTATCATCAACCGGATTTTTCACAGGATTGATGCTCAAGTTTGGCCTTTATGGCGTCCCTCTCATTATCATACTCAGCTTAATTAGTTTGATTGGTTGGCTGCTGAGCTATCTGTACACCAGCTTTTTACATCAAAACGTTGACTCAGGCGTTCTGTATTACCTGTTCGGCACAGGGGCACTCATTTTTGTCTTGGTTGTGTCCATGTGGTTGACTGGCCTTATTATCTCGCCCATCCGCAAAAATATCGCCAAAATTCCCAAGCGCAATTCGTCTAGTAATGTGGGCAAAATCGCTGTGGTACGCACGCTTAGTGTGACCGACAAGCATGGCGAAGCTGCGCTCAATGATGGCGGCGCAGGATTGATACTCAAGATTCGCTCAGATATGAGCGACAATCAGCTAAAACAAGGCGATAAAGTGATGTTAGTAGAGTATTTAGATGACGCCAACACTTATCGCGTAACGCCTGTTAAAGACAAATAACGCTCATCAATGATATTGGTCAGTGAACGATGGCTCAATAATATAAAAAATAAGTATTTGGTAAATATAGTAAGGGTTTTAAATTCGCTTGGAATGTTTTAATTAAAGGAATGGATATGGATATACTCATTATCGTCGGCGTAGTTGTGGTGCTGGCGTTTGTTTTTATGATGGTTGCGCTTTTGATGCTCAAAGCCTTTTACGTCAAGGTTGAGCAGGGCAAAGCACTCATTATCAATGGCGTGAGTAAAATCGCCGTACGCTTTGATGGTGGCTTTGTTTGGCCAGTTATCAACAAAAAAGAGCTGATGAAAATCTCGCTGATTACCCTAGAGGTGGACAGACGCGGCAAAGAAGGTCTGATTTGTGCGGACAATATGCGTGCGGATATCACAGTCGCATTTTATCTACGGGTGAATGAAACCGAAGAAGATGTGCTCAAAGTCGCCAAATCTGTTGGCGTAGAGAGAGCGTCTGATAAAGTCGCGGTCAATGAGTTATTCAATGCCAAATTTTCTGAAGCGTTAAAGACGGTCGGTAAGCAGATTGATTTTGTCAAACTGTTCGAAAACCGCAGTCAGTTCCGTGACAGTATCGTCCAAGAAATCGGTAACGATCTGAACGGCTATGTCTTAGAAGATGTAGCGATTGATTATCTAGAGCAAACGCCAAAAGTATCGCTGGACTCAAGTAATATCCTAGATGCTGAGGGTATCAAAAAGATCACTCAGCTAACGGCTTTTCAAAACGTCATTACCAATGAGCTTGAGCGTGACGAAGAGCTGGCGGTTAAGAAAAAGAACGTTGAAACCCGAGAGGCGATGCTGGAGCTGGAGCGTCAACAAGCCGATGCTGAAGCCAAGCAAAAGCGTGAAATCTCGTCAGTCATCGCTCGTGAAACGGCTGAGACACGCAAAATTGAAGAAGAAGAACGCAAAAAGTCAGAAACCGCCATCATCATGGTAGAGCAAGATTTGGCGATTCAGCGTGAGAACCAGCAACGTGAAATCGAAGTGGCGGGGCAAAATCGCCTACGTGCCGTGGTCATCGAAGAAGAAAAAGTCACGCGTGCTCGCGATCTAGAAATCGTCTCGCGTGAGCGTGAAGTTGATTTGCAGCGTATCGAAGCCGAGCGTGCGATTGAGCTTGAGAAAAAAGAAATCGCCAACGTCATTCGTGAACGTATCGCGGTCGACAAAACTGTGGCGCAAGAAGAGGAGCGCATCAAAGAAGTTCGCGAAGTCAGCGAAGCGGAGCGCTCTAAACAAACGCGCGTACTGGCTGCCGAAGCAGATGCTGAAGAGCTCAAAGTGCGTCAGGTGAAAAAAGCGGAAGCCGAAGAACTATCCGCTAAGCATAAAGCCGTCGAGATTACTACGCTGGCTAATGCCAATCTGGAAGCCTCTGCTAAAGATGCCGAAGCAAAAATCAAAATGGCAGAAGGTATAAAAGCAGAAGAGTCAGCGCACGGCTTTGCTGAAGCGGCGATCCAAGAGGCTAAGTCAGTGTCGCTTGAAAAAGAAGGTATTGCGAGAGCCAATGTTATTAAAGCGACTGGACAGGCTCAGGCTCAAACAGACCGTGAAAAAGGCATGGCTGAAGCCGAAGTTATCGCCGCTCGCGGTGCCTCTAAAGCAAAAGCCGAGCGTGACATCGGTATGGTCGATGCAGAGGTTGTTGCTGCTCGCGGTGAATCTAATGCCAAAGCCGAACGTGATGTTGGTATGGCCAATGCTGAAGTTATCGCTGCTCGCGGTGAATCAAACGCCAAGGCCGAGCGTGACGTTGGACTGGCAAAAGCCGAAGTCACTCGCGCGCACTTCCAAGCCGAAGCAGATGGTCTGGTCGAGAAATTCAATGCCATGGGTAGCATGAGCAAAGAGGCACGTGAGCACGAAGAGTTCCGCATGGGTCTTGAGACCGCGCTACAAGAAGCCTTGGCATCTATTGACGCAGGTAAAGAGATTGCCAAAGAAAACGCCGAAGTCTTGGCAGTGGCGCTCCAAAAAGCCAAAATCGATATTGTCGGCGGTGAAGCGCACTTCTTTGACAACTTTGCCAAATCACTATCGATCGGTAAAGCCATTGATGGCTTAGCGGGCAAGTCAGACACGTTAAGCGGTATTATCAACGGGGTCATGGCCAATCAAGCTATGAAAGCCAACCAGTCAAATGATGACAGAACCGCTTAAATGATGTGCGACTAGTATATATATCAGTATTTATAAACATGCTGCATTTGTAAGCAAGCTGTCATCTAGATAGCAGCGTGCTATGACCCATTCGCGCTAAGCGTTTTAAAGCGCGATAGCCAGCTCATTATTCGTGATGAGTTGGCTAATCTAAAAAATCTGCCCTGATGACGCGTTTTTTTAGATTAGCCAAGTACTTCTTTACCTTCAATGATTCCTTATTGCCAAAATATAAAAATGGACGAGCAACGATGGCGGACACGCAAAACCCAACCAATTCAAATAGCAAAAGTGATCCTAACGCGAACCAAGCAACTCAAACCGATCAGGCTGTGGCCGCCGGTAATGCGTACGAGCTCATCAAAAAACGCCTAACAGAGCAAGGCCGCCGTCTAGAGCAACTGACCGCCAAACTAAATGCTGCACGTCTGACAGAGTTTGGTAGCACACAGATGCAGGTGATCGCCCGCACGCGCATCCGTACCGAACACAACTGTGTGGCGCAGGATATGGTGCAAGTTGGCGACTATCTGCTGTTTGGCTACAACGTGTTTATGGGGCTAAAACGTGCCAGCAATGTTAAGGATGTATTGTCGCTATATCGTTTGATAGATCCTGCTGATAAAAATGACAGCGATGAGAGTCCGCAGAGCAATGTTGGTGGTGATAGTGCGGAGCAAGAGTATCAGCTCGAAGAGGTAGAATTAAAAGGAACGTTTTTAGATCAAGATGCCTTTGTACAAGACTTCAATGAGCTCTATCGCTATTACAAGCAAACACGCCTGATTCAACTAACCCTCAAAGACAGCAAGTTGCTATTGGCTTTTCAGATCGGTGAGCGTATCACCGATATTCGCGTGTTTCGTTTTGCGTTAGACTTTAGCCAAGGCACACCAAAGGCTGCCCAAGTCGCCTACGTGGACAATCGCGGCGAGCGTGATATCGAGTTGCCGCCTGCCTATGACTTTGATTGGATCGAGACCACGCGCGATCAGATGGTCAATGGTAAGTATCCGCACATGAATATCTTGGATACGATATTTGTGGAAACCGTTGGCGGCGATTTGACCATCAAGATTGAAGACAATACGCAGTCAGGGCAGGGTATCTATAGCGAACCTGTCAACGACCGCACTCAGTCGCTGACCGATGCTGAGATTGCCTATGCCAAGGTCGGTAGCTTAATCCTCCTTAAAATATTGCCTTATCGTGAGGACAGTTATCGTTACTTCGTTTATAACACCTTGACCGAAGCGGTGCTGCGTTTGGATGCGATTGGTCAGTCCTGTGTACAGTTGCCCGAAGATCACGGCATTATATTTCCGGGTGGCTATTATCTACAGACGGGTGAATATAAGCTGTTCGATGCCAACAGTGTCGGTGCCAAAAACCTAAAGTTTAAGCGTAAGATTATCTCAACGAATGGCGAAGACGTTCTCTTCTTATTTTACGATAGAGAGCTGGGTATCACGGGGCTGTTTCCTTATAACCTGATCAAAAAACAACTGGCGAATCCGATTTATTGTAATGGTATGGCCTTGGCAGACAACGGTCGCTTGGTATTGTTCAGTGACCAAAGTGAGCCGTCGCGCATTCATCCGATGCAGATATGGCACACCCCTTACGCCTCGCCTGAGTATGTGAGCGAGTTGCCTGAGAGCACGAGCTTCTATGGCAAAATCGGTAACAAAGAGCTGGTGCGCGGTATCTCTGATCTTTATAGCATTACCCGTCTTATCGACAACCAAAGCGTGTCGCAAAAACTTTATGAAGAACTGTCGGACAATACCAGTAGATTGTTTGATAGTTACTACTGGCTGTCTGAGCCTGAGCTGGGCGACGTCGCCAGTAGTATTAAAGAAGTGACAGCGACCGCTGAGCTGGTTATTGATGAATTTGCTAAAGTCCAAAGTATCCAGAAGCAAACCCAAACCGCGCTTGCCGATGCCGAATCTCAGCAAAATGAGATTTTGCGGCAGATACGCGTCACGACGTTTGAGTCTGCAAGCGACTATGTCGATCAGCTGTCGGCATTAAGACGACAAAAAGGTCGCTTGGTTAGCCTAGAGGATTTGCGCTATTTAGACAGTGATAAGTTAGAAGCGTTGCAGGCGCAGCTAGAAGAAGCAGAAAGCGATCTTGCCGAAAAAACTGTACTGTTTTTAAGCGGTGATAAAGCGCTATCAAGCTACGAAGGGATATTGGTCGATGTCAGTGAGCGCTTAAACACGGCGGAGACCAATGCCGAATTAAAGCCAGTGCTCGATAAAATTGATGAGACGGCACAAGGATTAGACTTGTTGACCGAGCTGCTCGGTACGTTGGATGTTGCTGACGCCACCGTGCGCACGCAAATCATCGATGACATCTCGACTATTTATGCCAGTCTCAATCAGAGCAAAGCCAAGCTCAATCACAAACGCAAAAATTTAGGATCGGCTGAAGCGGTCGCGCAATTTGGCGCGCAGTTTAAGCTGTTCGGTCAATCGATTGCCAATGCTTTATCCATTGCCAATACGCCTGAAAAATCAGATGAGCAAATGGCAAAGCTGCTCGTACAGTTAGAGGAATTAGAAAGCCAGTTCGCCGATCCTGAAACCAATAGTGGTGATCAGTTCTTAGCCGACATCATCAGTAAACGTGAAGAGATTTACGAAACTTTTGAAAATCATAAGCAGCAACTGCTCGATGCACGCAATCGCAAAGCACAAAACCTAGGCGATGGCGCGCTGCGGATGCTTGAGAGTATCAAGAAGCGCACGCAAAGCACTGGTGTCACGGGCTTTACCGAAGAAGAAGCGCTCAATACGTACTTTGCCTCCGATGGTCTGGTACAAAAAGTCTGCAACATGGCAAAAGAGCTACAAGCGATGGGCTTTAGCGTCAAAGCCGATGACATTGATGCGCGCCTAAAAGCCATCCAAATCGAGAGTTATAAAAGCCTAAAAGACAAATCGGACTTATTCGAAGATGGCGGTCAAATCATTAAGCTGGGTAAGCACCGTTTTTCAGTCAATACGCAGCCATTGGACTTAACCTTGCTTAGTCGTCAACAGTCAGATGGTACGCGCGTGCTCAATTTGCATCTGACAGGTACTGACTATTACGAAGTGCTCAATAACGCTGAATTAAATGCTTTGCGTCCGTATTGGGAGATAAATATTGCCTCCGAGTCCGACAAGGTGTACCGCGCCGAGTACTTGGCCTATAACATTATCGAGAGCGCCAAAAACAGTCAAGACGGTCTGACCGAAACGCGCCTATACCAAGCATACGACGAAACTGTCATCACGTTAGATATCAACGGTGATATCGATAATGACAGTCCGCTGGCAAAACTGGTCAAAGCCTACGCGACCCCGCGTTATCAGCTCGGTTATGATAAGGGCATTCATGACCATGATGCCACGCTACTATTGATGCAAATACTGCCAACGTTACGTGAGGCCGGGCTACTGATTTATACCCCGCAAGTCCGCGCACTGGCGCAATTATTCTATTGGCAGTTAAACATCGTGCAAGCGTTGGGGCTAGATAGTCTACGTCAATTTGGCTATGACAATTGGCTGGATGAGTCAGTGCTGACCCGCGCGAGCAACTGGACAGATAGAGCGGCGACCGCCGAGCAATTGCGCCGTGTGCTCGGTAGTGATACTGCCAAATCCTTATTGGTTGAGGATATGAGCCAAGTCATGCATCGTTTTGTCGCCGCCTATCGTGACGAGCGCGTTGGTAGTAGTAATGGTGCTCATCAGCCGTCAAACAATACGTTGGAGTCAGAGCCAGATTCAACTATCAGCGATGTTCATAACACCAATATTTTTAAGCCAAGCTATGTACAGCTGGCGAGTGAATACTTGGTCAGCGTCATGGGGCAGTCGGCTGAATCGAATGCTGCCTCATATAACACAATGAACTGGCAAACCAGCAAGCAAGCCGAGCAATTATGCGAGCAGCTAAGCCAAACGCTGAATAGCTCGCCCGTCAGCACGCAAAGTAATACCAGTTTTGCGCAGCTACAATCTTCCATCGGTAAGCTCGGTTTCCAACCAAAATCAGCCTATGAGCTATTAGCTACATGGTTTCATGCCTTACTCGATAAGACTCATGGTAATAGTGAGTCAGCTAACGCAGCAGATGATGACTTGGGTGAGGCAGGTGAGGCGCTCAGTGAAGCGCAGCTGGCTGAACGTCAAGAAAAAGACGCACTACGCAAACAGCAATTAGAGAGCGGTCGTCATTATGTGCCCGAAGCGATTGCTGTTTTACTTACTCAACTGAATGATGTGCAGCGTGAAGCCTTGGTACAACGCCTGATTGATTCAGGTGCACGTTTTGATAAAGGGGGCGTGAATAAAGGCACAGCTAATGCCGCTTCCGCCTTATCGTTCTCTTCACCTCAAGCGTCATCATCAACGTCGCTGACCAGTATCAATAATCCGCTCAATCAAGTGCAAAGCTTTGAGCGTCACACGGGCAAGGTGTCGCTTGAAATACAAGTGAATAATCTACTGGGTGAGCATACGCGTATTCATCAGCAGAGCCTAACCTTTGCCGTTGATGATTTTTTAAATCGTTTGCATCATCATGATACCCAAGTGATCCCTGCCTATAGACGCTATCTGGCCATGCGCTCAGAGATATTACACGAGTCAAAAGAAACCTTGCGACTGGACGAATTTATGCCGCGTCCCTTGTCCTCATTCGTGCGTAACCGTCTGATTAATGAGAGCTACCTGCCACTTATTGGTGATAACCTTGCCAAACAGATGGGCACGGTCGGCGAGGATAAGCGGACGGATTTGATGGGTATCCTGATGATGATATCGCCACCAGGGTATGGTAAAACTACCTTGATGGAGTACGTGGCAAATCGTCTCGGCCTGATATTTATGAAGATTAACTGTCCGTCACTCGGTCATGACGTCACTTCATTAGATCCAGAAAAAGCGCCCAATGCCACGGCAAGAGAAGAGCTGAATAAAATCAACTTAGCCTTTGAGATGGGCAATAATGTCATGCTATATCTCGATGATATTCAGCATACCCATGCGGAGTTTTTGCAAAAATTCATCTCGCTCGGCGATGGGACACGCCGTATCGATGGCGTCTGGCAAGGCAAGACCAAAGCCTATGACATGCGCGGTAAAAAGTTCTGCGTGGTCATGGCGGGTAACCCATATACTGAGAGCGGCGAAGCCTTTAAAGTGCCTGACATGCTCGCCAACCGTGCCGATATCTACAACTTAGGCGACATCATGAGCGGTATGGAAGATATCTTTGCGCTCAGTTATATCGAAAACTCCCTGACTTCTAATAGTGTCCTCGCGCCACTGGCAAACCGCGACTTAAGCGATGTGCATCGCCTGATTAAAATGGCAAAAACGGACAATGCCAACCTCGCGCAAGCGCAAAGCAGCGATCTAACTTATCCGTATAGCACCTCAGAGATCAACGAGATTATCGCGATCTTGCGTCATATGTTTGCCGTGCAAGCAGTCATTCTGGACGTCAACCAAGCCTATATTGCCTCCGCTTCGCAAGATGATAAATATCGCGTCGAGCCGATATTTAAGTTACAAGGCAGTTATCGCAATATGAATAAGATGACCGAAAAGCTGTCAGCGGTCATGAATGAGAATGAGCTAAACCAGCTGATAGACGATCACTATCTGGGCGAGTCGCAGCTATTGACCCAAGGCGCAGAGAGCAACTTGCTCAAGCTTGGCGAGATGCGTGGCACCTTAACCGAGGCAGAAAAAGAGCGCTTGGCGCAGATCAAAGCGGACTTCTTACGTAATAAAGCCATGGGCGGCGAAGACGGTGATACGGGCGCGCGTATCGTCGCGCAATTAGTGGACTTGGCGAGTGGCTTCAATGCCATTAGTCGTCAGTTTGAGACGTACTTAACCAAAAATGATCCAGAGCAAATCGCTCGCTTACGAGAAGTAGAGCGTAAGGCTCAGTTAGAGACTCAGATAGAGGCGCAGCTAGCCTCACAAAAAATCCTCGCCGATAGCGTGATCAATAATGCCAAAGTCGTCAGCGATAGCATCGATAATGGCTTTGAGAAAAGCGTGAGCCAATTGCTACAGATATATAAGCACGATCACAAAGCCGAGGGCGAGTACCTCAAGCAAAACCAAGACGTGCAAAAAGCGCTGATGGTGCAGCTAGTCGATGCCGTTGAACAACTGGCACATAATATGGCAGATAGCTTGTCTCGTAGCTTAGCCGAAAGCCTAATTAAAAATGATGACAGTAAAGCCGTAGAGAACGATTCGCCTGATATTCATGAGCAGACCACACTAATGGCCAATGCCCTTAAGCAAGCGCTGGCACCATTGACGATGCGCATGGATGAGAAGCTAGCGATTGATAGCAGTACTGATCAATCTGGCAAGCTGATCGTCAACAGTCTCAATCGCCTCAATAAAATATTCGACGATTATGAGTAGTAACTGTGACTAATGGCAATGATACGTAGTAGGCTATAGTGACACGTGACTGATGTCGTAAACAAACCAATGAGAAATGTATGGCGCACAAAAAGAAGAACGTTCGAAAAAAACTCTGTCCTGTCTGTGAGCGTGAGTTTAGTTGGACGAAGAAGCTGGATAAAAACTGGGAGAGCATGGTCTACTGCTCAGACCAATGCCGTCGAATTAAGAAGTATGAGGGTGTCGAGCATCAAAAGTAAGATTTCACCACAACACGAATAGTCAAAAGTAGATGGGAGCAAACAATGGCACATAAAAAAGTAAATTTACCGCAAAAAACCTGCCCTGTCTGCCAGCGTCCTTTTACGTGGCGCAAGAAATGGGAGAAGGATTGGGAGCAGGTGATTTATTGTTCGGAGCGGTGTCGGCGGGGGAAAGACAAATCAGATTGAGCTAAAACTGAAACAATAGTAAACCCCCATATTTTCTAACCCAACGTTGCCAGAGGAGAAGTGTAGAGGTGGCGGTTCTATTACTGTTGAGTCTATTATATTTTTGAAGTATCAAAATAAACTTTAGCAAAGTTAGAAATTTTTTCATGGCGATTTAAAATTTCATTTTCTTCCCATTGAGAGTTATTTCTGATCTCGGTATAGCTGATCAAGGCAGTGTTTTGAAATAGATCTCTTTTATCTTCGAAAGATTTGTTAGTAAACTGGCTATTCTGACTCCTTGTCAATAAAGCTAGATTTCCTGATAGGTGTAGATAATCTTTCTTAAATAACTCTGAATGCTCTTTATGTTTAGGGTTTTGAGGATTAATATGTTCAATTGTATATTGATCAAACAATGCTTTATCCATCAATAACCCTGAACGACTCTGAGAGCGTAGGTGGTTTTCATACTGCCATAATACAAACTTAATTCTATTTCCACTATAATGCATTTTATCACTATCAAAATAATTATTAATTATGTTCCTGAATTTATCATTATCATTCCAATACCAGTTAAACCCTACTTCAGTAGCTTGCTTTATTTCAATATAAAGAGAATTGAAATTATAATCCTTTAGTCTGTTAAAGTAGTTTCTTGCAAAAGTAGGGAGTCTATCAGTACGATAATCACCTAGCTTTAATTTAAAACATAGAATTTCAAGTAGTTTTAATATGTTTCGATATTTATCGCCAGAATTTTCACCTTTATAATATAAGGCTAGAGCAATAATCTTCCAGTTAGCAGCATTACCAAGCAAGAAAAGATTAGCTAGCGTGCTGTCATCTTTATTCGTAACTATACTTTTAGCACTGTGAGTGAGTTCTACAAAATTTTCAAAGAATAGTTGAATCCAATTTACTCTATCGGATTGTTTTTCTAATTGTTTTTTAACATCTTCGGTTGTACCTTGGATTCCATAAAATAAAAGACAATAATTATTAAGAAGTTCGCTTTCGCTAAAATAACCTTCTACACATTCAATATATCTATATACTTTAGAAATATTATTTTGGATGTCTTTTACTGCGTTATTTGCTTGTGCATTATCTGGGCTATGAATATAAAGCTGATGCATTAAATAAGCTTTAATTATTTCAAATGTAGATAAAGACTTGCCTCTATTGTTTTGATACTCAAAGACTTGTGTTGCCTCAACTTTACTTGATATATAAAAGGTATTTATAACAGCAGTTTCAAGAGAATGCTGTAACTGAGATAATCTATCATTATCTAAATCATCTAATTTAGTTTCAAATAATACAAATGCGTTAACAATTCGCTTTTGAGAAAGCGTTTCAGTATTATCGATTTTAGATATCAAATGTTTTTGGGTTACTTTTTTGAATATAACTTGATCATCTTCAATTGTTCTAAAAACATCAGTTAAGTAAGTATCTTTAATACTTGCAGTTTCTTCGCCTCTTACAGATTTAACTTTGTTTAGAGCAGAAAGAAATAGCAGAGTGGTGGTAAGACGTTGCTGTCCATCAATAATAAAAAATTTACTTCCATCTTTCTCAAATAATAGTTGACCTAAATAATAGCTTTTGCCATTCTGCTCCATGAGGTCTTCAAAGAATTGTTCGCAATTTTTCTGCTCCCAACTATAAGCGCGTTGATAGGCTGGTATTCTAATTTTCTCTAGTTTTTCAAATAATTGTCTAATATTTTTTGGATTTTTCAATGCATTGTCATACATTATGATAGATACCTTTATGTTATGGAGTAGATAGTAATAGTGTCATTAAGTAATTTATTTCACAAGAGATAAAGATGCGAAGCAACATGCTTTCACTTTTAAGAAAGAATTTGACTTATATGTATATTTCTTTCATTTATATAAATAGTTAGTATTGATCTACAAATTTGAATTCAACCATTTCTCAGCAGTTTTAATATCCCAACCTCTATGCTCAGCATAATTCTCTAACCGATCACGGCTAATCTTGCCGACGCTAAAGCAATCATAACCAAGACACAAAAAATAAATTCCCTACTTACCGTCCCTCTTAGCAAAAATATTCGCAACCAACGCGCCACTAAAGTTATGCCATACACTAAATATCGCACTCGGTAAGGCAGCGACAGGGTTGAAATAAGTTGCCGCAAGGGCAGCGCCCAGACCAGAGTTTTGCATACCCACTTCTATCATAATCGCGCGGCGTTGTTTCTCTGTAAATCCAGACAAGCGCGCAATCACATAGCCCAAGGTATACCCCAGCATATTGTGTAGAGCAACGACAATAAAGACGATTGCACCGCTATCTAGGATAGTCGCTTTAGACACTGCGACTACGGCCGCGATGATAATAGAGATACCCAACACCGACACCATTGGCAATACCTCGGTGACGAACTCGATTTTTTTACCCAAAAACTTATGGAATATAACACCGAGTAATATGGGCAAGATGACGATTTTAGTAATGGTTATCATCATACTGGCTAGGTCGATATCGATCAGCTGACCGGCAAACACGTTTAATAGAATAGGCGTCAAAAAAGGCGCAAGTAAGGTAGAGATAGAGGTAATCGCGACACTCAGCGCCACATCCCCTTTTGCCAAAAATGTAATCACATTACTAGACGTACCGCCAGGGCAGCAACCTACCAAGATGACACCGACCGCGATTAAAGGATCAAGGTTAAAGATGACGGTTAATAGGTAAGCGATCAATGGCATCAGCGTGAACTGTGCCAACAGTCCGACCAAGACAGGCTTGGGGCGTTTGACAATTTCTAGGAAATCTTCGGTTTTGAGTGTCATACCCATGCCAAACATGATGATGCCAAGTATCGGCACAATCAAAAAAGCTAATGAAGCAAAAAATGTAGGAAATACAAAGCCCAACACAGCACTGACCAATGCCCAGATTGCAAAGGTTTTGCCAATCCAACTAGAGAGTAATGCAATCTGATTCATAGCCTGTCTCACAACAATAAAAGTAATATAGCAGACAATAATCTAGCATGGTTATCGACCATGAATGATAAAAGTATTTTGCTATGAACGTAGCGATAAGTTTGCTGATAGTAAATAAAGGATGCGCCATAAAAAATGGCTTACTCATATTAAATGAATAAGCCAAAAAACAGCGATAAATTATTTAAGCATTGACTGAGTTTTAAAATCTACAAGTTCGGATTTAACCATTTCTCCGCCGTTTTTATATCCCAGCCTTTACGCTCAGCATAGCTCTCTAACTGATCACGACTGATCTTACCGACATTGAAGTATTCACTCTCAGGATGTGAGTAATAGAATCCGCTGACCGATGACGCAGGCCACATCGCATAGCTTTCAGTCAAGGTCGTACCGATTGCCTCGACCGTACCGAGCCAGTCAAACAATTTGCCTTTTTCGGTATGCTCAGGGCAAGCAGGGTAGCCAGGGGCAGGGCGGATGCCGACGTATTTTTCTTTAATCATTTCCTCATTGGTGAGTGACTCGGTTGGCTGATAGCCCCAATATTCTTTACGGATGAGCTCATGCAGATGCTCGGCAAAGGCTTCAGCTAAGCGGTCAGACAGCGCTTGCACCATAATGGCGTTGTAGTCATCGCCTGCCGCTTTATAGTGCTCAGCGAGCGCTTCTGTACCGACGATAGAGACGGTAAAACCGCCCAAATGATCGGTATGCGTGTCTGATGGCGAAATAAAGTCCGCCAAGCTCAGGTTTGGCTTACCACTGGCTTTGTCGCTCTGCTGACGTAAGTGTTCGAACTGATAGGTCGGTTTGCCACCATCAGCAGGCGCATCGTTATACACGGTAACGGTGTCTGAGTCAGTACGGCGCGCTGGCATGAGTTTGAACACGCCTTTTGCGACGATTGATTTTTCGTCAATCATTTTGTGTAGCAGCTCTTGCGCGTTTTCAAACAGATCACCCGCCGCTTCACCAACCACCTCATCTTGCAAGATTTTCGGGTATTTACCCGTCAGACCCCAAGAGATAAAGAACGGCGTCCAGTCAATGTATGGCAACAGATTGGTAATAGGATAGTCATCCAATATCACTTGTCCTAACTTGTTTGGCACTGGTGGTACGTAGTTTTCCCAATCATACTGAAAGCCAATTTTGACCGATTCAGCATAGGTGACCTTGGCGGCTTTTGGTTGACGCTTAGCCAGTCGCTCACGTACTTTGATGTACTCTTCGCGGGTCTCATCGATGAGGGCGGTACGGTGCTCTTTGGATAGCAGCTTGGTCACCACGCCGACTGAGCGCGAGGCATCCGAGACATAGATGACCGCATCGTTTTGATACTGCGGCTCTACCTTGACGGCGGTATGTGCTTTCGACGTCGTTGCGCCGCCGATCATCAAGGGTAGGGTCATGCCGCGCTCTTGCATTTGCTTGGCGACATAGACCATCTCATCGAGACTTGGCGTAATCAGCCCTGACAGACCGATGATATCGACTTTTTCTTTGATAGCGGTATCGAGGATGGTTTCGCACGGTACCATCACGCCCAGATCGACGATGTCGTAACCGTTACAGCCAAGCACCACGCCGACGATGTTTTTGCCGATATCATGCACGTCGCCTTTGACGGTTGCCATCAGGATTTTACCTTTGACTTCGCCTTCGACTTTTTCCGCTTCGATATACGGGTTTAGCCACGCGACGGACTGCTTCATGACGCGAGCAGATTTTACGACTTGCGGTAGGAACATCTTACCGGCACCGAATAGGTCACCGACGATATTCATACCGTCCATGAGTGGCCCTTCGATGACTTCTAGCGGTTTAGGATATTTCTCCCAAGCTTCTTTGGTGTCTTCTTCGATAAAGGTGGTCACGCCTTTGACAAGGGCATGGGCGATACGCTCTTCTACTGTGCCTTCACGCCAACTCATATCGACCGTGCTATCTTTTTTCTTGCCGCCATCTTGATAGTTTTCAGCGACCGTCATGAGACGCTCAGTCGCATCCTGACCCGTTTCACCTTGATTGCGGTTGAGCATGACGTCTTCGATAGCGTCACGCGCCTCGACAGGAATATCATCGTACAGCTCAAGCATGGCTGGGTTGACGATACCCATAGTCAGACCGTTTTTGATCGCGTGAAATAGGAACACAGAGTTGATCGCTTCACGAATCGGGTTACCACGGAAACTAAACGATACGTTGGACACCCCGCCTGAGACCATAGCATTTGGCAGATTCTCAGTGATCCAGCGCGTGGCATTGATAAAGTCCGCGCCGTAGTTGTTGTGCTCGATGATACCCGTGGCGACGGCAAAGATATTGGGGTCAAAGATAATGTCCTCGCTAGGGAACCCCACTTCATTGACCAGTACGTCATAGCTGCGCTTCGATATCTCAATTTTGCGCTCGTAAGTGTCAGCTTGTCCGTCTTCATCGAACGCCATGACAATAACGGCTGCACCATAGCGCATACACAATTTGGCGCGCTCGACGAACTCAGCATGACCTTCTTTTAGGGAGATGGAGTTGACGACAGATTTACCCTGCGTACGCTTGAGGCCTTCTTCGATGATGTCCCATTTCGACGAGTCAATCATCAGCGGCACACGGCTGATATCTGGCTCGCCTGATACCAAGTTGACGAAATGAATCATCGCTTGCTTGGAGTCAAGCATGCCCTCGTCCATATTGATATCGACGATCTGCGCGCCGCCCTCGACCTGATCGCGAGCGACATCAAGAGCCTCGGTATAGGCTTCGGTCTTAATCAAACGTAGGAATTTCTTTGAGCCTGTGACGTTGGTACGCTCACCGACATTGACAAACAAACTGTCAGCATTGATGGTAAAAGGCTCTAGCCCTGATAAGCGGCAGGCAGGCGGAATTTCAGGAATCACGCGTGGCGCATAGTTTGCTACCATTTTAGCGATTTGGCGGATATGCTCAGGCGTTGTACCACAGCAGCCGCCAACGATGTTTAAGATTCCCGCTTTGGCAAAGCCTTCGAGTAGGGCGGCGGTTTCTTCAGCGGTTTCGTCATACTCACCAAACTCATTGGGCAGACCTGCGTTTGGATGCGCAGAGACGTAAGTATCAGCGATATTTGACAATGTTTGGATGTGCGGACGCAGCGCATCCGCCCCAAGCGCACAGTTAAAGCCAACAGATAGTGGTTTGGCATGGCGAATCGAGTTATAGAACGCTTCCGCCGTTTGACCAGATAGCGTGCGACCTGACGCATCAGTGATTGTGCCCGAAATCATAATTGGCAGCTCAAAGCCGATATCTTCGAACACACCTGTGATGGCAAATATTGCCGCCTTGGCATTGAGCGTATCAAAGATCGTCTCAATCAAAATAAGATCGACGCCGCCTTCTATCAGGCATAAGGTCGCTTCACGGTAGTTTAGGACCAACTCATCAAAGGTAATGTTACGAAAGGCAGGGTCATTGACATCAGGTGATATCGAGCACGTGCGTGAGGTTGGGCCAACGACACCAGCGACAAACCGCGGCTTTTCAGGTGTTTTTGCCGTAAACTCATCAGCGGCTTCGCGTGCAATCTTGGCTGCTGTTTTATTCAGCTCGGGTACCAAGTACTGCATGTCATAGTCAGCCATCGACAGACGCGTACCATTAAAGGTATTGGTCTCGATGATATCCGCACCAGCCAACAGATGATCGTGATGAATATCTTTAATCATATGCGGCTGGGTTAGCACCAGCAAATCATTATTGCCGCGCACATCTTGGTCAATGTCGGCAAAACGCTCACCACGATAATCTGCTTCTTCTAGTTTATAGGTCTGAATCTGCGTACCCATTGCGCCATCTAACATCAAAATGCGTGATGCCATCTGCTCAGTAATGCGGGCGCGCGCGGTGAGTTGCTGCTCCTTATAAGGAAAGACAGCAGGCGGCGTCAAAATAAAGTCATCAGCGGATGATGCGTCAGAAGTAGTATCAGAGTGAGAAGAGGTCGGTGAGGTCATCGTTTGAGTCATAGGTGCGCTGCTTATATCGTCAATATTATAAAAGGAAGGAGTAACAAACCAATAGAGTACAAAGTCTTATAAAGGAAATCGTCAAATTTGAATTATTCTAGCATGAAAAATATAGCACACATGGATACTGCCCATTCTACTTTTACCATAGACAAGCAGATACCTATTCACTGAGCTGCTGAGCATAGCGTTACATTGTATTTCACGAAGAATATGTGCACAAATGAATATCATTTCGCTTATGGATTACACAAAGCTTTGCTTCTGCAAATGAAAGCCAACGCTTATGCTTAAAAGTCCGACACAGTTTACACCTGTACTACAAAAAGTTGCGTAAAGGCAGGTTGATAAAGGTTTCATACATGTTAATTTGATTTCAGAAGAATTAGGTCTTTGTAAGTTTTGCTTATAAGT
Organism: Psychrobacter sp. Arc29; assembly: GCF_041431175.1. Lineage (NCBI taxonomy): Bacteria > Pseudomonadati > Pseudomonadota > Gammaproteobacteria > Moraxellales > Moraxellaceae > Psychrobacter > Psychrobacter sp. Arc29. The sequence continues at coordinate 160,020 of NZ_JASMRR010000007.1, read as the reverse complement.
CACTTATGGGCAAAAAGTTATTATTGTTCTGTTGGTCTATCTAGATGTTGCTTATCAAAAAGATAAGAATTGGACAGCACGAGCAACTGATATCAGAAGACAATCTAACCTGTAAGACAATAAGCAAATACATACTCAATCATTAAGGATAATGTTATGAAACTGACTAAAATTGCAACTATCGGTACGCTAGCTATCTCTATCGCTGGCCTAAGCGCTTGTAATAATATGATGCCAGCAAAAAGCGCAGATATGAAACCACCAATGCATAGCCAAACTATGGCAAAAATGAATGTGGTACAAGTTGCTCAAAGTAATTCTGATTTTTCAGTCTTAGTAGAAGCGGTACAAGCAGCAGGTCTAGCAGGTATGCTGTCTGATCCGAATGCACACTATACGGTATTTGCACCAACTAACGCTGCATTTATGCAAGCGCTACAAGAAACAGGTATGACCAAAGCGCAACTATTTGCTGATAAAGCAATGCTAAGAAAAGTATTAGGTTATCACGTCATAAGCGGTGATATGGCCATGTATGCCAAAGACGTGAAGCCTGGTAACGTCATGACCGCTAGCAAAGACACGCTAATGGTAACCAACCAAGGTAAATTGATGGACGAAAACGGCCGTACTGCAAACATCGTAAAAACAGATATTGCCGCTACTAATGGTGTTGTCCATGTCATCGATAGAGTGCTACTACCTAAATAAGCTTTAGCGAAATAACATCTACATTTGTGATGAAGCTTAAGTAAGCAGCTATTATTTGATGAGTTTATCATTTGATAATGGCTGTTTTAGTATTTGATAATCAATCATGCAGCATGAAATACAAATTACAGCAGTTTTAACGATTATAGACATCAAATAAGCGCAATTGTGTTTTAAAGAACGCAATAACGAGTATACAAGTTGATAATGCTATATACGTGATTGATACAGTGCTACTACTTAAGTAAGTATCAATTAAAAATTAAACCTTTAGAATTATAGTTATTGATATAGCGGACTTAAAACTATGGCTGGTTATTTAGTCATATCCACGATTTATCAGTCACTGTTAAATTTATTAAAAGTAACTGTCTGTTAAACACATGACGCAACCAATCATTTAAAAGGAAATACCCATGTTAAAGAAGAATCTATTATCTATCGCAGTCGTAACAGCAGCCATGTCATTAGCAGCATGTAATGACACTGAAACTGTCGCAGATCCAGTTGAGCCTGAGGTTACTACTGAAGAAGTCGTAGTAGAGCCAGTAGCTGAGACGGATCCAATGGTTGAGACTGAAGCAGCGCCAATGGCAGACGACATGAATATGGAAGCGACTCAAACCATCGCCGAAATTGCAGCAAACAATGAAAACCTAACCATTTTAACAGCTGCATTAAAAGCTGCTGGTCTTGATACGATGCTAATGGAAGATACTAAGTACACTGTATTTGCACCAACTGATGATGCATTTGCTCCAGTACTAGAAAAGCTAGGCGTAACGAAAGAAGAATTACTGGCTAACACAGACTTGCTGAAAAAAGTATTGCCTTATCACGTAGTACCTATGGAAGTGAAAGCGGCTGATATCCCTTATGGTACTGATATCGAAACGGCTAATGGCAAAACGATTTCTATTAGCGATGCCAACGTAATTACTGATGCGACTGGTAACACAGCTAACATCACAGGTACTGATATCATGGCAACCAATGGTGTGGTTCACACTATCGATGCAGTATTGATGCCTGAGTAAGTTTTTCTTTAACTCAGTTGTGATAAGAACTTAGCTGTCATAAGCTAATAAGTATATTAAAGAGGCCCAGCTATAAAGCTGGGTTTTTTTGTGGTTACAAATCAGGGATATAGTAGTTAGGTATCAAAACATAGGCTTTGCTTATTCGTGATAAAAGCACTATTCAGATGGTCCGAATTTTTTAGCAACTAAGAGGAACGTAAAGGGAAAAAGATTTAGAGCAATCGTCTAGAGACAAATAGCCGAGTGTTTTCTATAGGTTTATAGGACGCTGTAAATTGCGTAGGCCTAGTTTGAATATTGAATTGAATGGTAATGCATATGAAAGTACTTCAATAAAAAAGCCCGAGACCATTGCCTCGGGCTTTTAGTAAGACTGAATAAGATTGAGCAGTAGCTACGTTAGCGCATATTATTTATGTTACTTACGTAGTGGATCTACATTCGTTCTTTTTTGTTCTGCTAGATGACGCGCTTCCCAATAAGGTGCGTTTTTGATACCGAATTTTGCAGGATCAAAACTGTAGCGTGCCACACCAGCTTTACGTTGTGCTTCGTAGTCTTTAAGCATGGTAAGCGTTGGACGAGCCACGATAAAGATAACAAGGATACCAACAATGTTGAGCCAAGCCATAAGGCCAACACCAATGTCACCAATTGCCCAGATATAACCAGCTGAGTTTAGACCACCGTAAGCAACCATCACCATGATCAATACTTTTACTAAGAATAGACCTGTTTTATTGGCACCGCGACCGAGGAAGCGTGTCAAGTAAGCCACGTTTACTTCAGCGATATAGTAATAAGCTAGGATGGTTGTAAAGGCAAAGAAGAATACAGCGATTGCGATAAAGGCATTACCAAACGTACCGTATACCGATTCCATTGCCATTTGCGTAAAGGCAGGGGCGTTGATTTCAGTAGTAGCGGCAACGTTTTGAACGATGAACTGACCATCTGGTAATGTACCTTGGATGTTGTACATGCCAGTAGATAAAATCATAAAGGCAGTCGCAGAACAAACCAGTAGCGTATCAACATATACTGAGAATGCCTGAACAAGACCCTGCTGTGATGGATGCTCAACTTCAGCAGCAGCAGCAGCGTGAGGACCTGTACCCTGACCCGCTTCGTTAGAGTAAATACCACGCTTAACACCCCAACCGATTGCTGCACCAAAACCTGCTTGTGCAGTGAATGCATCGCCAACGATCATGCCGAATACATCTGGGATCAAGCTAAAGTTACTGAACATGATGATTAAGGCCAAGGCAATATAACCAATTGCCATAAACGGAACGGCAAACTCAGTAAAGGTTGCAATACGCTTAATACCACCAAAGATGATGACACCTAGTACGACTAAGATGATGGCTAAGCCGACCAAGCGCATAGAGCCGACTTCTAGGCCTGCCACGTTCATGATCGTACCTTCACCCATTAACTGTGCGAATGCACTGATAACACCGTTGGCCTGTACGCCAGGTAAGAACATACCACATGATAAAATAGAAGCGATGGCAAAGAGGATGCCGTACCACTTTTGACCAAGGGCACGCTCAAAGTAATAAGCAGGGCCACCGCGATATTCGCCAGTCACCACATCTTTTTCTTTGTAAATCTGTGCAAGGGTAGACTCGACATAGGCAGTAGATGCGCCTAGGAAGGCCACGATCCACATCCAAAATACGGCACCTGGACCACCGAAGCCGATAGCAGCAGCTACCCCAGCGATGTTACCCATGCCTACACGTCCTGCGAGGGAAACGGCTAGTGCCTGAAAGGATGAAATACCATCAGTACTAGACTTACCACTGAATAGCAATTTGATCATTTCACCGAACAAACGCACCTGTACGAAGCGCGTCAAGATGGAATAGAACAGACCAGCGCCCAAGCACAGATAGATCAGTGCTGGGCTCCAGATAATTCCGTTTACTAAGTTAACTAAACCTTCCATATGTATATTCCTAGTACTGTCTCAAGGTGGCTCTGTATGCTAGGAGTAAATTAACTGGTTAACTTACTTATTTAAGTTAAGCAGTTAAATTATCTGCATCGACTCATATCTATATTAGTTAAGTCTCATACGTGCTTAGCCACCAAGAATGGACTGTAGTTGTCTGTATTTATCCGCTTGGCTTCATCAGTGACACAGACTATTTTTATAGCGCTTATCATTGATAGCATTGATATCAGCTGTGTGTTTGATTGTTCTACAGCTTCAACTACTGCGGTGTCCTATCATCACGTTATGAATGAGATGAGTTATAAGTTAACCCGCGGATAAAACAGGCGGTTATATAATTGAATACTCATCATGATGAGGGTATTCAATTTGCTATGAGCCGTCCCGATTGGCTACACTGCTGGTATGGCGGATTGAATGTATTAGTGGAGTATCTAAGAGTGAGTAACTGCTTTTTTATCACAGCTGTCAACTCTCTAATACGTATCAAACTATAAGTCCACTACCAAATGTATTCAAACCGTACGGCTACGTAACTGCAATTTGCCATATTTTTGTACCAATTACTAGAAATTTCTTTGTGTATGGACGGATAATTTTTGTTTTGATGCCATCATTTCACTTACAACTGACTGCAATAATGACCTAGATCTATTCACTGTAAATTATTTAGTAGACTTTTGTTTTATATATTAATATTTAGCTCAAATGAATGCTTTTAAAACAAAATAGCAGTCGAAAGTTGCGGTTGTGTTTTGGTAACGGTCAATTGTAAAAGCATCATGATAGCGCCATTATGAGCAGTATATCTTGTAGCCTATAAGATTGAGCAATATGCATGAGAGGTTTTTCATGTTGTGTCTGTATATATAGAAGCTACAAGCACGCCTTTATACAAAATATAGAACGCATATGACCGTTAGATGATTGTGAAGGCATAAGCGCAAAAAAATTATTAAAAAACGTGTTACCAGATATTTGTTATTTATCATTATTAGGAGAAACAACGATGACGCGTAAATCTATTATGAAGCCGATGTTGCTAGCAGCACTATTGACGACATCTACTGTCGGTCTGAGCGGCTGTGGTTATAACAATCTTCAGGCGCAAGACGAGCAAGTAACGGCTTCATGGTCAGAAGTGGTCAACCAATATCAGCGCCGCAGCGATTTGGTACCAAACTTGGTCAAAGTCGTACAGCAGTATGCTGAACAAGAGCAAGAAGTGTTCACCCAAGTGGCGGAAGCACGTTCACGTGCGGGCGGCATCACTGTGACGCCTGAAGTACTCAATGACCCAGAAGCAATGGAGCGTTATGCTGAGGCGCAGGAACAAATGACAGGCGCACTGTCACGTTTGATGGCAGTGTCTGAGCGTTATCCTGAGCTAAAATCAGATGCGCTGTTCCAAGATTTGCAAGCACAGCTAGAAGGCACTGAAAACCGTATCGCAGTCGCGCGTAATCGCTATATCCAAGAAGTACAGGGCTACAATACCACTGTGCGCCAGTTCCCAACCAATATCACCGCAAAAGTATTTGGCATGGATACCAAGCCAAACTTTACCGTTACTGATGAAGATGCCATTTCGACAGCGCCAAGTGTTGATTTTGGCGATTCTGCAAAAGCAGAGTAGAAAGCATTAGAAATATACAAAAATAGAGCGGTGTATGCCGCTCTATTTATTTAGCTGATGACTATTAGTTAATGTCTATTAATTTATAAAAATGTCATTTGAGGTGGTAGAGATTAGATGAATAATTCAAAAGCAATCTTATCAGCATTACTGTTTACACTGAGCGTCAGCGGTGCATCAGTGCTGCATGCTGCGCCCAATACCGATGCTGGCAATAATGCTGCGGCGACAGATAGCACCTCGAATCTACAAAACCGTAGTGTCGAAGACTTGGTGGCCATTGCCAAAGCTGGGGAATCCAACGAAGCGATCAATGATGCAGTGCTGAATAATGACGCCATCAATGGTGCGGTGCTTGGTAATGATGCTATTAATCAAAGCGCGGCAAATGACGAGGCAACCGCTAGTGCGCAAGCGCCAGCTCAGCCACCAGTAACCTCAAGTGCCCAGAGCGTTGATGCTGACAAACTGATACTCAACGAGCCGGTCGTTGATCAGGCTAATATCTTAAATCCGCAAGAAAAGCAGCGCTTAGAGGCGCAGCTGAGAGATATCTATCAGCAAGGTTTGGCACAAGCGGCGGTTGTTATCGTACCGACCACCAATGGCCTGCCTATATTTGATTATGCCTTACAAGTAGCTGAAAAATGGCAATTGGGCGACAAGGATATTGATGATGGTCTGCTAATCGTCGTTGCAGTTAATGACCGTGATATGTATATCCTAACCGGCTATGGTCTAGAGGGCGTGTTGCCAGATGCAGCGGTCAACCGTATCATCCGTGCAGACATCACACCATTATTTAAGCAAAATGACTATGGCGCTGGGATACTGGCTGGCGTGGATGCACTCAAGGCACGTCTAACGGCTGATCCTGAGGTATTGGCACGTGCTGATGCGCAAGCTGCTGAGCGTAGTGCCGAGCAAGGCTCAGATGAGCTACCATCACCTATTTTCTTATTTATTATGGCTATGATATTTGGCAGTTTTATTACCAACATCTTAGGCCGAGTATTTGGTTCTATTATCACGGCAGGCGGCTTTTTTGCGGGTTCCTTGGCGCTTGGTGGCGGCTTTTTTATGACATTAATTATGGCGATATTTATATGGCTGTTTTTAATCTCACGTGGCGGCGGTGGTGGCAAAGGCGGCGGCGGTAAAGGTGGACGCAGAGGCGGCGGCATGATTTTCTTACCAGGTATGGGTGGGGGCAGTAGTGGTGGTGGTTTTGGTGGCGGCGGCTTTGGTGGTGGTGGCGGCGGTTTCGGCGGCGGCGGTGCTGGTGGCTCGTGGTAAGTGTCTATTTATTAAGAGCTCAGATTAGTTATTAGAAGCTCAGATTAGTAAAGACTCAAATTAATAAAAGCCAAAAATAGAGTCCCAGTAAATAGACCCAAATAACCATCAAAAATGACGTAATTGAGGAAAAATATAATGGCAGAAAACCACGCTTCAACTTCTAGCTTTGCTCGATGGTGGCGTCAGGTCTTGTTTGTACCTTTGCTGCATAGCAAGTGGCTGACAGCAGAAGCCAAGGCACGCCTGACAGATGAGGTGACACGCGCTGAGCGTGGGCATCGCGGTGAGGTGTTTTTGATTGTCGAAAACCATTTGCCAATTCAAGACGCTTACCATATGGATTGCCGCGAGCGCGCCGTTGACTTGTTCAGTGAGTATCGAATCTGGGATACCGAAGAAAACACTGGCGTCTTGATCTATGTCAATATTTGCGAGCATCAATTAGAGATTGTGGCTGACCGCGGTATCAGCACTCATGTAAGCCCAACCGTCTGGCGTGCCATGTGCGAAAAAGCAGTATCAGGTATCAGTAATAAGAAAACAGAAGAGAGCTTGGCTGAATTGTTGGATGAAGTGGGACAAGTGCTGCGCCAGTACTATCAGCTTGAGCAAAATCCAGCAGGCAATGAGCTGTCTGATACCGTGGTATTTTTAAAATAGTAGCACGGCATCTCTAAACACATGATTGATAGAGTCGAAGGTGGCTGTTCTCGTCTCTAGGGTTTTGATGCTAAAATATCGCACGTAACATATCCGTACCGTCTAAAGAGGGTGCGAATATATATAAATTGTCCACAGCGCGTCTCGATAACACCATTATTGGAATACTATGATTGATTTAATACAGAAACTACCAAAAGCGGAACTTCATTTACACATCGAAGGGTCATTAGAGCCTGAGCTGATGTTCAGACTGGCAAAAAAGAACAACGTAGAAATTCCTTATGACAGCGTAGAAGACGTGCGCGCCGCATACAACTTTAATAATCTGCAAAGTTTTTTAGATATCTACTATGCCGGCGCGAATGTCTTACTGACCAAAGATGATTTTTATGATTTGACGTGGGAATATATGCTTAAGTGTGTTGAAGACAATGTCATTCACACTGAAATATTCTTTGACCCGCAGACACATACCGAACGCGGCGTGCCTTTTGAAGCGGTAATCACAGGTATCAAAGAAGCACTTGCCGATGCCAAAGAAAAGTACGGCATCACCTCTTGTATCATCATGTGTTTCTTACGCCATTTATCGCAAGAAGAAGCATTTGAGACATTAGAGCAAGCGCTGGACTATAAAGATGACATCATCGGTGTCGGTCTGGACTCGTCGGAGCTTGGTAACCCACCATCGAAGTTCAAAGAGGTATTCAAAAAAGCCAAAGAAGAAGGTTTTAAACTGGTCGCCCATGCGGGTGAAGAGGCTGATTTTTCGTATATCTACGAAGCATTGGACTTATTGAATATCAATCGAATCGACCATGGGGTGCAATCGATAAAAAGCCCAGAGCTGATGCAAAGGCTCAAAGACGAGCAGATGCCATTGACTGTGTGCCCGAACTCAAATATCGAACTGCGAGTATTTGATAATTACAAAGAGCATAATATCAAAGAGCTTTTGGATTATGGTCTAAATATCAGCGTCAACTCAGATGATCCTGCCTATTTCAAAGGTTACGTGAATCAAAATTTTATCAATCTACATGAGAATCTGCCGATAACAGAAGAAGATGTTATTACGTTAGTAAAAAACTCGTTTAAATCGGCATTTATCAGTGACGAGCTAAAAGAAGATTACTTGGCGAGAGTGGACGCGTTATTGCAATAGATATTGATTGGCTATTAGTATAGTAAAGGCTTAACGATTGATAGCAATCGTTAAGCCTTTTTCATTGTTTATCAGATAATGACATTTATAAGCAGTCGCAGTTATAAAGCAGTAATCTCTGCTATCAACAGCGGCAAAATTACTCCAGCTTTTTCTATTAGCGTGATATCGACGATGGTATTCGGTGTTGGATCGGGGTTTATCTCGATAACTTGCGCACCGTTCTGCTTGGCTAACTGTGAGAGTCCGGCCGCAGGGTAAACCAAGCTCGACGTACCGATACTGATAAATACATCACAGTTAGCCGCAGCCTCTTCGGCAGTCTGCCATGCTTGTACAGGTAGTGCTTCACCAAACCACACAATATCTGGTCTGATGTAACCGTCGCAATGCGGACAAGTAATCAGCTTATCATCCAACCGTATAGTATCTTGCTCGGTATAGGCGGCTCTTGATTGTTCTGGATAAGGTATCTCACACTGACCACAGCGATTACGCCACAGATGACCGTGCAGATGAGTTACCGAACTACCAGCTTGCTCATGTAAGTCATCGACATTCTGCGTGATAAGTGTGACTTGCTGATCGGAGGTTTGCGCATGATACTGCCACTGAGCCAATGCATGATGGGCTGGATTTGGTGCTTTATCTGCAACCATCTGCCGCCGCCATTGATACCATGACCATACTAGCTTTGGATCGCGAGCGAATGCTTCAGGGGTTGCCAAGTCTTCCGCGCGATAATTCTCCCACAAGCCCGTTTGCTTATCTCGAAACGTCGGAATACCACTTTCTGCTGAAATGCCTGCTCCTGTCAGAATGCAAATGCGCTCTTTCGATGCCAACAATGTTGCCGCAAGTTTTACTTCTGCTATTACCGCTGGTGATAATTCTGCTAACATGAGCCAACCCTTGTTAGTAATGGATATTTTTTCTTATGATAGACGGAATTTGGTGGCTTGTCATATTGTTCGCCATCATCGTAATTTTATGGTTGGTAGCGAAATCGCGCGGGGCAAAAGCAGGCGAAAAGCACGGTAGTGCCAAGTCAAAAAATACAGTACCGAATGATGCCCTGCAAAAAACATCCGCATTATTAAAGCAGTACTTTCCTGATTATCGAGTCACTCGTAAGGCAAATCACTTGCTCATCAGCCAACAAGGCAAAAAAATGGCGATGATTACGATTGATAAAAAAATTGCTGAGGGTCAGCGTCGTTTGGGTGAGGTACCAGTAATTAATTATCACCGTATACCTAGCCGTGCTCAGCTAACAGCTAATTTACAAGACGCAGAGTGAGTTTTATATAGGTGAGAGCACTATATGTATGCGCACACAGAAAGACTGCTAACATTTTGATATGTAGGTTTGATGAGTAGATCAGTTTAGGATAGCAATAAGGAATTGATGGAGCGAGGTTGTAAACATCATAATTGGTGCGCTCGGCGGGAATCGAACCCACGACCCTCGGCTTCGGAGGCTAGAACCACCATATTTCATTAAGTTATATTAATGTATAACAACCTACCATACTATACAAATAAAGGGATAGGAAGGATTTATCGGTGTGACGTTTAGCGTCTTTTAAAGGAGTTTATAGCAACATGAATATCAATTTTGGTCACTAGTTAAGTATAGAATTCAATCATTTTTTATGGTTTTAATGTACGTATTTTATACTTAAATTTTTCAGAAATTACTGATTAAGCGAATTATTAACTCATCAAAGTAATATCGGAATAAATTACTGTAGAAATGGGCTGCTATAATTTCGAAAAAACAGTCAGGCATTTCAGCCGTAGTTTAGATCTTAACGATTTTTCGAATGCATTGAAGAAACGGTTCTGGACTACACTTGCAAATACTCCGATATTGAGTTTTTGACAACAACGTTTTGAGTTTATCTTCTTTTGATTTACCTTGTTAAGCCATCAATAATCTTACAGTAACCTCAAAAAAATACTCATCTTTGATAGTGATACCAACCGTACCTTTATGTGCATTAGCGATAGCCTGCACGATAGATAATCCCAACCCTGTACCTGCATACTTATGGCTAGTTTTATCATGACGATAAAATCGCTCGAATAATTTATCGGCTTGACTCTGATCTAACGGTTTGTCTAAACGATTGGTTATCGTTAGTCTCAACCATGGCTGCTTTGAGGGTCGAACCTCGTCTTCTGCTACATTAAGTGAGGTGGTTGAGGTGAAGACGGTAGCGGATATCATGATAGTACTATCACTAGCTGCATAATAAATCGCATTTGACATCAGGTTGGCAAACAGCCGTTGCAATAAGCCTTCATCACCTAATACTCTTTCGAACTTACCTGATTTCTCAAAAGTTATCCCTCGATCTTCTGCAATCATTTCATAGTAATCAACGAGCTTTGTGATTAAGCTGTCTGTATCCACGTGACTGATTTGCGAGTCACTTAATCCTTTTTGGGTTTTTGCCAGTAGCAGCATATTGTTAATCATGGCGGATAACTGCTCTAACGTATCATGCTGATGATGTAGCTGCTCGATATATTCGTCGCCTTCTCTTGGCTTAGTTAACATGACCTGCGTTTGTGTACTCAGCGTCGCTATTGGCGTACGTAGCTCATGGGCAATATTGTCTGAAAACCGAGACAAAGACTCAAAGTTACTTTCAAGCTTGACCATCATTGAATTGTAAGATTCTGCTAGTGGCCTCAGTTCTAACGGCATATCGTCAACCGCAACTCTTTCGTCTAACCTTTGGATGTTTATGCCTTTCATTTTTTGTACGATAGTGGACAAAGGCGCAAACCCCCAATACACACTTAATGCCGCTACTGAAACCAACAACAAGGTGATGGCTGTGAGTATCAAGCTCAGCTGGCGATTAAACTGGATAAGATATTGATGATGCACATCGATAGGTAATGCAATAAACGCCAAAACCTCTTGATTTGGAATAATAATTGCTCGGTAATGCCTATTATTTATCTTGATCATAAACTGCTGCTCGTGATGATCCTGCCATAGTGATAACAAGCTAAAATCGGGCGGTAAATTATGAATGAAATTACTAGGGTCACTGGATAATAATTTGCCTTTTTTATCTGCTACTAAGGTTTTTAAATCATAATCTAGCCAAGAGGAATGCAAGTGATTGTCATTAATGAGTGATTGGGACTTTGACACTGTGAATGGTTCTATGTGATCGTTAACATCAATCATGCGTTTGCGCAGGTTAAAAGCCGCATGGGTGATAATCTCTGAGTCCATTTGCTCAAAGTGTCCACTCACAGAGCGCTGCACCCATGCATAGATGATGACCTGAGAGATAATAACGAAGACTGTCAATAAGGAAATCGTTCGCCATAGCAGTGACCAGCGCCGGTTTCTGAGTGTATGGTTCATGCTATTTAGAATCGTCTCCGTCCGCATCAATTTGGACCTCAGTAGCCAGCGCCTCTAAGCGATAGCCCATGCCGCGCACAGTATGAATGAGCTTTGCCTCATGACCATCGTCTATTTTTATACGAAGACGTCTGATCGCCACATCAATCACATTGGTATCGTTATCAAAATTCACATCCCATACTTGGGAGGCGATCACGGTACGTGGTAGCACTTCACCTCGGCGCTCTAATAAAAACTGTAGTAAGGAAAACTCTTTTGCCGTGAGCTTAATAGGCTTGCCGCCTCTATGTACCGTGCGCTTGGCAATATCCATCTTGAGATCTGCTATTTGCAGGATCGTACTTTGATAATCGGCTTGATTGGCGCGTCGTAACAGACTCTTTATTCTGACGATCAATTCTGCAAACGCAAAAGGTTTAGTCAAATAATCATCGCCTCCAATCTCAATCCCTTTTATCTTATCGCTTAAGTCATCTTTTGCCGTTAGAAAGAGCACAGGTGTTTGCTTACCCGCTGCTCGGTAATTGCGCACCAGCTCAAAGCCACTAACATCAGGCAGCATCACATCCATTAGGATCACGCTAAACTCTTCTGTCATCAATGCGTGATAGCCATCTAGGCCTGTTAGGTGATGCTCGACAATAAACCCAGCTTCACTCAGACCTTTTTTTATATACTCGCCTAGTTTCAACTCATCTTCTACCAGTAGTATTTTCATAGTAACCCCTCAATACGATTATGATTCTTTGACATCCTAATCAATATAGATGACAAAAACGTTTTGTAACTGACAAAAATGTCATGTGCTCGTAATCAGATTGTCAGTCTTCTTTTGCTAATCTATATGAATGAAACATAGTGGCTCGTTCCTAATATCTAGCAGCTATGAATTATTTTTACAGGTCATTAATTTAATGACCTAATAACTCAAACACCTAACAACTTACAAAAGAGGCTTTATATGAAAATTCACGGCTCATTCAAAAAAGTAGTACTGCTGTCGGTATCTGTACTTATCGGTATTACCACTGCTAACGCGCACACTACTGATATAAGTACGTCCATCATCAATAACTGTGATGCGGTTACTGACTTTGCAAAAAACTTGGATCATAACGATGCTCAGCTTTCTAGCGCCCAAATGAAAAGCTATATCGATGCTAGAGTGGCTTGTGAGATTGAACACAAAGATCAACATCTACAGTCTGAAAAATACTTCATTAACAAATATGGTAGCGATAAGTAATATCAGCGTTAACGTCATACTAAAGGATTGCTAACAATATTAAAAACCATAAATAGCAAGATGACAGAATTGTAATCTTGCCGTCATCTCTCTGTCAGAATCAATAAAGTATGCTTTAAAGTAACTTAATAGTTTGAAGTCTAGTCGACTTCAAACCCAATCAAATAAGGATTTACCATGTCACTATCTAAATCAATCGTAGCAACTGCTATAGCTTTAGTCGTTTCAACGTCAGCTTTGGCGCATGATCCTAAGATGCATGCTGAAAAAGACCAAATGAACTGTGAAAAAATGCAAAAGCACATGCAAATGATGGGCAAAATGGATCATAGTAAAATGGATATGAATGATCCTGCCATGAAAGCAATGATGAGTAATATGGGTAAAATGAAACAGATGTACCAAAAACACTGTGTTACTAGTAAAAGTGACTCTTAGGCATTGATCTTATAGAAGTGGATCGTAGAAATTCAATATTATTGTTAGATGGTTTTGTCGAGCAGTAATTGGATATTAACAAAAATGGATTTTTAGGACAAACCTATGAAGTTTTTACTAGGAATACTGTTTACCGTCTTTGTCGCGATTGTGGGTATTTTTATTGTAGTGACTAGTGGTGTGATAAATATCGGCGCTGATCAAGCCCATAGTCCGCTAGTTTACAATTTTTTAGAGACTGCCCGCACGCGTTCAATAGCGAATGCTAGTAAGGACATTACGGTTCCCAACTTAGAAAAGACAGAAATGATCAGCTCGGGCGGTGCCGATTACAAAGATATGTGTGCAGGGTGTCATTTGTCTCCTGGGGTGGAAAGCACTGATTTTAGCGCCAGTTTATATCCTAAGCCGCCAAGTTTTACCAATGTTGACTTGGTTAAACGCTATAAGACCGATGCCGGTGCTCAGCAAGCTTTTTGGGCCATCAAACACGGCATTATGGCATCAGGTATGCCAGCATGGGGCGCTTCGCACGATGACGATAGAATGTGGGCAATGGTTGCTTTTATCAGATCGTTACCTGACTTAGATGAAAATCAGTACACCATGCTAACGACTAGGATAGACGATGATGTGTTGGACATGTCATTTGATGGTGAGATGGATATGTCTGGTGATGGATCCGGCATGCAACATTGATTATTCGTAAGAAATGCAGTACTCAAGAGTGCTGCCTTTTGCGATTTGAGTTTTAAGCTTTACCAATACCACTTTGGTCAGTGTTACGGCTTTAATTTTTATAAATTTGATCGTCAGATAAATGCTCAGGAGTGATTTTATGAGACGCTATACCAATATATTTTCTAGTGAACACAACCGGTTATCTGGTCGTGTTCTTTTAGTGATGATGACATCTTCACTATTATTAGCGGCTTGTAGTCAACCTAACGCTGCTGCTGACTCAACACCAGCGACTGAGCCAACTACCGCTACGCAAACCGCGCAAACAGAGCAACCAAAAGCGGAAATAATGCCTGTCAGTGCTCATTCAGACACCCAGCCAACTATCCTAAAAAATATCTCAGTCACCGTTTATAAAGATGCCAATTGTGGCTGCTGTAAAGAATGGGTCGGTTATGCCGAAGGTCATGGCCTAAATGCAACCGCACAGAACGTCGAAGATTTGTCCTTGTTTAAAGAGCGCTACAGCGTACCGCAGCAGATGCGCTCTTGTCATACCGCTGTCACTACTGACGGCTACGTATTTGAAGGTCATGTCCCTGCCAAATATATGGCACAGTTCCTAAAAAACCCACCAAGTGATGCGATCGGTCTTGCCGTACCTGGGATGCCAGTTGGTAGCCCTGGTATGGAATATCAAGATAAATTTATGCCGTATAAAGTGATGCAGCTTAACAAAGATGGCTCAACAGCCATTTATGCAACCATTGAGTCACCGCAGCAGCAATTATAGTTTGAGTGACGTTTAAATAGCTTATCCAGCTCTACTAATGGGCTGTCGAAGACATAAGCTTGACTGATAAATATATAGACTCAACTCCCATTTCATGGATTAAGTTAGGTAAATAATTATGAACAAGAATATGCTTAACCGCAGGCGTTTTTTGACAGGGTCCTCTACTCTATTAGGGGCATCCATGCTATCCACACTGCCATCTATTGCCAATAGTGCGCTCGGTAAAGGTCAACAAAACGTAGCCGTCAACAGTGATAAATCTGACCATATCGTACCTATCCTAACCGGTAATGAGTTTGACCTGTATGTCAGCAAGAAGCCCGTTACTGTCAATGGCAAGTCGAGTATGGCAACCCTCATCAATGACTCGCTGCCAGCGCCAACGCTAAAGATGCAAGAAGGCGATACCGTGACCATCCGTGTCCATAACCAGATGAATGAGTCGACCTCTATTCACTGGCATGGCTTGCTCGTCCCATTTGAGATGGATGGGGTGCCAGGTATCAGCTTTGATGGTATTCCTGCGAACAGTACCTTTACCTATAAATTCAAACTCATTCAATCGGGTACGTATTGGTATCACTCCCATACTGGCTTTCAAGAGCAAACTGGAATGCGCGGCGCTATCGTCATTGAGCCTAAAGGCCGCGAACGTCATCCAGTCGCCGAAGATCACGTGATTTTATTGAGTGATTGGACACATCGTGATCCGCATAACTTGCTAAAGCTATTAAAGCAGCGCGCTGACTTTGATAACTACCACTTGCCAGATTTTAAAAAGCTATTGTCTGATATTGCCGCAACAGATTTAGAAGCCGCTTATGACAAGCGCAAAATGTGGAATAAGATGCGCATGATGCCGACAGATTTTACGGATCTGTCTGGTGAGAAGACATTCACTTACCTTATGAATGGTAAAACCACCGCCGCCAATTGGACACAGCTAGTGAAAGCGGGACAGCCCGTCAAACTGCGCTTTATCAATGGCTCGGCGCAGACGATATTCGATGTGCGTATACCGGGTCTGAAGATGACAGTCGTCTCAACGGATGGTAATGATGTCGCGCCTGTCGATGTTGATGATTTCCGCATTGGGGTGGCTGAGACTTATGATGTCATCGTCACGCCGACCAAAGATGCACATACCATATTTGCCCAAAACATTGATCGTTCGGGCTATGTCGCGACCACGCTTGCGACCAAAAAAGGCGCTCGTGCTGCAATACCTGCTATGGATAAGATCGAATGGCTGACCATGGCTGATATGATGGGGGCTATGGGTGACAAAGGCTACAAAGCAAAGCACGCTAAGACCGAGTACGACTTTAAATCTGATATGCGTGTCGACAGTCCACGTATGAACCTCGATGACCCCGGTATTAACCTGCGTGATATTAATAGAAAGGTGTTGACTTATGACCAATTGCGCTCCGTGGATGAGCAAGTACTGGCAGAGCAGCGCAAACCTACTAGAGAGATCGAATTACATTTGACTGGCAATATGGAACGCTATATTTGGGCGTTAGATGGTGTCATGTTTAAGGATGCAACGCCTGTCAATATTAAACCTAACGAGCGCGTACGCATTACCTTAGTCAATGACACCATGATGAACCATCCGATGCACCTGCATGGTATGTGGAGCGACTTGCGAACCCCATCTGGAGACTTTCAGGTACGTAAGCATACGATTGTGGTGCAGCCAGCGCAAAAGATTAGCTTCGATGTGACGGGTGAAGTTGGACGATGGGCATGGCATTGCCATCTGCTTTATCACATGGAAGCCGGTATGTTCAGAGAAGTTGCCGTCGTTTAACAAACCTTCGAATATGAGGCTTATTATGAAAATATCTAAGAAAAATCTGCCATTCATTGGTTTGTCATCGCTAGTCTTGCTCACATCATCGTTTGCAACGGCTGCTGATATGTCTGGTATGGATCATAGCGGTATGGATATGTCAGGCGATATGTCTGGTATGGACCACAGTGGCATTGACATGTCAGGCGATATGTCTGATATGGATCACAGCGGCATGGATATGTCGGGCGATATGTCTGGTATGGATCACAGTGGCATGGACATGTCGGGCGATATGTCTGATATGGATCATAGCGGTATGAGTATGTCGGGCGACATGTCTGGTATGGATCACAGTGGCATGGACATGTCGGGCGATATGTCTGGTATGGATCACAGCGGTATGGATATGTCAGGCATGGATCACAGCGGCATGGATATGTCTGGGATGCAAGGCGGGCAGCCGCCAGCCGATGCTCGTAGTCCAGACTATTCAAATGGGGTTCCCTACGGGCAGTATGGTAAGCCAATGATGATGGGCAGCATGCCATTATGGGGAGTATCAGTAGACGACTTGGGCTATCAGTTTGATGAGGATCAAATCAACTTCGAGGCGACGGGTTGGTATGGTACTGACAGTAATCGTATCAGGCTACGCACGGAAGGTAGTGCTCAGACTAAAGATGATAAAGAAATCGATAGCTTGAGCTCGCTTGCTTATTGGAAACCACTGAGCATTTTCTGGAATGGTGAAGCTGGTGTCGCTTACGATACTGAAAACGATAACGCTGCCCTTATGGCAGGTATTGTCGGTACCGCGCCGTATTTTATCGAAACAGATGCGAGAGCCTATTTATATACCGATGGTCAACTTCGTCTTGATTTAGGCGCAGAGTACGAATGGCGTTTGGATCAGCATTGGGTGGTCATACCGGAGGTGGGACTGACTGCCTTTAGTAAAGATGACCATGATAATGGCATTACCAAGGGCTTTAATGAAATGGAAGCCGAGGTTAGGCTGACTTATGAGACGTTCAGTCGCCAGCTAGCCCCTTATGTGGGTGTGAGTTATGAGACAGCGCTTGGCAAGGCTCGTGGTCAACGACGTCAAGAAAATGAATCGGTTGATAGCAGTAGTTTGACTGCGGGGGTCAAATTCTGGTTCTAATATTATTAAAATAATAGGGGATATACTATGAATGCTTCAGATCAAAACACCATGGATCATCAACAGGGCATGAACCCTTATGTAAAGTTCACTCTGATGATTGTGACGTCTACGATTGTGATGTACATCATGATGTATTTCAATACTTATGAATGGGATCATATTTATTTTAGTGAAACCCGAGCTTACATGGCGCTCTACATGGGTGCCGGTATGGCAGTGGTCATGTTGGCATTTATGACGAATATGTATAAGAAGACCAAAGTCAATTTAATGATCTATGGTCTAAGCGTATTGATGTTTGCTGTTGGTATTTGGGGTGTTAGATCACAAGCAACTGTCGATCAAGTCGATTGGATGCAAGCGATGATACCCCATCACTCGATTGCCATTCTCACTAGTAGTCGCGCTGATATTGAAGATCCGCGTGTACAAAAGCTTGCTGACGATATTATTAAAGCGCAAAAGCGTGAAATCGCTGAGATGAAGCAATTGATTGATGAGCTTGAATAACGATCTATACTGATAGGAATATTTTAAACAAATAAAATAATGGTCTATCAAATGATAGACTTAAGCATATAGGTCTTTTTATTCAAAGCTACTTTCACTACAGAATCAAAACATTGCTCATGAAAAAGCAATAAAAGGCTGAGTATGCATGGTTCACTTTCCCTACTGGCCTTCTGGCTGCTGCAATTGTTGTCTCTTTTAGTGCTTACTCCTATATCAAAATCTCTAACGCTTACCCGTCAGCTGGCGGTGCTGCGACGTACTTGCATCAAGTATATGGAGACTGTTTGACGACCGGTTTTAATGCTCTACTGATGTAATTTTCTATAATTATTGCGCAAAGCTTTCTGGCTCGGATGCTCGGGTCATATACCATACCGTTGTTTGGTAGTGACGAAAGCGGTGTATAGCATCCACCAAGGAGAGTCAAGATGAACGAATTGAATTCAAAAGCGAATACTTTAAGAATTGGTCCTGTGGGCAATAGCGTTTCTCTGTTTCTGCTCATTAGCTATCTCTTGTGCATAGGCTTTGGCCTACTCGCACCTGAGCAGATAAGCATGCATGAGGCTTGGGCACCGCTGCTACCTGGTTTTGAATGGCTGACATGGTCAGGTTTCCTAATTGGATTTGTCGAATCCTATCTTTATGGTTGGTATTTTGCGATTGTGTTTGTACCGCTATATCGCTGGTTTGCTAAAGCAGGATGAGTCTAGCGTAGCCATTGAATCTTCGGCTCAGATAGGTCAGCTATGCTGAGAAAGACGAACAGTGCACCAATCTTGAATGGGATCAAAAGCTAGCGACTTAGCCCTAAACTATCATTGCAATCAATAACGGGAACATAGTCATGAAACACGATACGACAAAAAATACTTCGGACAGCGAAGCCCCTGATTGCTGTGACAGTACAGCGAATACAGGCATAGAATCTAATAAAGATACCACTTACGATAAGGTGCCAACTTGCTACAGTGGAACCATTTATACCTGTCCGATGCATCCGGAAGTCAGAGACATTACAGATAGAGGCTGTCCCATATGCAAAATGTCTCTTAAACCTGAAGACACTGTTGCCGAGATGGTAGCAATGAAAGATGACCATGCAAGCTGCCATAGCATGTCAAATACCGATGCCCATCCTACTAAAGAGAGTAATTACGACAAAGTACCTGAAAATTATAGCGGAACCGTTTATACCTGTCCTATGCATCCAGAAGTGAGAGATGTGGAAAAAAGCGATTGCCCAATATGCGGTATGTTTCTCAAACCTGAGAACGAGGTTACTGATGAAGACAGTCATGCACACTGTCATGGAAAGGATACTTCTAACAGCACTGATGTAAAATCTATCAAAGGCGGTAAATACGACAAAGTTCCTGCTGATTATGATGGCACGGTCTACACCTGTCCTATGCACCCTGAAGTCAGAGATGTTGAGAATAGTGGCTGTCCAATATGCGGCATGGCACTTGAGCCTGAAACGCTTACTATCGGTGAAGAAGATACCTCAGAGCTCGATGATATGACTCGTCGATTCTGGGTTTGTACAGTACTGACTGTACCGCTATTAATATATGTGATGAGCGGTATGTTTGACGTAAACGTAGTTAATTTCAGTCAGTATGGTATCTCATCACAGATCTTACAATGGGCTGAGTTAGTGCTTGCGACCCCTGTCGTGCTTTGGGGCGCCGCCCCGTTTTTTGTCCGTGGTTGGCAGTCTATAAAAAGCCGCAATCTCAATATGTTTACTTTGATTGCGATAGGCGTAGGCGCTGCTTATATTTTTAGTATTGTCGCGACCTTTTTTCCCAATATTTTCCCAGACAGTTTCAGAGACGCTAATGGTCAAGTCGGTGTGTATTACGAAGCGGCAGCTGTCATTGTAACCTTAGTACTTTTGGGTCAAGTATTAGAGCTCAAAGCCAGAAGTCAAACTTCAGGCGCGATTCGAGCATTGCTTGAGCTCGCACCGCCGACTGCAAGACGTGTCGATGAAAATGGCAACGAAGTCGAAGTCTCGCTTGATGAGGTCGTCACTGGCGATAAGCTACGGGTTAAACCGGGTGAGAAACTACCCGTAGATGGTACAGTGATCGATGGCAATAGTAATGTTGATGAATCAATGGTAACGGGTGAGCCAATCCCTGTGTCAAAAGCACAAGGAGATACGGTTACTGGCGGTACGGTAAATGGCACTGGAACGCTATTGGTCGAAGCGGTCAATGTTGGAGCAGATTCGGTATTATCCAAAATTGTACAAATGGTTGCCGAAGCTCAGCGTAGCCGCGCACCTATACAGAAATTGGTAGATAAGGTAGCTGGGTGGTTCGTACCGATCGTGCTTATCTGCTCCGTCATTACCTTTATTGTCTGGGCGATATTCGGCCCTGAGCCCGCTATGGCCTTTGCACTGGTCAACGCTATTGCAGTGTTAATCATCGCTTGCCCTTGTGCTTTAGGACTCGCCACACCTATGTCGATTATGGTCGGTACTGGCAAGGGTGCTCAGAATGGCGTGCTTATCAAAAATGCTGAAGCGTTAGAGAGTATGGAAAAAGTCGATACTATTGTCGTCGACAAGACCGGAACACTGACCGCTGGTAAGCCCGAGCTTACTGCAATTGACGCGCAGGTAGGTCAAGATGAAGACGAGTTCCTCGCATTGGTAGCCGCAGTAGAAAGTGCAAGCGAGCATCCTTTAGCAGAAGCTATCGTTAGAGCGGCTCAAGAAAGATCACTCATTATTCCTAAAGCTACTGACTTTAATTCGACTACTGGCGAAGGCGTACAAGCCGTGGTCGATGGTAAGAAAGTCGCTATTGGTAACTCTAAGCTTATGGAAAGCCTAAATAGTTTTGATAATGAGCTGTCCATTAAAGCTGATGTCCGTAGAAAAGACGGTGAAACGGTAATGTTTGTGGCTATAGATGGTAAAGCTGCTGGTATTATTTCAGTTGCTGACCCTATTAAACCAAGCACCAAAGAGGCTATTTCACTGCTTCATGACGCGGGACTAAAAGTCGTCATGCTAACGGGTGATAACGAAAAAACCGCGCAGGCAGTCGCCAATAAATTAGGTATCGATGAAGTCCATGCCGACGTCTCACCAGAGGACAAAAACCGTATCGTCAAAGAGATGCAAGATAGCGGTAAATTGGTAGCAATGGCAGGTGACGGTATCAACGATGCGCCCGCACTAGCGCAGGCTAATGTTGGTATCGCTATGGGAACGGGTACCGATGTGGCGATGGAGAGTGCGGGTATTACCCTGCTAAAAGGTGATTTAATGGGCATTGCTAAAGCTTATAAGCTTAGCCACGCCACCATGCGCAATATCAGACAGAACCTGTTTTTTGCCTTTATTTACAATGCACTTGGTGTCCCAATTGCCGCAGGTGTGCTCTATCCCGTATTTGGGCTTCTACTTAGTCCAATGATAGCAGCGGCAGCTATGAGCTTGTCGTCATTCTCGGTGATTGTTAACGCGCTTAGACTACGTAGGTTGGACTTGTGATATGAATGTTAGGAAAAATTGTCAAAACGTAATGCCCAATACGGGTTTTATTAGAATTTAAAAATAAGGATATCGTTATGGGTAGTTTTTCTATTACACATTGGCTGATTTTGTTAGTAGTCGTAGTGGTTGTATTTGGTACCGCTAAGCTCAAAAACGCGGGTAAAGATTTAGGCGGTGCGGTAAAGGGCTTTAAAGAAGCGGTAAAAGATGAAGAGACCGAGCATACTCGCAAAAACCGCGCACTTAGTCATGAAGGCAATCTGCCAGTACCAGATACTGACTCAAATACACAGGCTGATGATATAGAAATCAACCCTGCTACCACTGATAATAAGCAGAAAGTATGAAATGCGCCGCTATAGATGGCGATACTCAATAGCCTATTAATTAATATATTTGTCTGTTATGTTTGATATCGGGTTTTCCGAGTTACTCTTGTTTGGCGTCATAGCCTTAATCGTATTGGGCCCAGAAAAACTGCCGCAGGCCGCACGTACGGCTGGGCAATGGTATGCCAAACTGCGCCGTACAGTATCCATTTTACAGTCTGAAATAGAAGCTGAGCTTGATCTGGCTGAAACGCGCCAACAAATGCAAAATGAGCTTGCAAAAATCCGTCAGACTGAGTCAGATATGAAGCGTGAACTAGCAGAGATGCGCGGTAGTATGCAAAAGTTTGAAGACTCGCAGAATCAAAGCTTAGACGCTTCACATCAACCAACCGATCCTCATCAGCCAAATATTTCTTCTTCACCTATAGAAAAGGTGAATGAATGAGCTTATTTAAACGCCAAAAAAATCGACAAAAAAAGTTAGCGGATACAAATATTAAAGCCCCAGACACTGCCCATAGTGATGAGGCTGATAATGTGCTGAATGCGCTCAGTGATATGCCTATTACTGAACACTTGATTGAACTACGCAAGCATCTCATCAAAATATGCGTAGCCGTTTTGATTGTTTTCTTAGCATTGGTAGGGTTTTCGCGTGAACTCTACAACCTTTTATCAGACCCTCTAGTTGCACAGTTGCCTGCGAACTCGACTATGATTGCCACTGACATTACCTCAAACTTTATGGCACCTATTCGCTTGACAATTTTCGTTGCTGCATTTGTAGTGATGCCTTATATTCTGTATCAAATTTGGTCATTTATAGCTTCTGGCTTATATAAAAAAGAGAAGAAAATTGCCATTCCTGTGCTGTTTTCTTCGATATTTCTATTTTATACGGGTGTTGCCTTTGCCTACTTTGTGGTACTCAAAGGCGTATTAAAGTTCTTTATCCTATTCGCTCCGCAGAATGTCATACCTATGACCGATATTGATAGTTATCTGAGCTTTGCACTCAAGTTGTTTATGGTGTTTGGACTGACTTTTGAGATTCCAGTGGTTACTTTACTATTGATAATGGTCGGTATCGTATCCACTCAGAGTCTAGAGAGTAAGCGCCGATATATCATTGTTGGTTGTTTTGCTGTGGCAGCTGTAGTTACACCACCCGATGGTGTCTCAATGCTATTGCTAGCGATTCCGATGTGGCTACTGTTCGAGTTAGGTTTGTTTTTAGCAAAAGTGCTAATCAAAGAAGAGCATAAAACTGTTTAACCTCGCAAAGTAGCTATGGCGCACAATGACTATTTTATAAAACAACTATAAAAACAACCTTATCTTAAACATTTCAAATACCTTTTTTACTTTGGCTGTCTTCTAAACCTTATCAGCATACCCACTAAACTTAGTAATGAGATTTAAATGGAACACCTAAGCAATAACCAAGATAAAGTGAATGACAATCTTGCAGATCAACTTAATAAAGAGTGCTATTGCCGTACTTTAGATCGTAAAGTACTTAATACTAGCCTTCAAAATCAATTGTCAGACACTAGAGACAACCCAATAGGAGCTAATGAGCTTAATAAAATTTTTTCAGCAACACCGGTGTTTGTCCCCAAAACAGAGATAGAGACAATGGTGCGAATTGTCGCAGCTATTGAGTCGGCTGCTAGACTTCCATCTTACCAACAGCAAGTATTGTCATGGGCACCCAAAATTGCTGCTTTCGATCCAGGGCCAATAGGAGCCTTTATGGGTTATGACTTTCACTTAGGTAGCGATAGCCCTCAACTTATTGAGATCAATACTAACGCTGGAGGCGCATTTTTAAACGTAGCACTTGCCCGCGCACAAAAACAATGCTGCCACCCTTCCGAGCAAAGTGCTGATACTACTAAAATGCTTGATGGCTTTGAAGAAGCCGTCACTAACATGTTCATACAAGAGTGGCAGCGACAATCGGCTACTGCCATGCCTAATCGCATAGCTATTATCGATAATGATCCCAAAAGTCAGTTCATGTATTTAGAGTTTCAGCTGGCTTGCCGACTACTTCAAGCTAAGGGCATTGATACCGTTATACTTGATCCGTCTGAAATTAACTATGTTGATGGCAAGCTGACAGCGCATGGTAAGCCCATTGATATGATCTATAATCGGTTGGTCGACTTTGCATTTGAAAACCCTAACCACGCCGTGCTTAAAAGTGCCTATCTAGAGGGTGCGGTAGTAGTAACGCCTAATCCTCATGTCCATGCTATATTTGCGAATAAGCGCAACTTAGCCTTACTATCCGATCCGCAAACTTTGCAGTCGTGGGGACTAGATAATGATGATGCAAAATGTCTAGAAAGGGCAGTGCCAACTACCAAAATGGTTATAAAAGAGGATGCAGCAGAGTTATGGCGTACTCGGGGACAATTGTTTTTTAAGCCAGTTGCTGGATATGGAAGCAAAGGCGTCTATCGCGGTAGCAAGCTCACTCGACGCGTTTTTGAGAACATTCTGGATGAGGATTATATTGCACAGACCTTTATACCTGCTACAGAGCGATCAATAAAAATCGATGATGTTGTGACGACCAAAAAAGTAGATATACGTCTTTATACCTATGCAGGACAGCTGTTACTAACTGCTGGGCGTATCTATCAAGGTCAAGCGACTAATTTTCGCACACCAGGGGGTGGATTTGCGCCTGTTTTCCAAGTGTGATCATTTGGGTTTGGCTTTTAAGCAGTGTTTACTATTTGGATTATTCTAAGTACTAATGCAATAATCAAAATATCATGCTGAACTGGAAAAATGATGATTCAACTCTTTATTCATTACTTTCTGCATCAAAATAATTGGCTTAGGATTACTATATCCGATACTGAATAAAAGGGATACGTTATCTTATGAGGCGAAACGGGCATAAGTTTTTCTGGCTTATTGTGCTTACACCGATAGGAAGAAACAACTACAGTTGATAGATAGAGCGTGGTAATCTGTGCCGTTCCTTCGACTATAACATGACTTTCTTGAAGAGGGTAAAAAGTGGTTCTGGCAATCATAATGGCAGCGATTCTGATCGCTGTCTGCACGACAATACATTACGGCGCGTTAAAGTTCTCGTCACAGTTTGTGACGCCGTCTCGCCGTCTAGGACACTGTCTTGGGGTCGCAGTCGGCTCAATCGTACTTGCCCATACGTTCGAGGCGTTGCTCTACGCTGCTGGCTTCTGGTTTGCTGTGCACGACCTTGAGGTCGGTAACCTCGTATCGTCCTCATCTAGCGATGGTAGCTCTCTTAATTTTATGGACTACTTTTACTTTTCGCTAGTCAACTTCACAACGCTTGGGCGAGGCGATCTCATGCCCAACGGACATCTACGATTCATGACTGCTATGGAGGCTTTCCACGGTTTCCTATTGATTACAGTATCCGGAACCTTTGTTCTTCAGATCATGAGTGGTAAAAAACCCCTTTCAAATTAGCTAAACGCCCTCTCAACGATATATCGAGCAGAGTTTCATACCTCAGGTCAGGTCAGGTCAGGACATGGATGTTGACTGTTCCGGAAGCGCTTTGAGAGAATGTGGTTGTCTTTACTCGATCTACTCGCGTTCGGTACGCTTCGAAACCAGCCACCCAAGGAACATCCATTTGACAGCGTAGATTAATATTATCGGAATGACCATCCACTGAAAGAGCGGCAACGCACCTATGCTTAGTAACGGAACATCAGGCATCAGACCACTATAATTCCACCTTTGGCCAGCTCCAGTTGCCCAGTATTCAAAGAGTATTGTCACAATCAGGCCAACGCCAAGGTATATCGATAAAGTCGACAGAAGCCACTGCTTTGAAATCCAGAACCAGTCTTTTACAAACAACGCCCCAAGCACGTAGGCGCCAAAGGCAATATTGGCATCACCGAAGGTCGCACGTGTACAAAGCCAGACCACCTCCCAGTGGCTCGCTTCTGCCATGCCTGAGAAGAACGGTACCTGTGCCATCTCCCAAAAAAAATGGAGAAAGAAACTTACGCTCCACACCATCAGGGCAAGCACAGCTAACGCTGCTGCTCGGCACGATTGGTTTACAAGAGTCATAATTCCTCCAAAAATAGCCATAGCAATAAATACAGTTGCATGTTTACTCGTTCCTCATTACCAGACCGAGTTACCGTTTACTGGCGTCTCTCAACGGTAGATTAGCATGTTACCTGCTGCGCGTGTTTATCACGGTCAGATGACCAACTTCCGTATGCCAGGTGGTGGATTCGCGCCTGTCTTTCAGGTGTGAAGGTATACCTCAGATCGTGTATGATACTCTTAGAACACTTTCTAAAACACCCTCTTAAATCGGAAAAAGCGATGACTCAAACCGTTATCCATTATTTTCTACACTTTGGTATGCCGTTTATCATCGCCTATATGTTTTTTCGTAGTGACTATAAGCGAGTTTATTTGATCCTATTAGCAACCATGCTAGTTGATTTAGATCATCTGCTAGCGACACCTATCTTTTCGCCCAATCGTTGTAGTATTAATTTCCATCCGCTACATACTTATTATGCGATGGCAGTATATGCGGGCATGTTGTTTTTACCAAAGCCCTATAAGGTAATTGGTTTAGGGTTATTACTACATATGTTGACTGATTTAAATGACTGCATAATGACCTATATTAATTGTCCGCAGTGTTTGAGTCAGGCTCCTGCCCGTGAGTTGGTAGCGTGGTTAGGCAGAGCTATTAAGTTTTAATACGGTTGTGAATACATCCCTTTGTATCTCTCTCATAAATCATCTCTTTAATGACTCCTAGAAGTAGATATATCGCTATCCAATCCTGAATAAGTCCTCGCATTAGATCGCTTGTGTTCCAATTCGAGGATTAAGGTTGTCTAGCTTGTTACTCTAAGCTTAGTGAGATAGCTCTGTTTCTAATCAGGCATAGCGGAAAGAACTAACCGCTACTTCTTTAGTTTAGTATGACTATTCAATGTGCCACGTGTTGTATCAAGCAGATCGGCGACGTTATTTAATAAAATGTAATCTTTTGGGGTTTTTGATTCCCTATTGAATATTTCACTCCATATCTGACTTTTATACTCTTGCGTTATTGTTTTAAGACTTGGATACATAAGCCCAGGTTTAGCTAACGAGAGTATTGATATTGCTCGGATAAAGTCCATGTATATAAAGTCAATCACATCCTGATCAAATTCTTTCTTAACTTGTTTCTTATGCTCAGGCTTAGAGTCTTTTTTAGAGGTTTTATAACTTAAGAAAATAGTGTTGTTGTTATTAAGATCTTTTAGGTTAAATACAGGTAAAAAACAACCACCAATGAGTAAATACTCATTCACATCATTATTCACTAACGATACATTATGAATAGGTACACTGTTATAACAATCAAACTTAGTATGCATAGATTTAATATAGGCTTCTTGACCACCAATTAAGTAGGCTTTCACTATTAGCTTATTTAGTTGGCTAGCCAACGGATGAAGACTAATTTTAGTGCTATTGTTAATGCTGATAGACTTTGCTGACAGATTCATGGCTTGTGATCTCCTAAATTAATTCTTTGCCCTATCATAATGAAAGCGTAATGACAGAAAATTTGTAAAGTTCTAACGGTCCATTGCTTGATTGGGAGATTTGATTTCTCTCTATTATTAAGCCTAGTCTGCTCAGTTTGGCTAGATAGTGATAATTCAGCACGGATCTTCTTTTTGTATACGTTGCCGTTCAATTTATCTGCTACATTACAATTTTTTATTTGAGATGAGGCAAGTAATTTCATTACAGGTTGCCATTCCTTTTTATCGTCATCTTTAGCTTGTGCATAATGGTATATTTTTAAATTAATATTCTTCTTTAAGACTAGTTGTCTCAGTATTTGTATATAACTATATAGATCCAGAGCTTCATTAAAACTAATATGATTTTTGTAGTATTGAGAGTTCGTAAGCGTAAGCCCTACAAACTGAAGCATAGGTTCTCGATTGTCTTTTATCTTATATAAGTCACGAAATTTATTGGTCATCTGCATGAGCATGTGGTTGTCTTCAGCATACCTATCGAGAACTGGTAATAAACTCCTGTTATCATCAGAGGCAAACAATCTGGAATTACCGTGTGTGGTTTTAAACGCAGAATCGTTTCTGAGCCGTCTAGCATTCTCAAGCCACATTTCAAAAGTATTTTGATCAAGTTTATAAACATCCATTTTTTCCTTGAAATCTTCCTCTCTATTATGTACCTCTAGAATCTGACGAACTTCATCGAATGAGTATCTTTTTGGCTTTGTAGATTTTTTATCTGCTCTCTTTAGTCGTTTACTATGTTTTGGTTTAGGCAGTGGTTTAAGTTTGAGCTTGTTAAGCAGATAGTCATTAACTGCAACAGGTGAAGCGGCTAACTGCTTTTTCAAACGTCTAGGAATGCTTATTAATTCATGGTGTTTAGACGTTAGGTGGTAATCCATATGCCAAAGTAACAATCCAATCTGAATGTCAGTCAAATGAACATAAGATTCAAAAGTGGTACTAGGACTGGCATGACCAGCAACCCCTGCTAAGGCATAGATTTTTTTGTATTGTAGTGATGTCTCAATATAAGCTAATATTTCACAAGACTTTTCTTCGTCATAAGGTAATAGGTCTTTTAAAGCCTGAGTACATTTGTGTCCCTTAAAATTATTAGCTTGGTCATACATAAATGACATTAATTGAAAATTAGTCAAAAAGCTGTGTCTTAGATGATGAGTCGTAAGATGAGGAAGTCCTGTAACAGTTTTAATTAACTGAGATAAAATTTTAGATAAATCACTGGCACGATAAGCCATACCCGCTTGGTTAGCGATTAAGGTGTCACCTTTACCCTCACCACGAATAAGCTCGACTTTTCTAAAAAACAACATATCTGAATCTGTCAAAAGTTGTTCTAACAACGTCCGTCTTAATGCAGAACCCGTTTTATTATTACCATATTTGTTGTCACGCACCTCTAGATAAGCTGAAGTTATAGCCACATCTTTTAATCTAATCTTAACTATCTCACCTATTCTAAGTCCACAGCGTTGACCTAAAATCAGAGCGAGCTTTACCGCTTCTAGCTCATCTTTAGTCATTTCAAGATTGTCAGCACTGCTAAGAATAGCCTGAAACATAGTTTCTGAAAGATAACCTGTCCTATGATGTGCTCTCTTGGTAGACGAAAGAGGTGCAATAGGTTCAATATTATGTTGATTAACTAAATATTCATGAATCTCATCAATACGAGTAGCAATAGTATTCTTAGCGTCTTTTGACTTCCCAAGTTCAATAAGTTCGCTATAAAATTGAATATAATCCTCTTCAGTGTGCTCCTCAAGAGCAACACCCTGCGTCAGAGATAACCATCGATTCGTAATAGTGCCGCTGTAAGTCTGAACACTACTTACTTTTTTGCAAGTTACTGTTTTCGTCAGTAACCAACCTACAATTGCGATCTCACTTAAAGGAGCATCGCTCGTGGATAAACGTTCATATAGCTGTTTGAGGCCAGCTGAGAATGTAGTCATTGAGATTTTTTCATCTTTATTCTTTTTGAATAGCTTAGCAATCTCGACAGTGATAGTAGGGTTAGCTTTTCTAGGCTCTACAACGACATCGTTATGATACTCAATGCTAGTAGTTACATTGGCAAGGGTC
Source organism: Psychrobacter sp. Arc29 (assembly GCF_041431175.1). Classification (NCBI taxonomy): domain Bacteria; kingdom Pseudomonadati; phylum Pseudomonadota; class Gammaproteobacteria; order Moraxellales; family Moraxellaceae; genus Psychrobacter; species Psychrobacter sp. Arc29. The sequence goes on along the minus strand of NZ_JASMRR010000007.1, from coordinate 129,957 downwards.
TCATGAGATATGTTAAAGATTAGAGACTGCCAATTGGCTGTTGACAGACCATAGGTAGAGTCCCAACCAATTAATAGATACCAAGTATGTTCTGGCAGATCTAAAAATAGATAATCTTCTAAAACATAGACTGCACCTATTAAAAACTTCTTTAAAGTCATAGATAGTTGGTTTTGACTAAGAGATTTAGTCATCTGCAATGTTTGGTATAGCTTATGAATATCAGTACTAAGCGATACCTTTTTAGTCTTGCCCTTTTTGTTATAGAGCTTAATTAAATAGCTCGTTAATGGCGATAAAAAGACTTTTACTTCATGTACAGCTGTTGAATCGTTGTAAGTGTTAGTATGGTAGCTATCGTCATCAATAATGAGTGTTGTCACAGGCAGTTCAAATATGCTTTCTATAGTTAATGATTTGTCACTGATGCGAGATATAAGCGTTTGTAATATTGGCTTTTTTAATACAGCACTATGGAAAATTAACGATAGCATTAAATCTGTGATAGTAAGCTCATAAGCTTTGCTAGCTATACCATCTATCCAATACAAATAAAAATCTAATATTTGTTGGTTTTCAGAAAAGGTTACTTCATTTCTAAAAGACTTTGGACGGTATGAGGTAACAATAAGCTTTGGAAAACCAATATCAATGTCCTTATTTTCAATATAATCTTGACAGCACTTTACTGCTTCGTTATATCCTTCTACATAACCAAGATAGCCCTGAAAATGTTTGTTTTCTAATAATCTTTTATCAAGCTGCTCCCACATAGCATTAAATATTGTTTGAGGATCATTTGATGCAATAATTTTGTCAAAATCTATAGACTCTCTAACTATTCGTTTAGACAAGTTTTTACGCTTTAAGGTTTCTTTGCTTCTATTCTCTGCACGCTCCTTGATACCTGATTTACGCTGAGCCATTAATTATTCTCCAAATAGATAATTTTAAAGCCGTTATACTCAAGTATTTTATTAAGCTCATAAGCAAACCTGCGCAACTCACTTCTTTTAAGACCACTATGCTTATCGTAGTAATCGAAACCAAGTTCATCAGCATGCCCCATCCAAGCTCCAATAACATCATGACCAAAACTATCAGATAATGATGAACTGCTTTTAGCAGAAAAGATTCCAACTTCTGGGCTTTTATATGAGCGTATAAAATGACGATGCCAGTTTGACGGTAACTCTAAAATCCTAGATAGTCTTTCTTGAATAAATGTTTGAGTGAGACTGACTTCAGTAATAGTATTAGTTTTTTCATCCAGCTTTAGATAACTGATAAGTCCAATATTGCTAGCAAGAATATTTGAATAAATATCGCATAGACTATTATCTAGATTATTTAAAATAAAGACATTTGTCTTTAAATACTTGATGTACTGCTCAATCTGATGATTTGCTATATCAGGTAGATAAATATATCTACCTCGAGTATGTTGGCGGTTTTCCTTGTCGCTGATGAAATATTTCTTGGTTCTAACATCTATATCTATAAGCCTACCAAAAGGTTCACGCACTGGACGATAACCACTTGAAACCGATAGCAAAATATATAAGTAATCAGTAAAGGTATTATGTAGGTCAACTATAGATCTAGAGTTTAGGGTATTCCTATCTAGCAATGAAGAATTGATCCGAGTGATTAAATCGCTAACTATAGATGTTAAGCGGCCTTCTTGTACGGCTAAAACACTACCTATCTGTTTGTCCCAGTAATTTATTTCTCTATCATCAGGTAATTTAAAAAATAGATATTCCTGATTTTTTTTTGATTCATCGTTGACCTTATCAAATGTTATTTCATACAAATGCTCATTAAAGTCGTCCTGGCAAAGGAATAAATCTAGTTGGCTAACATTGAAATAAGGAAGTGCCGAAGAATGGTGTATTGGTTTACTAATTAGGACATTGATTAAAGCGTGATCTCGTCCACTGTGTATAAGGAAGTGCTCTAAATAATTCTTAATTTTATTAATAGTTAATCTAGTTTTGCTTTTCTTATTTAGAGCTTTTAAATTTTCATTAGCCTTGTTTCTAATTTCTTCTAGATCCTTTATGCTTATGTCATGTAATAGATAATAGTGTATATCACCAATAACGGTAGGGTAGATAAGATGAAGGATGGAACTATTTTCTGCATATAGTTTAGAGTCCCAGCTTTCTTGAGCTTTACTACGAGTAGGTGTGAATTCCAGTGGATACCGATAGCACAGGTAACTCTTCTTTAAATCTTCGGATATTAATAATTGAGGTCTACCTGTCAATAGAACTATTAGTAAATACAAAGAAGCTTGATGGTCCAGATCATATTCAATATTTGAAGGTTTTTTTTCGCTGTTCTCATTATCATTTATCCTTCTGAGATCTAAACTCATCAGATTTCTCAGCAAGTATTTGACTAAAACCTGTATTTCATCAGCATGTGCAACATTTACATCAGTTACCTGACTTAAAGTCCGTTGATGTCTACAGTTAACTTGTTGTTCAGCTCTAATTTTATCTAAATAGTAGTTTGTAGGCTGCTCGAAACTGACTTGTTCAAATGATTGCTCTTCATCGTCTTGTCGTTCTCGATCTTCAAATCCGTTTTCTTCGCTAGTATTTTCTGATATGTAGGTAAGATCGCTAACGGTATTACCAGTGATGTCATCCTTATCTTGTAAGATAGTTATAATCTTATGAGTCTCAGTCGTTACTCGGGTAATACCTGAGTCATTTTTAAAGTAGTTTTCGAGTGGTAGGATATACTCATACAGATATTTGGCTATACGTTCGTTAATCTCAAACTGAGCATCGCTAGAGAATAATGAAGCTCCTGCGCTTAATAGCTTATTCTTATATCTTCGCACCTCTAATTCGAATGTTTTTGGAGATCTATTTAGCCATCTAGTGTAGTTATCATCTTCTTGCGTTTGAATAAGACGCTCTTTAATATCTTGCAGATTTTTCGACTGAGTGACGTCTGGTAAAAACGGAACTAAAAATTCACGAGTTTTGTTCGTTAAAAATCTGCATTCATCGAGCGTAGTTTCAATTCGACTATCATAGTCAGTTAACTCAACCATCCTTAAACATAGAAAAAAGTAGACAGCACGGATAGTATTTATTTTAGACGAGTCTGCTCGATGGATTAAAAAGGTAATTAGATAGAGCTCTTTTAAATGCAGATGAGGCTTTCTAATATTTTCTAAAAATACTTTATGAGCAATTCCATTTTCGTATATCTGTAATTCATGCGTCTTCGTCAAATTACTATCCACATCTAATGTTTTTATCCATTCAGACAATGTTCGATACTCATCTTTCAATTCTGATCTAAATTGCTCAGGTAAGGTATCTTTTAAAAATTTTAGCTCGATAAGTAATATTTCAAGATCATGGCCATTAGCGAAATCAAGGAGATTTAGCTTCAACCAATCCTTAATATTTGTAGAGTTACTATCTTTACTAGCCATTATTCTGCTACCGTTACAAGGCATTCAAATAACTGTAGCTTCATTAATGTAAAGCATCCAGCATTAAAATCGAAAAAAGACATCTATTTGGATGTCTTTTTGTTAAACATAGGTATTTTCATGGATTTTGTATTATACCTCGCTCTATCAGTAGCTTATCTAAAGCACTCCCATCCTGACGAGTTAGATTGGGCACATAACGTGAATACACTGTGAATAACATTGTAGTGCTGCTATGACCCATTTGCGCAGCAATCCACTCAGGAGACTCGCCTGCAGCAAGCCAAAGAGTGGCAGCCGTATGTCTACTTTGATAGGGATTACGTATATCAAGCTCTAGATATCGCAATAACGGATACCAAACTCTCTTTGTCACATTGCGATGACTCAAAGGAGTACCTGCTTTTGTACTAAAAACAAACTCACTTCGATGTTTAGTCAAGCTCTGCTGCTCAATCAATGCATCGTAAACCAGTTGATTCATGTGGATAATACGATTAGAGCTGGAAGTTTTAGTGTCACCTATAACACCTCCAACAATTGCTTGATCAATAACGATTTGTCTACGTTCAAAGTCAATATTTTTCCACGGTAAACCGTCAATTTCACCTGTCCGCATGCCTGTAAAAAACCGTACTGTGAAATATGGCTTATAGTCTACTCTGACGTTGTCAATGATGAGCATGACTTCCTCTAAGGTAAAAGGACTAACATTACTTTTAGGTACACTTAGTGGCTTTATATTCTTCCAAGGGTTCTCAAAATCAAAACGCTCAGATGCTTCGGTAATCACCATACGTAATGGCGTCATAATGTGGTTGATTCGAGATGCTGATAAAAGTCGTCCACTATTTCCTTCCTTGACTAGATTACCCCGAAAAGCCATTATTTTAGCTTTGTTAATGGTATTTAGTGGCACATTGCCAAAATAGGGAAATAGATAAATCTTAAGTATGTTTTCTACATTAGTTATCTGAGAGCACCGCCATTCCGGTTTTTTTTCCTCTAACCAAACTCTGCTAAAGCAATCAAATCCTGAGCTTGAGTCCTTATGGCTATTCGTTGATCTCATGAGCTCTAAGCTTTGAAACTGCTCAAGCTTTTTACTCTGCGGAAAATAGTTTTCATATCGAAAACTACCTAGTTGAATCTCTGCTTGCATTTTACTAACGAAATTTTCTAGACGCTTTCGATTAGGCTTAGTGTCTGCCAGTAAGGTTTGCTCTCTACAACGTTGGCCTATGTATCGGAAATCTACATATAGGTTGCCATTACGGCTATTGATACTCGCTATGATTACGCTCCCGCTGCAAATGGAATGTTATCGTCGTAGCCTGTCAGCATTAACTCTTCAATCTTTTGCCATATGAAAAGAATTTTTCTACCTCCAAATGGTTTGATGTAATGAACGCCCTCAATGAATACCGCATCCTTAAGTTGATTGCGTATTGTCTTGCTGTCATATTTAATACGTTGTGACAGCTCTTCGGTTGTTAAATAGGTATAACTCATAGTAAAATCCTTACTAAAGATTAAAGTGTTATTATCTAATAGCTTTATGACCTGCTATAGAACATAATTTACACTAAAAATCATCTTTTGCAAGACATTTTTATCTACAGTAGGTTATTTTATTATGGAGGAGGTTGTGGTGAAATGTAATTTATCTAGAATTATGGGCGAAAAAAGACTTAAGATTGCCGATGTGTCTAGAGATACAGATGTCAACAGAGGCACAATCACACGTATGTATAACGAAGAAGCGACCAGAGTGGATCTAGAGGTAGTAGAAAAGCTATGCTTATATTTGGATATTGAAGTGGGCGACCTTTATGAGCTAGTTAAGGAAGAAGAATAAACTTTCCTCCTTTTAAAATTCAAGATAGTGCTGCGCTTATCAGTTATTACACCAAATAATACGCAGCAATATAGTTTCTCAAATGAGTTAAATGTTCTATTAAGTAATAAAAAGTTCTATAGAAGGTTATTTTGAGTTGCATCAGCTCAAAATATATGTATAATTCAATCTGTAGGGAGTCATTACGACTAACAGAAAGAAATATTAATCTACAGGAGATTATACATGAACACCTTTATTAAATCGCCGCATGCTTCAATCTGGTTAAGCGCCGAAGCGATATCGCTATCTACCAAGCTTATGGTAAATCTGCAAATACAACAGGGCTCGCAGTTAGCAAGAATGCTAGGGGTTAACCCCCTTTTCTACAATGATGAAGCGGTTAGGATATGGGTCCAACGTGAGCTCAATGAGGGGTTAGTGCTAAATCATTATGCATTAACGAATCTTGAAACCAAATTTTTGGCCATTATGAATCATTACGAGATTCCTTATTCGTTGTGATTACTATCAACTATTTGGTTTGGAGATAACCATGAGCTTAAAACTTATTTTTAGCGCCAATGCAGATCAGTCCGACATACAACTATGTGAAGACTATTGGGCATACGGGCATGATGGATGGTATGTAGAGCATATAGAAATGCTCTGTAGACAGTATAGTGTTGATTATCATGTTTTGTTTGGTGTATTAGCAGAGTGTCAGGCTTACTTAGATGATGTGCACTGTGAGTACTGTGGACGGCCGTATCAACTTGATGTACCAGCGGATATACCTTATATCAGAAAACGATCATCTTGGTTCTGCGAATCATGTATTAGCTTTGCTGGTGGTCAGCTTACAATGGGCAGGTAACAATTTGAAATGTACTTGATAACCAGATTGCTAATGCTCTCTGGTTTTTTTGATTAAGGATTTCTATATTTATCTTCTCTAAACATTCTTTCATGCTACTATTTTCAGTATACTGATATTAGTGAAGGTAGTTCAGCTATGGCATTAGAAGGTGGTGGGTTTGCAGATAAATTCGGTAATAGCTACGAAGAGTTTTGGGTTGCTGAGCAATTATTAAGACTAGTTGAGGAAGAGATAACCTCCGTAACTGTAGAGCCATTAGGTGAAGATGAAACAGGCGTAGATTTGATTGTTGAAAAATCAAACGGATCTAGAGAGTTTCATCAATGTAAATCTAGTCACAATAATTCGGATGTATGGACCTTATCATCACTAGAGATTTCGGGTGTATTGATAAAAGCCTTTAATCAAATACAGAGAACAGATTGTACCTTTAAAGTCGTATCTCCATTATCATTCACTCAGCTATCCCAACTAAGTTTGAGCGCTAAAAATACAACATCTAATCCTCAAGATTTTATTGAACATCAGGTTGACCAGAGCGGTAAACGTCGAAAGTTATTTGAAGATTTGTGTCATAAGTTAGGTTTAAACATTAATGTAGAGATTGATATTGCAAAAGCTATTCAGTTTTTGAAAAATTTTGAGGTTATTGCTTTTCCTGCTAACTCTGAATCTCAACGTAATATTATTGGAAAAATCGATAAGAATTTTAGTAGTAACTCTAATAACATAGTTGACTACTTAAAAAATTATCCCACTGATAACAATTTACGCTCATCAATTACATCGTTTCAGCTCCTCGAAAGTATGAAAGGCCAAGGTTTTAACCAAAGAATTTATGAAAACGACACAAGATTATTCCCTATTATAGAGCGTGTTAATCAGGCTTTTCGAGATTCAATTACACCCTTTTTAATTGAAGGTAGTTTAATTGAGCGTTCTGAAATGGCAAATTGTATTGACTCAATAGATAACTATCCAATTACCTTGATTAAAGCAGAAGCGGGTATGGGTAAAAGTGCTTTTCTATTGCAGTTGTGCGATGAGATGCAAAAGAAGGGTCATATATGTCTACCAATACGATTAGATCGAAACCGTCCTAAAAAAAATGCAGATGCTTTTGGAGATGATTTAGGTTTTAGCCATTCACCTGTATTTAGCTTAAATAAGTTTGCAGGCGCTAAAAAAGCTATTATTATTTTGGATCAATTAGACGCCATACGTTGGACAGCTAGTCACTCAAGCAGTGCTTTACAAGTCTGTCAACAAATTGCGTATCAAGTGATTCAACTAAGGAAAGATAACTATGATATTAGTCTAGTTTTAGCTTGTAGAGACTTTGATTTAAACGAAGATATTCAATTACAAAGTTGGATTTCAAGTCTAAATAATAAAGTAGCGCATATAACAATAAAAGAGCTATCTGTTGTAGAAGTTAAAAAATTACTTTCACCATACGAAAATTATGACTCGTTATCACCTGTCAAGCAGACTATTTTGAAAATTCCAATATGGTTAAGTTTTTACATACAGCTTATAAAGAATGATCAGGGCAGCCTCAATTTTAACAGCAAAAGCGACCTTATAAGTTTGTATTGGGTTGATAGATTGAAGCAACTAAACAATGCTATAAATGATTTAAGTTCGGCTAACACCATTATTGATGACTTTATAGAAAAAGCAAGCCGAGAGATGCAGTTTTCTATATCAATTAACGCTTTATGCAGTCACAATCCCAATGTTCTTGAGGCAATAATATCTGTCGGTATTTTTAATAAGACAGGTAATCAGGTTAGCTTTCAGCATCAAGCACTATTCGATTACCACTTGGGAAAACGCCTTTTTGATATTGCTCGACAGTCAAGCGACGACTTTCTTAAAGAAATTGGCTCTAAGTCTGAACAAACACTAATACGAAGAGAGCATATCAAATATGCCTTAAAACTATTATCACAATCCAGACAATCAGTGTTTTGCGAAAATATTTCAGCATTGTTTGATAGCTCCGAAATTCGTTTCCATGTCAAGTACTTAGCTATAAATATGGTTGGCGAGATCAAAGTTATTAAAACGCCTATGCGTAATTTGATTACAAGTCTTATAAATAATGAAGAGTTAAGTCAGCCTTTTATTGACCATGCTTGTTTTGGACATTCACAACTAGTTACGGTGCTTTCAGAAAAAAATATAATTTCCAGATGGCTGAATGGATCTGACTCGGAAATTGGTTCGGCTATTCGATTGTTAAGCTCTATAGCTGACAAAGCACCTGATATTGTTTTAAAAGAAATTGAGCCATTTATCGGTATATCTGAGGAGTGGAATAATAGATGCTATTCTGCTTTGAGCTGGAACATTCAAAATGATTCAGAAAAGATGTTTGAAGTACGCAAAAAGCTTTTACAACTAGGTTGTGCAGTCAATTACATTGATTGGAATGAGTTAGCAAAAAGCTATCCGAGAAAGGCGATTGATTTAATACAGTTAATTTTAGAAGGTTATAAAGAAGAATTAACAGACTCGAGTCTGGATATAAAGGAGTCTGAAGAGTCGGTTAAGCATCTACACCGAAAGGTATGGAGAGAAGGTCAAATCGAAGACTTAGAAAGTATCTCAGAAGCTCTGCCTTACGATGTTCTTAAAGAGTTAATGCTTCAGGTCTTCGAAATAATTAATAGCTCAATTAATGAAAGCTCTTATACAAGAATATGGCTCTACAGCGCAAGACATTCATTTAATGAACATAGAGATTCTTTAGTAAGAGGTGTATTAGGTATTTTTTTCGAAGCAGGTAAACAGTATACAGATAAACCAGATGAGCTATTCAATTTACTGACGTTATATTTAACGAATAAGCATCCAGTTGTAGAGCACATTATTGCAAATCTGTTGCTCAATCTACCCATTGGGTATTCTGATCAAATTATTAAATGGCTCCTAGATAATCCGACTACTAGGTTAGCTTGTGGGAATGATTATGAAGAGCCGAGATGGGTACTGGCTGGAAAATTGATTGATAAATTTTCACCATATTGTGAGGACGAGATTTTTAATTGCCTTGAAATTGTAATATCAGGTATCGGGCTTAGTAAAGATCTTGAGAGTATAGAGTATGCGTTGGAGATGAGAAGAAAATTTGGAAACTTTTGGACAAGTTATTGGGGAGAAGCTCAATATTTCTTACTTAATAAACTTGATGATAATCGTATCAGCAAAAAATCCATAGACTTATATAATGTTTTACAAAGAAGATTTAAAGGTTGTAGCGATACTTATTTTTATTCATATGATTCTTCATATGGTGGTGCAGTTGTTTCACCTATACCACAAGCGAATAAATTATCTGATAGAGCATGGACAAAGCTTATACTCACAAACGAAGAACGTTTCAGTACTTGGAAGATGAAACCTTTAGATAGGGGGAATATTACAGAATCCAGTATACGCGCATTTTCTAATAGTCTAAGTACAGCTGTAAAAAATGAGCCTGAGAGGTTCGCAAAACTATCATTAACACTGCCAAAAAATATCAATGAGAAGTTTATTGAGAATATTTACTATGGACTGGCAGATAACAATTCATCTAATTTAGCGGAAGATTTTAAAGAAAGCTGGCAACCTTGCCTATTAGACCTTCGTTACAAAGTTATTAGACATTTTGAAGGTTTTGATGAGAGTCAAGCACTGACAAGATTATTAACAGATACTCCAAAGATTATAGACCATCCTGATATGCTAGATAAGCTTATTGATATTGCTCTTCACTCATCCAATCCGAACAATAACAAGCTCAATGTATATGACCCTCAAGAGGGAGAAGGTGCTGAGCACACTACTGCTGAGAGTCTAATGCAAAATTCTATAAACTGTTATAGAGGGATTGCATACGGTGGTATTGCCAAAATATTTTGGGATAATGAAGAGTATGCACGGGATAATCTGAGTTTGATTGACTCTGCTATAAATGATCCTCATCCAGCTGTAAAAATAGTAGCAGTCAGATTATTGACTCCTTTCTTAAATTACGACATAAATTATGCATTGCAAAGGTTTCTAGATTTATGTAAATCTGACTTAAGAATGAGCTGTGCTTATGAATCTTATAATTTTTTTAATTCAGCTTTCATAGATAAATTTAAAGATCAGTATATAGATTTAGTTAGACTTATGCTTACTTCTGAGTACGAAGAGGTTCGTAGGCAGGCTGGCACACAAATTTTCGCCCGTTACTTCTTTAACGATTTATTTGCAAAAGAAATATTCTCTGTTTTAATGGCTGATGAGTCAGTTAAGCTAGGTGTTGCTCAAGTTTTAGTTCAACTTCTGACCACGGATGATTATGCAGAACAAGAACATAAACTAGTTGAAGTATATAGGTCCTTACTTAACGATGATTCACAGAAAGTAAGAGGAAATTTGCTATCTTGTATTCGAGAAAAGAATTTTTGGAATAAAGGTATTACTGAAGAACTAGTTGATATATATATGAACTCTCAAGTAGTGAACAAAAAGCTATACCATTTATTTTACGCTTTAGAAAACCATGTTTTATGTTTAAGTGATTTTAAAAGTATGTTATTACAGTTATTTATTGAAATAGCTACAGCCAGTCTATCTGATGAAACTAAACAAATTGTTTACAGTGAAATGGATAAATTAACCAAAATATTGCAGAGAATATATGATGAAGCGGTCGATGATGAGGATGATGTTACTCTGAGTCTATGCTTAGATGTTTGGGATAATTTATTAAAGTCAGATAGCTATGAGGTGAAGCGAGCAACTAGGTATATTGAAAATGGGTTGCTAAGTTAGCGATTAACTACCTCGACAATGGAGTCGATAACCATCACCGACCTTCAACAACCTTGGTCACAAAATGGTCACCGTTTGGTCACCGAGCAGGTGGTCACCAATTTTTAAAGGGTAGAGTGCATGCCCACAAACTTATCGCGATTATGTTATTAAAGAGTAGACTGCTTCTTAAGGGTTGATGAAGACACAATAGCTAGGCTTTATAGATAAAGGTTTTAAAGGAAATTATAGACACAAAAAAACCTCAAACAATATAATGTTTGAGGCGAAACTTGAATAAAACTTAAGCTATAAATAATGGTGCGCTCGGCGGGAATCGAACCCACGACCCTCGGCTTCGGAGACCGATACTCTATCCAACTGAGCTACGAGCGCATATGATAACGATATGTCTGACTGTCACGCTTAGATGCGCATGATAACCAGCATAAGATGCCTAGAAATAAAGACCGCTTAGTCTAACAAATAAAACGCATAAAGCCAATAAATGACAGTCGTGATTGAGGTTTTTTAAGAAAAAACAGCCAAGTCATTAAACAAGCATGGCAATTTACCTGCCTTTTCCCTTATAATGTTGGGGAGAATTCATATTTATAATCACCGATTGCAAGTGCGCTGGCACGCGGGATGGCTGTCTGCTATTGAGGACTTAGAGGTCGTCAAAGGAGGACAGACAGAATGTCCGAGCTGTGCTAGTCCTTGTATACGTAATAAGAGAACGTGACGAATGAGAAAAGTAGTTATGTTATCGGCAGCTGCCATTCTAGGAATCGCTAGTATCGCGGTGAGCCAAGCTGAAGATATTGTCGACACGCCTGTAACTGTGACTGACGTCGCAGAAGGCCAAGAAGTCGTAGAAGAGGCGCCGCAAACGCTAGGTGGTGAGCCCCAAGCTGCTGCAGACACAACAGATGGCGCTGCACCTGCTGATGGTGCCGCTCCAGCAGAAGGCGAAGAGACCGCCGCTGCAGCACCTGCCGCTGAAGAAGAGCCGATTCCACAAGATACGCCACAAGTACAAAAGCTGATTGCTTTGTATCCTAATCTGATTGCCCGTATTCAACCTGTTGCAACGGTATGCTTCGAAGACGATGAAGTTTGTGATGTGACGGCACGCTCATCTGGCCCATCTGCTGGCGACGGTCCTCGTGATGGTAAAGCAGTATACAATGCGGTATGCCATACTTGTCACGCCGCCGGTTTGTTAGGTTCACCTATCTTTGGTGATGCTGGCGCTTGGGGACCACGCATCGCGAAAGGTAAAGATACGCTATATACCCATGCTATCAACGGTTTCAATGCGATGCCTGCTAAAGGCGGCGCGGACATCCCTGATGAAGAAGTCCAAAACGCTGTAGACTATATGGTTGAAGAAGCAAGCTAATTTTTGCTAACGGCTTTGCTGGCTTTTACAATAGTTATCGATAAAGCGCCTATTTCAGTAATGAGATAGGCGCTTTTTTATGATGAGTATTATTAATACGGTACTTCAAATATAAAGCAGTTGAAATTTGCGATTAGTAGCCTCATTTTATGAGATTACACCGTGTCTTCTAGATAGTAGAGCGTGTTGAACATTTTTACATGGCCTCGGTCAGTATGATAATGACAGTCGAATGTTCAACACGGCCTATTATTCTAAAATCGTGTTTTATACAAATTGATAAAAAATAAGAGGTCTTCATGTCTGATGTACCAGCACTTTCTATCCAAGGCTTATCCAAAACCTATGACAATGGGTTTTCGGCATTAAAAGGGGTTGACTTAACCGTACCACAAGGGGGATTCTTTGCATTACTTGGGCCAAATGGTGCAGGTAAGTCCACCATGATTGGCATTATCAGTTCACTATTTAAGCCAACCACGGGTAGTGTCCATATTTTTGGGACAGATCTATTAGAGAACCCTTCGATTGCCAAACAGTACCTTGGAGTAGTACCACAAGAATTTAACTTCAACATGTTTGAAAAAGTCGAAGATATCTTGATTACCCAAGCAGGTTACTTTGGTATTCCAGCAAAAGAAGCCAGACCAAGGGCAAAAAGACTGCTAACAGCACTGGGGCTTTGGGACAAGCGTGACAGCAAATCACGCGAATTGTCTGGCGGTATGAAACGCCGTCTGATGATTGCGCGAGCGTTGATTCATAAGCCAAAATTATTGATTCTCGATGAGCCAACGGCTGGTGTCGATATTGAGCTGCGCCGCTCGATGTGGGAGTTTATGCAGCAGATCAATATCGAAGAAAACACCACGATTATTTTGACCACCCATTATCTGGAAGAAGCCGAGCAGTTGTGTAAACGCATTGCGATCTTGGACCACGGTGAGATTCGTATCAATACAGAAATGAAAGATTTATTGGCGCAGTTATCTGTAGAGACGTTTGTCTTTGATTTAGAGACGCCGCTCACCGAGCAATTGGCCTTGACCGGAGTGACAGATATCTCACAGCCAGATGAGCAGACGCTAGAAGTCACCCTGACAGAAGGCGAGTCATTAAATGGTGTCTTTGATCAGTTGTCTGATAAAGGCATTAAAGTCGGCAGTATGCGTAATAAAGCCAACCGTCTAGAAGAGTTGTTTATGCGCTTGGTTGACAAAAATATTGAAAGTGCAAACAGCATGAAGGAGGCGGGATTATGAGCCAGGAACTAATCGATCATAATAAAACGATGTCACTGAGCAAAAAGTGGATTGCTTTTCGTACGATATGGTTCAAAGAAGTGCGCCGTATTCTGCGTATTTGGCCGCAGACGCTATTGCCGCCAGTCATCACGATGAGTTTGTATTTTGTCATCTTCGGTAAAATGATAGGCTCGCGCGTGGGTGAGATGGGCGGCGTGCCCTACATGCAGTTCATCGTACCAGGTTTGATTATGATGTCGATCATTACCAACAGTTACTCGAACGTGGTTTCGAGCTTTTTCAGTGCCAAATTCACGTCCAGTATCGAGGAGCTGCTCGTTTCACCCGTCTCCAAACATGCGATTTTGATGGGTTATATCAGTGGTGGTATCTTCCGTGGACTGGCCATCGGTGTCATTGTTTCGATTGTCGCGCTTTTCTTTACCGACCTTGGTATCGAGCATTTATTTGTCACTGTATTTACGGTACTTGGTACGTCTATTCTGTTCTCACTAGGCGGTTTTATCAATGCGGTGTTTGCGCGCTCATTTGATGATATCTCTATCATTCCAAGCTTTGTATTGACCCCGCTCACCTATCTTGGCGGTGTGTTTTATTCGATGGAAAACTTATCGCCATTTTGGCAAAATATTTCGCTATTAAACCCTATTGTATATATGGTCAACTCATTCCGTTACGGTATTCTTGGCTATTCTGATGTCAACGTTTGGTATTCGATGGCGGCTATTTTTGTGTTCTGTGCGATATTTTATACCATCGCTTATCGCTTGCTCAGTAATGGTTCGCGCGTGCGTTTATAGTTTGAACTGCTGGTTATGAGTAGTTTGACGCCTTGTCTTTTTTCTTATTCAATTTGGTCGCATTATTTTTCGGATAGGTGTGTAGGTCTTGGTAATTTCTTTTGTGATAAAAGGAAGCACCAGTCTTATCATACCTATCCGTTTTTTTTGAATAAAATGACACTTGTTACGTAAATGCAGGGGTTGATCAGCAGAAAGATAAGCTATTAATTGCGAATAGTCCTCATTAGCATTATACTTCTCATTTTTTAAGATAAAAGGTAGCTTCTGGTTACCTTGGTAATTGAGACACTAAATGACCCAATCAGTCAGCGAACAAATCATTCGACAGCAACGTCGCATAGAATCGAAACGCCGATTGGTGTTGTTGGCACTTACGGTAGCGTGTGTCGTGGGTCTGGTACTGGATGTGATGACAGGGCCTTCTATGCTACCGATGGGAGAAGTGATTAGCTCGCTATTGCAGCTAAGCGGTGTGGATGATACCTCACATACCATCGTTTATGATTTGCGCCTGCCTATTGCGTTTATGGCTTTGCTAGTAGGGGCGTCGCTCGGTGCCGGTGGTGCTGAGATGCAGACACTGCTCAATAATCCGATGGCAAGTCCTTATACGTTAGGTCTTGCGGCAGCAGCAGGATTTGGCGCTTCTCTAGTCATTGCGTTTGGTAGTTTTGGTTTGCCACTACAATATGCTGTGCCTATTGGGGCGTTTTCGATGACGATGATTGCCTCTGCAGTGCTGTTTTTGTTTGCGTCATTGCGACAGTTCGCGGCTGCTACACTGATATTAGTGGGTATCGCCCTGTTATTTATTTTTCAATCACTATTGTCATTGGTGCAATTTACCGCATCAGCTGAGGTTTCCCAGCAAATTTTATTTTGGCTATTCGGTAGTTTAACCAAATCTACTTGGTCCAATGTGTCGGTGGTCGCTGTCGTAAGTGGCATTTGCATTGCCTTATTGATGCGCGACAATTGGAAATTAACCGCGCTAAGATTGGGTGAACAACGGGCATCAGCACTTGGTGTCAATATCACGCGACTGCGTATTAAAACCTTAATTTTAGTAGCGATGATGACGGCAACAGCGATTAGCTTTGTCGGGGTGATTGGTTTTATCGGTTTGGTGGCACCACACGTGGCACGGTTGCTCGTTGGTGAAGACCAACGTTATTTTTTGCCTGCGACCATGCTCGCAGGCGCAGCGTTTTTATCATTCTCATCGGTGTTATCGAAAGTGATTGTCCCAGGCGCATTGTTTCCGGTTGGGATTGTCACGTCGTTTGTGGGTGTACCCTTTTTATTCTGGATTATTTGGACTAAGCGATGAAAAACTGGATTTGTGGGACAGTGGCAGTAGGTTTAATGTTAACGACGTTAACTGCCCATGCAGAAATCAAAACCATCAACGACGTGCTAGGACGCGACGTTCAAGTCGATGTACCTGCCAAGCGCGTGGTATTGGGGTTCTATTATCCTGATTATATTGCGGCGACAGGATCAGAAAAATTTGGGCAGGTAGTGGGTATTTCACGAGAGTTTTGGGAAGATTTTAATCCCGGTAGTTGGGAATTATATAGCGAAAAATTACCAAATCTAAATAGCATTGGCGATATTGGCAATATCGATAGAGGCACGTTTTCTTTCGAAAAAACCTTGGCAATGAAGCCCGATGTGGTGGTGTTAGCAAAATGGCAATATGACACCCTAAAGGCCGAAATGCCGCGCTTTGAAGCGGCAAACATTCCGGTTGTCGTGGTTGATTATAATGACCAAACGGTGAAAAACCATGTCAAAAGCACCGAGATTTTTGGACAATTGGCAGGTAGCGAGCAACGCGCTGACCAAGCGGCGCAAGAATATGCTGCCGGTATCGCAGACATCCAGAAACGCGTACAAGCCGCAGCGCTACCTAAGCCCAAAATCTATATGGAGTTTGGTGATAAAGGTCCACAAGAGCATAGCTTCACCTTTGGTAAAAATATGTGGGGCGCGATTGCAGACACGGTAGGTGGTGATAATATCAGTAGACCCTTCATCGAAGACTGGGGCGTTATTAACCCCGAGCAAGTTTTGGTCAGTAAACCTGATGTTATTATGATCTCAGGCACCGAAGTGGGCATGAAGCAGCCCAATGCGATGGCAATGGGAATCGATATCCCAACTGATGAAGCCCAGCGTCGCCTAAAAGGCTTTACCACCCGTAGTGGTTGGGAAGATCTGCCCGCAGTGAAGAACAACCGCGTATATGGCATTTATCACACGGCGTCTCGCTCGTTATCCGATTTGGCAGCCGCACAATTTATGGCAAAAGCGTTATATCCTACAGCATTTGCTGATGTCGACCCTGAAAAAACATACATGGATTTTCACGAAAAGTATTTGCCAATCAAGCCTAACGGTACGTTTTTTATCCAGCTAGGCTGTGGAGCAAGTGTTTGTGACGACAATGCTAACGTTCAAGCAAAAGATCAGGGCAACGCATCAACTGCTGCGACCCAAGCCGATCCTGCTGCCAATATGTCTGAAAACGTAACTGAAAATGTGTCGTGGTTTACTAAGCTTATGAATTGGTTTAGCAGTTTATTTGCTTAAGTAGAGACGTGCCCTATTTTTGATAATTTGATAGAAGAAGTCGCTATGCTCAAGCTTAACCGTTTAACCATCCAATATGGCTCGCACACCGTTGCTAGGGAGATTGATGCCCAGTTTGAATCGGGCAAGATTTACACCATTTTGGGAGCAAACGGGGCAGGTAAGTCGAGTTTGCTCAAGGCGATTTTTGGCGAGTTGGCTTTTTCTGGCACTATTGACTATCAGGGCAAAGCGCAGAGCAAAGCCCATCTCAATACATGGCGCAAACCCATTGCCTATATGCCGCAAGACAGTCACACTGACGCTGAGCTAACTACCCTTGAAGTGGTGTTGCTCGGACGTATGGACGCCTTGAGCCGCCATATTGGCGATGAGTTATTAACAGAAGCGGTCGAATTATTGGCAGAGTTGAATATTTCTCATTTGGCACATCGTCCGATTCACTTGTTGAGTGGCGGGCAGCGGCAGCTGGCGATGTTTGCTCAAGCCTTACTGCGCCGTCCCAAGATTTTGCTGCTCGATGAACCTGTCTCCGCACTGGACATGGCACATCAAATCAATCTATTGGATAAAGTGAGCCATTATACTCAGCAGCATCAACTGATTTGTATTATGGTGTTGCATGATTTGAGCCTAGCTGCTCAATTCTCGGATGAAGTTTTACTGTTGGCTGATGGTCACATTCATGCTCAGGGTAT
This sequence comes from Psychrobacter sp. Arc29, assembly GCF_041431175.1. Lineage (NCBI taxonomy): Bacteria > Pseudomonadati > Pseudomonadota > Gammaproteobacteria > Moraxellales > Moraxellaceae > Psychrobacter > Psychrobacter sp. Arc29. The sequence continues at coordinate 112,217 of NZ_JASMRR010000007.1, read as the reverse complement.
GCCGAGCGCTGTATTACAATCCGATATTTTACGTCAGGTGTATCACGTGGATATTGAGATTCTGACCAGTCATCAAGGCTTGCCAGTGATTCATCCGTATCGCAAGCAGCTTGCTAGCGTCTGACTCATGCCTAATTAAGAAAGCTTAACGACTTTTTTGTCAGGTAAGCTGCTGATTACTCCTGCAAAGATGACCGCTACAATACCAAAAACCTCTATCCAGCCAATGCTTTCACCGGCAAAGATGACCCCATAAGCCGCGGAAAATACAACTGTTAAGTAGGATAATGCCGCGACCGTGAATTTTTGCCCCACGTGATAAGCATGCGTCATTGCCAGTTGAGCGAGCAGGCCTGCCACGCCGATACCAATGATGTAAGGCAAACTCGCACTCGTCAAAGCGCTCCAACCAAACCATGTCGCCGCTATAGCTGAGACAACGGTCGCCACTGCCGAAAAGTAAAACACAATCCGCCACGCAGGCTCACCCATTAGGGATAGCTCTCGCACTTGTAGCAGCGCAAACGCCGTAAAAATACCGCCACTTAACGTAATCAAAGTTTCCAACAGTCTGTCGGAGGCGAAGGCAGGTTTTAACATCAAACAAATACCAGCCAATCCCAGTAGTAGCGCACCCCATGTTTTGAGCGATGGTTTGTCTTTGAGCCAAAAAATAGATAGCAAGGCAATAAAAACGACAGAGGTGTAGTTCAGCGTCACAGACGTTGCGAGCGGTAAATGGCCTAAGCCATAAAAAGCCAGCAATAATGCCGTCGTGCCTGCCAGACTACGCTGCATATGGCCCCAAAAAAACGGTGTTTTTAGGGTTTTTTTTCGCGCAAGGGTCGTGCCAAAAATAACTAAGGCAGGCAACAAGGAGCGCCAAAAGGCTAGTTCATATTCATTCATGTGCAAGTGAGTGGCGGCGTTTTTGACCAAAATACTCATCGTGGCAAATAAGAATGCCGCAATAATCATCCAGCCTGAGCCTAGAGAGACTTTTTTTAACATAGGTAGCGATAAGCAAAAAGAGGCAATTGTAACACTCCAAGCGGTATACTTTTTGATTAATTTAGAGCGTTAATGAGGGTGGTATCTGAACTAGGTAAGACAGTATTTACTGATGTGAAATCAAAAAATAAAAGGGAATGTCGGCTTATCCTCATTGGCTAAGGCGGTGACAGCCGCAAGCATACAAAAGGCGCACACAGATAGGCCAATTGCGGTAAAATAGCGACCTATCAATATTACGTACATTATTTAGCAACTTATTTAGTAGTCAGGGCCGTTTATGAGTATTCATGGTATTTTAGGAGAACAAACCACCGATTATCCGACTGAGTATAGCCCAGAAACGCTATATCCTATTGCACGTAGTATGGGACGTGATGCGATTGGTTGGCACGCTGATAAACTAACGGTCGGCGTAGATTGGTGGCAGGCATTCGAGATCTCTTGGTTAAATCTGCAAGGTATTTCGCAAGTGGCGATGGCGCGGTTTAGTATTCCTGCCAGCTCGCCCTTTATCGTAGAATCAAAATCGCTCAAGCTATATTTGAACAGTATCAACTTTACTGAGTTCGCCAGTTGGAATGACGTCCAAGCGTTGATCGCTAAAGACTTGTCAGCCTGTTTGCAAGCGGAAGTACAGGTAGAACTATTTACGCTGAATGATGCAGCAAGCCTGCTGATTGCTCAGCCAACCGGTATTTGTATTGATGAAGCATTGGCAGACAGCACGGGAAAAATCGCGTTAACTGAGCATCCGGATGCATCACTGTTGAGTAATGATGAAACAGAAGCGAGCAGTGAGATTTTGGCAAATAACAGCAACCAGCCCTATGTTTTTTATTCTAATCTGCTGCGTAGTAATTGCCCTGTAACCAATCAGCCAGATTGGGGCACACTAGCTGTGTCGATAACGACTGACAAGACTTTTAACAATGCAAATATGCTACGTTATATATTGAGTTTCCGTCAGCATAACGGCTTTCATGAGCAGTGTGTTGAGCAGATATTTGCAGATTTGAGCGAGCATTATAAGCCAAGTGAGTTGATGGTTCGTGCATGGTATACGCGTCGCGGCGGTATTGATATCAATCCTTGCCGTGTCAGCGATATGGCACTATTGCCCGCGCCGAGTCGCCTGATTCGCCAGTAGTTTATGAGTCGTACAAAAAAGCGCCTATCTCATCAAATGGGATAGGCGCTTTTTTTTGTGTATCAAATCAAACATATCTGACGTTCAATTCACTGACACTATATGCTTGGACTGCGATTTACTCACAGCCAAGTTTTGCCATTAACTCGTCACGGCTGAGCAGCTCTTTTTCACCGTCACGGCGATTGACATATTCGTACTTGTCTTCAGCGATATTGCGATCAGACACGACGATGCGGTGCGGAATACCAATCAATTCTAAATCAGCAAACTTCACTCCTGGGCGTTCGTTACGATCGTCCAGTAGGATGTTGACGCCTTTGGCTTTTAGCGTCTCATAAAGCTCAGTGGCAGTCTGCATGACCGTCTCTTCTTTTGACTTCATCGGTACGATAGCCACTTCAAAAGGCGCAAGCGAGTCTTTTACATCAGGTGTTTGTGGCCACATGATACCGTTATCATCATGGTTTTGCTCGATGGCAGCAGCGATGATGCGGCTGACGCCGATACCATAGCAGCCCATCATCAAGGTTACCGGCTTGCCAGCTTCGCCTGAGACGCTGCAGCCAAGTGCTTGTGAGTACTTATCGCCCAACTGGAAGATATGACCGACTTCGATACCGCGTTTGATTTGTAGGGTTCCCTGACCATCAGGTGAGGCGTCGCCTTCGAGCACGTTGCGGATATCAACGATGCGCGTGATGTGCGCGTCACGATCCCAATTGACTCCCGTTGTGTGCTTGTTGACTTCGTTGGCACCAGCGACAAAGTCAGAGAGAATAGCCGCTGCGCGATCGACAAACACAGGGATATCTAGATCGACACCGATATAGCCTTTGAGCAGTCCCGCGGCTTTCAGCTCTTCTTCACTCGCCATAGTCAGCGGCGTATTTACTTCTTCGATTTTTTCAGCTTTGATGTCGTTGAGCGTATGATCACCGCGCAGTACCAGCGCAACCAACTGCTCTTCGCCTTCTGGCGTATGACCTTTAACAATCAAAGTTTTCACGGTAGTGGCAAGTGGAATGTCTAAATGCTCAGCAACTGCTTCGCAGGTTGGCATATTAACGGTATCAACGTTGGTCAGTTCTTGGGTCGCAGGCTGACGCTCCCCCGTGCTGATGGCTTCAGCAAGCTCAATATTGGCTGCATAGTCAGAGATGGTGGAGAAGGCAATGTCATCTTCGCCACTGTCTGCCAAAACATGAAACTCATGTGAGGCAAAGCCGCCGATAGAGCCCGAATCCGCTTGTACTGCGCGAAAGTCAAAACCCAAACGGCTAAAGATGCGAGTATAGGCGTCGTACATATCTCGATAGGTCTCAGCTAGTGAGGCTTGATCGATATGAAACGAGTAAGCATCTTTCATGGTGAATTCGCGTGCGCGCATCACACCAAAGCGTGGACGAATCTCGTCACGGAACTTGCTTTGAATCTGAAAGAAAGTAATCGGTAGTTGCTTATAACTACGTAGCTCGCCTTTTGCCAGATTGGTGATCACTTCTTCATGCGTTGGACCCAGCACAAAGTCACGATCATGACGGTCTTTGAAGCGCAGTAGCTCAGGGCCATAGTCTTCAAAGCGTCCGCTGGTCTGCCATAGTTCAGCAGGCTGCGTCATCGGCATCAGCAATTCTTGCGCGCCGATGTTTTGCATCTCTTCACGAACGATGCGCTCAACCTTTTGCAAAATACGCAGACCCATGGGCAACCAAATATACAATCCAGAAGCGATCTTGCGGATAAGACCAGCACGCACCATCAATTGGCTTGAGGCGATGTCGGCATCACTTGGGGTTTCTTTTAGTGTGGCAAATAAAAATTGACTGGCTTTCATAAATAAAGCGTAACCTTATCAACGATAAAAAAATAAGAAATAGTAGGATGTTGAGCGTATGGCTAATCGTTTCATTGCCGCCGCAAGCTTACCTTTATCACTTAGCAATATTCTAGGGTATTTCCTAGTTACTCACATGCTGGTATAAAAAAGCACATCAGTAAGAACCACTCTTATAAGAGTAAACAAGAGAGGCAAATTTGATTTGAGGTATGAACATGCCGAAATGCAATATATTCAGGGCAAAAGCCTGATAATGCTAAAAGACTGACATTTTATACATACAATCTGACTATGTTAGGTAAAGTTCGCCTAAGACGCAATGACTTTTTGTCTTTTCAGACCGAACGTTATACAAAGGCTGAGATGAGACTCGAATAATTGAGTTGTTTATAAGCTTTTAAGCTAAAGGCAATGTAAACTTTAGAGATGGCTTAGTTTACTTATTATGTAGAAGATTGGTAGCCATTACTTGAATTTACTGCACAATAGTCATATTTATGGGTTAAGCAGTTGTTTTAATTGCATAAAACTATTGGTCATCTGAAAAATGATGCACTCTTATAAAGGTAACTTCTATGAGTAGTCCTGATATGAATAATACCAATGGCACCCACAAGCCAGCGAAGCAGCCTATTGCCACGATGTCTTGGGTAATATTACTCATTGGCTTAGCAGCCATCGTTTTTGCTATATATAGCGCGCAAAAAATCACAGAAGAAGAACCGATAGAAACCATTAATCGAGAAGGCGTGGTCACACAAATTCAGCAACTAAACAGACTATATACCGTCGCATTCAGCGTCGATACGGTGATTACGAGTGAGCGTCCGGGGAGTTGGATGAAGTTGTGGCAAGATGAACAAAAAGCGCTGTTCATCGCTCATGGTCGCGTCGAAGCAGGGGTTGATTTGAGTGCACTGACGCCTGAGATGGTGCAGGTCATTCAGCCTACTCAGACTATGACTGATGCAGAGGATGAGCAAGCAGCGAATAATGCACCTGTCTCAGCCATGCCACAAATCAATATCACCTTACCGCCCACAGAGATATTTTCAGTATATTTAGATGATATCGAGATTTATGATTGGCAGACAGGCGCCTTTGGCATGATGCAAGTCGATCCTAAGATATTGGCGCAAGCACAAACGATGGCAAAAAAAGAAGTGTTAGAGCGTGCCTGCCGAGGAGATGTCATGAATATGGCGCTGCAAAATGCTCAAACGCAATTGCAGCAGCTGTTTGCTTTAACGGGTGCTGTCGTGACGGTCAACACGCAGGGTGCAGGTGCGTGTCAGTTGCCTGCAGCCACTAATAGCTAATTTACTCTTTTTTAAATTCGGCAATGGCGAGCTTACGTGCTGATTTATGCTCGACCATCGGCTTAGGATAATCAACATCGGCAAACTCTCCATCCTTCGCCAATGCTTTACGCATTTTGTCCTCACTATGCAAGGTACTCGCGGGGATATCTTTTAGTTCTGGTAGCCATGTTTTGATAAATATCGCTTTTTTATCATGAGTGCTGCCTTGGCTAAAGGGGTTCATAATACGGAAGTAGGGCGCTGAGTCAGTGCCTGTTGACGCACTCCATTGCCATCCGCCATTGTTGGAAGCAAAATCCCCATCGATGAGCTGCTGCATAAAGTAGCGCTCACCCAAGCGCCAATCAATCAACAAGTCTTTGGTCAGAAACATCGCTGTGACCATACGCAGTCGATTGTGCATAAATCCAGTAGCGTTCAGACAGCGCATTGCAGCATCGACCAATGGTACGCCTGTTTTGCCCGTACACCATGATTCAAAATCCTCTTCATCGTATGACCAACTCACTTTGGTGTCAGTGTCCTCTTTATACGCTTTATGGCGAATCAGGTTTGGCTTATCGACCAGTACATGACGATAAAAATCTCGCCAAGCAAGCTCGCTTATCCAGCGGTCAATATCTTCATTATCGCCATCATTACCGTGTAGCTTTTCTTGTACTTTGCTGGCTTGTAGATAGCAGAGCCGAGGGCTGATGGTGCCTATAGCGAGATAAGCGGATAGCTGACTGGTAGCATGCAGGTGCGGCACATCACGGCTGACATCATAATCATTGATTTCATCATCGACAAACTCATCTAAACGCTGGCAAGCAGCAGATTCACCTGCAGGATAGGCATCCCTTGCGGCTGTAAGTTGGGCTTTCATATCGATATGCTTTAACGAATTCTCTTTTTGTAACGTCTTTTGATAATCACCAAGCATTTCTTCACTGAGGGCTTTGATGTCGTCAACTGTATTGGCACTATTTTTCGATGACTTCAGATCGATTTTATCATCGCAGTCGGCTGCTGGTGCGTAATGCATTTGAATGGTGCTAACGTCTAGCGTATGCCGCCATTTTTTATAGAATGGCGTGAAGACTTTATACATACTATCGCCGTCATTTGTCGTGATACTCAGCGGTGGTAAGATACATTGGTCATGCCAGCGGACAAACTCGATATCGTCTTTTGCAAGCTGCTCGCTCAATTGCTCATCACGATCAATCTCATTGCCTTCGTATTCATGGTTAGCCATGACGCAGCTGATGTCGTTGTCCTTGCATAAGCTCGTCAGAGCATCTATACAGTCAGAAAAGCTTGGACAGACCTGTACCGTTAAAGTGATATTTAGTTGTGATTTCAAATCCCTTGCTAGTATAGGTAACGTACGGGCAATATGGTCGACTTGTACAAGAGAGGTGTCATGCTGTTGCCACTGCTCAGGCGTCAAAAAGAATATGGCGGATACCGATGCATTGTCTTCATTAGCCCGCTCGCACAGTGCTGCCAATGCAGTATTATCATGAATGCGCAAATCTCGACGAAACCACATCAAGTAATGCAACGGACTGTCGCTATCGCTACTGTCATTATTTTTATTATTACTACCATTGTTGTTAGTAGTCTTTGACATCAAAGTATCCCTATATTAATCAATCGCAATCATAAACAAAACTGAGCATAAAAGTATGCTAGGATAAGTTTTTGGATGCAATGGCTTTGCCGTTTGCGTAACAAATTCTCATCATATCTCACGATTTATCTTTAGTCTGACGCTATCTGATGTCGCTATAATCGATATCAGATTTATGAATATAAAATCCAAGGTCACAAAATGTACGTTAAGTTTTGCGGATTTACTCAGCTTAGTGATATACAGACTGCGGCACAGTTAGGTGCAGACGCAGTCGGTTTGGTGTTTTATCCACCAAGTCCGCGTGCGGTCACAATAGAGCAAGCACAAACTCTAAGCGCTGCCGTGCCTGCTTTCGTCAGCGTGGTAGCGTTAGTGGTCAATATGCCTAAAGATGAGCTAGTCAAATTAGTAAACGATGTACCTTTTGATATCATTCAGTTTCACGGTGATGAAACGCCTGAGCAATGCGAGCAGCTGGCAAGCACAGTCAATAAACGATGGATCAAAGCATTGCGTATTAATGCAGAGCAAGACACGCCCGATAGCGTTCGTGCTCAGATTGCACAGTTTGCTGACGCAGGTGCCAGTAGTATTTTGCTCGATGCGTATCATCAAGCGGCATATGGCGGAACAGGGCAGCGTTTTGACTGGAGTCTCATTCCCCATGACAGCGCGCTACCAATTGTATTGGCTGGTGGTCTTGATGCGCAAAATGTCGCAGAGACATCAAATCTGCCTATCTACGGCGTCGATGTCAGTGGTGGTATCGAGGTTGATAAAGGTAAAAAAGACGCTGCCAAGATGCGTGCCTTTATGAAAGCAGTCAAGCGCGACCGATGGCAAAACGCTACGGTCACTGACGCCATTTAAGTTTGTTATCGTAGGTTATTTTCTATATATAATAAGCTTATTTGATCGTTATTCCGATTTTTCTGTTCCAATCTTATTTCATTTTTCTCTTTATATTTATTCTAAAAAATACCACTTATTACAGTAGGAATTATCATGAGTCATGTCGCGAACAAAGATTTATCTACTACAGCACAATCTGTAAACACCTTTACCAATCCTGAAAACGTACAGGATTTTAACCAATACCCCGATGCACGCGGACATTTCGGCGTACATGGTGGACGCTTTGTCTCTGAGACGCTGATGGCGGCATTAGAAGAGCTTGAGACGCTTTATACCAAAGTCAAAGCAGATCCAGCGTTTTGGGAAGAGTATCATAACGATTTGGTTAATTATGTCGGTCGCCCAACGCCGCTGTATCATGCCAAACGACTAAGCGATGAGATTGGCGGTGCGCAAATTTACTTTAAGCGTGAAGACCTGAACCATACTGGCGCGCACAAAGTAAACAACACCATTGGTCAGGCATTGCTTGCCAAGATGTGTGGCAAAAAACGTATCATCGCTGAGACTGGCGCAGGACAGCATGGTGTCGCGACCGCAACGATTGCGGCACGCTTAGGGCTAGAGTGTATCGTCTATATGGGTGCTGACGATGTCGAGCGTCAAAAAATGAACGTCTATCGTATGCGCTTGCTTGGCGCGACAGTTGTGCCAGTCACTTCTGGCTCACGTACGCTAAAAGACGCAATGAACGAAGCGATGCGTGACTGGGTGACCAATGTCGATAGCACCTATTACATTATCGGTACTGTGGCAGGCCCGCATCCTTACCCGCTATTGGTTCGTGATTTCCAAGCGATTATTGGCAAAGAAGCACGCATTCAGCATTTAGAGAAAACAGGCAAAATGCCTGATGCATTGGTTGCCTGTGTCGGTGGTGGTTCAAACGCGATTGGTTTGTTCTTTGACTTCCTAAACGATACTGAAGTTAAGATGTATGGCGTCGAGGCAACAGGCGATGGTATCGAGTCAGGTCGTCATTCAGCACCATTGGCTGCTGGTCGTATCGGCGTGCTACATGGTAACCGTACCTACCTAATGGCAGATGATGATGGTCAAATCCAAGAGACGCATTCTATCTCAGCCGGTCTTGACTATCCTGGTGTTGGTCCAGAGCATAGCTTCTTGAAAGACATGAAGCGCGTTGAATATGTTGGCTGTACCGATTTGGAGGCGCTAGAAGGCTTCCATGAGTCCACGCGTAAAGAAGGCATCATCCCTGCGCTTGAGACTGCTCATGCCGTCGCTTATGCATTGAAACTGGCTAAAACCATGACACCTGATCAGACGATTATCGTTAATATGTCCGGTCGCGGGGATAAGGATCTGCATTCAGTAATGAAGGCAGAAGGGATTGAGATGTAGGAAGAATAGAGTAGTTTAGATGGTTGTATAAGAAAGTTTAGCAGCGTATTGATTCGATTAGGTATCATAAATCTCAATACGCTAATTGATAACCACTCTATAGAGTAGAGTGGTTATCAATATTGCTAGCTATTTTTTAATTATTGATAGTATACCTCCATGAATTTGAACCGCTTAATACCGAGTAAGCCTAGCCAGTTGAGCAAATATCCAGATCAAACGGTGCTAACAGCGCCAGTCACAATAAGTGTGGGTGTGCCTACTGAAACAGTCAGTTTTTGGCAGAGTTATGGTTTCTTTGTAGTTGTCATTGTATGGTCAGTGATTTATGTCTTTATGGCCGTTTGGGAGTTTTCGACAGGTTATGCGGTTACGACAATTGATGAAATTTTAAGAAGTATTATTGGGCTTTGGTCTTTTTTAACTATCCCCATGTTGTTTTTATTCCTGATGATATATTGGTTGCATCGTACCTACAGAGGTTTTGTCGTTCCAAATCCATGGGTTGCAAAGCGGTTGACTTGGAAGCATGTGCCAATCATGGTTATTAAAGAAGATAGCATTAGCTTTCTATCTAGCTTCTTTATATTTATTGATAAGCTACATCATGATCAGATAGTAAGCTTTGATGATGTTGAAAAGTTTTATCTAAATCAAAGTAGTCATTCTGGTATTGGTTTTTCGATAATATATAAAAAACAGCATGTTGCAGCTATGAAAAATAAAGATAAAAGACTTGAAGGCTTGTTAGCTCACAAAAAATTTACGTTATATGAGCATTACAATGTTTTGAATGGCCGGTATTATATTGATTTGCGTGAAATTCTAAATATTATGAATACTTTTCACAAGCAAAGAACTGATGGTATTAAATATTTGTCGCAAGATAACCACGATAATTTAATGGATATTGGCTGGTAAGAATACACTTATATAAGCTAAAAATTTATTTAACAAAATTATAAGAGAACATTATGACCAGAATTGAAAGCACTTTTGAAACCCTGAAATCACAAAATAAAAAAGCCCTGATTCCTTATGTGATGGCAGGCGATCCTAATCCTGCAACGACCGTCGGTCTATTGCACGACTTGGTCAAGCACGGCGCAGATATGATCGAAGTTGGCTTGCCATTCTCTGACCCGATGGCAGATGGCCCTGTGGTTGCGTTGGCTGGTGAGCGCGCATTAGCAGCGGGTACAAGTACTCGTGATGCACTAAAAATGGTCGCGGAGTTCCGTCAAACAGATACGCAGACGCCAATTATTTTAATGGGCTATCTTAATCCTGTTGAAATCATCGGCTACGACAACTTTGTGGCGCTATGTGAGCAGTCAGGCGTGGATGGCTTATTGATGGTAGATTTGCCACCAGCAGAGGCGGGTAGTTTCACTCAGCATTTAACCGACCATTCAATGAATGAGATTTTCTTGCTATCGCCAACGACGTTGCCTGAGCGCCGTGAGCAAGTATTGACTCATTGCGGCGGCTATATTTATTATGTGTCACTAAAGGGCGTGACTGGTTCAGCCACGCTAGATACAGACGATGTAGCAACTCAAGTCCAAGCAATCAAAGCAGAGACAGACTTGCCAGTATGCGTCGGCTTTGGTATTCGTGATGGCGCTTCTGCAAAAGCAATTGGTACTCATGCGGATGGTGTTATCGTGGGTAGTGCATTGGTACAGAATTTTGCAGATATTGATGCCAATGATGCCGATGCGGTAGCAAGTGCTCAGCAAAACATCATGGCAAAAATGGATGAGCTGCGTGCAGCATTAGACAGTCTGAGTGCTTAATACTCATTATCCTAGCATTGCCTTTATTGAGCTAACAGCTGCATGATGTTTTAAGTATCTCATTGAGGCGATTTGATAAAGGTGATAGTTATAAAGGCGATAGTTGATTTGAAGGGGTTATTTTGAGTAGTTGGCCTTGAATCGCGAAGTTAGATAACGGGAAGCAATGACTCAAAAACGTTACTGAAAGATGACGTTAAATGACTTTGCTAAATTTAGTTTACGAGTGTAAACTAACATGACTATTATATGGCGTCTGATAGCCGTGGTTTGTCAGTGACTAGTTTCAAAAAGCATTTGCCAAAAAGTCTCAACAAGCACATCATCTATCAACAAGCACCTAACCAAATGATCGACATGTAAGATTGATACATCAGCGTGTCGCATAACTGCTCATGTTATGACTGGGTTTGACGCTTTGTTTAGACAACCATTAAACTCTCAATGACAAGCGAATGAGCCAACTTGTCAATAAGCCTTTTATGATGGCAAATAATATGACTGATACAGCAACAAAACTCGATAATAATACTGCTAAAGCCGAGCCAAACAGCAACGCGGATAGGCAGTCATGGTTTAACCGTCCTATACCAGGTATCAAGCAGCAATTAACTGCGCAATTGACCGCGGTAGAGACTGAACCGTCGACCAAATGCAGCAATTGTCATTCTGTGATTACCAACACCGCACTGATTTTCAACTGCTACGTATGTCCGCACTGTGATCATCATTTACCAATGAGTGCTCGTGAGCGCTTAAATTGGTTGCTTGATCAAGTAGACGGCGAGACAGGGCAAGAATTCACTGCCAAAGATCCGCTGAGCTTTGTGGATAGCAAGCCATATCCTGCGCGTATGAGCGAAGCACAAGAAAAGACAGGCGAGAGTGAAGCATTAGTTGCCATGTATGGCAAGCTGCGTAACCTTGATATTGTCGCTTGTGCGTTTGATTTCCGTTTTATGGGCGGCTCGATGGGTTCAGTGGTTGGCGACCGTTTTGTACAAGCCGCTGAAAGAGCGCTTGAGCAAAAAGTACCGTTAGTGTGCTTCGCTGCTTCTGGCGGTGCGCGTATGCAAGAAGGTCTGTTATCATTGATGCAAATGGCACGCACGGCGGCAGCGATTGAACGTTTGAGAATCGCTGGCATCCCTTATATCGTGGTATTGACTAACCCTGTCTATGGCGGTGTGACTGCATCATTGGCCATGCTAGGTGATATCCATTTGGCAGAACCAAAAGCGATGATTGGCTTCGCTGGTAAGCGTGTAATCGAGCAGACCGTGCGTGAGACATTAGAAGAGCCGTTCCAACGTGCAGAGTTCTTGTTAGAGCATGGCGTCGTAGATGAAGTGGTGCATCGTCATCAACTGATCGATACCATCTATCGTTTGCTCGCAAAACTGTGCCACGTACCTAATGTAGATGCTTAATAAGATGTATGGCTCAGTATCATGAGTTAATTATTGAGTGCATAAACGCCTAGCAGCGTGCTAACATCTACTACATATGCAAGACCCTCTAATAGCATTTATCGTCATTGCACGGTAAATGCTATTTTTGGTTTTAGCCAACACATATATTTCTATTTCTTATCAAATTTCATATAGGTTTTATCCATGTCTGATCTTGTAGCGTCCAACTCTAGTAGCCCTAACGACAAAGTTGGTTTGGCCAGCTTGACCGAATGGCTAAATTATATGCAGCAAATACATGTGTCTGCGATAGATATGGGACTATCGCGTGTATTGCCTGTTGCCGAAGCGCTAGGAGTAGTACAGTCAGCCAAAGATGACGCTTATGTCTTCACTGTGGCAGGCACCAACGGTAAAGGCTCTACGACCGCTGTCATCGCCGAAATGTGTAAAGCCGCAGGTTACAAGACGGCACTATATCAATCGCCACACCTGAGTGTCTTTAATGAGCGCGTGCGTATCAATGGCGAGATGGTCAGCGATGAGACGCTGATTGATGCTTTTAGCAAAGTAGAAGCAGCACGTTTAGAGTGCGATTTGACCTTGTCATTCTTTGAGATGACAACGCTGGCAGCATTGCTCATATTTGCTGAGGCAGACTGTGATGTATGGGTATTAGAAGTCGGATTAGGCGGACGGTTAGATGTGGTCAATATTATTGATCCTGATATGGCAGTGATTACTAATATTGGTATCGATCATGTCGACTGGCTAGGTGACAATGTTGAGGACATCGGTCGCGAGAAAGCAGGTATATTGCGCCAAGGTATTTCTTTAATTTATGGTGCTACTGAGATGCCATCTAGCGTGCAGCACGCTATCGATAATGAGCAAGCGACTTGTTATCAAATTGGGCAAGACTTTAGCTACCGCGATATTGACTCAATGATTTGGCAATACAGTAATGCAGCGGTTACCTTACAACTACCACGTCCTGCGCTGTCCTTGACCAATACTGCCAATGCACTATCAGCGGTACTTGCAAGTCCATTGAGTGTCGATATCAGTGCCATCGAGCAGGCATTGCAAACCGTCAAACTGGCAGGGCGCTTTGATTATCGCGAAAGCCATCATCGCCATTGGTTGTTTGATGTGGCGCACAACGAGCAAGGCGTGGAATTTTTACTAGCGCAGTTATTGCCATTTTGGCAGCAGCATTTGAGTAAACACGGCAACCAAGCTGGTAGAGATCTTCCAAAACTCAAAATGTTGTTCTCTATGTTGGGTGATAAAGATATCGACAAAGTGGTACAACGTCTGACTCAAGCAGGCTTGCCGATTAGTGATTGGTTCATTGCTGAGATTGATTATCCTCGTGCCGCGAGTACCGAGCAGCTACAAGGCGTCTTAACTCAATATGTGGATAGCGCCAACATATATGAATTCGATAGCTTGCATGCAGCGACGTATGCGGTAATAGATGATAGTCAGCCACAAGATCTGATTGTCGTATGCGGTTCGTTTCATACGATTGGAGAGGCGCTTGCCGCACTTGCCGTATGATCATTTAAGTTAATGTGGCGCCTGTTTAGTGTTAATCTTAGTACTTGCCTGATAGCAGACAGCACGAAAAATATGCTTTATAATCAAAATGATTTGCAAGACTGGCATAAATGGGTCTGCATGAATTTTGAACACTGATGGCAGTAACTGGCGGTACGAGGTACTTATTAGCGCAATTATCTATATTGCTGTGAGACAGTCCCTGCGCCGCTCAATCAACCTTATTACCAACTAAGAGACGTAAACGGATGAACTTTTCGAGACAAGCCTTATTGGGCATTGGGATGATTCTAGGCGGTAGCGTGATGTTATACGCCATGGTGCAGCAGATTGGCGAGAGCAACCAGCCACAGCCAACATCAGCGATGATAGAGAAGCCAACGACCGAGCAAGAATCTCCGCAACCGCTAACGACTGACATCGAGACAGAAAAACGTATCCTTGCGCAAAAGCAAAAAGAACGTGCTGCTCGTGTTGCCGAGCAGGAGAGGCGCGCACAGGAGTTTTTGACAGAACAAGAAGTGGCTGAAGCAGAAGCGTTGGCCAAAGCCCGCGCTGAAAGTCAGCAGTATGTGCAAAACATTGCTGCGACGAGTGAGAAGACCGACGATTCAGCAGATGCAACCAACACGCAAAGTAATGTGACAAGCAAAGAAGTACAAGATGCTGATAAATTGATCAAAGCCGCGGATGATGCAGTGAATGAAGCCAAAGCCAAAGCAAAAGCAAAAAAGCAGGCGGAAGATGATCAGCAGCAGGCCAAAGCAAAACAAGAAAAAGCCGCTGCTGAAAAACTAGCAGAAAGTAAAAAAGAAGCAGAAGCAAAAAGACAAGCGGACGCTCAAGCTGCGGCCGGAAAAAAGAGAGAGGCAGCTGAAGCGGCTAAAAATGAACCACCAAAATCGCCCTCTGATTATCAAGTCAAAAAAGGCGATGGGCTGATTAAGCTTGCAAGACAGTACAATATACCTGTCGAAGTCTTGGCTCAAGCAAATAACATTTCACCATCGACCTCATTACAGCTAGGTCAAAACATTACCATACCATCGCGTAATCAAGTGCAACGTCTGGAGCGAGAAGCCGCTGCTGCCGAAAAAGCGGCTGAGGCTAAGCGAGACGCTCAGCAAAAGCTTCGTGAGGCTCGTCAAGAAGTGAAAGAAACCGATGCGAAAGGCAGCTTTGGGGTGCAAGTAGCGCTCGCAGATAATCAGGCCAAAGCAGATCAGTTAGCGACAAAATTCAAAGAGGCTGGATATCAAGTGAAGACCAGCCCTACCAGTCGCGGTGTACGCGTTATTGTCGGTCCTGAACGTGGAAAAGTCGCTGCATTGGCACTAAAAGATAAGATCAATAGTGATTCTAACGTCAATACGAACGGTGCTTGGGTACTTTACTGGCGTTAAGCTTTAGACTCGCAACTGTCGTCAGAGATTGATGGGTAGATAGATGAAATATTTTCTTTAGTGCTGACTTGAATTATTATTTAATGATTAAAACACGACATCTGCTGTCGTGTTTTTTGTTTTATCGTTTGCCGATTGGCGCAAGCTTGGTTACGATGAGCACCATTTTCATTACTCATTTTTGTATAACCTGTCAGCCTACAAAGGTTGCCCTGTGGTGATCAGCCAGTCGTTGACTCTTCAGAGTTGTGAGCGCTAGCCAGTCACTTGTTATATTGTATAAGGTAATATCATGTCATTTGGCGCTATATTTTTAATCTTGGCCGTTGGGTTTTTAGGGCTGATTACGTTACCAAAGCTATTGGCGAAACGTCCAGTCGCAGAGCCTGAACCAAAGCCTGTGCGCGGTGATGAGCTGGCTATCTGGCCATTTGCCCCAATGCCAATCATGACCGACACTGAGGTCATATTTTTTAATAAATTAAAAAATGCGCTACCGGAGTATCATATCTTCGTGCAAGTTCAGTTGTCACGAATCATTGAAGCCAATAGTGACGAGACATCGGAGCGCAGCTTTTGGTTCAATCGTATTTGTCGTCAGAGCGTTGATTATGTGATCGTGGATGTTGACGCTCAGACCACGCTAGTTGCCATCGAGCTTGATGACTGGACACATAGTAGTAAAGCACGGCAAAAGGCTGATGATAAAAAAGACAAAGCCCTTGCCAGTGCAGGCATCGCCATCGTTCGTTTTCACGCTGAGCGTATGCCTAGTGCCGATATGCTGAGATATGAGCTAATGCAGGTGATTGAGAGTTATTGATGACTTGTTTTCAGCAGAAAAATGAAATTAGCTGTGTTGCTCCCTTTTTTATTGTAACAATACTGTTATATCTGTTTACTTTATAGATAAATTATTCAAATAAGAGTATTATTGCTCCATTCAAAAGCAAACTTAAGTTTTCTATTATTTATCAGACTTCTTGACTGAGTTTGTTTTTAATTAGATCTAACTTTTGCTACTTCTACTCTTTGAAATATCTCTATAAAGGACTGTGCGATGAAATTTTTTAAATTGAGTACATTGGCGTTAGCGAGTGTATTAGCGTTAGCAGGCTGCGGTGATGATAGCAACGACTCTGTTGGCAACGGCGGCAATACACCAGATGTGCCTGTCAAGCCACCTGTTGATAATAGTCTATCGGAGCTTGACCAAGCAAAAGAGATGATTCGTACTGCCAAGTTATTCGTGAGTGACAACCAAGCAGTCACAGAGGCTTATGAAGGCGCAAGTGATATCCTCACCGACAATCAAAGCACGCGTCTTAATTATACGTTTCATATCCCAAGTGATTTGCAAGAGTATATGAAAGAACAAAATCTCTCAAAGCTTACCGCAGCGAATATTATGGCCTTGTCTAATGATCAAGCATTTGACACCTCGCTGGGTAACATCGTTCTGACACCAGAGTCAGACTTTGTGGCAACACTCAATGCGGATGGGCAGTTTGCTTTGACAGGTACGACCAAAGTGGATGTGCAAGAGTATAATTATATTTATAACCCAGCGACTAAAGTTTATGATGAAACCACGGCTATTGTAGATACTTTTACGACTGTATTTGATGGTTATGAAAATGCGCTAAGCTCTAATACAAGTACCTCTAACTTCAATGGCAGCTTAGGTTTTGAAAGCATTAAAATTGGTACTGGTATTGATGCGGTTGTTTTGAGTTCGAGTACCAAGGGCGCAACAGTTAGTGGACAATTTAGTGATAAAGTCGTGGTCAATGATGACTTTGATATGAATGATGTCAATGAAGCTGGCATTACACTAGAGAAGGCTGTTATCAAATTAGGTAGTCTAAAATTGTCTGCCAATGATAGTGCTATTGAAGCAAAGAATTTAGAGTTTGCAGCATTAGATATCAGTAGAAAGTTGGCAGATAATAGCTTATCCGTTAGAACGATACCTTATAAGATTGCAATAACAGGCAAGTTGACTAAGGCTAAGCCTGCTACAGATATAGAGATTACGCTTAACGCAACTGCTAACGATGATGATATAAAGAAATTTATCACTATTGATGGTGCGGATAATATCGAAGAAGCAGCAGACCAATATGTCGGTATGGAAATCGTATTGGCGATCAAAGGAAAGGTGACCAAAGAAAGCGCAACGATTATTCCGCTTGATTTCCAAGCCAACCTCAAGCGCACGGCTCGTAATATTATCGAATTACAAGGCCTCACAGCCAGCGTAGAAGGTAAAAAGTTATTTGTAAAAGGCCAATCTACTTTAGACAATAACTACGACGTAACTGGTACACAGTTTACAGTTGAACAAAATAAAGCGTCGATCACATTAAAGGTTGATGCTGACGGTGACTTCATCAAAGATAGTATGGGCAAGTTAGGCGATATCATGGTTAATGGTAAAGACTATGGCGATTTGATGGATAATGATGGCAAAATTACCGCTAAGTTTAATGACAATAGTTTAATAATTCTTTAATTGAGCTATGTTTATACCGCACTCTCAGATGTTTCTATTCATGATTGAGGTATAAAAAAGAAAAAAGAGACAGCACCAGCTGTCTCTTTTTTGTGCCCTTTGACAAATGTGAGAAACCAATGTCAACTTCTGCTTCAACTCTATGTCATTTGTTACCTGAAAACGTCGTATTATTTCTATATAAACGTATGAGGATGATTATTACACCAACGACTACCAGTATGATTGTATCTGCTATAGTATCTACCTCTGCGATTGCTCAAAGCAATAGGGTTGATAATGATGCCGGTGTGAATTTTTACCTCAATCCACAAACAATGAATTTCGTAGATGGTAACGCTGAAATAACAGATACGCAGAGTGCTTGGACAGTCATGGCCACTGCGCATAGCCCAGCTCAGCCTATATCTGAATTTTTGGACGACTGGGGTGCACCTTTAGATTCAGGTGACCATGCTTATGTACAAGGCCGAGCTTCTTTTGAGATTCGTCCTGCGAATAGTGCGATTAGCTATGGTTTAGGATGGCGTTATGATTATTTAATGAGCTTTAGTGAGCAGACTGCTAAGGTCTACTGGCAGTATGAAAACCAGCAGCCCCCAAGCACCAGTCAGACTTATCCTTTGTATTTAGAAGCTAAGCACAATGAAAGAGTAGGGGCTAATATTGGTTTTACTAAAAAGGTTTTGCCCAACTGGCAATTAACGACTCGTGCCAACATATGGCAAGGATTGCATGCTTTAGATGGCAAAATAGTAGGTGATTTGAGTACAATCGGACTACCAGCTAGTGAGGTAACAAATATACGCGACAGCTTAGATGAGACGCATGCTGATATCAATTATTATTATGATAAGCCCGCCTTAGGTGAAGAAAATCTGGGCTGGAACCCAAACAAGCCTTCAGGATATGGTTATTCGTTTGATTTGCAACTGAAAGGCGATCTATCCGAGAATACAAAATTATCTATTGATGCTTACGATGTACTTGGACGCATGTATTGGAAAGAGATGCCAAGTACCCGTTATACGTTGGATTACGATATCGATGGTCGACCT
Source organism: Psychrobacter sp. Arc29 (assembly GCF_041431175.1). NCBI lineage: Bacteria > Pseudomonadati > Pseudomonadota > Gammaproteobacteria > Moraxellales > Moraxellaceae > Psychrobacter > Psychrobacter sp. Arc29. The sequence goes on along the minus strand of NZ_JASMRR010000007.1, from coordinate 93,243 downwards.
TTATATACCATAGAAGGGCAGCTTGATACTGATGATGTCACACAGACATTACCATGGCGGGTAGAGGGAAGTCTTCAGCACCAAATAAATAATCACTGGCAGCTTGGTCTACAAGGGCAAGTAAATGATATTCAGGATTTATACCAGCTATCGGCAGGTTATCAGACAGATTATCGTACTTATCCCATGACCATCACAGGACTCATAGAGCCGCAGACGCACGCACTGGGTCTGGCGCTAGACAGTCAATATGGTGGTATCAGATTACTGACAGATAGTCTCAATTGGGGCGAGGCTAAGCGCAGTGAAGTCAGCTTATACGGGCAGTATGCTTGGTAGCTATGATATAAACAAAATAGCAGCTTCGCTCAGACTATTCTTTTAGTTGGTCTAACTGTCTTGGATAAATGACAATATGTCTATTACCTTCAAAATATAAACCTGTCCTAGGTAACTCATTATCTGACCAAACTATCGGCTGCTGACGATCATCGTAAAAGCCGCGCTTGGTGAACCATTCAATATAATGCGCGGCTCGTAATGAAGCGGCGTCAATCGTCGCAAGAGCGGCTTTATCTCTCTTATCGCACCATTCATGTATCGGAAAGCTGGGCGTTAGCCAATGAGGCCACTCATAATCGCCAAGGTTGGTTGTGTTAATTGGTAGAAAGAATCGCCCTTTTATAACCCCATAGCGCTTGTCTATTTTGACCTGCCCGTGAGCTTCCGTATCTACCCACACCGCTCGAAACTGCTTGGTCTGCATGTGCGTCATTTTGCGCTGTAGATTGTCATTGGAGTTGATCCCCACCCAGTTCACAGGCTCAAAAGGCGCTGAACCCATAAAAAATTTAATGGCTAGCTCCCAATGCTCCACCAGACCTTTTGTGTGATTGTATAAAATCAAATCAAGCTCACCGACGGTCTGCTTACCATTGTACAGCTGCACATTGTTTGCTAGGGTCTCATACGGATGCAGCTTGCGCGCAAACCCATCCTCTAACCAAAATGATAGCAGTCCCTCAAAGTGAAAGCCTAGTCGATTGGGACTTGGGCGTTTGAGTAAATAGCGAGTCAGCTCTTGATAGGCGGCAGTGGTGTCTAGCTCTGTTAATCGTTGCTCGTACGCCTCAAACTGGGTTTGCCAAAATTGCGCGCTATGTACGTCAACCGTATGGGTGTTTTGATGCGGTGCAAAGTCTAGCCACTGCGTCAAGACATTGGGACATGCCAGCACGTACGCCAAATCACGCACATAGGGTCGGCGGTAACGTTCCCAAGGAGCGTTATCTATGAGGCAATTAGGTGTAGGCTGATTGATAGGCTCGGGCATAGGATAAACCAGTGTGAAGATGTACATTTACCCTAACGGCTCGCTCTATAAAAGTCTATAGATGACAAGTATCCGCTAGGGTAGTGTTCAGTTTGTTGGCGCTAAAATATGATATTAATGTGATAAATATGAATGCTGATATCAGGCGGTGACAGCAGGTAGGGTAATAGGATGCTGAATACTGTTTTGAATATTGGGAGTAGCCATTTTGATGGATTTCTGGATGCGTTGTGCGGTGGTTGGTTGTGCTGGGTCATGCTCATAGCTCCATATTGTGTATTGATCCGTAAAGATATTCTACGGCTTTCAACATAGGTCTATGGTATGTGGTAGTAAGGGGGGCTTATAAGGGTATATAGCGGTGATATACCCCTATTTTTTTAATTATATTTTTTCTGTGTCTATGCTTAGTTGCTGTACCTGTTTTATCCAATGACTTACGGGCTTTTCGGTTACTTTTGCATTAAGACTTATTGAGGAATTAACTATATTTTTATTGGTCGTTCCTTTGTGAGCTGAAATATCTAATTGCGCCTTGTGGAATAGGACATTTAATAAACGTGTGACAGCTGCTTGAGTTTTGGGGTTTAATTCCACATCATCAGCTGGTGTGTTTGCCAATTTAGCATTGGTTTTATTCAGCTCATCATTAAGTTTGGCTTTAAGTATTTCATTTTCGGTTTTAAGGTTTTTCACCTGTTCCATTAGTACTTTTACTTCGTCTTTCTGCTGTTCACTTTCAATAGCTAAGTCAAAATATTCTTGTTTACTATCAATAGTAGCTACAAACTGATTTTCTTTAGGAAGGAAGTCTTTAGTACTCATTAACACTAATTTATCAAACTTGATAACAAATTGATAAAAAAGACGTCCTATCAGATTTGGTACTGCCTCAATATTTATAAGATTTTTGTCTTTAACCTCTATTCTACTACTTACTACCAGCTCGTAAAGCTTCCTACCAATTAGGATTTTTTCATCTTCATATTTTTTGTGATCTATTTCATCAACTATCTTATGATTAGTAAAATCAGGACTGCCAAATTTATTGAAAATATCTAATTTGTTCAGGTCTTCTCTAATAAAGTACACATCGCTCAAGCGACCTACTAAATCTATTGGTATTTCTCTAGCATGATTCAAAGTTAATGGTAATTCTGTAATGTCTTTGAATAAGGAAAGAAATACTTCCTGTTGATTGTTAATAGGTAACACCTCAGCACTATCAACATCTATATAGTAGGCTATAGTAATATTATGAAATTTGTAATACTTGAGATAGTTAGCAACGTAGTAAGTGGTATATTCAGAAAAACAGCATAGAATATCAATAATATCTTCTAAGCATATATATTTATCAAACTTTCCTTCTTCTAAAGCAAAAATATAGTTCACAATACACACCTTTACACACCCTTAAATCAAAATAGGTGCAAGGCAGTGCCAGCCTAAAGGTGTGTGAACGGCTGTCTTTTGATTATTCATCATGCCTTGCAAGATTTTTATTATTGTTTGCTCAATAAAGTATCATACAATTACCAACCAAATTTAGCACAAAAAAAGCCAACCATTGAAAACAATGATTGGCTGTTCTACTTATCTAAAGAATATGACTTGTTAGTATTCATATATCCGATTATACCAATAGCGTTATTCGTAAGCTTAAGTTACAATATGATTAATTTATGTTAATAAAGTATAAAGTATGTTTTATGTGCCCTTGTAAGCAGTATTTCTATCTGAGAAGTATTCTTAAACCAATTTGAGAGACTATGTATGAGCATAATAAGCTTAGTTAAGGCTACATTATTCAGAGAAAAAACTAGATCTAAAAAGTATGATGAAGAAAAATCAGGTAATTCTTCGGTATGTATAGCTGCTAACATATTGAGGAATATGGCTCTTGATTGTTCTTGTGGAGAGATTGCTGTTTTTGTTGGACAGAGAGGATCAGTATATAGATGTGTTAGATGTAATAAAGAAACAGTAGGCCCCGTATATAATTTGGACCGTACTAATTGTATGGAATCGACGTCTGAATCAAATACGCCATTTTTTGATATGGATTTTTACAATGAGGCTATCATCTTATTGAGCAGCAACAGCAGAAAACGACCAACACTTAAGCAATGGAAGTACCGTTTAAAACATTGATTTGTACATTGTAAAGATGACAAGTTATTCGATGCATGCCAGTGCTTTAGAGTTCTATAGATTTTTGGGGATTATAAAAATAGTTTGGTTGCTTTCGCTTAACGCATCTGAAAACTGTCTTTAGCAAATGAAACGATAGAAACAAAGCTCATCTATTTTGTCGAATGATTCTAAATTCTTATGACAGTACTATGACGCTATGAGCTAATGATAGTAGGGATTGCATCTCTAATTTCTGTTTTATGATCAATAAAGGGTAGTAAAAATAACTCCTCTTTAGCCGCTTATAGGGTCATAAAAAAACGCCCAAAATAAAGGGCAGACGGTCTATGACTGTCTGCCCTAAATCTATGTTTGGTCGGAACGGCAGGAAGTAAAGTAAGGTCTGTATGCCTTTAAATATATAAGTTTGATTATTTTTTATATCGATGATACCAACCATAATACCAACAATCGTTTTTAATATCTCTTATCTCTTCTATTTTGATTGGCACAGCATATAACCATTGCATACCACTAGTACAATAAAAATAGCCATCTTTAAATGCTACGATATAAGCTGTAAAATCATTCCCTTCATTCTCCTCTATTGCTTGCTCGTCACTCTCATCACTAATAGCACACCATATTTTTTTATAGCCGCATTTTAGCATTGTACGAGTCAACTCACTGCCTCTTAGCTCTCTATGCATAAAACCTCCTTGTTTACTAACCATATGATCAAGTATTTAAATTTAGCAGGAAAAAGTTAGGTTTTATACTGGTTTCAGATAAATGGTGCACTAGCTTTTAAATAAAAAAACTGGAATATAGCAAAGGAGCACGTTGTCTTTTTTGGCTGTTTACTGCCTCACTTACTATTATTTTCACTATTTGCTGTTTCAACATTTCTCAATACGGTAGGGTGGTGTAATTGTTCAGGACTTCGCAAGCGGTGACCGCTGCCATATGCATATTTTTACTAGCGCGTAATTAAAAGTTTAGGGGTTGCTTTCTGTTTGCATGGGGTTGAATTGCTAATGACTGCACGCGCTCGCTAATGGCACTTAAATGTGTGCGTATTTCGTGCGTTTTCTTTGCATCTGCTAATTCACGCCATTGGCGGTTATTCCAGTTCTTGCTTCTTCAAAAACGTTTGCTTCTATCGCTATCCGTTTGCTGTATTGACTTGGCACTAAATAGAAATAGTAAGAAATAGGCTGTTCTGCTTCCTGTTTTCCTTGCTTCCACTTTTTCAGTAGGCAAGTTCTACATACCGCTTTCTGATCTAAAGTTATCTAATCGCGCTTTCGTTTTCTCACACCTATCTAGCCCCATTCTAATAGCTTCGGATAAATCAGCGTTAGGCTTGATAGCATTTTTTACAGTGGACTTTATACCGCTTTCATTTTGTCTTTGCTGAGCCAGTTTATTCAATGGTAACCCCACTTGCGACTCATCATTAGCCGTATCATCGGGGAAAAAACCAACCTCGTTCATACTGCAAGCAATATCACCAAACTGTGTAGTAAATGGGTATGGCTTAACATTGCCAAAAGTTGACCAATAAAACTCATTAACCCTTATGAAGTCATCAGTATCATCAAACGTGTCATCTATAGGTTGGCAAGCTGTCAGTGATAATAAGATTATAGGGATTAACTTGTTCATCTATTCGCCTGTTAGTGCCTGTTTAATAAACTATAGCTTAGCATGACCAATGAAAGGCGTACTTTAACTTTTTAACATGGCTTTAACCTACTATTAATCGCTGTAAGTCATGCGCCTACGTTACTTGTCGCAAAACTACCTTTAACCTCTTTTTGAAACGGTTTTTATTTTGTGCGTGTGAATAGGGGCGGTGTCCTATGGTTTGCCTGTTTAATCTCGATTTATAGCCCCCCTCGATACCTGTGCAGAAAGTCCCTTTTTATGGACTCAAGAAATTATTTTTATTGCCTTCTAAGATGTCCGAAAACTAGCCAGTATTGGTATAAGCTGCACCCGTGCGCGTACTGTTCGCAAAAGTCGCTCTTTTTATGGACTCCAAAAACTCATTTTTATAGTGCGTAAAAACCCCTGTAACTGGTGATTGCCTCGCGCGTGCGCGTACTGTTCCATAAACTCATTTTTAACGCTGCTTATGATGTTCGTAAATTACCCTTTGTATGGACTCCGAAAACTAGGTAAAGGCAAGGTTCAAGCCAGCATTGTGTGGTGTGTAATTTGGTTTTCAATGTGAGGTTTTGTGAGGTTCTACTATGTGAGGGTTCAGGTTTTATTAGGTTCTCAATGTTAGCATTTGTCAGCAATAACAGGTTTTGACAGGTACTAGCCTTGTGGTGATCTTGGGGTGGTCAGTGTTGCCAATGTTAACAAATGACAACATGCAAGGCGGTGCAAATTAATTTTGAATGTAAGGTTTTGACAGGTTCACTACTTCGTATTTTTATTTTGAATGTTGGGTTTTGTCAGCTTCTACGATGTCCAAAAACCTAGGGGAAACCTTAGGGTTTCTTTACACTATAAAAAGGGCTTGGCAGTGATCGCCTAACGTGTCCGAAAACTATGCTTCTCTATAATTTAATACGGCTATGGAATAGGGTTTTATCTGTGCGCCTTGTACTGTCTGCTCATGTGTCAATTATCTAATGCTGCTAAATGCTCACCTCGTATCATGTGGTATTAAAAGATAGGCTCAAAACTGAGCGCATCAATTTAGGTTTACAGCCCCTTGCTAATTTGACGCTAAAATCGCCTTTCACCCCATGATTAGTAAGCGTTTGCGATCCATTCACTTTTTGGCAGTTCGTAGCGGAATAGTTAACTTAAACCATGCTCAATACGCGCAAAACTGCACCTATCGCATTTTTGACGGCTCTATCCTGTTTTGGTTGCATCATGACGCTGTGGGCTAATGACAGCAAGGTATCACGCTAATAGTTACCCCATTGGGGGCTGGTGATCGGTAAAACGTGGTAAAAGTAATTGCACTGTTTGGCTGCGTGGTGATTATCTCCATACAGTTTTAAACCTTAACATAGCTTAACATGCTGCCACTGCTCAAACTGATCTCACAATAAGCATTAGGCACAAAAAAAGGCAGACGATAAACGCCCACCTTTGATTATTTTTATCTGCATCTACTTTTTTGCTTGGGACACTTGGGACAACGGGACAGCGCCCGTACTTACTGGCTTTCAGCTGTCCCAGCCCTTTTTTAGCCTTTGGGACACTTGGGACAGATTAACAAATTGAGCTATTTTGTCCCAGCTGTCCCAGTGGTGTTTTAACGCTTGGGACAGGTTCTAGCCCTTGCTGTGTATGGGTTGTCCCAGTTGTCCCAGCTGTCCCAGTGGTTTTTGTAGTTTCACAACTTAATATCTTACCTTTGACCGCATAAACACGCTGGCGGTTCTTTTTGAATGGTAAAGGCACTCTACACGTTTTACGGTCATTCTCAGTCACATTCAACAATTCAGCTTCATCTAATACTTGTAAGACTTTGCTTTTGTTAAATGGTGAACAGACTTCATCAAAGGTACTGGTAGAGAAATAATATTCCCCTGTGTCGTAATTGTGATAGCCAGCGCGGTTGGTTGTCTTAGGCTCAAAGTCTTGGTATGTGTGAATGTGGCAAGGCTGAAAACGACTTGATCCATGCTGTTCAATAAACGCCTTGATATGCTCTATGATTTGGCGCTGCTCATGCTCACCATCACGCCCGTAGTTATCAAGCCAATTATCTAAGCATGTCATGACGGCTGTCGTTGCTTGTCCTGCTTGCCAGCCTGTTATACCTGCCTGTGTTGCCAGCTCTCCAGCTGCGCCCACGATAGCGAACCGTTTAGCCACTCTATGTGCTTGTGCTGTCAGGTCGCTGTACTGGCTCATAAAGTCACTGACAAGCTGCCCAGCGTTGGCGGTGGTTGCTGCCTTGTCACTGGTGATATGTTCTAGCCATGCAATGCCAGCTGATCCATAGTAAGCGTGTGATAGTTCTTTGATCCTATCGGCTTGTGCTTCGCTTGTTTTTGCCAGTACCAAACTATCAAAGGTTTTTAACCCCTTGCCAGCATCAGCGTCTATATGCGCCACTCGAACCTCAATACCTGCATTCGTTTTCTGCCCTGCTTGCGCCATGAAGTTTTGTAGCGACTCCTCACCATTAGACAAAAAGATAATGCGCCATGTTTTGGCTATGCGATTGTGTCCCGTGGTGGTGCTGCGCCCTTTACCTTGACCATTAGCCAGCATGTAAACGGTTTTACCGACTATCTTGGGATCACATTCGCTGATCTCATCAAGTGGCAGAAAACTGTCATTGTGCTCGCTTGCTGTGCCTTCTAGGGCGTTGTCAGTGCTGCGCCATGTCTTAACATACCTGTCAGGGCTGCCCCATACACTAGCAGCCAATTTAAGCGATAGGGACTTGCCCATGCTCGATGAGCCTAAAAGGTGAAAACCGCCCCCGTCATATTCTAATAGCTCCAGTAATTGACCAGCAAACGCGCAAGCAATAGAGAAAACAAAACGGCTTTGCTCGGCTAGGGGTTTGCACAGCTTATCGCGCCATTGATCTAATGTGCCTTGCTGGGTTAGGGTGCTGTTAATACTGTTTGCAGACTGATAGACAATAAGCTGTTCACCATCGCTGCCTATGGCTCTGTCAGGTAAGATATATTGCTTATCATGCCAGCCCAACTTATCCACGCATAATGCCCGTTTGTGAATAGGGTAGTTTTGAATATAGGTATCTAAGTAGCTGCGCTGTTTGGGGTTGGTGGTAATGTTCAAGCCTTGACTAGCCAGCTCACGGCGGTATTCCCTTGCATCACCTTGTAGCAGTGATAACGGCATTGACCATGTATGCAATACGCTGTCATCATCACGCCATTGCAATAACCGCCCCCATGTACCGCTGCTTGTGTCCCGTGTCTTAGCGATAACCTCAAGCGGTGAACAAACAAACGCCTTAGACTTAAAAGTAATGTTTGCTGGGTCATCATCGTTATATTTCACGAAAAATAGCCCATCGTGGTAGAGCTCAAAACGCCCATCACTGTAGATCATTGGTTCATTCAGCTGGGGATCATCGCGCCATTCAGGATAATAGGCAGTGTCTTGTAAATTGATTAGCTGGGTGTCACTGTCTGCCAGTATCGCTTCATAGCTGTCATGCTGCATCATGGTGACGATATGAGCCACCGTAACCAATGCTTGCGCCTTTACACCTGCCAATAGGTTAATTAAGCCTTTATTATCAAGCGTCATAGGCACAATTACTTGTGATCCGCTGCTCCAGTGCTGCACCATCTTTTTAAGGCACTGCTTTGTTTTATGAGGGCTAACAATGATTGTCTTATCACTGCTCATTAGGTAGCTGTAAACATCAATACCGCTATCAAGGTCATTAAACGCTATTATCTCATTGGCTTTGTTTGGCTCACCAATGATGATAGCGCCATACCCTGTAGGATCAATGACAATAGGCTTGGCTTTGCTGTTTGGTGTGTAGAATACCGCGCCTACAATATCGCCTTGTTTATCGTGCAAACGTAAGGCTATCGTGCCAGCTGTCGGTACTATTTGCGCGTCATCTGTAGTAAGATTGTCGGTAATACTTAGCAAGCTGTCAGGCGGTAATAGCGCGATTAGCTTTGTCAAAGTAGGATCATCTGCCAGCCCTTGCCGTGTGGCTGCATCAAAACTATTTATTACCACTGGAAAGCCTGTGCTAGATGCACGGGCTTTTTCATGGGTGGCTGTTTGTGGTGTGGTGGTCATCTAGTCCCCCTTGCTTGCGACTGTTTAGGCTTGCGCGTGGCTCTGTACTTTTTGTAGTAGCTTTTGCGCTTGGCGTGCTTACGGCTTTGCTTCGGTGGGTAGGTTTTCATGATCTACCTACCTTGCTATAGCCAGTCATCACTAGGGGTTCGTTGAGGGTGTCTAATTGCGTGTCTAGTATCTCTGCCCATGTGCTAGTAGCATCATGTGCTAGACGCGCTAATGCTTCGGCTGTATGAGCCTGTATCTTGTCATAGTGAATAAGTGCCAGTAATTGACCAACATCATGTAGAGCGTCAGCTGCACCGCTAATGTCACAGGCAAGGTTTGATAAATCATGTGACGATATGATAATGACATCGGTATCATCAGGACTGGTTAAGTCGATAACATTACGTTGATTGGTTTGGACAATAGACAAGCCGTCATCTAAGCCTTTATTGGCTTGATTAGCTAGTGTTGTAGTGTTTGAGGTCGTGCTGATTGATTTACCCATGACGGATAACTCCTAATAAGTTTTGAGTGAATGCCACGCTATACGGTAAAAGTATAGGGTGACGGGTCTTACTCTCGGTCTTATTAGAAACCGCCCCGCATATTCGCCTTACGGCTATTTTATTTTGCAGCGTCAACCCGTCATAGTCGGTTAGCAAGTGATTTGCTATAGATATGATGGTTTGCCCCCTTGTGGCGCTTAGATACGCTTGTGGGGCTATGCTTGATAGTATAGTGACAGCTTGAGAGGCTGCGCTATTATCAGGCACAAAAAAAGCCAAAGGTTTACGACTTGGCAAGTCGCTAATAAGATTTGAGAGGTCTATATAGTAACCGCTGCTATCATCGGTTGCAATCGGTTTTGGTTGTACTTGCTGGCAAGCGATTAGTGAGAGTAGCAAGCCAATACCTGCCACCCATGCCATAAAGATGGTAAATCTAAGTAGAAAGCCACGTTTGCCTGTCTGTTTGCGACTGTGTGCCCCGTGGTGGGCTGTTAGATTGGGTTTGGTATCGTTTCTCATCTTACACGTCCTCCACGTCTAAAAGGCTGGGTTGCATCTGTTTTAGGGTGTTATCAATATCGTGCTGTATTTGTGGCTTGATCTGCTTACCAACCTTGCAAAGGAAACGACCTGCGCTAGTGAGTCCAGCATCAACAATATTAAGATCATGGCATAACTCATTGAGTCGCTGGCTAAGCTGATTTTGCTGATCGGCGATTGAGTGAAAAGCACGTATAACCAGTAGGTGAAAGCGTGGGCTGATCCACATGGCATAGCTATAAACAAGCTCATAGCATACAAATGTACCTTGTTGCTCTGAGTCACCACCTTGAATAACCTTGTAAGCTGTTGAATTTGTTCCGTTACTCATATCTGAGGAACGGTCTATTTCAGCAATTAAGCCCTTTGTGGTTTCTAATCGCATGAAGTTACTGGCTTGGTGCTTCTTTTTACTGCCACTAGCTCTATGTAGGTCATTGAGTGAGTAAAGCCCGTCTTTCATACCTATGTTGCTGTTTGAGATAGTAAGCATGATTACACCCCCTCTACGGTTTGCGGTGTCGGCTGATCTATCCAGTACCGCTTGAAGCGTTTGCCATTTTGCTTAATCATTTCATCTTGAATGATCACGCCATTGGCTCGTATCTCACTAATACGCTGAGCCAAACAAGTGATGGCGTATTCATCATAGGCTTGCATATTGGTGATAGTCTTACCTGCCATCAGGTGCGCCATAATGATTTGGCTATAGGTCTGCTTTGATTGCCGTGTCTGCATGACTTACACCTCGCTAGTGGTTGAGGTGTGGCTATTTAGCCATTGATGGACTTCGGCATAGCTCCATGCTGTCATGGTAGGTGATAGCTTTCTGCCAGCTGGGAAACGCCCGTCCTTGCTCCATTCAAACAAGGTGGTTTTGCTGAAGGGTAGGAACGGCAAAATGTCCTTTGCTCTGCCCATGCCAGTAGTAGGCAGTTGCATAGCTGGACTATTTGCGGTGGTTGGTTCGGTGTCGTTCGAGGTGTCACCAGTAAAGGGAATAACTGGAGTGTTTTGGGTGGGGTGTGTCATGTTCATATCTCCATGTCAGCTGTAGCGGTGTGCTACGGCTTTCAACATGGTTCTATGGTATGTGGTGATAAAGGGGTCAGATAAGGTCATATGACGGTCATATGCCCCTAAAACATGATGATATGACCCTATTTATTTAGATCTATGTCTAATTGATGCACCCTTTCTAGCCAGTTAGCTACAAAGTTTCTAGTAACTGGTGATTTGTGACTCCGTGATGCTGCTACAATTTGGTCGTTTGCTACACCCTTACCTTTGGGTGGTGATAAATCATATCTATGTTCTTTTAGAATAGCGTAAAGCATATGAGTAACTTTTGCTTGTGAATTGGGTGCTAACTCTTTGTCATCAGCTGGCTTGTCAGCCAATGCTGCATTAGCTTTGTTTAACTGCTCTTTGAGTTCTGCACTATCAGCGTTTTCTTTCTCAAGCTGTGCTTCGAGTTCTTCTATCTTACTTTTATTCTGTCTATAAATCTCACTGGCTTTGTTTAATCTAGCGTTTAGCTTGTCATTATCAGCTTGGGTGCTTTCTAGTTTTGCGAGTAACTCACTATCATTCTGTGCTGGTGTATCACCTTGGCTTGCATTAGCAAGTGATGCTATATAGCTATTCAGTGCTCGCTTTGAAAACCTGATTTCCCCAGCATCAATATGTGTTAGCTTGAATTCTTCAGCGTCCTCAAGTCCTCGTGGCTTATCATTAAACAAGAATACATCGTCACCATCTACATATGCGGCGGTTTTCTTTTCAAGAACGCTATAAATCACAACCCCATCGTTTGGTAATCTCATATAATCATCATCACTACAAATTTCTTCTGCAAGTGATCTATACGTGAAATAGCCTGCTATAACTTCTGTGTAAAAACCATTATCGCTATCACCTCTAAAACTGCCAACATACCCATCAAAATAAAAGCAAGGGGTAATCAATTTTCGTCTTGCTATATCTCTTAATCTTACATAGTCATAATTATTATAATTAAGAAAACTTAATGTTTCGGTAAGCGTTAGATAGTCGTCCTCACGGTTTTTCTTATGCTGATTAACATCATAAGTTCGACCATACACATCATGGATAAGGTTTAGGGGCAATGCCCTATCTTGGTTTACATTCAATTCAGGGAACAAACTTTTAGGCATATCATCATTATGATAGTTTTTAATATATTCCTTAAGGTCTGCAATTTTAATCGTACGCCTTGGGTGTGCTATATGACCTACCGAAAAATCCGTTAGACTCTTAAAACCACTCTCTCCTCCATCTCTACCCATTTTTAGAAAGTTGTCCTCAAATGCTTGATGTAATACTAAGCACCTTGGTTCTACACAAGAGACATAAGGGTGAATAAACGTACCTCTTTGCAATCCATTGTCATCACCTTTAGGTTGGCATTGGCTTGCCTCAAACTCTAATTGGTCGTTAGGTATGCCACACCATATCAAAGCTGCTTCTAGCACTGTAAAATAATCATACCTGTTCTTTATATCATCACAATTATTGAACTGGTCGTAATAACTCTTATCTTTACTCACAATACACACCTTTACACACCCTTAAATCAAAGTAGGTGCAAGGCAGTGCCAGCCTAAAGGTGTGTGAACGGCTGGCTTTCGGGTAATTAGTCCTAGCCTTGCATGGTCGTTACAGCATGATATTAGCCATGCTTTTGTTTGTGTTGTTTGAAGTCTGCACGGATCACGTTGTCTAGCTTGCCAGCGTATGCGTTATCAATGAAGTTTGCCCAGTCGTTCATCATGTCTTTTCTATAGGGTAGATGCTGCGCTCCGTTGTATGCCTTGCTGATTTTGTTTTCTTTCTCATGTGCTAGCTGTAGCTCTATCGCTTCGTGCATGTATTCCTGTTCGTGTAGGGTAGTGCTGGCAAGTCCACGGAAGCCGTGCCCTGTCATACGTCCTTTATAACCCATGCGCCATAGGGCAGTGATAAAAGCATTGGTACTGTATGGCTTACGGGTTGAGGTATTAAAGAAAACGTATTGATCCGAAAAACCTAGCGCCTTGATCTGCTCCAGTAGTGCCATTGTTTGCGGTGCAAGTGGTACTAAGTGTGGTCTATCCATTTTCATTTTATCAGATGGTATGCGCCACAGCTTATTTTTGTAGTCTATCTCGCTCCACTCCATGAACCTAAGTTCTTGAGTACGCACAAACGTATAGCATAAAAACCATAACCCCAGCTTTACCAATAGATCACCATCATAGGCGTTAATGTCTTGAAGTAGTTTAGGTAGTTGCTGGCTGGTCACACGGCTGTGGTGCTTCACCTTATGCGGTTTTAGTGCTTCGGTTAGGTCAGTGGCTGGGTTGAGGTTGGTTAAGCCCTCACGTATGGCTTGTTTGAATATCTGCCCCGTTTGACGCATTGCACGCCTTGCCATATCAGCTGCGCCCCTCGCTTCGATAGCTTTACCGATAGCCAAAACATCAGGCGCGGTTATGTCCTCTATGTTCATGTGACCAATGACGGGTTTAATATCGCGCTGGTACTGTGAGTAATCACGGCTATAGGTGGTAGGGGCTATGTGTGCTTTGCGGTCATCATGCCAACGCTGGGCTATGGTATCGAACGCCCTTGATCCGTCATTGTCGGCTTGTGTCTTTTTCTTATCGTCTTTTGGGTTGATACCATCAGCTATAAGTCTTTTGATCTCAATATTGCGCTTGCGTGCATTTTGAAGGCTCATTACTGGGTAAGTGCCAATAGTGAGGGTTTGCTGCTTACCTTGCCAGCGGTAGGCGCTGATCCATGACTTCACGCCCGTATAACGAACCCATAATTGCAGCCCATTACCATCACTATGTTTATCAGGTCGCTTTGTATCAATCGAGGTGGGGCTAGGGGCTAGCTTGTTGATACTGGTATGGGTTAGGGGCATGGGTCTATCCTTTGTTGGTATTGTCCATGTTGGTATTGCTCGATACCAACAATAATACCAACATTCTATATGGAACGCCATACACCTACAAAGTAGTGAAAACCTGAAAAACGCCCAAAATAAAGGGCAGACGGTCTATGACGGTCTGCCCTAAATCTATGTTTGGTCGGAACGGCAGGATTTGAACCTGCGACCACTACACCCCCAGTGTAGTGCGCTACCAGACTGCGCTACGCCCCGAATGACTGACTATTTTACGCAAAATTATGTATATTGCAAGGGCTATTTATATCAGCCAAAATCTACAACACCATTCTGCCCAGTATAGTCAGTCTAACTGCTGCGCCGCTCGTGTTAACCCAACAATTCTTTTAGAATTTGGTTCACTTGCTGCGGGTTAGCACTACCGCGGCTGGCTTTCATGACTTGACCGACCAGACCGTTAAAGGCTTTCTCTTTACCGCCGCGATATTCTTCGACCATCGCTTCATTTTTTGCGATGACTTCTTCGACCATTGCTTTGATAGCACCAGTATCAGTTTCTTGCTTGAGGCCTTTGTCTTTGATGATTTTGTCTGCTGCATCATCATCGTTGCCGCCTTCACGCTCATATAGCGCACTAAAGACTTTCTTAGCCAATTTGCCAGATAGCGTGTCATCTTTGATACGCTTCAGCATGCCAGCCAGTTGTTTGGCGCTGATAGGGGAGTCGATGATATCTGTGTCATCTTTGTTCAGTGCGCCGAGTAAGTCACCCATGACCCAGTTGCCAGCCATTTTGGCATCTGCTTGCCCAACTTCTGCGACCACAGCTTCGAAATAATCGGCAATTTGACGACTACCAGTCAAGATACGAGCGTCATATTCTGACAGACCAAGCGCTTCTTCAAAACGTGCACGGCGAGCGACAGGTAGCTCTGGCATTGCTGCTTTAATCGCATCAACCGTATGCTGCTCGATACGGACAGGTAGCAGGTCAGGATCAGGGAAGTAGCGATAGTCGTTGGCGTCTTCTTTGGTACGCATGGTACGCGTTTCGTCACGCTCTGGATCATATAGCATCGTCGCTTGAACGACTTTGCCACCATCTTCTAAGATATCGATTTGACGCTCGATTTCACGATTGATAGCACGCTCGATGAAGCGGAACGAGTTTAGGTTCTTTAGCTCAGTACGCGTACCAAGATCAGCGCCTGGCTTGCGTACAGAGACGTTACAGTCACAGCGGAATGAGCCTTCAGCCATTACTGCGTCTGAGATACCTAGCCATGTGACTAGCTGATGAATGGCTTTGATGTAGGCAAGCGCCTCGTGAGCCGAGCGCATGTCTGGCTCAGAGACGATTTCGATTAGTGGCGTGCCAGCACGGTTCAAATCCACACCCGTCATACCATCGACTGCGTCATGGACAGATTTACCTGCATCTTCTTCTAGATGCGCGCGAGTGATACCCATACGTTTAGGATATTCGTTCTTTTCGCCCTCATTGACTACAACATCGATGTAACCTTCACCCACGATAGGATTGGCCATTTGGGTGATTTGATAGCCTTTAGGCAAGTCAGGGTAAAAGTAGTTCTTACGATCAAACGTATTAAATAGACCCAACTCAGCATTGACACCGATACCGAATTTTAGCGCGCGATCGACCACGCCAGCATTTAGTACTGGTAATACGCCAGGCAGACCCAAATCAACGATACTTGCTTGGCTATTTGGCTCATGACCAAAGTCAGTCGGCGCACTTGAGAAAATCTTACTTTCTGTATTCAGCTGGCAGTGAATCTCGATACCGATGACCACTTCATAGCCATCGACGAATAGCTCTTTACGCACGGCGTGCTCGCGGACGGCATTGTTATCAGTAGTTACTGTACTCATTATACCGTCTCCTTTGCGATGGCTGAGTGTTGTAAGTGATGGTCGGTATGCTGCTGGAACAGATGCGCAGTTGTGAGTAGTTGACTCTCTTGCCAGTGCTTACCGATTAATTGCAGGCCAATAGGTAGACCTTCTTTAGTCAAACCAACTGGTTGGCTAAGTGCAGGTAGACCCGCTAGGTTGACCGCGATGGTATAAACGTCACCCAAATACATCGTCGCAGGATCAAGGTTGTCAGTAAGCTTGTAAGCAGCCGTCGGTGCAGTTGGACTAGCAATCACATCACAGCTAGCGAATGCTTCATCAAAGTCTTTGACGATTAAGCGACGGATTTTTTGTGCTTTAGTATAGTAAGCATCGAAATAGCCAGCCGATAGCGCATAAGTCCCTGTCAAGATACGGCGCTGTACTTCAGGGCCAAAGCCTTCAGAACGTGAGCGCGTATATAGATCGATAAGGTCCGTTGGGTTTTCACAGCGATAGCCAAAACGTACGCCATCGAAGCGTGACAGGTTAGATGATGCTTCAGCAGGCGCTAGCATATAATAGGTGGCAAGCGTGATCTCAGGATCAGTGATGTTTACTTCTACAATCGTTGCGCCAAGCTCTTCGTATTTTTTGAGCGCGGCACGTGCTGCTTGTTCGACTTCGCTATCAAGCCCTGTGCCGAAGTACTCTTTAGCCACACCAATACGCAAGCCAGCAAATGGCTTATCACCAGCCGCAGCTTGGGCATCATTGATATCTTGTACGTAGTCAGGCATATCGTATTTGATCGAAGTGGCATCGCGCGGATCGTGACCAATCATTGGCTGTAGCAAATAAGCGCAATCTTTTGCACTGTGTCCCATGCTACCAGCTTGATCCAAACTTGAGGCATAGGCAATCATACCAAAGCGTGACACACGGCCATAAGTAGGCTTGATACCCGTTAGGCCACAGAATGAGGCGGGCTGACGAATAGAGCCACCTGTATCACTACCAGTCGCAACAGGGACAAAACCTGCGGCAACCGCGGCAGCACTACCACCTGATGAGCCACCAGGGACACGCTCTAGGTTCCAAGGATTTTGTACGGTGCCATAGTATGAGCTGCTGTTATCTGAGCCCATCGCAAACTCATCCATGTTGAGCTTACCTAAGCTAATCATGCCAGCGTTGTCGATGTTAGAGACGATAGTTGCATTATATGGTGAGACAAAGTTATGCAGCATCTTTGAGCCACAAGTGGTCAAGACGCCTTGGGTACAAAAGATGTCTTTGTGCGCCATCGGTACGCCAAGTAGCGGACGCTTGTCGCCCTGGGCACGCATCTCGTCAGCGGCTTTTGCTTGTGCGCGTGCTGTCTCAGAGGTATGCGTGATAAAGCTATTGATCTTGCTGTCTAGCGCGTCGATGCGCTTGATGTAATGCTCGGTTAATTCTGCGCTGCTAAATTGTTTGTCTTGTAAGCCCATAATGAGCTGATCGGTACTTAATAGATGAAGTTCAGACATAAGGTGTCGTCCGTCAAAATGTTAATAGCATAAAATAAGATGAGATGATGGCAAATACGTGATCAGAGGAACCAATCACTGTCATATGACATAATTATTCGATTACCTGTGGCACCAGATACAAGCCTTCTTCAACGGCAGGCGCGACCGATTGATTGCGCTCGCGTTCGATATCGTGCTTGGCCACATCAACACGCAGCTCTTGGCAAGCTTCGTGGATATTGGCTAATGGCTTGATATCTGTGGTATCTACGTTAGATAGCGTGTTCATAAGTTTTAATACTTTACTGATATCGTCGGCATAGCTATCGGCCGTGCTTTCATCGACACCCAAGCGCGCAAGGTTGGCCACTTCTAGAATTTCTTCACGGCTGACAGTGTTGTCAGACGTTGCTGATTGCTGAGACATAGTTTCTCCAGTTAAGGACAGTTTTTGTTAGAGTAGGGATAAGGCAAATATATAAGCGCTCAAATGTAATTGGCTATAAAGTTGGCTTATTATAAAGCATCTGACTCAAGTTTACAGAGTATGAGGCTTGATTGATGCACAATATCAATCAATACACCATATCAATCAGGGCAGAGTGCTGACATAGCAATACACAAATACTTGCAAAACTGACCGAATAATTCATGATTGATTTTCAATTGCTTCCCAATTAGGTTCTAAAATACGTTACAGTATGCACCTACTATTAAGTAAAGCAATTATCTGCCTGTAGAGCCTTGTTAGTTATCACATTAAAAGCGGTTTCATTGAGTTGAATGATAGTCACTACTATTTCAAACTTTGTAACAACTTTTAGCGTCTCAGACAAAAATCCTTGCTTACTGATGCAAATACCTATGTTTTTTTTGAGCTAAATCGGTATAATTTAGCTCAGTTTTTCATAGCATCATTATTGCTTAGGTTTGACTGGTTGCGATGATTCACTTTCGCTCCCGTTAATGTCTAACGACGACCTGCTCAACACTGACGAGTAACACCTCAGTCAATCCCATTCGCCTCATTCGTAAGACGCTGGATATATTAGTCATGAACCTGTTTGGATTTTTATCAAATAATATCGCTATCGACCTCGGTACTGCGAACACCCTTATTTTTATTCCTAATAAAGGCGTCGTACTTGACGAGCCTACGGTGGTCGCATTACGAAGCAATCGTACTCAAAACCCGACCGTCGCTGCTGTGGGTATCGATGCCAAGCAAATGCTGGGTCGTACGCCTGCCAATATCACAGCGATTCGCCCGCTAAAAGACGGTGTGATTGCTGATTTTGAAGTGACGCAAAAAATGCTAAAACACTTCATCACTAAGGTAAAAGCCAAGCGTTTTATGGCACAGCCTAACGTGGTGGTATGTGTGCCATGTAAGTCTACCTTGGTTGAGCGTAAGGCGATTCGTGAGGCAGTATCATCAGCAGGCGCGAGCAAAGTATTATTGCTAGAAGAGCCAATGGCTGCGGCTATCGGTGCTGGCATGCCTGTTCATGAGGCCAGTGGTTCTATGGTCGTTGATATCGGTGGTGGTACAACTGAGATTGCCGTTATCGCGCTATCTGGTTGCGTCTATGCTGAGTCTATCCGTATCGGTGGCGACATGTTTGATGAGGCGATTATTACACACGTACGCCGTACACATGGTTGTGTGATTGGTGAGACGACCGCTGAACGCATCAAAAAAGAAGTTGGCTCTGCATTGAATGAAGACAGCAAGCTAGAGGTAGAAGTGCGCGGTCGTAGTATGGCAGAAGGCGTACCAAAGACCTTTATCGTCAATTCAGAAGAAGTACAAAAAGCATTGACTGACCCATTAAGCGGTATTATCAGCGCTGTAAAAGTTGCCCTTGAGCAGACACCGCCAGAGTTGTCATCGGACATCGCAGAGCGTGGTATCGTGTTGACAGGTGGTGGCGCATTGCTACGCGATCTTGACAAGCTTATCTCACAAGAGACTGGCTTACCAGTGACGGTAGCAGAAGACCCATTAACCTGCGTTAGCCGTGGTGGTGGTATCGCCCTTGATTTTATCAATAACAAAAGCT
This sequence comes from Psychrobacter sp. Arc29, assembly GCF_041431175.1. NCBI lineage: Bacteria > Pseudomonadati > Pseudomonadota > Gammaproteobacteria > Moraxellales > Moraxellaceae > Psychrobacter > Psychrobacter sp. Arc29. The sequence continues at coordinate 73,594 of NZ_JASMRR010000007.1, read as the reverse complement.
TGAACATGATTTTTGTTTAAACAGCTTTTGCTCATGAGCGTTATGCCCACATACCTTTGCTATCGCTATTATCCCGCTTCAGGATGGCTGACATAGCCCATGAGATGACAAGTAAATAACATTAAAGGTAGCCAATTGCGCTGCCTTTAATTGCATTAATCCATGCTAGAACCTAATATCACCGATAAACATTCATGCTCTAAATAAGTGCTATTGCTCATTTTAGAATTCTTAAATTAGACGACTTATGACTCCAAGTATCTTTGCGCGCCAAGCGTTATCACTTCGTAAGACTGCCATTGTATTGATAGCAGCCTTAGTACTGATGTGGTTTGATAGCAAAAACTCGGAATGGTTCAATCCAGTACGTAGTACCAGTCATGCTGCCATGCAGCCTATTTATGAGATGTCTTTATTACCGAGCTATGCCAAGCATTGGGCGAGTGGTAGTTTGCAGTCAAAAGAAGCGCTGCGCCGCGAAAACATGCAACTAAAATCACAACTCATTCATGCACATGCCAAACTGCAGCAACAAGATTATATCTTGGCGCAAAACGCGCGTTTGCAGGGGATTTTATCAACCACTAAGCCTGAGCAGTTTGATCTCAACTTAGCTCAAGTCATTGGTACAGATACCAACTTACTCAGACAGATTGTTGTGCTCAATAAAGGCAAGCAAGATGGTGTACAAGTGGGACAAACGGTCATCGATGAAGATGGTATTTTAGGACAGATCATTAACGTCTATCCTAATACAAGCCGTTTGCTATTGATTACAGATGAGCAGCAGTCAGTGGCTGTCACTGTCAAACGTACTGGTCAGCGTGCTATCGTAACAGGCCAAGGTATCCCATCTGCACTGAGCCTAAACTATGTCTTTAAGACTTCAGATGTGCGTGTGGGTGATGAGTTGGTATCATCTGGTTTGGGTGGGCGAATTCCAGCGGGCTATCGTGTTGGACGTATTGCCCACATCAAAGATGAGCAAGCGGATAATTTTAGAAGTATCGAGGTTACGCCCTCTGCAAACTTTATTGATAATGCGTACGTATTGATACTCCAAGACAAGCTACTCAATAAAAATAACACTGCTATTGGTCAGTAGCAAAGATACATTAACACTTTATGCAAAACTACCAAATGGCTCATCAAATTTTTTATCCATAGTATCCTATCAGTATTCAATCAACCATATCACAGTAGCCACTATACAATCGCTAAGGTAAGTACTCATGTCGTATCCTGATTCTGAGAATTCAACGGCACTGTTGATTGTGGTCATTGTTCTAAGCTTTATTATTGCTTCATCGCTCAATATCTATCCATTAAGCCCAAGTATGGCAACACTACGGCCCATGATTATGATCATGGTGCTGATATATTGGTTACTATTCCAGCCGCGCTATGTGGGTATCTTTACCGCATTTATTATTGGGCTTATTGCAGATTTGCTGATGGACACCCATCTAGGACAGCAAGCCTTTGCCGCTGTCGTGGTGGCATTAGTGATCAAAATTACTAGTATCTATGTTAGACAACTAAATACCATCAGCGCATGGTTGATAGCCAGTTTAGGGTTAGTTGTTTTTCAGCTAAATTTATGGATGCTGCAGATGTTTATCCAAAATACTTTTATCGCAAAATCTGCTTTGTCGCTTATGATGAGTATCATCAGCTGGCCACTTGTCTTACTGGCTCTACGCAAGTTTGCGCGTTAATGATGTTTATTAACTTATCTATAAAGTATCTAAAAAATACATACCTAATAAATCTGTAAATGAAGAGAAGAGCGATGGATATCATTTTAGCGTCTGGTTCGCCGCGTCGTCGAGAGCTACTAGAAAGAGCACAGTTAGATTTTAGAGTGTTGAGCGTAGATATTGATGAAACGCCGCAAGATGATGAATTACCCAAAGACTATATTGAACGTATGGTCGCTACCAAAGCCATAACTGCCACAGAGCAACTAAACGAAACGTTAAATACTAATAAAGACACTTCTGCCGAATCAATTATCATTTTAACCTCTGATACCATCGGTGTGTTACCAGATGGCAAGACAGTACTGGTCAAACCGACCGATCGTGAGCATGCTTATAGCATGTGGCAGCAGATGTCAGATAATATCCATGAAGTATGGACTGCCGTACAAGCCACCAAAATACAGCGGCTACCTAAAGTAACAGAACACAATGCATCAGAGCACACTCAAGCGTTTCAAATTATCGATCAGCAGCAAATTACTGAGCGTACAGAAGTGACCTTCATACCATTGACTACAGAGATGATGAGTAATTATTGGGACAGTGGGGAGCCTGCTGATAAAGCGGGTGGGTATGGTATTCAGGGTTTGGGTGCTGCTTGGGTGAGTCGTATCAACGGCAGCTATACCAATGTCGTTGGGTTGCCATTGGCGCAAACGCTGGCCTTAATTAAAGACATGATAGAAGGCAGTGAGGATATCGTTGATCCGTTATAATTATATATGCACATAATGACACGGTAGGGCAATGGGCAAGAGCAAGGCGCATTTGTTACACTGTCAATCTAATAGACGATGACCGTCTGATAAGAAAGCTGAGAGATAAGAGAAAAAACTATGTCCGAAGAGCTGCTGATTAATATTAGTCCAATGGAATCCCGTGTTGCGGTTTTAGATAATGGCATCTTGGGTGAGATTTATATTGAGCGACATCACAAACTGGGTTTGGTCGGCAATATTTATCTGGGTACAGTTGTACGTGTCCTTCCAGGCATGCAGGCAGCCTTTGTCGATATCGGTCAATCGCGGACAGCATTTTTACATGTCAATGATATGCAGCGTGAGCCTCGTCCAGTCACAGAAGACAAAAGCAAAGCCGCTACAAATGACAAAAAAGAAAATAGTGACAATAGCGCCACCATAGAAGCATCCACGGATAGCTTAGCAGTCACACCACCGGTTGTCAGTACTCAAAGTACAGAGGTCGTGTCTGTTTCTAAGACTTTGATTCAGCATCGATTACACGAAAGCCAGCGTATCTTGGTACAAGTCACCAAAGACCAGTTGGGTAGTAAAGGCGCTCGCTTAACCACCAATATATCATTACCATCCCGCTATCTGGTCTATTTGCCATCAAGTGATCATATCGGTATATCACAGCGTATTGATGGTGAAGAAGAGCGCACGCGTCTAAAAACTGAGCTTAGTAGCTTAATGCAAACGGTCAATCTAAAAGGCGGTCTGATCGCTCGTACTGCGGCTGAGCGTGTCCCTGTCGATAAGCTAGAAGAAGATATTTACTATCTGTTGCAGCTGTGGCGTACTATCTGTGCTCGCCGCCAAGAGATCAATCATCACCAGAGCTCAGAACTTATTTATCAAGAACTATCGCTACCACTGCGCTCTATTCGTGACTTGGTACATGCTGATACCGAAAAAGTCATCATTGATAATACGCAAATCTATGAACAAGTCAGATACTTTGCCAAAGAGTTTGTACCGTTTATTTACGATAAAATCGTGCATTATACGGCAGAGCAATCACTGTTTGACGTGCATCGGGTTGAGGATGATTTACGTGACGCATTGAAACGTCGTGTCGACCTAAAGTCTGGTGGCTATCTGATTATTGACCAAACAGAAGCAATGACGACGATTGATGTCAATACAGGCTCTTTTGTAGGCGGTCGCTCATTAGAGGACACCGTTTACAAGACCAACCTAGAAGCCACACATGCTATCGCACGTCAGCTGCGCCTGCGTAACCTAGGCGGCATTATCATTCTTGATTTCATTGATATGCTAGAGCAGCAGCATAAGGATGATGTATTAGAGAGCTTGCAGGCACAGCTAACCCAAGACTATGCCAAAACTAAAATCACACAGGTTAGTGAGCTTGGACTGGTAGAGATGACACGTAAGCGCACGCGTGAATCACTAGGACAACAGCTCTGTGAGCCTTGCTCAACCTGCCAAGGTCGCGGGTTTGTCAAAACGGCAGAGACAGTTTGTTTTGAGATTTTCCGCGAAATCATGCGCTGCGCCCGTACTTATAATTCTCCTAAGAAATTCACAGTAGTGGCTCATGCGGCAGTCATTGATTTATTGCTGACATCAGAGTCAGATACGGTAGCCGATCTAGAGTACCTACTAGGTAGGGTCATTACGTTTGATGTAGAGAATTTATATACTCAAGAACAGTATGATATTGTTTTAGACTGATACCATTAAGTACAGTTAAAATTTTTTGGTGGCAACACGCTGACTGGTAAAGCAGATTTCTGAGAGCTGGTATCTTTCATCCCTTCAGATATTGCCCTTGCAATGTCTAAAATACTGTGTATAATATACACCACTGAATTATATATGCGCAGCCGACTAAAAAGGCTGGCGCTATTACAGCTGGAGCATCGTTTCTAGCACTATTTCATTATGCCTTTGCTGACATCCATTATAGGAGAGTTGGCGGGGCTTTAAACTATTTTGCTTTTGGCACGCTATAAGTTCGGATAAAGAACTCATTCTGGTTAAGAACAGAAGGCCGCTTTAAGTGAATATTTAACCAAACTGCTTTTGATCATGATCTTGCGACGCAAGAATGACGAAAGCACATATTAGGAGCTTGCTGGCATGGCTAACCAGAGAATCCGTATCCGTCTTAAGTCTTTTGATCATCGTCTGATCGATCAATCTGCACAAGAGATTGTTGATACTGCAAAGCGCACCGGTGCGCAAGTTTGTGGTCCTGTACCGTTGCCGACTCGCATTGAGCGCTTCAACGTTCTAACCTCACCACACGTTAACAAAGACGCGCGTGACCAGTACGAAATCCGTACTCACAAGCGTATGGTTGATATCGTTCAGCCTACTGACAAAACTGTGGATGCGCTAATGAAATTAGATTTAGCGGCGGGTGTTGACGTCCAAATTGCTTTGGGTTAATGCACATTACACACCCAACCCATTAATATAAGATATAAAGAGGTCTAAAATGGCGATCGGTTTAGTCGGTAAAAAATGCGGCATGACCCGTGTCTTCACTGAAACAGGCGCATCTATCCCTGTAACAGTGGTTGAGGTCGATGCAAACCGCATTACTCAAGTAAAAAATACTGATGTAGATGGTTACCAAGCCATCCAAATCACCACAGGTACTCGTCGTGACAGCCGCGTAACAGCCGCACAAAAAGGTCACTTCGCGAAAGCTGGCGTTAAAGCTGGCCGTGGTGTTTGGGAATTTCGTGTCAACGATAGCGATCTTGAAGGTCGTGAGATTGGCGGTGAGATTCTAGCTGACTTGTTCGAACAAGGTCAGATGGTTGATGTGACAGGAAACAGTAAAGGTAAAGGCTTCCAGGGTCCTATCAAACGTCACAACTTTAGTATGCAAGATGCTACTCATGGTAACTCAGTGTCTCATCGTGCACATGGTTCAACTGGTCAAAACCAGTCACCAGGTAAAGTATTCAAGGGCAAAAAGATGGCGGGCCAGATGGGTAACAAGCGTGTTACTGTTCAAGGCCTAGAAGTGATTTCGGTTGACGCCGAAAAAGGGTTACTTGTCATCAAGGGTGCTATCCCAGGTGCCACCGGTGGCGATGTTATCGTACGTCCGTCAGTCAAAGCCTAAGCAAGGGGATTAACGTGGATTTAAAAACAGTTACAGGTGCGGCGGTTGAGCTTTCTGATACGGCATTTGGTCGTGAATTCAACGAAGCACTAGTGCATCAAGTCGTCACCGCTTATTTAGCTGGTGCTCGCCAAGGTACACGCGCACAAAAAACCCGTGCCGAAGTTTCAGGCGGTGGTATCAAGCCATGGCGCCAAAAAGGTACTGGTCGCGCTCGTGCGGGCTCTATTCGTAGCCCAATCTGGCGTTCAGGTGGTCGTGCATTCGCTGCAAAACCACAAGATTGGTCACAGAAAGTAAACCGTAAAATGTATCGCGGTGCGATGCAGTGCATCCTAGCAGAATTGATTCGTCAAGAGCGTCTGATTTTGGTAGAAGAGTTGAGCGTTTCTGGGCCGAAAACTAAAGAACTGATTGCAAAGCTAAATGAGCTTGGTGCACCTCGTGCATTAATCGTCACCAAAGAAGTTGACGAGAACTTATACTTAGCTGCTCGCAACATTCCGCACGTCAATGTACTTGGTACAAACGAAGTGGATCCAGTGAGCTTGATCGCATTTGATAAAGTGATCATGTCAGTTGAAGCTGCGAAACAATTTGAGGAAGCACTAGCATGAACAACGCAAGACTTTATCAGGTCTTAAGAGGACCTGTATTCTCAGAAAAATCTCAAATGCTTGGCGACTCACTTGGTGTGCAGGTATTTAAAATTGATTCTAATGCTACTAAGCTTGAAGTCAAGAAAGCAGTTGAGTTGATGTTTGAAGGTGTTGAAGTTACTAAAGTAAACACTTTGAATGTTAAAGGTAAGACAAAGCGTTTTGGTAAAAGCATCGGCCGTCGTAATGACTACAAAAAAGCCTATGTTACCTTAAAAGCTGGTCAAGATGTACAAATGGCTGATGCTGGTGAAGACGTAGCGAACACTACTACTTCTACTAGTGAAACAGCGAATAACGAATAAGGATTACACTCATGCCTATCGTAAGAGCAAAGCCAACATCACCAGGCCGTCGTTTTGTTGAAAAAGTTGTGCATCCACACCTTTATAAAGGTCGTCCTTATGCAGCGCTTCTAGAATCAAAAAGTAAGTCAGGTGGTCGTAACAATAATGGTCGTATCACTACTCGTCACATCGGCGGTGGTCATAAGCAACATTATCGCATTATCGACTTCAAACGTACTAAAGACAATATCCCAGCTGTGGTAGAGCGTATTGAATACGATCCTAACCGTACTGCACATATTGCACTACTTAAGTATGCTGATGGCGAACGTCGTTACATCATCGCTGCTAAGAAACAAGCAGTTGGCGATACAGTAATGTCAGGCGAGACGTCTCCAATTCGTCCAGGTAACTGCTTACCGCTAAAAAACATCCCATTGGGTACTGTGATTCACAATATCGAGCTTAAAATCGGTAAAGGTGCACAGATGGCTCGTTCTGCGGGTGCTAGCGTTCAGTTATTAGGCCGTGACGGTATTTATGCTATTCTACGTCTACGTTCAGGCGAAACACGCCGTGTACACGTAAACTGCCGTGCTGTTATTGGTGAAGTTTCTAACACTGAAAACAACTTGAAATCACTTGGTAAAGCTGGTGCTTCACGTTGGCGTGGTGTTCGTCCTTCAGTTCGTGGTGTCGCTATGAACCCGGTTGATCACCCACATGGTGGTGGTGAAGGTCGTAACAAAGGTCGCCATCCAACTAGCCCTTGGGGTCAGAAGTCTAAAGGACTTAAAACGCGTCATAACAAGCGTACTGACAACATGATCATCCGCCGTCGCGCCAAGAAGAAATAAAGGAAGAATTTCATGCCTCGTTCATTGAAAAAAGGTCCATTCATAGACGCGCACTTATTTGCTAAAGTTGAGAATGCATTAGACACCAACTCACGCAAGCCAATTAAAACTTGGTCGCGCCGCTCGATGATCCTACCACAAATGGTTGGCCTAACTTTATCTGTCCACAATGGCCGTACTCACGTACCGGTTATCGTTAGTGAGCAGATGGTTGGTCATAAACTAGGTGAATTTGCCCCGACTCGTACGTATCGTGGTCATGGCATTGACAAAAAAGCTAAGAGATAAGGTGCTTACCATGGAAGTAACTGCAAAATTACGCGGTGCCGCCATATCGGCACAAAAAGTTAGACTCGTTGCTGATGAAGTTCGTGGCAAATCTATTGAGCGTGCTTTGGATATCCTAACGTATAGCAATAAAAAAGGCGCTGTTTTTGTTAAGAAATGTCTTAACTCAGCCATCGCCAATGCCGAGCATAATCACGGCCTAGATATCGACGACCTTAAAGTCGCCACTATCTATGTTGATGAAGGCATTACGCTAAAACGTATCCTACCACGTGCCAAAGGTCGCGCTGATCGTATCAGCAAGCGTACTTGTCACATCACTATAAAGGTAGGAGAATAAGTTATGGGTCAAAAAGTACATCCAATCGGAATTCGTCTTGGTGTTGTAAAAAAGCATAATGCAAACTGGTATGCTAACCCTAAACAATACTCAGAATACCTAATCAACGACATTCAAGTCCGTGAATATTTACGCAAAAAGCTAGATAACGCAATGATCAGCAACATCATGATCGAGCGTCCTACTGGCGCTGCTAAGATTACCATCGCCACTGCGCGCCCTGGTATCGTTATCGGTAAGAAAGGCGAAGATATCGAAAGACTTCAAAAAGAATTGACCAAAATTATGGGCGTACCTGCTCAGGTCAACATTGAAGAGATCACGTCACCTGACCTTGATGCACGTTTGGTAGCAGAAGGTATCAGTAGCCAGCTTGAGCGTCGTGTTATGTTCCGTCGTGCGATGAAGCGCGCCGTACAAAACAGCATGCGTTCTGGTGCTAAAGGTATTAAAGTTGAGCTGTCTGGTCGTCTTGGCGGTGCTGAGATTGCTCGTAGCGAATGGTATCGTGAAGGCCGTGTGCCATTGCATACCCTTCGTGCTGATATTGACTATGCGTCAATTCGTGCAGAGACAACTTACGGCACCATCGGTGTTAAAGTTTGGATTTTCCGCGGAGAGATCCTTGACGGTATGAATAGTGTTTATAATCCCGTCAAAGAAGAGCAGACTCGTGCGCCAAAACGCCGTGGTCGCGGAAACGGAAACCGTCGAAACTCAGACAGAGGTTAAACTATGTTACAGCCAAAACGTACCAAGTTTCGTAAAATGCACAAAGGTCGTAACACTGGGCTAGCTCATCGTGGAAGCACCGTTGCATTCGGACAAATTGGTCTAAAATCATTGACGCGCGGTCGTATGACAGCCCGTCAAATCGAAGCAGCACGTCGTACCATCACTCGTAAAATTAAGCGTGGCGGTAAGATTTGGATTCGTGTATTCCCAGACAAGCCTATTACCAACAAACCATTAGAAGTACGTATGGGTAAAGGTAAAGGTCCAGTCGAGTATTGGGTATGCGAAATCAAGCCTGGTAAAGTGCTATATGAAATTGAAGGGGTGCCAGAAGAGCTTGCACGTGAAGCTTTCACGCTTGCTGCAGCAAAACTGCCCTTTAAAACTACCATTGTTAAGCGGACGATAATGTAATGAAGATCAGTGAATTACGTGATAAATCATTAGAAGAACTGACCCAGTTACTTGATGAAAAGCAACTTGATGCTTTCCGTATTCGTATGGCTAAAGCAACTGGTCAGTTGGGTAATACCCATGAAGTCAGAGGCAATCGTCGCACGATTGCTCAGCTTCAGACTTTGATCAACGAGAAACAACGAGGCGACTCATGAGCGATAACAATCAAACAGCTACCAATGCTAGCGTATTGACAGGACGAGTTGTCAGCGACAAGATGGACAAGTCCATCACAGTTTTGATTGAGCGTCTGGTTCGTCATCCTTTGTATGGCAAACAGCTTCGTCGTTCTACTAAAATCAAAGCACATGATGAGAACAACGTTTGCCAACAAGGCGACCTTGTCCGTATCAAAGAAACGCGTCCAATCTCAAAAACTAAGTCTTGGACTTTAGTTGATGTGGTTGAAAAAGTAGAAAAAATCTAAGTAAATTGCATTAAAAGCCAGAAGCTGTTAAAATAGCCGCCTTTTTAAGGATGCTGATTGCGCCGAGCGTATATCACTCACATTAAGAGTAAGTCGCGGTTATTTATATTAAAATGCCGTCCTACTCATTCTGTGCTAGCGGCAGCAACTGGTTTTTATTGCTCATACGTGTGGAGTAACGCTATGATTCAGGTTGAGTCAATGCTGGAAGTTGCAGACAATAGCGGTGCAAGGCGAGTTCAGTGCATTAAAGTACTGGGTGGTTCTCATCGTCGTTATGCATCAGTTGGCGACATTATTAAAGTAACGGTTAAAGAAGCCATTCCTCGTGGTCGTGTTAAAAAAGGCGACGTGATGAATGCAGTAGTTGTACGCACCAAAAAAGGCGTTCGTCGTCCAGATGGTTCTGTGTTACGTTTTGATGACAATGCTGCGGTATTGTTGAACCAAAACAAAGCGCCGATTGCAACTCGTATTTTTGGACCGGTAACTCGTGAACTACGTGGTGATCAGTTTATGAAAATTGTATCACTAGCACCAGAAGTATTGTGAGGTAATCCATGTCAAAATTACGTAAAGGCGATACAGTTATCGTGATTGCTGGGAAAGACAAAGGCAAGCAAGGTACTGTACAAGCTGTAAAAAACGATCGTATTAAAGTTGAAGGCATTAATATTGTCACTAAACATCAGAAGCCAAATCAGGCAACTGGCGTTGAAGGTGGTATTCTTAAGCAAGAAGCTTTTTTGCATATCTCAAATGTCGCAATCTTAAATGCGCAAACCCAAAAAGCAGACCGTATTACTTATCAGTTTGGCGAAGACGGCAAGAAACAACGCGTCTATCGTTCAAACGGTGAAGTAGTGGCGACTGCGTAAGACACTAAGGGTGTAATGGTAATGGCAAGATTAAAATCTTTATATAACGATAAATTAAAGCAGCAAATCAAAGAAGATCTTGGTTTGGACAATGTGATGCAAGTGCCTAAAATCACTAAAATCACACTTAACATGGGTGTAGGCGGCGCGTCTCAAGACAAGAAATTGCTTGAAGGTGCTGTAGCTGACATGACCGCTATTGCTGGTCAAAAACCTGTTGTCACCAAAGCGCGTAAATCAGTTGCTGGCTTTAAGATTCGTGAAGAATGGCCAATTGGCTGTAAAGTAACGCTACGCGGTGAGCAAATGTACGAATTTTTAGATCGTCTCGTTGCCATTGCAATTCCTCGTATTCGTGATTTCCGCGGTTTTTCACCTAAAGCTTTTGACGGACGTGGTAACTACTCATTGGGTATCAAAGAACAGATCGTATTCCCAGAAGTAGATTTTGACAAGATTGACCGTATCCGTGGTATGGATGTGACAATCACCACGTCAGCTCAATCTGATGAAGAAGGTCGTGCGTTGCTTAAAGCATTCGGCTTCCCATTTAAATAAGGTAAAGACGTTATGGCAAAGAAGAGCATGATTAACCGCGAATTAAAGCGCGAAAAAATGGTTGCTAAGTATGCTGAAAAGCGTATCAAGCTAAAAGAAACTATCAGTGATATGACTGCAAGTGACGAAGCTCGTATGGAAGCGATGTTAGAGCTACAAGCTCTTCCACGCAACTCATCACCAGTACGTCTGCGTAATCGTTGTGCTATCACCGGTCGTCCTCACGGTTACTTCCGCAAGTTTGGCTTATCACGCAATATGCTGCGTGAGCGTGTCATGCAAGGCGATGTGCCTGGTGTTCGTAAAGCAAGCTGGTAAGGAGTAACTATATGAGTATGCAAGATACCGTTGGGGATATGCTAACCCGTATCCGTAACGCACAAATGGCTAACAAAGTATCGGTAGCAATGCCGAGCTCTAAATTACGTAAATCAATTGCTGATTTGCTAGTTAGCGAAGGTTATGTGGCGAGCGCCGTTGTTACTGAGCAAGAAAACAACAAAGCAACCCTTACTATTGAATTGAAATACTTCGAAGGCCGTGCGGTTATCGAAACTATTCAACGTTATAGCCGTCCTGGTCTTCGCCAGTTCCGCGGTAAAGACGAAATCCCTACTGTTAAGCAAGGTATGGGTGTTGCTATCGTATCTACTAGCCAAGGTATCATGAGCGATCGTGCTGCACGTGCTGCTGGTATCGGTGGTGAAATCGTTGCATTTGTAGCGTAAGCTATACGACGATGAAGTCTATTTGATGTTTGTTAGGCTTCTATCGATTGAGTAATGTTAAATTATTTCAAATTGATAGGTGTCTAACACAATCAACTATGCTAAACTAACACGCTTTTTAGCCTGTTAGTTTTTTCGCTAATATAAAGAAGTTAAATTTTTTAAGGAATATTCCTATGTCTCGTGTGGCTAAAGCCCCAGTGACGCTGCCAAATGGCGTAAGCGTTACTTTGAACGATCGGCAGGTCGAAGTTAAAGGCAAGAACGGTACTATGTCTTTACACCTGCATGAATTGGTCGAGCTGAAACAGGAAGATGATGCTATCATTTTCTCACCTACAGTCGATTCAAAAGAAGCTATGATGCACACTGGCACCATGCGCGCTCTTATTAACAACTATGTTAAAGGCGTGAACGAAGGCTTTGAAAGACGTCTTCAGTTAATTGGTGTTGGTTATCGCGCACAAGTCGCTGGTAACAAAGTAACCTTAAACGTTGGTTACTCTCATCCAGTAGAGTACACGTTACCTGAAGGTGTGTCAGCTGAAACCCCAACGCAAACTGAAATTGTTTTGAAATCAAACAATAAACAGCAGCTTGGTCAAGCAGCGGCTAATATCCGTGGTTTCCGCCCACCTGAGCCTTATAAAGGTAAAGGTATTCGTTATAGTGACGAGCATGTGATTCGCAAAGAAGCTAAGAAAAAATAAGGTGAGTTGAAATGTTTGATAAAAAAGCAGCTCGTCTGCGTCGAGCTAAGAAAACACGCGCACATATCCGTTTCTTAGGCGTTCATCGCTTAACGGTTAACCGCACGTCAAAACATATTTATGCCCAGATTATCTCTCCAAATGGTGGTGAAGTGATTGCTCAGGCATCTACCTTAGACAGCAGCTTGCGTTCAGGCGCGACTGGTAATGCTGATTCAGCAACGTCTGTAGGCCAAATGATCGCAGAACGCGCAAAAGCAGCTGGCATTACTAAAGTTGCCTTTGACCGTAGTGGTTTCAAATATCATGGTCGAGTTAAAGCTTTAGCAGAAGCTGCTCGCGAAAACGGATTGGAGTTTTAATCATGGCTAGAAATGATAAAAATGATAAAAATGAACAGACTGACGGTCTAGTAGAACGCTTAGTTACCGTTGATCGCGTTGCAAAAGTTGTTAAAGGTGGTCGTATTTTCTCTTTCACTGCGTTGACCGTAGTGGGTGATGGTAATGGTCGTGTTGGTTTCGGTCGTGGTAAAGCGCGTGAAGTGCCTGCTGCTATCCAAAAAGCACTAGAAGCTGCCAAACGTAATATGATTACTGTTGAGCTAAATGATGCAACTTTGTATCATCCGATCAAAGCACGTCATGGTGCTAGTAAAGTCTACATGCAGCCTGCATCTGAAGGTACTGGCGTAATCGCTGGTGGCGCAATGCGTGCTGTATTAGAAGTTGCTGGTGTCAAAGATGTTTTGACTAAATGTTATGGTTCTACCAATACTGCTAACGTTGTTCGTGCAACGTTTAACGGTTTACGTGATATGTCAACTCCAGAGAAGATGGCAGCTAAACGTGGTAAATCTGTAGACGAAATCTTGGGTTAACTTAGACTAGGTGAGTTACGATGAAAAAAATGAAAGTCACTCAATTTAAATCGGGTGCCCATCGCCTAAAGAGCCACAAAGCGAGCTTGAAAGGATTGGGTTTACGCCGCATTAATCACACTGTTGTAGTAGAAGATACTCCTTCAACACGTGGTATGGTTAATCGCGTTAACTACATGGTAAAAGTGGAGGAAGCGTAATGGGTCTTAGATTAAATGAATTATCACCAGGTGTTGGCGCAAAGAAAACTGCCCAACGTCGTGGTCGTGGTATCGGTTCAGGTCTTGGTAAGACTGGTGGTCGTGGTGTAAAAGGTCAGAAATCTCGTTCAGGTTCTAGCATTCGCTCAGGATTTGAAGGTGGTCAAATGCCTTTATATCGTCGTCTACCAAAATTTGGTTTTACCAGTAAACTGGCTATGAAGACTGCTGAAGTACGTCTTTCTGAACTGAATAAAATTGAAGGCGATGTAGTTAGCCTTGAAACACTTAAAGCTGCTAACCTTATCCGTCACGATATGAAACGTGCTCGTGTAATGCTATCAGGCGAAGTCACTAAAGCTTATACTTTCAAAGGTATCAAAGTGACTAAAGGTGCTAAGCAAGCAATCGAAGCTGCTGGTGGTAGCATCGAGGAGTAGTAACGTGTCAAAACAATCAATGTCATCGGCTGGTATACCGCTTAATCCATTCGCATTTATACGCAAGTATGATGAGCTATGGTCGCGTTTATTATTCTTAATCGGCGCATTGATTGTTTATCGTTTAGGGTCGCACATTCCAGTCCCGGGTATTAATCCGGTTAATCTGGCTGATCTGTTTTCGCGCAACGAAAATACCATCTTGAGCATGTTTAACATGTTCTCAGGTGGTGCGCTAGAGCGTATGTCTATTATGGCGCTTGGCATCATGCCATATATTTCAGCATCGATTATCGTACAGATGATGTCTGCGGTATTGCCATCGCTTGAAGCTCTCAAAAAAGAGGGTGAAGCAGGGCGACGCAAGCTGAACAAGTATACCCGTCAAGGAACGCTTGCTTTAGCACTAGTACAGTCATTAGGAATGTGTGCTGGCTTAATCAGCCAAAATCTTACCTTATCATCTGGTCTGACGTTCTATATTCCAGCCGTTACTTCATTGGTAGCGGGCGCAATGTTCTTGATGTGGCTTGGTGAGCAGATTACAGAACGCGGCGTAGGTAATGGTATATCAATGCTCATTTTTGCGAGTATTGTTGCTGGTACGCCAGGTATGATTTCGCAATCTATCGAACAGGTCAATCAAGGTCAGATGAACTTGATTGTACTATTTATTTTTGTATTGTTAGGCATCGCGGTCACTGCAGGTATCGTTTATATTGAACGTGCTCAGCGCCGTGTTCCTGTCAACTATGCACAGAAGCAACAGCAAGGTCGCAAAATCTATGCTCAGCAGCAGTCACATCTGCCGTTGAAGCTCAATATGGCAGGGGTTATCCCAGCTATTTTTGCCAGTTCTTTGTTGTTGTTTCCAGCGAGTTTAGGGCAGTGGGTTGGTCAATCAACTGATCCTACCTTCGTACAAAAAATACTACAAAATATGGCATTGGTACTGTCTCCTGGACAACCGCTGTATTTAGTACTGTTTGGCGCAATGATTATTTTCTTCTGTTATTTTTATACGGCATTGGTATTTAGCCCACGTGAAGTAGCAGAGAACCTTAAACGTAGTGGTGCGTATATCCCAGGTATCCGCCCCGGACAACAAACTCAGCGTTACCTCGATCATGTATTAAACCGACTGACCTTTATTGGCGCGATGTATATGACGGTTATTTGTTTAATGCCAATGGTCGTCCAGTCATCGTTTGGTGTACCGTTTCAACTTGGTGGTACGTCGCTACTGATTATGGTGGTTGTGGTAATGGATTTCATCTCGCAGATTCAAGCGCATTTGATGACCCATCAATATCATGATCAGACGTTAATTCAATCGCCCACTCAACCTTAATGAGCGGTACGATATTTCAAGGAGCATGCTATGAAAGTTCAAGCATCAGTTAAAAAGATTTGTGGTAGCTGTAAAGTTGTGCGCCGTAAAGGCCGTGTACATATTATCTGTACAGCAGAACCGCGCCACAAGCAACGTCAAGGTTAATATTTGATAGCGTAAGTTTTTTAACTTTTGTTACCAGATAAATTAATACTTGAAAAATAACGGCGGATGGGATATCATCCGCCACTTGCCGTGTTTATGCAGAATGTTTTATAATGTTTTCGATCAATAGGCTTTTAACTAAGTCAAAAGAACGACTATCGTTATAAAGAATCTAGTATTAACAGCAACAAATCTGAAGAATAATGCCTTATTGATAAATAACGCTTATTTTTCTTTAATGGAGAGAAATCAATGGCTCGTATTGCCGGCGTAAACATTCCGGATAATAAGCATGCTGTTATTTCACTAACTTACATCTTTGGTGTAGGTCGTACCACTGCTCAGAAAATCTTAGAAGCAGTTGGCATTGCCCCTACTACTAAAGTTAGTCAGTTAGATGATACACAGTTGGATGCTATCCGTGCACAAGTTGCAAATTACATGACTGAAGGTGACCTTCGTCGTGAAGTTTCAATGAATATTAAGCGTTTAGTTGATCTTGGTTGTTACCGTGGCATCCGCCATCGTCGTAACCTACCAGTTAGAGGTCAGAACACCAAGAACAACGCTCGTACTCGCAAGGGTCCGACACGTCCTCTCAAAAGATAATTAACTTAGGAAGCTAAAAGATGGCAAAAGACACTCGTAGTCGCAAAAAGGTGACTCGTCGTTCAGTATCGGAGGGCATCGCCCATATCCATGCGTCTTTTAATAACACCATTGTTACGATTACCGATCGTCAAGGTAATGCATTGGCTTGGGCCACTTCAGGTGGACAAGGCTTCCGTGGTTCACGTAAATCTACACCATTTGCAGCTCAGGTTGCAGCTGAAGTCGCTGGTAAAGCGGCTCAAGAATATGGTGTTAAGAATATCGACGTTTTGGTCAAAGGACCAGGACCGGGTCGTGAGTCTGCGGTAAGAGCACTAGGTGCATTGGGTTATAAAGTTAACAGCATCTCTGATGTAACCCCAATCCCACACAATGGTTGCCGTGCGCCGAAAAAGCGCCGCGTCTAATATTAAAGACGAAGCTTTTTATCCCAAAAGCTTATAGGAGACATAACAATGGCCCGTTATATTGGACCAAAACTTAAATTATCACGTCGTGAAGGCACTGACTTAGGTCTTAAGTCTGGCGTTAAACCATACGACGTAAAAACGAAAAAAGCTGGTCGTCCACCAGGTCAACACGGTGTAAGCCGTAACAAGACTTCAGAATATGCTCTACAGTTGCGTGAAAAGCAAAAAGTTAAGCGTATCTACGGTGTATTAGAGCGTCAGTTCGCTAATTACTATAAAGAAGCTGCTCGTAAGCGCGGTGCTACTGGTGAAAACTTGTTAGCTATGCTTGAGAGCCGTCTAGACAACGTGGTATATCGCATGGGCTTTGGCTCAACTCGCGCTGAAGCACGTCAGCTAGTCAGTCATCGTACTGTTATGGTAAAAAAAGCTGGTCGTGATGAGTTTGTTCGTGTAAACATTCCATCAATTCAGCTTCAAGATGGTGATGTCATCGCTATCCAAGAGAAGTCTCGCGAACAGCTACGTATCAAAAACGCTATCGAACTAGCGACACAACGTGGTATTCCAGAATGGCTTGATGTTGATCACAGCAAATTACAAGGCACGTTCAAAAAAGCGCCTGATCGTATTGATCTACCTGCTGAAATCAACGAAAGCTTGATCGTTGAGCTATACTCTAAGTAATAACGTCATGCTCAATGTTATGAAAATGGCATTGAGCAATTAACGTTAATTAAACCAGTTTAATAAATCGAGGTGACATCATGATGCTAAATGCAACTGAGTTTCTAACGCCGAACGCCATTAATGTGGATACGGTTAACGAAACGATTGCGAAAGTCACGCTCGAACCGTTAGAACGCGGCTTTGGGCATACCCTAGGTAATGCTCTGCGTCGCATCTTGTTATCTTCATTACCTGGTGCTGCAGTCATTGAAGCTGAGATTGATGGTGTTGACCATGAATACTCAACGCTTGAAGGACTACAAGAAGACGTACTTGACCTGCTTTTGAACCTAAAAGGCTTGGCAATTACACTTCATGACCAAAATGAAGTATTTTTGACCTTGGATAAACAAGGTCCAGGCACTATTACTGCTGCAGACATCGCGTTACCGCACAATGTTGACATCATCAATCCAGAATTGGTCTTGGGTACATTGAGCGACCGTGGTCATCTTAAGATGCGTTTGCGTGTAGTGATGGGTCGTGGATATGAGCCAGCAAACCAGCGCCGTGAAGATGGTGATACCAGAGCAATTGGACGCTTAAAGCTTGATGCAAGTTTTAGTCCAGTGCTTCGTGTTGCTTATCAGGTTGAGAACGCTCGCGTTGAGCAGCGTACTGATCTTGATCGTCTTATCGTTGAGCTTGAAACTAATGGCACTATAGATCCAGAAGAAGCAATTCGTAAAGCAGCAACTATTTTACAGCAACAGATTTCTATCTTTGTTGACCTAGAAGCTGAAGAAGCGCCTGAGCCTGTGAAAGAAAAAGAAGAGGTTGATCCGGTGCTATTACGCCCTGTGGACGATCTTGAACTAACGGTTCGCTCAGCCAACTGCTTGAAAGCTGAAAACATTTACTATATCGGTGATTTGGTACAGCGTTCAGAGACTGAACTTCTAAAAACCCCAAATCTTGGTAAGAAATCATTAACAGAAATCAAGGACGTATTAGCGTCTAAAGATTTAGAGCTCGGTATGCGCCTAGATAACTGGCCACCAGCTGATTTACGTGTTGATGATCGCTTTTCTTATCGTAGCCGTTAAACTTTAAGGATTTTTGACTATGCGCCATCGTAAGAGTGGAGTCAAGCTGGGTCGTACCGGCAGTCATCGTAAGGCAATGTTTCAGAACATGACCAACTCATTATTTGAGCATGAACTGATTAAAACAACTTTACCAAAAGCTAAAGAACTACGTCGCGTTGCCGAGCCATTGATCACTATGGCTAAAGAAGACAGCGTTGCTAACCGTCGTTTAGCATTCAGCCGTATGCGTAGCAAAGCTATGGTAGGCAAATTATTTGGCACGTTAGGTCCTCGTTACCAGACGCGTCCAGGTGGTTATTTGCGTATCGTAAAATGTGGTTACCGTGATGGTGACAACGCGCCAATGGCTTATGTAGAATTAGTTGATCGCGACTAGTTTTGCATCAAAGACATATTTTATAAAAAAAGCTCCAATTTAATTGGAGCTTTTTTTGTGCCTAAATTTCGTTAATTATATTGCTATCTGATCACAGTAGTAATGAGTCGACATCAGCAGCACCTTGCCTAATGACTTCAGGGCGGCTACTAGTCATATCTACAATGGTGGTGAGCTTGGTCGTTTTTATACCTGCGTTGATGAGTCCGTCGATTTGATTACCTAATAAGTCTTCAATCTCAAATGGATCGTCCAATATATCATCTCGATTGGGAAGAATTAGCGAGCTGGTCAGAATAGGTTCATCCATCGCTTCTAATAATGCCTGAGCAATTGGGTTACTAGGCACACGAATACCAATGGTTTTTTTCTTCGCATGCGCCAGTTTTTTGGGTACATCTTTTGTCGCATTGAGGATGAAAGTAATCGGGGCAGGGGTGTGGGCTTTAAGTTGCTTAAATTGTACGTTATCCACGGTTGCATAGTTGGCAATTTCGCTTAGGTCACGGCATAACAGTGTAAATTGATGCTTATCGTCAAGCTCACGAATTTGCTTGAGCTTAGTCAAAGCGTCTTTTGCACCTAGTCGACAACCGAAAGCATAACTGGTATCGGTTGGGTAAATGATTAATTGGTCTTTGCGCAGTAGGTCAGCGGCTTGCTCAATGAGACGTGGCTGCGGATTATCGGGATGAATATAGAAAACTTCCATAATGGTTCCTTATTTTATAATTATTGGTCTTTAATTGAGACAATTTTTTCATTAATTAGATGTAGTTCAATCATTGGACATATTTTAAAAATTAAGCAAATCTGTATTTTTAAAATGCTACTTCAGTTATCAGTATAGCTTAAAGCCAATATAAGTTTAGTGGCAAGGCGTTACTAACCGTAGAAAATCGTTAATAAGTAGGAACACTTAGTAATTTGAATTAAGCGTTGATTTCAGATGAAGGAGTACAAACGCTAAGCAAAGCAGTCAGTAAAGTCTTAGCGTCACGCGGCAGAGTATGAGGTTTGGCTATATAGCTTTCTACTTGCTGATAGACATCACTGGCAAAGGTGCTATTGCTCGTATCAAAGTTGGCAAACAAATTATCTTGTGAGACTTGGAAGTTTCGCCCACACGCCAGAGTAAACAGACACTCCAATGCTTGAGGTTTGATTTCTACACGCTCAAATGCTTGCTGCTGAGCCTCTGTCCGACCATCTGGGGCATACCAGTAGCCGAAGTCAGGTAATTGTCTACGAGCGTCACCAGCCACGCACCAATGACTGATTTCATGTAAAGCACTGGCAAAAAATCCATGAGCGAATTCAATTCTGGCAGGCTCATTGTCTTGAGCAGGGAAATACTCTGGCTCACCCTCACTACGAACCAATATCACTTGCTGGTTAGTAAATAAAGTATTAAATAGTTTGATGAGCCAATCGGTAGCTAATCGTTCGCTATCAACTATTGATTCTGTTGAGTAAGTATCGTCAGATTGAGTATTAGACAACCTTTGCCACTGATTTCTCCATTCGTTTAAATGCTCATCTTCATCGAGGCACAGTCTATTATTAGGAGCATTTTCAGTATGACGATTTAGTTGAGTAAGATGTTGCATCAACGAACTTGCTGTAGCAGGAGAAAGCAAATCAGAAAAATTAATTTTATTATCAGGTAGATTCATAGAGAAGACATGGGCTTAATAGATATTAAAGGCAAAAAATTTTAGGTAAAAAATTAAGTAGTAAAAAAGCTTGAACATATTTGCTATCAAAAAATCTTAACATACTAGCGCTAGCAGAATATGGCACTTTCCGTTAGTATGGCAGGCAATATTATACACCGTTTTTATGAATGAGGCCGCGCATGTCAAGCACTCCAGAAACTAAACCGTCAGCACCTTACGCTGACAATAAAAAAGCGCCTGTATCTACTAGCATGCCTGAGCACATTTCTTTGGACAAGTGGGCAGACACGGGTTTTGAGTGGTCAGGCGAAGTCGATCCAAACTCTTTTGAACGTCTTGCCACGACATTGAGTACCGAGCATGATCAGTCAAATACTCAGCTAAATGCTGAACTCTATCGTCGTAATAATGTTTTGCATTTGGCATTTACGTTGACAGGTGATGTTTGGCTAACGTGTCAACGCTGTTTACAACCAATCGCGATAGACTTATCTGATGATTACAACATTGCACTACTCGAAAATGACAGCCAAGTGCGTCTGGTTAATGACGAGCAAGATTATTTGTTACTTGATGAAATCGTCACTGAGCAGTCTCCTGAGCGTCTATTACCATTTAAAAAACTTGTAGAAGATGAGATATTGCTCAAAACACCAATGGCGCCAAAGCATGATGATTGTGAGATGTCAGTTGAGCAGTTTGGCGAGATACCAGAAGAAGAAGAGAATGAAAATCCATTCGCTGCTTTAGCTTCCTTAAAAGGCAAGCTATAAGAGCCAAATTTATTTATTTAATGTATTTGAGAAGCCTTTTATCTGCTTTGTACAGAAGAGTGCAAGGCAGGGCTTTATTAATCTAATAAACATGCGTATAATGTCCGGTTTATTGCATTCGAGCAACCTGTTGCGTGCTGATAGAAGCTGACTAGGTAAATTTTTCATAAATTTCAGACATAGTTAGCGCTTTATGTAAGTAACAATCTATTTAACTAATGATGCTTCAGACTTAGGTTGTTGTGATTATATAGCCTCTGTCAGTATCGACTAAAGCTGAATTTCAAGCTTATCCCTTTTAAGTATAGGAGCTATATCATGGCTGTTCAAAAAAGTCGTAAAAGCCGTTCTCGTCGTGACATGCGCCGTTCACATCACCGTATGGAAATTGCTGAACTAAGCGTAGATGCTACTACTGGTGAAAAACATCGTCGTCATCACATGACTAAAGATGGTTTCTACCGTGGTCGTCAGCTATTCAAAGTTAGTCAAGATGCCTAAGACATTGGCCCTATGATAGCTAGGTAAAGTAGTAACAGTACTGGTGACTGTTGTTATATTTGTCTAGCTTTCATTAGTCAATAAGCTTTGAGCTAAAAAAAGCCAAGTTATTTCGCTATCATATATTATGTGGCTGGATAACTTGGCTTTTTGTTATTTATGACTAAACTCATTGCTTAGATGACTTTTTATTTTTAGCAGATAGAAAAGCGTACTCATATCGTTAGTGCTTTTGATTGGTATCGTGTTTTCCTATCGTTGTTTGGTCTGCATCCGCTATGATAATAGTGTGTGTCAGTGTATAGTTTACTGACAATCCGTTTTCTTATACAAATAATTGAACTAACGGCTTTGTATCACATCTAATAATATAATACACCCCATTGTTTTAGGGATATTTCTAATCAGATAAGGAATATTGGTTATGGCTTCTGTACCCGATATGGTAAAAAAGCAACCCGCTCGTATCGCGGTCATTTTTCCTGGACAAGGATCTCAAGCAGTCGCGATGACGAGTGAGCTTGCTGAAATCTATCCAGAGATACGCGATACATTTACCGAAGCGAGTGAGGCGCTTGGTGAGGATTTGTGGGCAATCTGTCAGGATGAAGAAAAACTCAATCAAACTCAATATACTCAGCCAGCGCTACTGACAGCTAGCATTGCCATTTGGCGTGTCTTAAAACAAAAAATAGAAGAGACGCCTTGCTATTTAGCCGGTCACTCTCTAGGCGAGTACAGTGCCCTGTGTGCTGCCAATGTGATATCGCTTGGTGATGCCGTCACCCTAGTGCATAAGCGCGGTCAGTTGATGCAAGAGGCTGTTGTAGGTGTCGATACTGCTATGGCTGCCGTGTTGGGATTAGAGGACAACCGAGTCGAAAATCTGTGTGAGCAAGCAACAGAGCATGTTGAGGGTGCTATTGTTGGCGCGGCTAACTTCAATAGCCCAGGACAGGTAGTGATCTCAGGTAACGCTGCTGGCGTTAATGCTGTAATCGACAAAGTGAAAAATACGGGCAAAAAATCTGTGCCCCTAAAAGTGAGTGTGCCATCTCATTGTGCACTAATGGAGCCTGCAAGTAATGCCTTAGCTGAGATATTAGCAGGTATTCAATTTGATCAAGCGACCATTCCTGTGATTCAAAATCGCTATGCGCGCGTTGAAACTAGTGCAGTCGGCATCAAGCAAGCATTGACTGAACAGCTGAGCGAGCCTGTATTATGGTCAAAAACCATGCAAGAGCTGGCCGATAAGCAAATTAACATATTAATCGAATGTGGCAGCGGTAATGTGCTTAGTAACTTGGCTAAGCGTCAAGCACAGCCAATTACAAGCTATCCTACTGACAAGCCTGCTCGTCTAGAGAAATTATTAGAGGTGTTATCATGAGTCGTACGATTACATTAGTGACTGGCGCTAGCCGTGGTATTGGAAAGGCCGTTGCTAAACGCTTTGCTAAAGAAGGACATTTTGTCATTGGAACAGCAACCACTGAAAAAGGTGCTGAATTGATTAATGACTATCTTCATGATACTGGTGGTATCGGTCGCGTCTTAGATGTACGTGATACTGCTCAAATTGATAAATTGTTTGAAGAAATCGAAAGCGTCTATGGTGCGGTACAAGTATTGGTCAACAATGCAGGTATCACTCAAGACGGTCTACTAATGCGTATGAAAGACGATGACTGGTCAAATGTCATCGATACGAACTTGACCTCAGTTTATCGCATGAGTAAACGCGCAGTACGCGGGATGATGAAAGCACGCCGTGGTCGTATTATTAATATCACCTCTGTTGTTGCTCAAATGGGTAATGCAGGTCAATCTAACTATGCCGCAACTAAAGCTGGTGTAGAAGGGTTCAGCCGTACGCTTGCACGTGAAATCGGCTCACGCCAAGTGACTATCAATTGCGTGGCACCAGGTTTGATCGAGACTGATATGACAGATGAGCTCGACGAGCGCCTATTAAACTCTATGCTAGATGCCGTTCCTATCAGCCGTCTTGGTCAACCAGAAGACATCGCAGCAGCAGTACATTTCTTAGCCAGTGATGAGGCCAGCTATATCACCGGCGCGGTTATTCCGGTTAATGGTGGCATGTATATGTAGGCGTTACATAGTTATAATAAAAAACTGTGTGAACGAGTGTAAACTATAATAAAGGGTGTTATAATAACGAATACTTTTGATTCAAAGCCCTGTATTATAGCAGGGCTTTATTAGACAGACTGTGTAACAAGTCATAGAGTACTCAGACAGCATTGCTAGTCTGGCAAACACATTTTATATACCATGCTACAGAGCTTAAATGAGGCGCTATAGCAGTTTATTAAAAATAATAGATGATAACGGAGTGATCTATATGAGTAATGATATCGAGCTAAGAGTAAAATCAGCAGTAGCAGAGCAACTAGGCATGAACATTGAAGACATCAACAACGATGCTTCATTCATGGAAGATCTAGGTGCAGATTCACTTGACCTAGTCGAATTGGTTATGTCTTTTGAAAGTGATTTTGGTATCACTATCCCTGACGAAGACTCTGCAGAATTGACTACTGTTCAAAAAGCAATTGACTACGTACAAGCCCAGCTATAATTTGCTACTCGTTTAGCAATTTTTATAATGCCGCTTATCTTAATAGATAGGCGGTTTTTTTATGAGCGTGATTTAACTTATCGGTTGCATTAACATAAGCTACGTCAATTAACATTACTCAACATACTCTTACTATTCACGTTTGGTTCCTTTGTCTATACTCATCATGGTAAACAGTACAAAGCACGGTGATGTTAAACAGTACACCACCGAAAACAAATATGAATAATAAATAATAATATTTCAAGGAGCAGTTATATGGGTATGTTCAGTTTTGCAAAAGATATCGGTGATAAAATCTTTAATCGTGATGATGAAAAGCATGACGCTAAGACAGAAACCAAGGCAGACGCCAATACACCGGTGAAGAGCAGTGAGCCTTCAGCTCAATCAGTTGCTAACATTTTGCTACGTCGTATTCAGCAACAGAACCTAAATATCAGTAATTTAAAAATTAAATATAACGGTTCTACAGATACGGCAGAAATTAGTGGTAATGCCAAGACTCAAGCTGATCGTGAAAAAGCGATTATTGCTATTGGTAATGTACAAAACGTTGCTAAGGTCATCGACAATATTGATATCGAAGAAGATGCACCTGAGTCAACGATGTATACGGTAAAATCTGGCGATAGCTTATCTAAGATTGCTAAAGACGTTTATGGTGAGTCTGGTGATTACATGAAAATATTTGAAGCCAACAAGCCAATGTTATCTGACCCAGATAAAATATATCCAGGTCAAGTATTACGCATTCCTAAGCCGTAATAAACTGACGATACAAGCAATAAATAATCGGTACAAAAACCGATGATAAAAAAGCCTCTTTTATAAGAGGCTTTTTTTATTATTTAAAACAATATAGCAATAGATATGAAGTTTCAATAGTGGCCAATACTTGAGATATTTAGAATTGGATACTGTCCTTCAGCTTTTTTTGTTGCTCATTCAATGCCCATTCGATATGCTCGTCGAGCATAGCACTATGTATGGTGAGCTTAGACTTTAACTGCTCAACCACTTCCAAACTGGCATTGGCATTGCCAAGACCAATCGCGATATTACGTAAAAAATTTATATAGCCTGTGCGTCTGAGCGGGCTTCCTTGTGTATTTTTCAAAAAGTCCGCTTCTTGCCATTGCCATAATTCAAGCAAACTGCTGTTATCGAGACCATGCCTCGGTGCGAAGTCCTCAACGGTAGTCAGATTGGCATAACGATTCCACGGACAGATCAGCTGACAGTCATCACAGCCAAAGACTCGATTGCCAATCGCGCGTCGATACTTGGTGTCAATAATACCATCGTGCTCAATCGTCAAATAAGAGATACAGGCAGAGGCATTGAGCTCATAAGGCGCTACAATCGCTTGAGTAGGGCATACATCAATACAAGCACTGCAACTGCCACAATGCTCTTTAACAGGCTGGTCATCGGGCAGCTCTAAGCTTAAAAACAGCTCACCTAACACAAAAAACGAGCCAGCTTGTTTGTTGATTAATAACGTATGTTTACCTGTCCAGCCCAGACCAGCAGCATCTGCAATAGGGCGCTCAAAGATAGGCGCAGAATCACTAAAGGGTCTAAAAACAAACTCTTTATCTGAGCCAATATCGAGATGCTGCCATTCAGGAAGCATGGCCTCGATATTCAGCGCCAATTGCTTTAAACGGCTGCGCATTGTCTTATGATAATCACGACCTCTTGCATAACGCGCAATGATGCCTTGATTGGGATGGTCATTATCTGTGACAGCACGTGGCGTCGGGGCTTGGGTGAGGTAATCCATACGTACACTGATAATAGTCTTTGCGCCATCTACCAATTGCTCAGGATGAGCGCGCAGATGATGGTTGTTGTGCATGAACTGCAATTGACCCTCATAGCCTTTATCTAGCCACTTCTGTAGTTGTTCGATTTGCTTAGCAAACAGTGGATGATGGACGGATAGAAACCCACAATCAGCAAATCCTAACGTTTGCGCTTGAGTTTTGATCCATTGTTTAACATCTGCTGTCGTTGCAAAGACTATTGAGTTACTAACGGCAATCTTGTTTTTATTGGTAGGCATATAGATAGAGGCTTATTGGCTGTCTGCTTGTTTGAGTTGATCAGATTATTCATATCTCACAATCAGTGATCATATGAATACCGTTTATGATAAGCCAGTGAGCTATAAGCGCAAGTAGAAAAGAAAATAAACTCACATTCATATTGATACATAAGTAGGCATAAGCTTTTGCTAAGCTGATACCAAAGGTTAGCAACCAGACTTTCAACACCATAAAAATATCAGAAAAACATAGCCGAGGATAATAAATGAAAAACTGGACCAATTTATCAACGATAAAAAATACAAAACCCGTTGCGCTTTATAATAGTGAGCAGCTCTATGCCATGGAGCAAGCGTGGTTTGCTCGAGGATATGATAGCTTTGGCTTAATGCAGCAAGCAGCTTGGCAAATGGCACAGCAGATAGAGCTGCTTCATGAACAAAAATGTCTCAATGCTAATCATTCTGATAATACCAACGTTTATCATCGTACGGAGCGTTTGCGCCGAGTAAGTGTCTGGGTAGGTAAGGGTAATAATGGCGGGGACGGTTGGCTCATTGCTCACTATCT
This sequence comes from Psychrobacter sp. Arc29, assembly GCF_041431175.1. NCBI lineage: Bacteria > Pseudomonadati > Pseudomonadota > Gammaproteobacteria > Moraxellales > Moraxellaceae > Psychrobacter > Psychrobacter sp. Arc29. The sequence goes on along the minus strand of NZ_JASMRR010000007.1, from coordinate 46,680 downwards.
GCAACAAGTTGGCTGGCAAGTAGAGGTCATTGCCGTTGGTTTTGATAAAAACGATTTCGTTATTGATGATCAATCATTTACTTCTAACAGCAAAGACAGCGACAGTAGCAATATGACTGATGCAACAAAGGCTCTTCAAATAGCGCTATCTGCCAACTGTCATTATCAACGTTTTGAAGAGATTCATAGCAGTCATAATGATTCAGAAAAAATGGCTTTATCAGCTGATATTTATATTGATGCACTGTTTGGGATTGGGCTAAATCGTGCCCCAGAAGGTATTTATAAAGAGGCTATTAGTACTTTCAATCGTACTACTCAGCAACAAAACGCACTAGCGGTCGCCGTCGATATTCCAAGTGGATTGGTGGCTTCTACTGGTGAGGTATTCGATCGTATAGCAGTACAAGCTGATGTCACCTTATGCCTGATTGCACGCAAATTCGGTTTGCATACCAAAGATGGTACGGATTATAGCGGAGACATAATCGATATACCGTTAATACCTTATCAAACAGCTAGACCTCACAAAATATCTGATAAAAATGCCAATCAAAATACTATTGAAGCATTTGAACCTGTTGCCACGCTACTGAAGGCTGCACATAGTGTGCAGGCGCGCCGCCAAAACAGTTACAAAGGTAGCTACGGTCATGCGCTAATCATCGGTGGAAATCGCGTTGATGGCTCTCAAGGGATGGGCGGTGCTGCGATACTGTCTGCCTCAAGCACCATGGCAACTGGCGCTGGTAAAATAACCGTTGCCTGTCATGAGGCTTTTCATGGTGCATTATTAACGTCACTGCCAGATGCGATGACAATTAATTTGCATGACGTAGATGGGGTAAAGGTACTCATCAAGCAAGCCAGTGTTGTCGCTATTGGCATGGGATTGGGCCGTGATGAAAAAGCAAAGGCGCTGTTTATCGACTACATACAGACTGCGATAGCCTATGAAAAATCAATAGTGATCGATGCAGACGGTCTTTATCATTTGGCATCGCTGCAAATGGACAACCATGAACTGGTAACAGAGCTCCGCGAACATAGCATCAATCATCGAGTTTGCTTGACACCGCACAGTGGTGAGGCGGCTAGATTGCTCGATCAAAAAATAAGCGAGGTAGAAAGTGATAGATTGCAAGCCATAAAGCAATGCGCTGCTGTTTATGGTGGTGACTGGGTATTAAAGGGAGCAGGGTCGCTAGTTTTGGAGCAAAAATCAGGAAGAGCGCGAGTATATGTCTGTGATGCGGGTAATGCTGGTATGGCAACCGCTGGCATGGGTGATGTTTTATCTGGAGTAACTGCTGGATTATTAGCACAACAAGACTTAGCAGCAGAGTCGCGCAGTTTATCTCAGGCAGTACTTATTCATGGGTTTGCAGGGGACACACTTGTTAGTCAAGGTAGGGAATATCGTAGTGACAATAAGCTATTGATTGGACAACGAGGGCTGCAAGCTCAAGATATGCCAGCAGCCATTCGTCATGTTATGCAATTGATGATTGAATAGTCATCATTAGTATAAAGACTAGGTTGTAGCGCTGCCACAGTATTGGTCGATTGCCTGCTGTACACGCTCACGTTTTAGCTCAATCTCACGGCCATCTAAGTACTGACGCTTGCCATTTGCATCCATCTCATAGATACGGCCGCCAACATTTAAGTTGGTTAGGTTGTTACGCAATGATTGACAGCGCTGGGCATTGGCTTGCGCTTCTTGTTCTTTGATACGTGCTTCGAGCGCTGCTACACGCTGCTCTTCTGCCGTTTGAGTATTGTTGCTTTGGCTGGCATCTGTTTTACCTGCCATTTCTCCGGCGTTGTTTTGTCTACCGTCACTACGAAATTCAATTAATTCAATATTTTTACCATTTTGCGGTGCGTGCTGGCTATATTTAACTTCGCCATGTGCGCCAATGGATTTGTAAACTTGAATAGCCTGACTGGCATTCATGGACAGCATTAGCATACACGCAGTACTTGTTAGCAGTTTGGTAGCGGTAGCTATTTTAGACGCATATGCCATAGCAGCAATCCTCTTGTTTTATAAAAGTAAATTTGTATAAGGGTAAATATAGCATTTGAGCACTTTATTGGCAGCACTAATGTATCGACTTCCGATTTTAGCAAATAATTCTTATCAATGTATATTATTTAATAACTAATAGTTTGGGATAGGCTTTAGAAGTTTTTCTTGACAATAACAGACAAACAATCGAATATAATAGACGTTGATTGGTCAGTGAGCGGCTTTTACGATATTGCCGTGGCACTTGAGAATGAGAACTACGGGTTACTTATCGGTAGCTTACGCAGTTTTATTTCCTTTGTGATAATGATATAGCAGATATAGTAGCAGAACGATTACTATTGATAGCTAATCATCGTCTCCGGACTTATCTGTCTACAATGACTAAGATAAACTTATTATTTGACATGTGCTAAATGTGATTCTAGCAGTTGTATGAAACACGATATAATATCAGTTATGAGATTTCCTTAAAGCCTTGTCATCAGTTCTACTGAGCTTGTGACACCGTATTTGGCTATAAAAGTCATTTCATCTATATCGATGCATCTGTATCAATGAATTTATTATCCGTACTTGCTTGCATGAATACTCAATAATAAGCTTCTTTATAGGTGCGTCCGCATCTTGTCACTGTATATCGATAAACATCCATCACAAAACTGACCTTAAATACATTGCTGTGTTTGAGTAATTTGCTGTCTTAAAAAACAACATTACTTAAATATGATAGGCAAATATTCTTGATATGGACAAGGATTAGCGATCATTTTATGAGCTTGGAAGTAATACCTATATGGGGTTATCTCTTGTCATAGAATACTGCAAATCCTCGCCGCAAAAAAAGGTGATGACAGTGACGCAAACCACGCAAAGTCCGAATATGACGGGACATACCCAAACGGGTAATGCCGCCAAAAATTTTGAAGAAAAGCAACAACGTCTTGCAGAAGGCAGCTCACAGCCTGTGATGCTATCGGGCGCTGAAATGCTGGTACAAGCGCTGACAGACGAAGGTGTCAAATATATCTTTGGTTATCCAGGCGGTGCCGTGCTGCACATTTATGATGCGCTATTTCAGCAAGAAGCCATTGAGCACATCTTAGTGCGCCACGAGCAGGCTGCTGGTCATATGGCAGATGCTTATTCACGAGTCACTGGTGAGACGGGTGTGGTGCTCGCAACCTCAGGACCTGGTGCGACCAATACGGTGACCGCTATTGCGACAGCTTTTATGGATTCAGTACCGATGGTCGTGATTTCAGGTCAGGTGCCAAGTAGCCTAATCGGGGAAGACGCTTTCCAAGAAACGGATATGGTTGGTGTATCACGTCCGATCGTTAAGCATAGTTTCCAAGTGCGCCATGCTAGCGAAATTCCGATGATTGTCAAAAAAGCCTTTTATATTGCACAGTCTGGACGCCCGGGCCCTGTTGTCATTGACGTGCCAAAAGACATGACTGCTCCTAGTGAAAAGTTTGCCTATGAGTATCCAGAAGAGGTATTTATACGCTCTTACCAGCCTTCACTCAAAGGTCATAGTGGTCAGATCAAAAAGGCAGTCGAGACACTACTATCTGCCCAGCGTCCTGTCGTATATGCAGGCGGTGGCGTTATTTGGAGTAATGCCCACGAAGAGCTAACCGACCTTGCTCATCGTCTGAACTTGCCAGTGACCAATACATTGATGGGTCTTGGTACGTTCCCAGGCTCTGATCGTCAGTTCCTAGGTATGCTTGGCATGCATGGTACTTATGAAGCCAACATGAGCATGCATCACGCTGATGTTATCTTGGCAGTTGGTGCGCGTTTCGATGACCGTGTGACCAATAACGTCAAGAAATTCTGTCCGAATGCGACGATTATTCATATCGACATCGATCCTGCTTCGATCTCAAAAACCATTCTTGCGCATATTCCTATCGTTGGCGATGTAAAATCTGTCTTAACCGATATGCTAGAGATCGTTGGAGAAGATAAGCAATTAGAGCAACACGCATTGCTCGATTGGTGGTCACAGATCAACGAATGGCGTAAGCGTCATGGTCTGCGTTATGACACCAGTACAGATAATGGTATTAAGCCACAAAGCGCTGTACAAGCCCTGTGCAAGGTCACGGATGGCAATGCGATTATTACCAGTGACGTCGGTCAGCATCAGATGTTTGCAGCCCTTTACTACACTTATAATGAGCCTCGCCAATGGCTGAACTCAGGTGGCCTAGGTACGATGGGCGTTGGCTTGCCGTATGCCATGGCAGCAAAGCTTGCCAATCCTGAGCGTGATGTGGTGTGTATCACAGGTGAAGGCTCTATTCAGATGAATATCCAAGAGCTGTCAACTTGCTTACAATACAACTTGCCAGTCAAGATCCTGAACTTGAATAATGCACAGCTAGGTATGGTCAAGCAGTGGCAGGACATGCTGTATGAAGGTCGCCATGCTCAGTCTTATATGAACTCTTTACCAGACTTTGTCAAATTGGCTGAAAGTTATGGTCACGTCGGTATCAAGATTACTGACCCAGCGACCATGGAAGCACAGTTGGCTGAAGCCATGGCAATGAAAGATAAACTGGTATTTATCGATGTTTATGTCGATCGTAATGAGCATGTATATCCGATGCAAATCGCTGGACAGGCAATGCGTGATATGTGGTTAACAAAAGGGGAGCGTACCTAATGCAACAACAACATCTGATTTCGGTATTGATGGAAAACGAAGCGGGTTCGTTGTCGCGTCTAGTCGGCTTGTTCTCACAGCGTGGCTACAATATCGAAACGTTAAACGTCGCGCCTACTGATGACCCAAGTATTTCACGTTTGACGTTGACGACCATTACTTCACCAGAAAGAATCGAACAAATCACCAAACAATTGCATAAATTGATTGAAGTGGTTAAAGTGCATAATCTGACAGAGAATGTACACGTTGAGCGTGAATTGATGCTGATCAAAGTACGAGCCACTGGCAGCGTACGTGAAGAGGTGAAACGCAGCGCAGATATTTTCCGCGCACAGATTGTCGATGTGAATGCCAACTTATATACGATTCAAATCGTTGGTGATAAAGCAAAACTTGATGGCTTTATTGACGTACTTGGACGTGAGCGTATTATGGAAGTGGTTCGCTCGGGTGTGATTGGTATTGCTCGCGGCGAAAAAACACTTAGCACCTAGTATTTATTACGACCTATTTTAATCAAGCTATATTTTAATTAAAAACTATTTATCTAAATCAACAAAGCGCTTATCTTAGTCACTATCTTGATTACAGTATAAGCGCCTACTATCCATGGTACGCCATGATTGAGGACAAGGACTCTATTTATGAACGTTTTTTATGACAAAGATTGTGATCTATCAATTATCCAAGGTAAAAAAGTTGCCATTATCGGTTATGGTTCACAAGGCCATGCGCACGCGCTTAACCTACAAGACTCAGACGTTGATGTAACGGTTGGTCTACGTGCCAACTCAGGCTCATGGAAAAAAGCTGAAAATGCGGGCCTAAAAGTTGCTGAAGTAGAAGAAGCTGTAAAAGCTGCTGACGTAATCATGATTTTGACGCCTGATGAATTCCAAAAAGAGCTTTATAACGACGTCATCGAGCCAAACATCAAAGAAGGCGCGACATTGGCTTTCGCTCATGGGTTTGCGATCCATTACAACCAAGTGGTACCACGTGGCGATCTTGATGTGATCATGGTTGCGCCAAAAGCACCAGGTCATACCGTACGTTCAGAGTTTACTAAAGGCGGTGGTATCCCTGATCTTATCGCAATCTACCAAGACGCTTCAGGTCAAGCCAAACAGTTAGCACTATCATACGCTGCTGGTGTTGGTGGTGGTCGTTCAGGCATCATCGAAACCACATTTAAAGATGAGACTGAAACTGACTTGTTCGGTGAGCAAGCGGTTCTTTGTGGCGGTGCAGTAGAGCTAGTCAAAATGGGCTTTGAGACGCTAACAGAAGCAGGCTATGCTCCAGAAATGGCTTACTTTGAGTGTCTACATGAGCTCAAGCTAATCGTTGATTTGATGTATGAAGGCGGTATCGCTGACATGAACTATTCAATCAGTAACAACGCTGAGTACGGCGAATATGTCACTGGTCCTGAAGTCATCAATGAGCAGTCACGTGAAGCCATGCGTAACGCGCTAAAACGCATCCAGTCTGGTGAATACGCGAAAATGTTCATCTCTGAAGGCGCAACCAACTACCCATCAATGACTGCGCGTCGTCGTAACAATGCCGAGCATCAAATTGAGACTACTGGTGCCAAATTGCGTGGCATGATGCCTTGGATCGGCGGTAACAAAATCATCGATAAAGACAAAAACTAATTCGATACTACTTAAATAGAGTATTTGATAGTTTGTGAAGTAACCCGTGTTATCACCTGATAGCGCGGGTTTTTTATATCTTACTTTTGACATATGATTGCATCGTTATATGTGTTGGTTGAAAACCAGTAAAAACTGCCCAATATAGGCAGGCATCTTCACATTAGCCAGTGGGCTTTTATTGTGCTTGCTTATCTTTGAATCATCAGAGTAGATGAGTCCTCATTCATATTTTCTATAGATTACAGGTTGTATGTTGTGCAAATATCTTATCCAGACTGGCTAACGCCGCAATTCGTGTATATTACTCTTAGCGCTGTAGTAGCAGTTTTAATTTGGATAGAAGGGGAAATGCTTAAGAAAACCGATGGTAAACTGCCCAAATCTAAGTTTTTCCAAATCAGCTCAATCTTAGATACCATCTGGTTCTTTATCTCTGTGGTTGTCCTATATGTGATTGATTTGGCACCGCTCGCGATTGCTGTACCTGCCGCATATGGCATTTATACGACCTTTGGTTGGGTCTACGGTACGCGACTATTAAAGCGCAAAGGCATCCCTGATTCTCCTAAAGACTTGGTTATACCGGCCAAATATATTGCTTATAGTCAGTCGTTTTCGTTGATATTTTTTGGGCTATGTTTGCTTGTATTAAGTTCACCATGGTTACCGATATTGCAATAGGCAATGACTGAGTTTTTGGCCTATAACGGTCTTTTTTGTCGTATTCAACGATGCTTCCATAATTACAGCCTAATATTTAGATATTAAAAATTTATTTAATATCAATATGATAATGGCAAAAATGCTAGCTATTTTAATAGGTTCTGATAGCTAGAATTTATTTACAAAAATCATCAATTTAGACTGTTACCTGTATAGAAAACTGTTATAATCAGATTGTACTCAAAGTATTTGAGGTAAAAAATTCAGGTTTTCTCTTAGATTATTTGAAATTTTGAACCGTAGCGTTCAGCAAAAGATGCATGGGTATATATCAATTAATCGGTGATGACACAAGTCTCGCCAACAGTTAAAGAGTCAGGAAAATTTATGTCAGATAAAGTTGAAGGCACTGTAAAGTGGTTTAATGAAGCTAAAGGTTTTGGTTTTATCGCTCAAGACAATGGCGGACAAGACGTATTCGCTCACTACAGCGCTATCCAAGGTAACGGTTTCAAAACGCTAGCCGAAGGCCAAAAAGTGTCTTTCATCTTAGGTGATGGCAAAAAAGGCCCACAAGCTGAGCAAATCGAAGCTATCTAATCTCATTTACTATTAAGTTAACTGACTTTCAGTAAGCTTAATAGCAATAAGATTATCAATATGCATTGATTACTTTGTTTGTTAAAACAATAAAAATACTGTATCGACTTTAAAAAAAAGCAACCTCTCATCAGGTTGCTTTTTTTATATCATTTTGTCTGAAGTAGCGTTTGATTGATTTTCTTTATAATCATCAGTTCATAATAGGTACTGACTCAATAATAAATAAGGTTCTATTATGAAATGGGAAACTTGGTTTTCAATTGATTGGCAACAAGCACTAGGTATTTCTTTATCTGCGGTGGGCTTCTATATTGGTTTGATGCTCTGTACCCGATTGATGGGTCTACGTAGTTTCTCCAAGCTGTCAAGCCATGATTTTGCAATGACGGTCGGCATTGGTAGTATATTGGCGTCGACTGTGCTGGCTGACAAGCCGTCTCTGTTGCAAGGATTGTTTGCAGTTGCCATGTTGTTTTTGATTCAAGGCGTCATTTCAGTCATCAGACGCAAAGTAAAGCCACTAAAAGCGCTGATAGATAATCGGGCTATTATACTCATGGCGCATGGTGAGTATTTTGCAGATAATTTGAAAGAAGCAAACTTAAGTACTAGTGACGTCCAGGAAGTGCTGCGCAAAAATGGTATCAAAGCCAAGACAGAGATATTTGCCGTCATTATGGAAACGACAGGCAATATGAGTGTCATCAAAAATAATGGCGTGACCCCTGACTGGGCATTGTTCGATGACATACGTGATAGTGAGTTGTTAATGAGCTCTGGCAAAAATAGCAACATATAGCTGTTGGATTCTTCGCGACTACTATCAGTTGAACCTTAGGAAATAAATAATAACAAAATATTAAATAAACATACCATTGAGAGTGCTATAAAGGGGAGGGCTCTCAAGGCTATTGTCAAAGGAAAATCACCAGATCACGTGCTTATAAACTATTTATTATAGAATAGTGACAAATTTATGACGCATTATTCACGGCGTTGTCTTGACCTTATCTGCAGGCTGACGCAAGATACATAGGTCTGATAATAACGGTTGGCTTAGCTTTAGCAGATTTTATCCGTAAGAAGTGCAATGCTAATATAATTTCGAATATTGGCGTATTTTTCTTAATTAGTTATACATCTGTTGATATAGTAATAACCTTGAGTAGTATTTTGAACGACGATTTGAACCACAACGAAAATTTGGTTCTTAACTGATATTTTTTAATTCATAACATTAATAAACGAGGAACGTATGAAAGCATTAGTAGCGGTCAAGCGTGTCATTGATTATAACGTAAAAGTTCGTGTAAAAGCCGATAACTCTGGCGTTGATCTATCAAACACCAAAATGTCGATTAACCCTTTTGATGAAATCGCAGTAGAAGAAGCCGTTCGTCTAAAAGAAGCTGGCGTCATTGATGAAATCATCGTCGCGTCTATCGGTCCAAAAGAGTCGCAAGAGCAAATTCGTGCAGCCCTAGCATTGGGTGCTGATCGTGGCGTTTTAGTCGTGAGTGACGAAAAACCGTATCCATTACAAGTTGCCAAGATTCTAAAAAGTATCGCTGAAACAGAAAGCACTGATATTATCTTGTTGGGTAAACAAGCGATTGATGATGACAACAACCAAACTGGTCAAATGCTAGCAGCATTGATGGGTATCGGTCAGGGTACGTTTGCCTCAGAAGTTAAGGTTGAAGGCGACAAAGTCAACGTAACGCGTGAAATTGATGGCGGCCTACAAACGGTTGCTCTTGATTTGCCAGCGGTTATCACGACTGATCTACGTTTGAATGAGCCACGTTATGCGAAACTGCCTAACATCATGAAAGCGAAGAAAAAGCCGCTTGATGAAAAAACGCCAGCGGATTTCGGTGTTGATATGACGTCTAAGCAAGAAATTATTAAAGTCGTGCCACCTGCTGAACGCAAAGCTGGTATTACAGTAGGGTCAGTTGATGAGTTGGTTGATAAGCTAAGAAACGAAGCAAAAGTCATTTAATAATTTGACGCTTCGTTATGGCACATTCTGTACAAAGCTATCCATTTGACTGATTTGTTTCATATTGAATAACAGTCGCTCAAATAGCTTTGTACACAAACAACCGCATGAATAGATAATACGAATAAATAAAGGATTAAAACCATGGCAATTTTGGTATATGCAGAACACGACAATGCCAGTCTAAAAAAGGCAACTTTGAACACCATCGCTGCTGCTAAGCAAATCGGTGGCGACATCCATGTATTAGTAGCGGGTAGTGGTGCTCAAGCAGTCGCTGATGAAGCAGCAAAAGCAGAAGGCGTGACGAAAGTACTGTTAGCTGACAATGCAGCCTATGAGCATCAATTGGCAGGCAATGTGGCACTACTGGTTGCTGATGTCGCTGGTGATTACAGCCATATCCTAGCAGCTGCGACCACGACTGGTAAAAACTTTATGCCACGCGTTGCAGCGTTACTTGACGTCAGCATGCTGTCAGAAATCTCAGGTGTGGTAGATGCGCAAACGTTTGAGCGTCCTATCTATGCTGGTAATGCAACGGCAACCGTAAAAACGACCGAAGACAAAGTGGTACTAACCGTACGTACGACTGCGTTTGACCCAGTAGCAAGCGAAGGTGGTTCAGCGACTGTTGAAACTATCGATAACGTACAAGAAACTGGCAAAGCTAGTTTTGTGAACGAAGAAATGGCTAAATCTGATCGTCCAGAATTGACCTCAGCTGGTATCGTGGTTTCTGGTGGTCGTGCATTGGCAAATGGTGAAAACTTCACTAAATACATTGAGCCATTGGCTGACAAACTAGGCGCAGCTGTTGGTGCGTCACGTGCGGCTGTTGATGCAGGATATGTACCAAACGATATGCAGGTCGGTCAAACGGGTAAAATCGTTGCACCGCAGCTATATATCGCAGCTGGCATCTCAGGCGCGATTCAGCATTTGGCTGGTATGAAAGATTCTAAAGTCATCGTTGCTATCAACAATGACCCAGAAGCACCTATCGCTAGCGTTGCTGATTACTTCTTAGAAGCTGATTTGTTCGAAGCACTACCTGAGCTAACTAGCAAGGTTTAATGTATAGTCACAGAACTACTAAACGGCTACGGCGTTACCCTCCTTAGATGTACTACTTGTACAATCTGCAGTCGGCTGCCTTGTATCCGTTTTAGACTTCTTTGACTATATTAGTAGTAGACAGATAATAAAAAAAACCCACTATCAATTGGTAGTGGGTTTTTTTATGCTTGATAGATTGGGTTTTGATAGTAGTTATAAATGGAGGCTAAGAGTACTGTCTCTGACGCAAGGTTTCGTACAGACATAAAGACCCTGCAATAGCGACATTTAAGCTCTCTTGCCCGTTTGGCTGCGGTAAGGCTATCGGCGTGGCACATTGCATCAGCTCGTCACAAACACCTTGACCTTCATGACCCATAATCCAAGCGACAGGCGCAGATAAGTCGTGATCGTAAATGATAGTATCTGTGTGTGAGCTGGTCGCGAGGAGCGGCACTTGTACGTGATCTAAAATATCTTGCGTACTCAAGCCCTCATAAATAGTCAGCGCAAACTGTGCACCCATACCTGCTCGTAGCGTCTTGGGAGACCAAGCCTGCGCGGTAGCACTGGTACATAGAATATTGCGAATACCAACCGCTGCTGCTGTACGTAGTAGTGTACCAACGTTCCCACTATCCTGCACATCATTCAGGATTAAGCAGTCTTCATCGATCATTGATAGGCTAGGCGTTGGTACTTTGATTATCGCCATGATATCGATGCCCGTACCCAAGCTACGAATACTCTCATAAAGTGAGTCTGACAAAGTAAGAATAGGCGTATAAGTGGGCAGGCGAGTTAATACCTGTTGAACTTCAGAGTGGCTATGCGCCGATTCAGATAATAGTATTTGGGCAAACGGATAGTCACTACGCAGGGCTGCGTCGATAAGATGAACTCCTTCTATGACGGTTTGACCGTTCTTTTTACGCTGGCGTGCTTGGGACAACAGTGCTTTTACAAGCTTCACGGTTGTGTTCTTATCTGAGGTAATCAGCTCGGTGGGATTTAATACCATAGTGGATCGCTTAGAGAAGAGTAAAGGGGTTGTTTAGATAACCAGCAAAATACCTATTATTAATTTAGTATTCCGCTGGCTGTTCTTAACAGGCGTGCAAATCAATTATTTTTCAGAATAATTGACGTGCAAATCTTTAACATAATTGACTTCGTTTTTGCTACCGAGCACCACAGGTACCCGCTGATGAATGTCAGTGGGTTCGATATCTAAGATACGATTGACAGCGTCTGTTGCGCCGCCACCCGCGCGTTCAATCAATAAGCTCATTGGGTTGGCTTCATACATCAAGCGTAGTTTACCTGCTTTATGAGCGTATTTAGTATCAAACGGATAAGTGAACAGACCACCTCGGCATAAGATACGATGGACGTCACCAACCATAGCAGCGACCCAGCGCGTATTGAAATCGCGTCCACGTACGCCTGTCTCGCCAGCGATTAACTCATCGATATACTGTTGTATCGGTGCGCGCCAGTAGCGATAATTTGAGCTATTGATTGCATACTCGCTCGTATCGGCAGCGATTTGTACGTTGTCTTCTATTAGCACATAGTCTTCAGTCTCAGGGTCTAGGCTAAACATCACGACTTTGTCTGCGATGGTCAACGCCAGTACCGTAGAGGTGCCATATAACAAATACCCTGCTGCTAACTGCTTGTTACCTGCTTGTAGATAGTCGCTGTTTTCACTGGTCTGACCTTGACGCTCGTACGGCAGAACAGAAAAAATCGTACCTACTGCCATATTGATATCAATATTTGATGAGCCATCTAGTGGGTCAAACAAAACCAATAGACTGCCATCGTCATTAGCAGGAGTCGCGTCATCGAGCTCTTCTGAAGCGACACCAGCGCAATGGATATTTTTTGCTAAGGCATCTAGTAATAAATCGTTCGCCAACACATCCAATTTTTTCTGATCTTCGCCTTGGACGTTTTGATTACCAGCTTCGCCTAAAATATCTGCCAGAGCACCTTTTCTAAGTAATTGTGAGATGGTTTTACCAACATTAGTAACCGTGGTAATCACGTCGTTGAGTGCAGGGCTAGTGGCATGTTGGTTTAGATAATCTGCTAAGGTCGTCATAAAGCTTCCTAATAAAGGGTATGGAAAGTAAAAAATGGATGGTCTCAGAGTAAGGCCATAGGCGGCATTCGGCACACCTTAAATGGGTAAATTCTTAAATAGCTCATACGGTATCTTTGTCCCGACCACAAAATCGGCTACACTATATCTATTGTTATTCATTTATAGATTTGTCAGAATTATTCTCTATGAGAATATAGCATGTCTATTTACGCTTTCTGATTGTCTGCTGAGGCGGTTTTTGGTCGAATTTGATTACGGTAAATTGTAGCAAATAAGCGTCAAAATGTCCTTGTCTCTATGCCTATCAGTGTTAAATGATTGAACAAAGATGAATAAGCGATTACGACAGACTCATATAAACCCACAATAAAGACTCGCCATTATGTCAAATTCTCTCGATAGTAGCGCTACACAACCAGTCTCACCGACTGATTATGCAAAATTTGATCCCAATACAATTCATCAAAGGCTCAATACCTCACTGAGTCGTCCGCAGCTCAACACCGATGGCAGTATTAGGCATTTCTTGGGTGTTGAAGGTCTTAATAAAGCACAGCTCAAAGCTATTATCGCAAAAGCAGAGACTTTCTTTGACGAAAATGGACAACTCATCAACCGTCCTGAATTAGATGGCTATACGGTAATGAATTTGTTCTTTGAACCATCGACCCGTACAAGAACGACTTTTGAAGTAGCAGAAAAACGCTTGGGTGCTAATGTACTCAATATCGATATCGAACGTTCTAGTACCAAAAAAGGCGAGAGTCTGCGTGATACCTTGTGGAATCTACAAGCGATGACCGCAGATATTTTTGTGGTTCGACATTCAGCATCAGGTGCCGCGCATTTTATGGCGACAGAAGTGACCCCTGATATTGCTATCATTAACGGCGGCGACGGCTGGCATGCGCATCCTACTCAAGGAATGCTCGATATGTTGACCATTCACCGTGAGGCGCCGCGCCCATTTGAAGAGCTGTCTATCGCAATCGTTGGTGATATTAAGCACTCACGCGTGGCACGCTCTGATATCAGTGCACTGCAAACGCTAGGTGTGACAGATATCCGTGTTTGTGCGCCGCGTACTCTACTGCCAAAAGGTATCGAGCGCTTTGGCGTAAAAGTATATGAAAATATGGATGAGTGCGTCACGGACTGTGATGTCATCATGGGATTAAGAATACAAAATGAGCGTATCGGTTCGCCGCTATTGGCATCATCAAGCGAATACTATAAACATTATGGGATCACACCAGAGCGAGTAGCGCTTGCCAAGCCTGATGCGCTAGTTATGCACCCAGGGCCGATGAACCGCGGTGTTGAGATTGCCTCTAGCGTGGCTGATGGCGCGCAATCCGTTATCTTAAAGCAGGTAAATAACGGTATTGCCATTCGTATGGCGGTCTTGTCGCTTGCGATGGAAGGTCAACGTGCTCATCAAGCGGCTGGCAAGTAATAGCTTGCCGCGCGACTTATTCTTATTTATTTCATTTTATTGATACGGTAATAACGTTATGTCTACCATGCTTAATACGGATGCACCCATCTTTGACCATTTACCAAAAGCATTTAAAGATGCATTGCCGCAAGCTGCAACAGAAAAACTGTCTACACTCAATCCTGACCGTGAGATGTGGTTGCTACCACCATTAGTGGATCTATGCGCGCGCTTGCGTGAGCCAGGCCAACAGCAACACGGTACGCTAGAGTCAGAGGGTAGGGCAGCTCGTGGTAATGGGTTCTTGCATGTAGTCACGCCACCTGATACCAATCCTATTTTAGAAAATGGCTCACTTCTAAAGGGCTTGCGTGAGCGTGCCTTGAGTGATGGCGGTATTTACTTGCATATTTTAGGTGCATTGACCACAGGGTTAGAGGGCGAACGACCCTCTAATATTGCAGGGCTTAAGAAGGGCGGCTGTATCGCAGTCTCTAATGCGCGTAGACCTTTTCGCAATGACTTAGTGCTGCTACGTACATTAGAATACGCGGCGACTTTTGGTATGAAAGTGTTCTTTTATCCTGATGAGCCAAGTCTGTCTGGAGATGGCGTGGCGCATGAGGGCTATATCGCCTCTTATCATGGTTTGCAAGGGATTCCTTGGATTGCTGAGACTGTTGCATTGTCTACGCAGCTGTTGATGGTTGAAGAGACGGGGATAGCCGCTCATTTTAGTCAGCTATCCTGTAAGTCTTCCATTGAGCTCATGCGCTGGGCAAAAGATAAAGGCTTGCCGGTGACTTGCGACGTTGCGATGCATCAGCTTTATCTAACTGATGACAATCTTGAAGGCTTTAATGCTCAGGCTTACGTATTACCACCACTGCGTAGTAATACTGACCAGCAAGCCATCCGCCGTGGCTTAAAAGATGGCACTATCGATGCCATTTGTAGTCATCATGAACCATTGAACAGTACAGCGAAAAAAGCCCCGTTTGCTGAGAGTACGCCAGGTATCTCAAACTTTGATACTTTTATGGCGCTGGCATGTCAGCTGGTCAATGATGAGGTGTTAACACTCCCAGAGTTGGTTGATAAAATCTGTCTCAATCCTGCAAAGATTGCGGGTATTCATGAGCAGTATGAAGCGATCGGCGGCGCGGTATTGGTTGACCCCAATTTGGAATGGCAAGTGACTGCGCAATCTATGCTATCGAATGGTAAAAATACGCCATTTTTTAATCAGCAGCTGCAAGGACGTGTTGTGGAGACGTTCTTTGGCTAATTTGCCCCGACAGGATGATAGTCTGCCGCTATCCTCGAAGGATAAAGGGGGTGAAATGATTGACCATCTAGAAAAACCACGCAGTACGGCCAGTGAGTCTATCAAAGCGGTAGCTATTTATGAAGTCGTCAAAGGTGTGGGGGCATTATTAGGCGCAGGTGCATTGTGGTCGTGGCATACCGATCTTGAGCATTGGCTGACGACCGCGACTGGCTCTTGGCGCCACACCTTTGGCCACCTGCTTGCGCCGCAAATAGACAGTGCGGTAAGTATTGCCCAACAGGCCAGCAAAAACTGGCCAGTGTTTTTATTGTTGATATTTGCTTATGCCAGTTTGCGCTTCCTAGAGGCCTATGGGTTATGGCGCGACAAGACATGGGCGTATTGGTTTGGTGTGCTGGGCTATGGCGTCTTTATTCCTATAGAGGTTTATTATCTGATAACCAGTCCATTTGATTGGTTTAAACTCGGAATATTAATCTTTAATATTATTATTATTATCGTGGTTTATCGCAATATGAAAAGAAAGGGTTTGATATAACCATTGAAAATGCTCAAAAAAGCCAGCCTAAGACATCATGTCTCAGGCTGGCTTTTTTATACATGCTGTATTTTTGGCTTATGCCTCTGCTATTTCCTTATCCTTACGAATGCTCTTGGCGACTCTGCCAACACTGAGACCTTGTACCAAGATAGAAAATATCACTACCGCATAAGTGAGTGCCAATAAAATATCGCGCTCGGTACCGATGGGTAGCTGTAATACTAACGCGACTGAGATACCGCCGCGCAATCCACCCCACGTTAGTACTTTCCATGCACCAGTGGGCAAATCAAGCTGGCGATGAAACGTTTTAGTCGTCATCCCAACAACAATAAAACGAGCTACTAGAGCAATAACAATGGTTAGACCACCTGCAATAAATAAGTTTGCTGAATAAGCAATCATCACTACTTCTAGACCGATGAGGACGAATAAAATAGCATTTAAGATTTCATCAATCAGTTCCCAAAACAGATCAATGTAATGACGCGTCTGATCACTCATCGCAAGCGCACGCCCGCGGTTACCAACCATCAATCCCATCATGACCATAGCGAGTGGCCCTGACAAATGCCAATGACTAGCAAGCGCATAGCCGCCGATGACGCCTGCTAACGTCAAGAGCACTTCTTCTTGATAACTGTCGATGCTCTTTAGCAAATAGTACAAAATCGCCCCAAGTACCAATCCAAAGATGACACCGCCGCCAGCTTCGACCGCCAATGTATGCGCCACATAGTTAATGGTTGGAATATCGCCACTAGATAAAATCCCCAGTAGTAGAACAAAAATCACGACACCGATACCGTCATTAAATAACGACTCACCAGCGATGACGGTTTCAATACTTTTGGGCGCGCCTGCTGATGCAAGAATCCCCATGACGGCAATGGGATCAGTAGGGGAAATCAAAGCGCCAAACAGTAGGCACCAAAGAAACGGTAGACCAAAACCGAATAGGGGCAGCATAAAGTAAATCGCGGTGGCAATGAGCATGGCTGATACGATAGTACCAAGTCCGGCTAGGATACCGATAGGCAATTTATAACGCCTCAGATCACCAATATTGACATGCAGCGCCCCTGCAAATAGCAACATCGAGAGCATGCCATCTAATAGCACCTCAGTAAAATCAAGCTGCTCTAATAGACTGACTTCATAATCAATCAGCTGATCAAACCCTAAAAATCCTAAAAATATCGCACCGATAGACAATAATATGGAAATAACCATCACGCCAATCGTGGTTGGTAACCCAATAAAGCGATGATTGACATAGGTCAGTGAGGCAGTAATCGATAAAAATATGGCGCTGATTTCAAGTATGGTGAGGCTGGTTGCAGATGCCATAAAGCAGATCTCGTATGAATATAAAATTAACCCTAAGCCCATGACTTATGAGAGTTACGTAAAGATTTTGAGCTATAAATATTGAAATGATAAGGACCGTGCTTACCAATACGCTATGCGATCTAATTGTCATGTCACTAACTCGACTGTGACTGTAGTGCTTCACGGATATTGACAGCAAACACACTGACATAATTAAAATGTTGATGCTGTGCGTCCTCATCAAGAATAAATTGCTTGGCTTGCTCACACATAGCGACAAGGTCGTCTATCAGTTCTTGATAGTTTAAGTTTTCTTCTCCAGCTCGCTTGATCAGATGTAGCTCATGCAGTAGCGTTTGTTGTTGTGCGCTATTCACCCTTGCATAGTTTAGATTGACCATTGCTTCGCACAATGCTTTTAGCACCATCAAATCAGCGGCTGCATAGCGGCGTATTTCACCAAGTGATACGTTGATAAAATCTGATATTTTTGGGGTGTGAGTGACCAAGGCTAGTATGGCCAATCGTTTTTGCTTTACCTCATCTTCAGAGCTATCATCTGATTTTGGTATATAAAAATGATAGGGACTTGGAGGCTGGCGTCGCATCATAATACTTAAGCAACTTGTCAAGGACTGTACGCAGTTGACGGCTGTTTTTGGGTCATTGATACCAGGAGATAATGCTCGTACTGCGATTTCAGTCATTTGCCCCAAGCTATAGGCAATGTCATCAGAATGTGCTAGGCGTTGTTCTATCCGCACGCAGCCGGTAAAGCGCTGCCAAAACATCCCATCAGGTGACCGCGGTATCATGGCTAGATTCGGTGTTGCTGTTTTTTGTTGATTGTTTGGATGATCTGCTGGACGTTGGTAAAAATATCCAATGACATTTTTGTCAGTAATGTATTGACCAAGATTTACATGCATCTGTACCACACCGCCGTAGTCTTGTGACAGCGCAATCAATGACTCAAAGTAGATTTGCTGTAGATAGCCTGAGCTTGGTGAGTAGATAGGCATGGCAGGCCAGTTATGAAACTGCTCTACATCATGATGTTCAGCATCACGTTGATGCTGGATGTCGCATCGATCGCTGTACCAATAATAAATATTATTAATCGCATCGTTGCTGGCATTTTGGATGACGTGAGACGCTTGAATAGCATGTACCATATGCTGTACAAAATACACCAGCAACAGCGCACAGATAATAGCCATAATAATGGCAAAGGTTACGGCTAATTGTGGCACACCATAAGACACGTCATACTTGTGAATGGATTTTAAGACAAGCAGGCTATAACTAAAGGTGCCGATAAAGGCACCAAGTACAAACTGGTTCGGAGTATCTGTCAAAAAATTACGTAACAATCTCGGACCAAATTGTGATGATGCCATCGACAGCACGGCAATCGTAATCGAAAACGTCGTGCCAGCCACGCCCAACACCGCACCAGCAATAGCGGTCATGATAGCGCGTGCAGCATCATCATCGCCTGTAAACGCAAAAGAAATTTCTCGAACCGTTTCACGATCAAAGTGCTGATCGACAGTCACCAATAAAGGCGCCAGCAAAATCCCTGCAATTACACAAGCCGTTGGGATAAACCAGTAAGACCCGATAAGCTGCTGCCACAAAGCTCTTAGGCGATCAGGCAAGTCAGTCAACGTTTGCAGTGACCACAACTGAGTAAATTGTTTGAGCTTGCTCTGACCTGTACTAATAGTACGGATCCACAAGCTCGTTTCATCATCTTTATACACTGCCATATACTCAAAGTATCCAAAAATAGTCGTAAAGTGGCTCATCGCTATCGTTTGATAATCTTGCTCAGAGCATCAAACGATGAATTTTTTAGGGTAATGGGTTTTGGCTAATCTGTCATTAACCGGCTTTAGGATTATCAGCTTCAGTAATAATGGCACTTTTATAGTCGCGTCTGCCAGCCTCTGTCCTAGCCGACGGCTCACCAGAACCTATAGGGATGATCGCCTCATTATGGTGATAGTCGCAATCAATGTTGCTGTCTTTATCATAGGCGATAGGGTCGAAGTGGGGTGATGCCTCTATATCCACATTGTCTCTATAAGCGCCGCTGCTATCTAGGCTATCACTTGTCAATGAATGGCTCGCCGCCGTTGTTTTTCTAAACAACTTGCCACCATTGTTATTTTTATTAGAGGCTGATTTTTTGCGCGGCTCACTATTGGCGAATATAGCACTCAATGGCAGATGTAGCTGCTGCTTAGCATAGGCTTCTGTGTGCTCAAAACGATCTACCAGTAAGCTGAGCCAAGGTTTTTGGTCTTCTAGCTTCATCTCATCAAGCTCATCCTTAATAGGCAATGGATAAGGCAAGGTGCGATAAAAA
Source organism: Psychrobacter sp. Arc29 (assembly GCF_041431175.1). Lineage (NCBI taxonomy): Bacteria > Pseudomonadati > Pseudomonadota > Gammaproteobacteria > Moraxellales > Moraxellaceae > Psychrobacter > Psychrobacter sp. Arc29. The sequence continues at coordinate 26,876 of NZ_JASMRR010000007.1, read as the reverse complement.
TCCCATAATGTCATTTTACTCAAATCTTTTTTGAGCACATAGTCATCGTCTTCTGTCATGGTGATGAGGTTGCTGTCTTGTAGATAATTGATGTAGGTATACCATTTGGGTAGCTCTTTTCGTCCCAGCACATTACGCAGCGCTTGTTCGCTGACGGCCTCACCTTTTAGATGATGGGTATATACCAAGTTCAGCATGTCCATCAAGCTAAGTAATGGATGGCGAGGATAGACTTCTTCTGTTTCAAAAATAGTTAAGGTATAGCTGATTTCAACGCCCAGCAAGATAAGGTTCCATGACAAGAAAATCCACAGCAGAAATATAGGCAGCGCGGCAAAAGCCCCATAGATCGCCTCGTAGCTGGTAAAGTTGGCCATGACGGTACCAAACAGATGCTTCATCAGCTCAAAGACTATCGCGACAAACACACCAGCAATCGCTGCATTTTTTAGCGGTACACGCGCCTTAGGAATGAACCAATACATGCCAATAAAACCTGCGACAGTGATACCAATCGATACAGCTTGTACCCAAAACCCCCAATCGATCCCGTAACCTGCGATTTGTCGATTCAAAAAACTCAAACTCTGAACCGTACTTGAGGCAATAAAAGCCGTACCTAAGACCAATGGTCCCAAGGTCACAATCGTCCAATAGCGCATCATGCTTTTGAGGCCACCTGAACGATTCTCTACCCGCCAGATTTGGTTGAAGGCGCGCTCAATGGTTGTCAGTGTCATGATGGTCGTCAAAAATAAAATGATGGCACCGATAATGGTCAGATTAGAGGATTTTTCGGCGAAGTCATTGATATACTCACTTACTTGTAGACTCGATTGGGGTAACAAGTTGCTATAAATTACCTCGTATATCTGTGCTCTTACAGAGGCGAGTGCTGGCACCGAAGATAAAATCATCAATAATACCGTTAGCACAGGCACAATTGAGAGCATAGTCGTGTAGGTGAGCGATGCTGCTTTTTGCTGACAGTTGTCTTCAAAAAAATGTCGAACCAAAAATCGCAAGAATTGAAACCAGCGTTGTTGTAGAAATGGGAGTTTTTGTGAGAATTTTTCCATGTCGACCAGTTAGCAAAAGTAAGAGTGACAATAGTGTAACAAACATGCGCTGCTCACATCTGCGGTTTAATTGTGTCAAAATGCACAGCGTACAGCAGCATCGAGCGAAACTCGATATAATATAAGCGATGTTATATACCGCGGTTATTTGCATGTCAGTGAATGACTCGGGCATAATGTGCACATATTTTACAATGCAGTTATAGATTATATTTCGGCAGTATGAGACTACAGCGTCTGCCATAACAGATAACATTAACGATTTTATAAGGAAGCTTTGCTAATGAGTCAGACCGCCCCTTATGTATTGGTGCTCTATTATTCTAATTACGGTACGACTAAGACATTGGCATATGCTATCGCTCAAGGGATCGAAGATGCTGGCATGACCGCACGTATTCGTACTGTTCCGACGGTGGCCCCTGAGACCACATCGAGCAAGCCTGCGATACCTGATGAAGGTGACTTGTATTGTACGATGGATGATCTAAAAGACTGTAGCGGTCTGGCACTGGGTAGCCCGACGCACTTTGGCAATATGGCCGCGCCCATGAAGTATTTTTGGGACAATACTGTGACGCTTTGGCTAGCAGGGAACTTACAAAATAAGCCAGCGTCCGTATTTACAGCGACAAGCTCTATGCATGGTGGACAAGAGACCACACTGCTGACGATGATGTTACCATTGATGCATCACGGTATGATGATTGTGGGTGTGCCTTATGCTGAACCTGCATTGAATCGTACCCACCGCGGCGGTACACCTTATGGTGCCAGTCATGTTAGCGGGGCTGCCCATGATCAGCCAGTATCGGCAGACGAGCGTGATCTAGGTATCGCACAGGGTCGCCGGTTGGCAATCACCGCTACTGCTTTAGCACAAGCGAACTGGGGTCGCTAATCGATTCTCATGTAACCGGTGTTATAGCTCAAACTTGATACTTAAACACTTTTTGTACTCAAATACTGATAATTAATCGCTAATAGCTAGATACCCATGCTATTCATTTAGGAAGTAAAAATCTCTAATGGCCACAAACCACTCTAACAGTAAGTCTCCTAAAGTTATCAAGCCTATCGCACCTATTGCGCAGCGCTTGATGGTCACTTGGTTGATTTGGCTGGTTTATAGATTAATGGGACTGCCTGTTTTTATCAGTATCTTTAATCCAAGCAGCCCTGATATCGTTGGTGGTATTGCTTGGCAAGCATTGTGGCTAGTGCCCGCCTTTATCTTAACACCATGGATACTACGTGGACGCTCTCCTTATGCATTATTGATAAGTAGCATGTTTACGCTCGTATATTTGGGCGCGAGTGGGGTAGTGTTATTTACTCGTATCTATGGCAGTAGCTGGGCTGAGATCGCCGTATACTTGACCGACTTTGTGCTGTTACTTGCTATTAATGTCTGGTTATTTATTTTGCTGAAACGCCTGCCTTCGATGAATAATGTTGTTAAAAAACCGCGCTCTCGTTAGTAGGCTGTAATAATAATTATTAATCTTAAGATATAAAAAAGCGGCGTACCAAATAGGACGCCGCTTTTTTAATGCGATAAAGCGATTCTTTTATCTATTGCTATTAGTTGACCTTGGTCAATTCCAAATCCATCTTTTTACCATCATTGATTTGACTGACTTTGACAGGTAGATAGTCTAAGCTTGGTGCCAACCAAAAACTGGTAGAGCGACTGTCGTCATCATGGACGCGGTCGACACGCACCGTATCAAATGTGCCTGCTGGTACCGTAATTTTGGTGCTGCCAGATTTTTTAAATGGGGTCTTTTCAATTTTGTCTTTTTTCGCCATGTAGTAATTACCAGTGAACTTACCGTTTAACAGATCTTGGCGAATTTGTACTTCAAGACTCAAGTCATCAAAGGCTTGCTTCGGCATACTCAGCGTCGTGGTCTTGCCTTTATAATTGCTGGTCACCTTTTTGCTACTTGGGTTAAAGTCTAGTTTGTGGGTACGACCCAAGCCTAATAGCTTATAAGTAGTGCTGGCTTGGGTTGGACTGACATTATTACCATTGATGGTAAAAGTACTGTTTTGCGAGGCACTAGCTACCCCGGCGACGCGAGCCTTGACGTTGTACTTCCACGTATTACCGGACTTGTTTAACGTACGAGTCGCGGTTCCTTTGTATTTGTCTTCAACGGTAAAACTATAGTTGGCTGTTGATGGCTGAACAGTCTTTGCGCTGGCAAGTGTGGGTGCGGTCATACTCAAGGCTCCAATGGTGGAAATACTGATACCTGTCACTAAGGCAGATAAAAACTTAGATGGACTGCGTTTCGTATTATTAGAATCGTTGTGCAGTGATTTATTATGCATTGATAAAAAACTCATAGATACCTCTTAGTAGTTAATAAGATGCTGATATAGCAGCATCTATCGTCATTCTTATTATGTTCACAACGCTTATAATGGTCATACTCTGTTACATTTTCAAGAGTAACAATCGACTGGCACGTGTGACGATTGTAGCGAATGTTGCTATGACATCTAATACGACAATCGAGGGTAACGTGCTGTAAAGCCAGCAATAGAGGGTAAATAAAACGTATGGTCTCTATTAAGCCTCATCTCTATCAAATTCCGTCAGAATAATCTTGTAAATTTTTGGGCTTTACACTTGAAGCCAACCTATCTTGCCCCCACTTTTTGTTACAAGCTCAAAGCGTATCTTTAGATTGCTTTTACTGAATGGCGACTCTTATAGATACTGGTATTGAGACTATTAATTCAAATAAACCCTTTATTCAAACAACCAATTTTTGGAGTCATATCGATGAACATTCGTCCTTTACATGACCGTATCGTCGTCCGCCGCATAGAAGAAGAGACAAAAACTGCTGGTGGTATTTTATTGCCGGGTTCTGCTCAAGAGAAACCTTCACAAGGTGAAGTCATTGCAGTTGGTAATGGCCAAGTTCGTGACAATGGCGAAACTCGTGCGTTAGATGTAAAAGCTGGCGACAAAGTTTTGTTCGGTCAATATGCTGGTCAAACCGTGAAGGTTGACGGTGAAGAACTATTGATTATGAAAGAATCTGACGTATTGGGCGTGTTAGAAGGCTAATAGCCTAATAGAGTTTTTTAGCTGACCATTTTTTAGCTAAAAATACTCCCTACAATACGAACGAATCATTCAATTGTATTCTCATACTTATAATAATGGAGTAATTTACCATGGCAAAAGACGTAAAATTCGGCATTGATGCCCGTAAACAAATGATGGACGGCGTAAACGTTCTAGCAAACGCAGTACGTGTCACCCTAGGCCCTAAAGGCCGCAACGTGGTTATCGATAAATCTTTTGGCGCGCCAACCATCACTAAAGATGGTGTATCAGTTGCCAAAGAAATCGAGCTTGAAAACAAATTCGAAAACATGGGTGCTCAGCTTGTTCGCGAAGTTGCTAGCCGTACTAATGATGTTGCTGGTGATGGTACAACCACTGCAACTGTTTTGGCTCAGTCAATCTTGCAAGAAGGCATGAAGTCAGTGGCCGCTGGCATGAATCCAATGGATCTTAAGCGCGGTATCGACAAAGCCGTTCGCGCAGCTGTGCAAGAAATCCATAATCTATCAACGCCAGCTGATGATGAAAAAGCCATCGCACAAGTCGGTTCTATCTCTGCAAACTCAGACACCAAAATCGGTGAGTTGATCTCGCAAGCGATGCAAAAAGTTGGTAAGCAAGGCGTTATCACCGTTGAAGAAGGTTCAAGCTTTGAAGATACCCTAGAAGTTGTTGAAGGTATGCAGTTTGACCGTGGTTATATCAGCCCGTACTTTGCCAACAAGCAAGACAGCCTGACTGCTGAATTTGAAAACCCATACATCCTATTGGTTGACAAAAAAATCAGCAATATCCGCGAGATCGTGCCATTACTTGAGCAAGTCATGCAGCAAAGCAAGCCATTGCTTATCATCGCTGAAGACGTAGAAAACGAAGCGTTGGCTACGCTAGTTGTAAACAACATGCGTGGCGGCCTAAAAACTTGTGCCGTTAAAGCACCAGGTTTTGGCGATCGTCGTAAAGCAATGCTAGAAGACATCGCAACGCTAACTGGCGGCACCGTAATCTCTGAAGAGATCGGTCTAAGCTTAGAGACTGCGACGCTTGAGCAATTGGGTACAGCGAAAAAAGTCACTGTTGGTAAAGAAAACACCGTAATCGTTGATGGCGCTGGTAACAAAGCTGACATCGAAAACCGTGTTGAGTCTATCAACCGTCAGATCGCTGAGTCTACTTCTGATTACGATAAAGAAAAGCTACAAGAGCGCGTTGCGAAACTAGCAGGCGGCGTAGCAGTAATCAAAGTTGGCGCAGCAACTGAAACTGAAATGAAAGAGAAGAAAGACCGTGTTGATGATGCGCTACATGCCACTCGTGCTGCGGTTGAAGAAGGCGTTGTACCTGGCGGCGGCGTTGCGTTAGTTCGTGCCATGAATGCATTGTCTGAGCTAAAAGGCGACAACGACGACCAAGATGCAGGTATCAATATTCTACGTCGCGCGATGGAAGCACCATTACGTCAAATCGTTACCAACGCTGGCGAAGAAGCATCAGTAGTGGTTAACGAAGTGAAAAACGGTACTGGTAACTACGGTTACAATGCTGCCTCTGGTGAATACGGCGATATGCTTGAGATGGGTATCCTTGACCCAGCAAAAGTATCTCGTTCAGCACTAGAGAACGCTGCCTCTGTTGCTGGTCTCATGCTCACCACTGAAGCCATGATTACTGACCTACCAGAAAAAGATGACGGTATGGCTGGCATGGGCGGTGCTGGTGGAATGGGCGGTATGGGTGGAATGGGCGGCATGATGTAATTTTACTGTCGCTGCAAAGTGGTTTTTCTTTGCCAGACGCGCTCAATGTACGATAGGTACTATTTTCGCTCGTCTTCCTCGATAAATCACTTTTCGCAAAAAGTAAAATCAACCTCATAAAGTCTATTTGACTACTAAAGGCTCTGCTATCGAAAGATAGCAGGGCTTTTTTATACTCGATAATAAAGTTATGTGATAATTCAACTTCACCAGCTATTTATACTTATCTTAATAGACTTAACGTATGTGAGGGCTGTACTCGACATTGCTCATTAGTATTAGAAATCTCACACAAAAATGGGTAAAGTCGTCTTATTGACAACCTTTCTCACCGATAAATGAGTGTGTATGTCTTTTACGCTAGCAAGCTTGTGTAGCTTACGGGTGAACCGCTCATAACCGTCGAGATTGGGGCTCACTACTTCTAATAAATAATCGTAAGAACCTGATACCACATGTCCATTGATGACCTCGTCCATATTGGATAGGGCATTCTCGAAGGTTGCAATAGATTCTTCTTGGTGGCTGTTGAGACTGACCTCCACAAAAAAACTCATCGCAATACCCGCTTTGGCTTTGTTTACGTTCGCTTGATAGTTCTCTATATAACCCTCATCCTCCAAACGCTTTAGGCGCCTTGCACAAGGAGACGGCGACAGCCCTATACGTTCGGCCAGTTCTGCCGTAGATAAGCGTGCTTCTTTTTGGAGCACTTCCAAGATATGACGGTCGATTTTATCCATAATTTACCTTTTGGTTTTTTAAGCCAATAATTTTTATTTAATTAGCATTATCCACCAAATATTTGCAAAATTGCAATGAATAAATAGAGATAAAAGCGCGTATTTTAATCGATAATTGGTCTTTGTATACCAGTATAAGACACGACTATGAATACGATATTCCACCCCTCATCACGCAAAAATCCTTTGTTTATAATGTCACCACTGACCAAAGGCTATGTGGCGATGAGCGTTGTATTATTGATTTGGTCAGGGTTTGCATTGACTGTACGAGCGGTTGGGGCGTCGCCTCTCAGTATTGCGGATGTCATGCTCATTCGTTTTAGTGTACCGCTAGTCTTATTAACCCCTTGGGTGCTCTCTAGTTGGCATGAAATCAAAAATATAAGATTGCCAGATATCATGTTTATTTTATTTGGTGGTGTGCCTTTTCTTTTATTGGCGGCTTTTGGTGCAAGTACAGTGCCGGCCGCTTACATGGGTACTATTTTGACCGGGACACCAGTTTTCTTTGCCGCGTTATTGTCTTTTATTTTTTATCGTCAACGAATATCATTAAGAAAATTTGCCGCATTAATCCTTATTCTCTTTGGTATCGCGACTATGATTGGCGGGCATGGACAGGCAATACCTAATAGTCTTCTGTATGGAGTGGGGTTATTATTGATGGCAAGCCTGATTTGGGCGGCTTACACTTTAGGGCTAAAAAGTACCAAGCTAAGTTCAATAACTATCGCTATCGTGCTCTCTTATACATCGTTTCTTTTGACCCTAGCGATGGTTCTGTCTGGTATGGTGGAGACGAATATAGGTTCTGTGTCTTTTGATGACGCGCTTCCTTTTATCTTAGTACAAGGACTAGGGGTCGGGGTGGTATCAACCATTGCGTTTTCTTATGCGGTCAAACAATTGGGCTCCATTCGTACCTTATTACTGGGCTCTTTGTCCCCAGGATTAACCGCTATACTTGCTGCGCTGATACTCAATGAGTCTCTCTCAGTCATTATGATATGTGGCATCGTACTCAGTACTATTGGTGTCATCTTGTCCAATCGCGCGAAATAAACTAATTAAGGAAGTATCATGATGTTAAACAATATGCCCATTATCAATGGTGATCCACTGTGGGCGTTGTTAGGTAGGTTTCGCGCTGACCAGCGTAAAAATAAAATAGATCTATTGGTTGGTGTCTATCGAGACGAGTATGGGAATACGCCTGTGATGAAAACCGTGCAAGACGCAGAAATACATCTTGCTCATGAAGCTCATTCAAAAGCTTATGGCATGTTATCGGGTAACGCTAATTTTAATCAGCAAATGGCAAAATTTGTACTGGGTGACAGTCCAAGTCTAAAAAACCAATGCACGATTCAAACGATTGGGGCATCAGGGGCGCTACGACTCATTGCTGATTTGATCGCTATACTCTCTCCAGATTCAACCGTTTGGATCAGTGACCCTGGCTATATCAATCATCGTCCGCTGATGGAAGGTGCTGGGTTAACGGTTAATACGTATCCTTGGCAAAATAAAAACGGTCAATTAGATATCGATGCGTGTTTTGCCGCGCTAGAAAAAGCAGAAGAGGGAGACGTACTGTTATTACATGCGTGCTGCCACAATCCTACGGGTATAGATCCTTCTTTAGAGCAGTGGCAATTGTTTTCTGATAAGTGTAAACAGAAAAATATTGTGCCGTTTATTGATATGGCGTATCAAGGTTTTGGAGGTGATCCTGATACCGATGCTGTAGGACTTCGTTTAATCATTGAAGACGCTGACTTTGCATTTATCGCCGCCAGCTGTTCAAAAAATATGGGTCTATACAATGAGCGGACGGGTATTGCCACGGTGGTAACGACGAACCATGAGCGTCACGCAGATATACAGACACTTTTAGAAACCATCACACGTGCCAATTACTCCATGCCACCCAATCATGGTGCCGCAGTTGCTTCTTATTTACTAGACAAACCAGACGATTGGCTAGTAGAGCTGGCAAGCTACCGCGATAGAGTAGATGCTATTCGCCAAGCGTTAGGCGCAGCTTTAAAGGATAGGGCAGCACCCGCAGAGTTTTTGGACATTTCGCATCAAAAAGGCATGTTTTCTTTATTACCGCTAACAGAAAATCAAATGCTCATGTTGCAAGATGAGTTCGCTATCTACGGTATGCCAAATGGCAGAATAAATATTGCCGGTTTGAAAATGACGGAAATCCCTCAACTGGCTGACGCTATCATGTCGATTATTTCACGTTAAAGAATCATCTTTATCGCTCAAGGCAATGGTTTTAGCCATCAATCGCAGCAGCAAGAAGGACTGTTGTGATCCGTTCAATTAAAGGAGATGTAATACAGTCGCTAGAAGCCCTGAGTGCCATGCGTCTAGCGACTGTAGTAAATATGATTTTTATATCAAGTTACTGATCCGCCGCATCTCTTCTAAACACCCAAGTCTTGCTGTCAGACGCTTCTGCACAGTAATAATAACCCGCCAAATCAAAATCTTTTAACTGCTCCGCATTGCTCAGCTTATTGTCAGCAGCATATTTCACCATAAGACCGCGTGCTTTTTTGGCATAAAAACTAATGACTTTGTATTGACCATTTTTTTCGTCTTCAAATCGTGGCGTAATGATATTAGCATCAATGGCTTTTTTCTTTACTACTTTAAAGTATTCATTAGAAGCTAGATTGACTAAAGTTTTGTCATCACTACCTGCCATACGAGCATTGATAACGTCAGTTATTTCTTCTCCCCAGAACTCATAAAGATTATCACCGCGTTCGTTTTTTAGCTTCGTGCCCATCTCTAAGCGATAAGGCTGGATAAGGTCCAATGGTTTTAATACCCCATAAAGACCTGACAAAATCCCCAGATTTTCATTGACGTAGACAGCGGTTTCTTTATCCATGTGATACATGTCAAGACCCGTATAAACATCGCCATCGAACAAGTAGCCCGCTGGCTTTGCTGCATTACCAGACTCATCATCAGTAAATGGTTGATTTTCACTCCAACGCCATTGTTGATTGCGCGTGGCATTGAGTTGCGCAAGATCATCAGAGATGCTCATCAGCTCTTGTAAATCAACGGGTTCTTTGGACTTCAATACTTTCATGAGTGACTGTGAGTGCGCGATCAGTTCAGGCTGACTATAGTAGTTGCCCAAGTTCACTGGTACAGCGTCTGTTTCGTTCAGAGATTTGGCAGGAGAGAGTAAAAAATACATGGTGAGTCCTTATTATCGTGAGTAAATGACCGACCTGTTCAGGTGTCAAGCATTCTTATTATACGACAGCTGCGGGTTTAACTTGACTTGACCTTGAGTGTTTTATGTTTTTTTAAAGGGATATGGCAATGCGTAAACATATATAGAGTTGGCTATTATTAAAGCGAGACCTTGTTATATAAGAGATAGAGATTTTTTGAAAAAATAAAAAACTTTAATATAACAACAAAAGTTATGCAGATGGTATCAATACCTAACTTTTTATCTTACTTGTTGGTCATCATTAGACAATGAAAGTTGGCAGATTATGTCTCTATAATAAAAAGGCATGATGGTAAACAACACATCATTTATTAAATTGATAGTCTTTATTTATGATATTGGATAAGTCATGGTTAAGGATTTTTGTCCCCTATGCTTTTGAAAATGCGTTGAGGGTATTAAGGGTAAGTCATTCTATATAAGTAAGGAGACGATATGAAAATCGGTGTAATCAGTGCAGATATCGCGAGTGAAAGCCGTGTCGCACTAACCCCAGACGCAGTCAAAAAATTGCGCAAGCTTGGGTTTGAAGTCGTCATTCAGTCAGGTGCAGGCCAAGCAGCGTATTATGCTGATGAATTGTATCAAGCTGCTGGTGCCGATATTGCCAACAGTAGCACCGAGGTGATTACCCAGTCTCGAATTATTACTACCGTCAATGACTTACCATCTGAGACTACCGCTAATTTGTCATCAGGTCAGGTTGTCATTGGCATGCTCGACCCTTATCGCAACACTCAGCTTGACACTTATGCTGCCAAAGGTGCGACGGCTTTTGCAATGGAGTTATTACCGCGCACATTATCACGTGCTCAAAACATGGATGTATTGTCATCACAGGCTAACCTTGCCGGTTATAAAGCGGTATTGCTAGCGGCTAACGAATACTCTCGTCCTTTTCCTATGTTTATGACATCTGCGGGTACGGTCAAGCCAGCCAAGGTGGTTATTCTGGGCGTAGGCGTGGCAGGTTTGCAGGCAATTGCAACGGCAAAACGTCTAGGAGCGGTTGTAGAAGCGAGTGATTTGCGTCCTGCGGCAAAAGAACAAGTCGAATCACTTGGCGGCAAGTGGCTTGATGTACCAATGAGTGACGATGAAGCGCAAAAGGCAAAAGCAACGGGCGGTTATGCATGGACGCCATCAGAGCAATATATCAAAGACCAGGCCGCTGTGGTTGACAAGGCACTTAGTAATGCTGACATCGTTATTACCACGGCGCAGATTCCTGGTCGTAATGCCCCGCGTCTAGTGCACGCAGCAACCCTTGCCAAAATGAAAGCAGGTTCTGTCCTGATCGATATGGCAGCTGGTACCGGTGGTAACGTCGAAGGCAGTGTGCCGAATGACACCATTACTACAGAGAACGGCGTACGTATCGTTGGTGCTGCCAATATCCCATCAATGCTTGCGGCGCAGTCGTCAGATCTATATGCCAATAACTTGGTTAACTTTATCACGACTTTGATCGCTCCTGCTGGCGACGATGCAGCAGCAAACGACCTTTCGCTTAACTTAGACATGGAAGACGAAATTCAGGGCGCACTGGCAGTGACACATGACGGTCAGGTACGACTAGCCAAACGCTAGGTTCGACTGCTTAGCACGATATATTTTGTCACTATATGTTTGTTGATAATAAAACATTTGCCAGTAATGAATAAATTTTTAGGAGGATGAGATGATCGCCACCATTTTAGCGGCAGCGCCAGCGGGTGCAGCCATGAGTAGCACACCATTTGTAGCGATTTTTACCGTATTTGTACTCGCTATTTTTGTCGGATACTACGTGGTTTGGGGCGTTACCCCTGCATTACATACGCCATTGATGGCAGTAACCAACGCCTTATCGAGTATTGTCATCGTGGGCGCGATGCTACAGACCGTCACGATTGATGGCTCGATGTTTACACCAACCAGTTTGCTTGGTGCCTTCGCCGTATTTTTAGCCAGTATCAATATCTTCGGTGGCTTTGCCGTGACTGAGCGTATGCTGGCAATGTTCAAACCCAAAGTAAAAAAAGCACCAGCAGCAAGCACTGACAATGGAGGCGACGCATGAATGATTTATCAACAATGATTGCGGCGAATGCGGATTGGTTCTATCTGGTTGGTGCGATCCTTTTTGTCTTAACCTTACGTGGTTTGTCTAGCCCAAAGACAGCGATTCGTGGTAACCGTTTTGGTATGGCAGCGATGGCAATTGCCGTCGTGACGACGTTCTTTTTGGCAGAAGGACCTGTCCTTTGGCTCATTATCGGCGCGATGATCTTGGGTGCGCTTGTTGGTATGTGGAAAGCGAAAACAGTCGCGATGACGCAGATGCCAGAAACCGTTGCTTTGATGCATTCATTCGTCGGTTTGGCAGCGGTTGCAATTGCACTTGCAACGGTATTACATACTGAGCAAGAACATGGCGCTGTTGCCCGTGTTGAGCTATTTATCGGCTGCTTTATCGGTGCAATTACCTTCTCAGCGTCAGTTTTTGCCTTTGGTAAACTGGCAGCAAAAAGCTGGGCGAAAACGCTGGTTGGCGGCTGGGTAAAACCTGTCCAAGCGCTACTATTCATTGCGATGATTGGTTTCGGTGGGGTGTATTTCGTCACTGACTCACTACCAGCATTTTATGCGATGGCAGTGATTGCCGTTATCTTTGGTTGGATGTGGATTGCGCCAATTGGCGGCGGTGATATGCCAGTGGTTGTATCACTACTGAACTCATTCTCAGGTTGGGCAGCAGCAGGCATTGGTTTTACGCTTGGCAATTCGATGCTGATTATCGCAGGTTCTTTGGTCGGTTCATCAGGTGCGATCTTGTCTTACATCATGTGTAAAGCCATGAACCGCTCACTACTTAATGTCTTGTTTGGTGGCATGGGCACGTCAGCTGTTGCCGCAGGCGGCGATGATGGGGCACCGAAGAACTACAAAGCAGGCTCAGCAGAAGACGCAGGATTTCTCATGTCTAATGCTAGCAGTGTGGTCATCGTGCCAGGTTACGGTATGGCGCAAGGCCGTGCACAGAATGCAGTAAAAGAGCTATATGAGCTATTAAAAGAAGAAGGTGTTAACGTTCGCTTTGCTATTCACCCGGTTGCGGGTCGTATGCCAGGTCACATGAACGTACTATTGGCAGAAGCTGACGTTCCTTATGATGATATTTTAGAAATGGACGAGATTAACTCAGACTTTGCGAGTACAGATGTGGTATTGGTTATCGGTGCAAACGATGTTGTGAATCCATCTGCGAAAGACGATCCTACTTCTCCAATCTTTGGCATGCCGATTCTAGAAGTCAGTAAAGCGCAGACGGTTATGGTCATCAAGCGTTCAATGAGCACCGGTTACGCAGGTCTGGATAACAGCTTGTTCTATATGGACAAAACCATGATGATCTTTGGTGATGCCAAGAAAATGGTCGAAGAGATGGTACGAAGTATCAATGGCGGCGGTCATTAATAATTAAAACATGTTTTTGACTATTCGCTTTTGCCTATAAGTTTTTAAACAAAGAAAGTCACTGAGGTGGCTTTTTTGCGTTAAAGTGAGCGGCGTTTATGAAAGGGTGATAAGTCCATATTATTGCCCACTATAATCATTAATTATAAATACAATGAAACAAGAGAAAGATTTATGAATATGTTACTACGATTTTTTATTATGGTCAGTTTGCTTAAGCAGCAGCTCAAGCATCAATCGACGAGCAAAACGATTAGTCTAGAGACATTGACCGCACCGACTGTCCGTCATTATCGGGTATTACCGCATGACATGGGGTTTCGCGATCACTTGCCCAATTATCGTTATCTGTCATTTATTGAGCTAAACGTGACACGCTGGGTCATGGCACGCTGTCATGAAAAAGGTATCAAGCCTCTAAAATGGGTCATCGCCATGCAAGAGATGGTTTATCTCAAGCAAATCAAGTTTTTGGATAAAATGACGCTCAGTAGTGCGGTTGCAGGCTGGGATTACAAATACGTATATTTTGAGCATCGATTTTTTGTCAAAAACCAGCTTATGGGCGTTGGTATGACCAAGTTTGTGTTTACCGATGACACCGGTATGCGCACGCCAGATGTATTGGACATGAAAGGCGAGCAGTTGACAGATGTGATTAACACATGGAATAACCACCAAGTCGCTGTTAAGTCGGCCAAGTCAGCATAAAACATATTGAAAAATAGCACCCTATAATAACTTGGCTATAATCATTTGCTGAATTTTGGTAGGATAGAGGCCATCAAATCGCCAATACTAAGGCGACACTACTATTTCTAAAACGACTAAAAAAAGGTACCGTTATGACGCCACAAAAATTAAAATGGACAGACAGCTTAGATATCGCAATCGAGCTTTATGAAAAATTTCCAGAGACTGATCCGCAGTACATACGCTTTACCGATTTGCATCGCTGGGTGACTGAGCTTGAAGGCTTTGATGATGATCCACAAAAATCAAATGAAGGCATCTTAGAAGCCATTCAAATGAATTGGATCGATGAAGCCGACTAATCGACTCTATAACGTTGAGCAGTGTTATCCATAAAAATTCAATAAATACATTAAAAAGGCCGCATCATGACATCACAAATTAAAGAGCTGCCAGAAGCGATCGCTTGTCGCGGTATCAGCGTTCGTACCACCAATAACGCTGAGATTAGCCACGATACTGCCAAGCTTGGTAGATTATGGCAAAAGTTTTATCAAAATTATGCGGGCGAATTGCCTGAAGGTGAAGATATCTATGGTATCTATCATAACTATGAAAGTGATGATTTAGCAGGGGCGTTTGATGTTGTCGCTAGTTGGAAAACTGCCAGCGAGCAAAATGCTCAAGCAGACAGTGAAAGTACCGCCAGCACCAGTAATGTGGTAGAAGTCACTATTCCTGCAGGAAAGTACTTGGTATTTTCTGAAGAAGGCCATATGCCAAATACTGTCATGAATGCTTGGGAGAGTGCTTGGGAGTATTTTAATACAGCAGACTGTGAGCATACCCGAACATTTAATGTAGATTTTGAGCATTATATCGGTGGCAATCTAGAGTACGGTCAAGTGGATGTTTATATTGGTATTGAGTAAACCGATTAGACCGTAAAAAGTAAGTTTTATAAACTTCTGTCTGTGTTAACGCATTAGTTAGTGTCCTATATAAATCGCTCAATCACTTTTGAAGCATTGGTTGAGCGATTGGATTTCAGTATTTTCTCCGCTATTTTTCTTTTCTTGATGTAGCGTTAAACGATGAGCAGGTTTGTTTTATAAGAAACGACCTTATATATCTCTAAAAAACCCCTTCTCTTTCAAATAATTACATTACGAAAATTTACCAACCATCGTCTGCTTTACCGTATATTGAATACTATGTCTATATGAGAAAACTCTCAAAGACGCTAAAGATGGATAGCAAAAATGGACGATGATAATATTTCAGTTTACGAGTTAGGAATAATCAAAAATGCCTTGCGTGGACGAGTGGTTGATGTAGAAGATTTTAGAACAGAAGGTGTACTAAAGAAGGACGAGGAAGACATGAATGACAAAGTCGATGCTTTTCAAGCAGAGCTAATAAACATTCAGCAGAAACTTGAAAATATTTCGCCAGAAAAAGGTATTGACCTTTAAACAAACCACTATACTAAAAATAAATGCTCATAAAAAAAGCGCCATCTATAATAGACGGCGCTTTTTGCTACTAGAAATTAAAATTAATCTAGCAATAGATTTTCCAATATCCCTTCATAAATCTGCGCCAGTTTACCCAAATCGTCGACTTCTACTTTTTCATCTACTTGATGAATCGTCGCATTACGTACGCCAAGCTCGACGACTTGTGCCCCTGTCGGTGCGATGAAACGTCCATCAGATGTACCGCCAGAAGTAGATAATATCGTATCAACATTGGTAACTTTTTTGATCGCATTTTGGCAGGCGGAGACCAGTTTGCCTTCAGGAGTCAAAAACGGCTGACCAGATAGTTTCCAATGAATGTCATAACTTGCCTTGCTATTGGCAAAGTGCTTGTCAAAGATAGCATGGGTTTTCGCCTTTAGCTCGTCTTCAGTAGTTTCTGTCGAAAAGCGAAAGTTAAAAACCACGTTTAGCGTTTCAGGAATGACGTTGGTTGCACCTGTACCGCCATTAATATTTGATATCTGCAAGGAGGTGGCTGGGAAGTAGTCATTGCCATTATCCCATGCAGTCGACGTCAATTCAGCAAGGGCAGACATCGCCGCGTGAATCGGATTACAAGCCAAATGTGGATAGGCAACATGACCTTGTTTACCTGTGACAGTCAGCTCTGCGCCTAGCGAGCCACGACGACCGTTTTTGATGATATCGCCTAACGTATCCGTGCTTGATGGTTCGCCCACGAGACAGTAAGTGATCTTTTCTTGACGAGCCTCTAAAGTTTCAATCACTTTGACCGTACCGTTGATTGACGGCCCTTCTTCATCTGAGGTGATCAAAAAAGCAATAGAGCCATTGTGCTCAGGATGATTGGCAACGAAACGCTCAGCCGCAATGGTAAAAGCCGCAATGCCTGTCTTCATGTCTGCCGCACCGCGCGCCCATAGATATCCATTAGCAATGGTTGGCGTAAAAGGAGGATACGTCCAGTTTTTTTCATCACCCGTTGGTACCACGTCTGTATGACCGGCAAAGCAAATGACGGGATCAGTCGTACCGCGGCGCGCCCACAAGTTTTTAACTTCAGCATGTTCACCCTTTGCTTGCCTATCACCATAGTACATAAACTCGCAGTCAAAGCCTGCTTGCTCCAAACGCTCTGACAATATGTCTTGGCAACCATCATCGTCTGGTGTGACAGATGGGCGTTCGAGTAACGCAATACTTAAGTCTAAGGTTGCTTGCTGGTGGGTTTTACTATTGTTTTCTGAACTCATGACAGTCCTAGGTAAGTTGAGTTAATGTTTTTTGCTATAAAAGATAGCTCGTTTCTTATAAGGTCTATTTGGTACTAATTATTTATATGTTGCAAATATATAAAAGTTAATCGATTTCTATAGCTAAAAAAATATTAGTCTCTGTCTAAGTCAATTTTTTCATAATCACCATAAAATTTTGCTAAATACTCTGTAATACATTTTTCAGCTGGAGTATTACTATAAGTTTTAGCTTTGTCTCTGTCATAATTACTGATATTGCCACTAGCAAAAACAACTTCGCCCATTTGATAACTTGTTCCTAATAATTCTAAAGCTTTATTACTAATATCGAAAGTAGCATGTCCTTCTGGAAATACTGGCGTCATCCATCTTGTTCCATCAAATGCAAGCAGACAACCGTTCTCATACTTGAACTCAGTAGTGATAGTAGTTGGTGTAACTATCACAGGTTTTTCAGGGGTGGATTTTGGTAGGTGATAGGTAAAGAAAGGCTCACTGATTTGTTGAGTGAAGGCTTGATGATTAATAGTCGTGCAGCTTGCAAGCAAAGATAACATAATAACTAAAATAGAATGTCTGAATAGATTCTTACGCATTATTATTGTCCTTAATTAACAAAGCTTACTTAGAGCCGTAGCAAATGATAGATATACTCAGGGCGCAGCAAACAAAACTACAGCATCATCACGTCTTAGCCAAGTAGCAATAGAGTAACGCTGACGATGCGCGATCTGCACTTGATGCTGTAGGTCGCTATCAAAAATAATCAATCTATTGGCAACTGGCATCACTTCATGGTGCGTGCCATGCTTATCAACGACTTCTAGCGCACCGCCGTCAGTCGCTCCCCAATCATCATTGAGATAAAACACTGCCGAGATTACGCGTTCATCGCGCCCAGTAGGATTGTCGCTGTGCCATTGATAGCCAAAGCCAATCGGATAGCACGCATAATGTGCTTCACTATGGCGAATACCCGCGAACAAACTACGATTGAATAGCGAGGCCAAAGCATTAATGCTTTGCAGATAATAGTAGCCTGCAAAGAAGTCTTCGGTAATCCAGCGTATTCTATCACCGCGGATATCACTGATACGAACGCCAGCGGTCAGCTCTGCATCACGATAGTCAATAAAACCACTTTCTGCTTGTAGCGCGAGTAACGCTGTATCATCAAACACATTATCAATGACGAGCCAGCCATCAGTGACAAATGTATCAAGCTGCTTATCCGTCAGCCTATCTTCCCAGCTGACTGAAAAATCAGACAGTTGCAGCATCTTCTGGGTAGGCGCGTTTTGGGCGTCGTTATGACTGTTTGGAGATAGTAACGGAGGGTTGTCTTGTCCTATCGGATGATCAACGACCAACGCTGTCTTGCTCAGGTTGCTAATAATCTGCGTCATTTCATCTCATTCTTATCAATCAGTGGTCAATATAACGTCATTCAGTGCGTTTTTATTGAAAGCGCTTACTAAAACCACATTATCTTTTACTCCGCCTATGCTACCATAGATGCAATTTTTCTTATTTAAACTTTTGAGATTATGAACTATAAACACGCCTACCACGCTGGTAACTTTGCTGATGTGGTTAAACACATTTTATTGGTACAACTGCTTAATCAATTGGGGCAGAAAAACAAACCGTTTTATGTGCTTGACGCTTATGGCGGCCGTGGACTGTATTCACTAAGCAGTGAAGAAGCGCGCAAGACAGGGGAGGCCAAAGGCGGTATTCAAGCTTTTCTAAAAGCAGATACCGAAAAGGCACCAGCCGCTGTCAAAGACTATATGGAAGGCATTAAGCAAGCCAAATTCACTTACGACAATAAAGTCTATCCGGGTTCGCCGTGGTGGATTGCTCATCATGTCGAAAAAACCGCCGCTAAAAAACCTGATGCTGGCGTGCGCGCCGAAGCTTTTGAAGCCAAAGCGACTGAATACGATGCGTTGAACTATCAGCTACATAAGTTGCCGATTGGTATCCAGCATCGTGATGCCTTTGAAGGCATCACCGCTGTTATTCCACCAAAAGAAAAGCGCGGTTTGATTTTCCTTGATCCCCCTTATGAGCAAGAGCATAAAGACTTTACGCGTCTTATCGACCTGTTAGTTGCGGCTTATAACAAATGGCCACAAGGTACTTATGCGCTTTGGTTCCCAATCAAAAATATCGAAGCGGTCGAGTTGTTTTACAAAAAGCTCAAGCGTACCGAAATGCGTCGTCAGCTAGTTTGTGAGCTAAATATTTATCCTAACGATGTTGCGGTCGGTCTGAACGGTACAGGTCTACTGGTTATCAATCCGCCATGGCAGTTTGATAATCATGCACGCGAGATATTACGTTTCTTGCAGCCAGTACTAAAAGTAGAAGATGCTCCAGACTTAACGCCCGACAGTGCGACCAATGTACGCTGGCTGGTTGGCGAGTAACTGAAAAGCAATATTGGCCAATAAGGATATCAAGATGACGAATATGCAGCCACCTGAAGGCGAACCAAATAACATGCCTCCAAGAGAGGGATCGTTGCAGGATAATGCAGCGACCCAGCCTCCATACATGGATGAGCATGAGTTTAATATTCGTCTAGCAGACAATGACAATTACGATGGTTTGACTTTTGAGGTCGTTGAGGCAGAAGTCGCGGAAGGTAAGCGTGTGGTCAGTCGCGGTGTATATCTAGCACCCAATTTGATTACCACATTATCATTACTGTCAGGGTTTTATTCGATTTTAGCGAGTACGCAAGGCGAGTTTTACAAGGCGGCGCTTGCTATCTTTTTATCAGGTATTCTAGATGGTGCCGACGGCCGCGTTGCGCGTATGCTTAATGCCCAAAGCCCGTTTGGTGAGCAATATGATTCATTAGCAGATATGCTCGCGTTTGGTGTGGCCCCTGCTATTTTGATTTATAGCTTTGCGCTAGAGCCGCTGGGTCGTATTGGGATTGGTTGTGCGTTCGTCTTTACTGCCTGTGCTGCCTTTCGTCTTGCACGCTTCAACGTGCAGGTTGGCATTGTCGATAAAAAATACTTTGTTGGTTTGGCAAGTCCGCTTGCCGCCATTCTAGTAACCTCTGCTGTTATGGTCGCAGTTGATCACAATGAATGGATTGGACAGTATGATACGGCGATCATGTTTTTGTTCGCAGCTTGGGTGGTTATTTGTGGTCTGCTCATGGTCAGTAATGTTAAGTACTACAGCTTTAAAGAGTTTGATAAAAAGAAAGTGCCTTTTGTGGTACTTATTATTGGCGTCCTTGTCATGAGTATCGTGCTCTATGACATACCTGTTGGTATCTTAGCGATTGGTATCATTTATGCGTTATCTGGTATTGTGACTACGATCCGAGCAAAGATGTAAGAGTCAATATGAACGTTACTGAGATAAAAAAGGGGACTTACCGATAGGTAAGTCCCTTTTTTTATACTTTATTTACTATAAAAACATGGTGCTATTAAAGAATATTCTACTATCAGATACGTTTTATCCTCGCATAACAGCCATTCATTATATTTCTGAATAGAATGTACATCCAAACGAATATTTATGTATATGAAAGCTAATAAGCGCAAATTGATAAAACTTTCAAGCTTGATTTATAGATTTTGGATAGTAAAAA
Organism: Psychrobacter sp. Arc29; assembly: GCF_041431175.1. Lineage (NCBI taxonomy): Bacteria > Pseudomonadati > Pseudomonadota > Gammaproteobacteria > Moraxellales > Moraxellaceae > Psychrobacter > Psychrobacter sp. Arc29. The sequence continues at coordinate 6,391 of NZ_JASMRR010000007.1, read as the reverse complement.
TATGTTGTTTTATTTCTAGTTTATTGCAGATAAGATTTTCTAAAAAAAGAAGCGTATAGTGCCTGTGAACTAAAAAGGGTCGCATTTGATAGTTCTATACCCTATAGACAGCATGGAATAATGCTGTGGTAGCCAGACAGAATTTAGCCTCAGAATAAGCCACACTCAAATATCGATACCCTTTTAGTAAATCGATTTCCCAATCTTCTCAGTCTTGTACATCAATACAAACAGTACCTTATTGCTACTGTTTCGTCATGCTGTGCGGCTGATTTGATTGGGCAAATAGCGTTAAGACCTACTCTATTGATGATGGTCGCAATCTAGTGACCGAATGCATACTTCGTTGCTTAAAATTGTCAGCAGTGTTACCCATCAGATTTTGATTGGTAACAGTGCTGACATCATGCTAGCCAACGCGACTGAGAGTATAAATAAGGTCAAAAATTAGCGTCATCTCTTGACTGTCCATTGTAAGAATGTGACAGCCATGGAGTGTTTCTAACATTTAACATGTACTAACAAAACTGACCGAATATAAGGTTAATAAGGCATGACGTTTTTCAAATTACCGATCTGGCTAAAGGCCAACTTAGTGGTATTGATAAGCAGCTTGCTCCTGACCGCCTGTGATAAAGGTGTATTGCATCCTCAGGGTGCAGTTGGCGTGCAAAATAAAGAACTTATCATTGTTACCACTGCCTTGATGTTGATTGTGGTTATACCAGTCATCGTCATGGCGCTCTGGTTTACTTACCGTTATCGCGCGGATAGACCAGATGCTGATAAAGACTTCGACCCTCAGTGGTCACACAACACTTGGATTGAAATTTTAATGTGGACGATTCCCATTATTATTATTGCAATCTTAGCTGTGATTACTTGGCGCAGTACTCACGCGCTTGATCCTTATAAGCCACTAGATACTCAAAAAGACAATCCTCCGCTTGAGATTCAAGTTGTGGCACAAAACTGGAAATGGTTATTTATCTACCCAGAACAAGATATTGCTGTCGTCAATGAGCTTTATCTACCAGTAGATCGTCCAGTTAGTTTCAAAATCACTTCCGATACGGTGATGAATTCGTTCTTCATTCCTAGACTGGGCAGCCAAATTTATGCCATGTCGAGCATGGTGACACAATTACATCTGATCGCTAATGAGCCTGGTGTCTATAACGGACTTTCTGCCAACTATAGTGGTCCTGGCTTCTCGGATATGAAATTTTTGGCCCATGCTGTCGATAAGCAAGGTTTCGATGACTGGGTTTCTAAAATCAAAGCGGGAGACAATAAGGTTCTCGATACTGCGGTTTATGAAGAGTTATCGAAACCCTCAGAAAACCATGCCATCGAATATTTCAAATCGGCTCAGCCTGATATGTTTGACTATATTGTGAATCAGTATGGCTCAGACACAAAGCAACAAAATCAGTTTGTAGCATCAGATGAAGTCAATCAGCGTGATAATAAAAATGCTGTGAACAAGGGCTTAGAGTCTGATTTGAAGGATGACGGCGAAGGTAGCATTAACCCAGCAGCGCCATCGAATAAAGATGATGCGCAAGAAGCTGACGCTCAATAATAGGAAAGCTGATTATGGAAGCAATATTCGGTAGATTGTCCCTTGAGGCAATACCTTACCACGAGCCTATTATTATGGCGGCTGGTGGTATGATGGCCTTGGCTGGGCTAGCGGTTTTAATTTTTCTAACCAAAAAGAAGCTTTGGGGCGTTTTTTGGCACGATTGGCTAACCTCAGTTGACCATAAAAAAATTGGTATCATGTATATCGTCGTCGCGATTGTAATGCTATTACGCGGCTTTAGTGACGCTATTATGATGCGTACCCATCAGATGCTGGCTAACTATCCTGAGACAGGGTATTTACCGCCGCATCATTATGATCAGATTTTCACCGCCCACGGCGTGATTATGATTTTCTTTGTCGCCATGCCTCTGGTTGTGGGACTCATGAATGCGATCATCCCGCTACAGATTGGTGCACGAGATGTGGCCTTTCCGTTCCTAAATTCATTGTCATTTTGGCTATTCGTTACTGGTGCATTATTGGTCAACGTTTCGCTCGTCATTGGTGACTTTGCGGCAACCGGTTGGTTGGCTTATCCACCATTGTCAGAGCTGACATACAGTCCAACAGTGGGGGTAGATTATTATATCTGGGCCTTGCAGCTGTCAGGATTGGGAACCTTGCTGACGGGTGTCAACTTCTTAGTGACGATTTTAAAGATGCGTGCGCCTGGCATGAATCTGATGCACATGCCGATTTTTACGTGGTCAGCACTTTGTACCAACATTTTGATCGTTGCTGCTTTCCCTGTATTAACGGCAACGTTGGCGATGCTAACGCTAGACCGCTATCTTGGTATGCACTTCTTTACCAATGATGCAGGCGGCAACGTCATGATGTATATCAATCTGATTTGGATTTGGGGTCACCCAGAGGTATATATCTTGGTACTACCAGCCTTTGGTATTTTCTCAGAAGTCATCTCGACTTTCTCGCAGAAAAAGCTGTTTGGCTACGTCAGTATGGTCTATGCCTTGATGGTTATTGCTATCTTAAGTTTCATCGTTTGGTTGCATCATTTCTTTACCATGGGTTCAGGCGCCAACGTCAATGCCTTCTTTGGTATTACCACCATGATTATTGCCATACCGACTGGGGTTAAGGTCTTTAACTGGCTCTTTACTATGTATCGAGGCAAGATCGTCTTTGGTACGCCAATTTTATGGACGCTTGGCTTTATCATTACCTTTACCATTGGTGGTATGACGGGTGTCATGCTGGCGGTTCCTGGGATTGATTATGTTTTGCATAACAGTCTGTTCTTAATCGCGCATTTCCATAACACCATTATTGGTGGTGCGGTATTTGGATACTTTGCGGGTATTACCTTTTGGTGGCCAAAAATGTTTGGTTATCGTTTGGATGAGAAGTGGGGCAAACGTGCTTTTTGGGGCTGGCTCATCGGCTTCTTTGTGGCCTTCATGCCGCTGTACGTTTTAGGATTTTTCGGTATGACGCGTCGTACCAATCATTATGCCAATGATGTTTGGCAGATATGGTTGATCGTTGCTGCGGTTGGTGCCTTTATTATTCTGTTCGGTATTGTGAGCCAATTGATGATGTTCTATGTCAGTTATCGCGATCGTGAGCGTCTAGCTGATGTTAGTGGTGATCCTTGGAATGGTCGTACGTTAGAGTGGAGCACGCCATCACCTGCACCGTTTTATAACTTTGCTCAACTGCCTGTTATTAACGATCTTGATGCCCTAGCGCATCTTAAAGACAGCGGCTGGACGTCAGATAAAGCGCCCAATTACTATAGCCCAATACATATGCCAAAAAATACAGATTCTGGTGTGATTATTGGTTTATTGACGTTCGTCTTTGGCTTTGCTTTTATCTGGCATATCTGGTGGTTGGTAATCGCCTCCTTCTTAGTCATCATTTTCTTTGTTATTCGTGAAGCCAACAAACGTGATATCGATTACATCGTACCCGTTGATGAAATTGAAAAAATTGAAAATGCTTATTATAAGCGTCTTCGTACGGCTCACGCAGGAGACGGATTATGAGTAGTACCGAAACTATGCACACGCATGAAGTAAATAGTAATTTGCCAGACGACAACGGCGAGGAGTTGTTGCCGTCTGATGATCATCACAAAGGCAACATAGATTACTTTAACCATAGTGATCCTCATCATCCAGACCATTTGGATGCGCAGGGCAATAAAGTACTCGGTTTCTTTGTTTACTTAATGACGGATTTGGTTCTGTTTGCCACGTTTTTTGCCGCTTATGCGGTACTAAAGGTTGGCGTAGCAGATGGTCCAAGTCCTAAAGATATTTTCGACCTTAAGTTTGTTTTGGTTGAAACGTTCTTGCTACTGATCAGTAGTATCACCTTTGGTTTTGCCATGCTTGGTGCTTATCAAAAGAACATGTCAAAGCTTAAGCTATGGTTGATGATTACTGCGCTATTCGGCATGGGCTTTATTGGGATGGAGATTTATGAGTTCCATCACCTCATTGTCGAAGGCTTCGGGCCTGATCGCAGTGCCTTCTTATCGAGCTTCTTTAGTCTGGTAGGTTTGCACGGTATTCACGTCACGGTCGGTATCTGCTGGTTACTATTTATGTTGTTCCAGTTGAGCAAATTTGGTCTTTCTGAGCGTATGATGACGCGTTTAAGATGTTTAAGTCTGTTTTGGCACTTTTTGGATATCGTGTGGATTTGCGTCTTTTCGCTAGTGTATCTGGTAGGAGTGGCATTATGAAAAATGAAAATTTGCATGCAGCCGAGCACGCTCATGCACATGGCGATGTAAGTCACGGCCAGAGCAGTCATGGAAGTAAAAAGAGTTATATTATCGGCTTTGTACTATCAGCAATTCTGACAGTGATTCCATTTTGGCTAATTATGAGCAATATAATGTCAGGCATGAGCGCGATTTGGATGATTGCTGTTTTCGCTGCCGCGCAGGTTTTTGTGCAAGTGTACTTTTTCTTGCATGTGGACTTTAGCCCTGAACAACGTAATACGCTCTATAGCTTCTTATTCACATTGTTTGTGGTAGCGATTGTTATGGTTGGCTCATTGTGGATTATGCACAACGCCAACGAAAACATGATGCCTGGCATGGGTAAAATGCAGATGGACATGGGCATGAAAATGCCAACCAATGCAGATGGTACACCGAGATTGGATCGTGAGCTTGAAGGTTTTGAAGATAAGTTAGATCTACCAGAGACTTACCAGCCGTCTAATCAAGGTTCGCCTGCTGATACATCACAAGAAAATCACTCGGACATGGCTGATCATTCAGACATGACCGATATGCAACAGTAAGTTCCTAACTTTCTTATTTGCGCCGCAAGCTTGCGTATATAAGTTATCGCAAATGTCTAATGATGAGCTGTTATATATTTTTATATATAGGCTCATCATTCCTAAATGGCACTGTTTCATCCATAGGGTACAGGCATTTGAAGATATTAACTGATGGACTATCATGAATAAACTTGCACAGTTAAAACTCGATGTCGCCAAACAACCGCTTGTTCAGGTCATCAAACCTGGCATTGTGTTTGGTAACGCTATCACCGTTTTGGGTGGCTATTTTTTAGCGGCCAAAGGCAATCCCGATTGGTTGATATTGCTTCAAGCCTTGATTGGAACTTTGACCGTGATAGCGTCTGGTTGTGTAATTAATAACATCATCGATCGTGATATTGACTCGAGGATGCAGCGCACTTGTGACCGTGTTTTGGTGACAGGTGAGCTCTCTATTACCAATGCAATGCTCTATGCAGTATTACTACTAGGTATCGGCGTCGTATGTTTAGCAGCTACCACGCCACTGGCTTTATATTCAGCGTTATTTGGTTATGTCGTTTATGTCGGATTTTATAGTCTGTACTTTAAGCGACACTCCGTTTGGGGAACATTCATTGGTAGTTTTTCTGGTGCTATTCCGCCAGTGATTGGCTATGCTGCTTTGACGCCGTCTATTGATGGGGTGTATTGGGTGCTATTTGCCATGTTTGCTATTTGGCAGATGCCACATGCTTATGCCATCGCTGTTTTTCGCAAAAAAGACTACAGTGCAGCCAGTATTCCTGTATTACCAGTCAAGCACTCCTTTAGAACGACTCAGTGGCACATTACGATTAGTATTGCCTGTTTCTTAGTCGTGGGCAGTTTGCTCACAGCGTTGAACGCAACTGGCTATTGGTATTTGGGCGTCCATCTACTGTTGTCAGGCTATTGGTTAGTTATTGCTATGAAACCGATCAAGGTCACTAGTGAACAAGACCGAGTCCAGCAGCAGATTAAGTGGGCGTATAAGATCTTTGGACTATCGATTATCATCATGATGGCACTATGCTTAATGATGGCGATCGATTATGTATAAAGCTTCGTAGTAAAAGATACTGTTGATTAATATCACTAAAAAGCCACTAAAACCAATAGTGGCTTTTTTTATGTCTATTCCATTTTATGTCTAGCCTTTTAACAGTAGTATCCTAAAAGCATCGCTAAACCCTATTTTGCATAACCATTGTCAAGTAAGTAAAATTATTAAAGTATATGATCCATTGAAACATCTTCACTATTTAATTTATACCAAACTAATTAGAAAGATCTCCACAATAAACCCTTGACCCAGCCTCAAACCCGCGTATAATGCCACCCAGTCGAAAGGGAAGGTAGTGAAGAAGCTTAAGCAATTAAGTTATTTCAAACTAAATAGAAAATACCTCTTGACTAAATAAATAAAGGGTCTATAATACGCCCTCATCAGACGGACTGGCAGTGAGAGATGTGTAGATTACACATTGATAACGCGGTTAACCTGTT
>NZ_JASMRR010000006.1:0-228370 GCF_041431175.1 Psychrobacter sp. Arc29 | reverse complement strand
CTGTTTAATGTAAAAAGCCAAATACTCAGGGTATCTGGCTCATTAAAAAATCATCAATCTATTTTAGGACGGGACATCAGTTCTTAGCAAGCGTATGGATATAAATTAACGCGTGAGCGTTGTCACCCCATTTGCACCTGCTTTTAATAGCACATCCGCTTGGTTCGCCGCAAAGATACCATTACAAACCACACCTACGATATTATTCAGCTCTTTTTCGAGCGCAATCGGATTGCTCACATCCAAGTCATAAGTATCTAAGATAACGTTACCATAGTCAGTGACAAAGTCTTCACGATAAACAGGCTCACCGCCCAATTTGGCCAGTTGGCGAGCTACATAAGAGCGCGCTTGTGGCAGTACTTCAATTGGCACTGGAAACGCGCGACCTAATATATCAACGCTTTTACTCTCATCGACCATACAAACGAACTTGTTAGACGCTGCTGCCACAATCTTTTCGCGAGTCAATGCACCGCCGCCGCCTTTGATGAGCTGCAAGTGCTCATTGACCTCATCAGCACCATCAATATAAACATCGAGCGTACCAGCAAAGTTCAAATCAACGATTTCGATACCAAGCGCACGCAGTTTGTCTTCAGTCACCTGTGAGCTGGCAACCGCACCAGCAAGCTTCAATTGTGGCAACAACTCAATCAAACAGTTGACCGTACTACCCGTCCCTACCCCAAGTATCATATCGTCTTCGATATAGCTTAGGGCGGCGCGGGCGGCGGCTTGCTTTTGTGCTTGCTGATCACTCATCATAAATCCTTGGAAAATAAACGTATGGTCTTAAAAAAAGTAAAAGGCTAAAACAGATAAAATGCGCGGCTATTATAACCGATGATATTCATCGATGTTAGCGCAATCACTACTCTAATTCGGTAGTCATATAATACTTATCTCACAACGTTCTTCGCCACACGCTTTCACTTTATATTCATTCAGGCATGAAATCCCAAGAAAACTGCAATTGAGTCTTGCAAGATACTCAAAATCAGCATAGGCTAATCTATTTCGTTTTTATATTCATTTATATTCATTCTGTTTAGGGATTACTATGCTGTCACATTGGGTACGAGCCATCTTACAAGCCACCGTCTATGACGTTGCTATTCAAACACCACTTGAAACGGCGCCCAAGCTGACCCAACGTTTTGCCAATGACATTCGATTCAAGCGTGAAGACTTACAACCGGTCAAATCCTTTAAATTGCGCGGTGCCTACAACCGCATCAGTCAGCTAAGCGATGAGCAAAAAGCACGCGGCGTTATCTGCGCCTCAGCAGGCAACCATGCGCAAGGCGTGGCGTACTCTGCACGCAAGCTATCACTGAACAACATCATCGTTATGCCAACCACAACTCCCGACATCAAAGTAAATGCCGTCAGAGCACTGGGTGGCAATGTGGATCTGCATGGCGATAGTTTTGATCAAGCAAACCGCTATGCAATAGATCGTGCTGAACGCGAAGGACTTACCTTTATACCGCCTTACGATGATGAGTTAGTCATTGCTGGACAAGGAACCATCGCGCTTGAGCTGACACAACAATGGCGCAACATGGATTATGTATTCGTTGCCGTTGGTGGTGGCGGTCTCATCTCAGGTGTCGCCGCATTTTTGGGAGAAGTGGCACCGCATGTCAAAGTGATCGCAGTAGAAGCGGAACAATCCGCCTGCCTAAAAGCAGCACTTGAAACGGGTGAACGTGTCAAACTTGAGCAAGTCGGATTGTTCGTCGATGGCGTAGCAGTCGCTCAAATTGGTAAATTGCCTTTTGACGTTGTGCGTACGCAAAAAAGCGATAATTCAGGCCCTATCGTCGAGCCTGAAGTGATCACTTGTACCAATGATGAGGTGTGCGCCGCTGTCAAAGATGTGTTTGAGGAGAGCCGCAGTATCGTAGAGCCTGCAGGTGCGTTGGCGGTTGCTGGTATGAAAAAATATATCACAGCGAACAATATTCAAGGTAAAAACTGCGCGGCCATCATTTGCGGCGCTAATATGAACTTTGACCGCCTGCGCTATATCGCTGAACGTACCGAGATCGGTGAGAAAAAAGAAGCCATCTTTGGGGTTACCATCCCTGAACAAACAGGCGCTTTCTTGAATTTCTGTCGCAGCCTACACGGCCGTAATATCACTGAGTTTAACTACCGTGCTGACAGCAAAAAATCGCCAGATTCTATGGAGCCTGCCTCAATTTTTGTCGGTATCGCGTTAAAAGAAGGTGAAAAAGAACGTCAAACCATCAGCAGCCAACTGGCAGACGACGGCTATAATGCTTATGATCTGACCGACGATGATATCGCCAAATCGCATATCCGTCATTTGATTGGTGGTCACGCCAAGGTCGAAAACGAGCAGTTACTACAAGTGGTATTTCCAGAGCGTCCGGGCGCACTGCTGACTTTCTTAGAAAAATTGGGCGATGACTTTAATATCACTTTATTCCATTACCGTAACCATGGCGCTGCTGAAGGCCGTGTATTGGTCGGCCTACAAGCCTCTGATGGTAACTCGCGCCAACTACAAGATGCCTTACTAGATATCGGCTACGACTGTACAACGGTCAATGATAATATTGGCTATCAGTTATTTCTAAGATAATCTTCTAATATGTCTGAGATAATCCTCTAAGCGCATGTTTCTAAAATGAATAATAAAAGCGGCTTTTCTTATGATTGGCCGCTTTTTGCATCATATAATCGGATACTAGAGCGTGCCCCTATTTTAAAAATGGTGATAAACGTTTGAATTAGGGATACGCCCTAAGCATTACAATCACAAAAATCCATTTGCAAATAATAAAGTTGCCCTAATATTATTGATATAACATCATGATTTAATATAAGAACGAATGTAAAAGGATTCTTATGAGTAAAAATACAAATAATAACCCTCAAAGTCTGACCAAAATTCGTCTCGATAAATGGTTGTGGGCGGCGCGCTTTTATCGCACGCGTACGCTTGCCAAACAAGCCATTGAAAGCGGGCGTGTCCATTATGGTGGCAGCCGCGTGAAAACCAGCAAAGAAATCTCAGTCGGCGATGAGCTAACCATTCGTCAAGGCTCCGCGACTGCGATGACCGAAAAAACCGTCGTCGTTGAGGCCCTATCGGCCCAGCGAGGCAATGCAGCGGCGGCTGAAGTGCTATATTCAGAGACCAAAGAGAGTGAAACACGCCGTGCTTACTATGCTGAGCAGCGCAAACTTGCCAACCTTGCACGCCCCGATAATAAACCCAATAAGAAAGAACGTCGTGATCTACAACGTTTTAAATCCAATCAAGATTGATATCCTATGGTGATCATATTACTTTGTCATATATAGTATGGCTACAAAACCACTGCCAAATGACGCTGTTGTCTAGTCTCTCTTCTTGCCATTCAAGCCATTAAGCGTTACGCTATAGCCGGTTCAATCGATGGCATGCTAATAAAAGCCGCATTAATAATGCTGGTCTCTTATAGCATGTTTTTTTTGTTATAGAAGGTCATATTATGCTGATGAAAGCCTGTACTCCCTCGTCTGTATTATTGGTTTGTTTAGGAAATATCTGCCGTTCACCAACTGCTGAGGAAGTTTTCCGTCAGCAAGCGGCGATTGCTGGACTCTCAATAAAGATAGACTCAGCAGGTACCAGTGATTCACATGTCGGCGACAAACCTGACCCACGCTCGCAGCGTCATGCAAAATCACATGGCTACAAAATTAATAAATTGGTTGCACGCCAGGTAACCGCTAATGACTTTCGCGATTTTGATTTAATCTTGGCCATGGATTCACAGAATTTAGCCGACCTGCAAGCTATTAAAGATGGCATTACAGATACAGAAGATGACTTGGCAAAGCTGGCCCTATTTAGTGAAGAAGACCCTACATACGGCGGTAACGATGTACCGGATCCTTATAAAGGTGATAGCGATGATTTTGAAGAGGTGATCGAGCGCATCGAATCAAGCGCACAAGCTTGGATCGAAAGCTGGAAAGCTTGCTAGCCATAAATTCTATATTTCTGCTACTCTTGCATCCGGTATCCTCTATAATATAGTTAATCCTCTATAAAAGAGCTGCAGCGTTAACCTCGCTTGAAGTATCACAGTTACGTCTGCACTCAGTTGCCTTGTATCTCTTTTAAGTTGAATCAACTATAGCTACCTTATTATTTATTATCCTTTTGCCCCATAGGCTATGTTATGACCCAAGCTGCACGCCTTGATCTCGACGCTCAGACCACGACTGTAAACGACTCATCAGCGACTCTGTTAGTCAGTAGTTCAGTCGATTTGTCACATAGCAATACGATGGCACTGGCCTGTGTCGCTGATTCTGTAGTGACATTGACTAATGAGGTACAGCTTGATGACTTTATGGCAACCTATGCAGAGGATATAGAACATCAGCTATCATTATTTGTCTTATCTGGCGGTAGCAATGTTTTATTACCAGCAGCGTTAAATGCGGTGGTATTACAACCCAAAATGCGCGGTATTCACCTGACTGCTCAGACTGATAGCTATGTCGATATCGAAGTAATGGCGGGCGAAAACTGGCATGATTTAGTCATACATACAGTCAATCAAGGCTGGTATGGGTTAGAGAATCTTGCGCTCATACCTGGCTTAACTGGTGCAGCGCCAGTACAAAATATTGGTGCTTACGGTGTACAGTTAGAAGACTGCTTACAATATGTACGCGCTTATCATTTACCGACACAAACTTGGCAGCATTTATCAGCGGCCGACTGTCAATTTGGCTATCGTGACAGTATCTTTAAACGCACGCCAAACACATGGATTATTAGTCGCGTCGGTTTCAGATTACATACTGATCCTACCAATATTTTAGCCAGCTATGGTGATGTCCAAACAGTAGCGCAGCGCTATGCTAAGCAGCAAGGGCGCGAGCAAGCAACGCCTCATGACGTGATGCAAGCCATTATAGATATTAGACACCAAAAGCTGCCAGACCCAAAACAACTACCTAACTGTGGTAGTTTCTTTCAAAATCCTATTATTGGTCAAGATCAATTTACGGCGTTGCAAACAAGCTATCCAGCTATCGTTGGTTATCCAATGTCTGATGCGATGGTAAAAGTTGCCGCAGGTTGGCTCATCGAGCAAGCAGGATTAAAAGGGGGCGGTATCGTACCCATCGTGACTCATAAAAATCAGGCGCTGGTACTGACCAATCACACTCCCTATCAAGCAACTCAAGAAGATGTGGCAACAGCACAGCGCTATATCGCCAACATTGTCTATGAGAAATTTGCAATTCAGCTATCACGTGAGCCAGTTTGGGTGAATGCTGATGGCTCAATTGGATATGCTGAGCATGTGGTCTAAACAATCATGGTCTAAACGCTTATGGCGAAACTATTTGCGTTCAGCCGAACGAATGGTGAAGCTATTTCGTATCATCAATATTACCTTTGTATTAGGCTCGACGTCTGTTATTTTAGTCCTAATCAGTTTGTTCACACCTCTATTCTCACAAGCCGTTGTCTATATATTTGCGCTTCTTCCTTTACCAAAAATGCCTTCTGCTGCTATGAGTTCTCCGCCGACTGCTTACGTGGTATTAGGCGGTGGTCTAACTAATGATAATAACAATCAAATCATTCTCAATCGCTACAGTCTGAATCGTGCCCGTACTGCTGCAGGCGCTTATCACGATCTTCCCTTACCTATTGTACTAAGCGGCGCTGAAGCCCCTTGGCTCGGTCAGTGGCTCATTGAGCATGGTATCGATGGGCTGATAAGCGAAAATGCCAGTATGAATACATGCGAAAACGCCCGTTTTACAGCCAAGCGTATTCCGCTCCATCACGTTTATCTTATTACGGATAGCTATCATATGGCACGTGCGCGCAGACAGTTTGCCTTGAATGGTATTAACAGCACACCGCTTAGCGCACCGTTGCCAGTTAGACGCGACTGGATGAAACCTGCGCAAAACCTAAGTCATTCACGGCGGGCTGTTTATGAAATCGCCGCCTATCTACGAGATGTGATACGTCCGCAAATGAACTGTCGTCACGCCGATGATGTGACTTCACAGCAACTCCTAACACCGCGAGGCAGTGCCAAAAAAGCATCTGATGAATAGGTTTTTATACTAAACGCGCAGCTAATATCGTCATATGATGCTACGTCTCATTCTAATCGATACAGATCATCCACTACATTTGCGATGGGTGTATAATAATAAAAGACACTGCTATTGAAGAGAGTTACCATGCTCAGTATATTTTTATTAATCCCATTAAGTCTCATGCTATTTGTGGTTGCCATCTGGGCAGTGCGTTATGCGGTAAAATCAAACCAGTTCGAAGATTTGGACAATGCATCACAGCGTATCATATTGGATGATCGTCAAGAGCGCAGGCAAACCATGCAAGCTCATGAGCGCGCGGTGCAGTCTCAGCCCTCTGCAAATACCGAGCCGTCATATGATAACGTTGATAAAGATGCGCTCGTTCGTACTGATGTAGAGAAAAATCCAAAAATTTAACCTTTATCCTCTTCTCTGTTCATCGTGTAATGATGAGCTTTCGTTAGATAATAATCGTGTCTATAGATACGGCCTTTATGACTTTTAGGAGATGCATCCATGACCATGGCTTTACTTGTTGCGGCATTACTGATGGGGTTTTTTGGCTCGCCGCATTGTTTGGGTATGTGTGGCGGTCTTGTGACGGCATTTGGTCTATCTATGAAAGATGTCAGCCCTACTAAACGCCGCGCTTTGGTGGCCACCTATCATCTTGGCCGTCTAACCAGTTATGCATTATTGGGTTTGGTCGCAGGCCTGATTGGTGTCACGGTACTAGCGCCATTGATGCAGGGCAATAGCATGCCGCGCATCTTGTTAGGACTGGTACTAGTATTCGTCGGTGTTACCATGCTTGGCGCGCCGTTTTTGACCAAGCTTGAGCGTTTTGGCATGCGCTTTTGGCAATACCTTAGCCCGCTGCGTCAAAAGGTATTTCCACTCAATACTTTTCCGCGCGCACTAACAGCAGGTTTGCTTTGGGGCTTTTTGCCTTGTGGTTTGGTATACGGCGCCCTACTGATTGCTGTCGTCGCTCACAACCCACTAAGCGGTGCCGCATTGATGTTCGTGTTCGGTTTAGGAACCATACCGATGCTAGTTGCAACGCACGAGACAGTTGGCTGGTTACGTGACAAGATTGGTCGTTTTCGCTTAAGGCAGTTAAATGGTGCGGTGATGGTACTCTCAGGTTTGGCAGTTGCTGTTGTTCCTATGGTCATGGCAAATATGCATGGCGGGCATGGTGGTGGACACGCACAGATGGATCACAGTAGCCACTCTGCTATGATGTCTGAGACAGATGCTCATGACATGGATCAAATGAATCACGATATGACGCCGGCTATGGATCATGATATGCAAGACATGGATAATCATATGGATCATAGCATGCACGATATGGGCGATGACGCCACCTCCATGCATCATGCTCAATAATTTCTAACACATACTGCGAGTACTGCGTAGACTTTACCAAGCGTACAAAAAACCCTTAATACCAAAAATGATATTAAGGGTTTTATTGCTATAAATGATATCCATTTATAGCAATTATTCCTGCCACTGCTCAAGCGTAAACTTGGTCTCTAGATGCTTCTCTAATGCTGGTATATTAAATGCGTCATCTTCACTGACAAAGCTGATACTAATACCTGTCTGGCCTGCACGACCTGTACGACCTATACGGTGTACATAATCATCTGGTTGATCCGGCAAGGTATAGTTAACCACATGACTGATATCATCGACATGGATACCGCGCCCTGCAACATCTGTTGCGACCAAAATAGACGCATGACCATCCTTAAATCGCTGTAAGTACTTCTCACGTTTTTGCTGAATCACATCACCTGAGAGCATGACAATCCTATGTGCTTGACGCAGTTTATGATAGAGACGCTTGACTTGATCTTTGCGATTGGCGAATACAATGACCTTTTCAACGGCCTCATCACTAATAATACGCTGCAGGGCTTCGAGTTTTTGATCTTCTGTCAGTAAATAAAAGTGCTGATCAACCAATTCGCTGGTTTTGTGTTCTGGCTCGATTTCCACAAACTGCGGCTCATGCAACCAGCGATACGCCAAATTCATCACATCTTGGTTAAAAGTAGCAGAAAACAGTAAGCTTTGACGGTCTGTATTGGCGGGCATACGACCTACTAAGCGCTTGATATCGGGGATAAAACCCATGTCCAGCATACGGTCTGCTTCATCCAATACCAACACCTCTACTCGATCTAAATACACCATGCCTTTATTGGCAAGATCAATCAGACGGCCAGGCGTCGCCACCAAAATATCAACATATTGGCGCTCAAGCTCATGCTGCTGGGTTTCGTAATTGGTACCACCCATAATACAGACACTATGCAGCGACGTATATTTGGTCAATGCTATGCAGTCATCAAATATCTGCTGAGCGAGCTCACGCGTTGGTGCCATAACGACTGCACGTGGCTCACCGAGATAACGCTCTTCATCATGAGCAAAAGGACGCTTGAGTAACGCCTCCATAATAGTCAGCAAAAACGTTGCTGTCTTACCTGTACCCGTTTGTGCCTGTCCGATGGCATCTTGATTTGCTAATGTATGCGGTAGTATTTTTGCCTGAATAGGCGTTAATTCAGTGAAGCCCAAATCACTCACGGCGCGTAGTGTTGCGACTGAAAGTGGCAAATCAGTAAACGTTGTAAAATTACTCAAAAAAATATCCTTTTAAATTAGTTGCTTATATTTTATCAATCACAAATCAGCTCACAATAAAGCTTTATACTGACATAAGTGTGACCAATAGCAGTCGCAACATGATATCTATAGATGGCCGCTAGACATACGGGTACAAAAAAAGCCAAGCCCAATACCTGACCTACCAAATATGCTGCTGTTAACTCAACATGGGTAAGACAATACGGGCTTGACTCAGTAGTATATCAGTAGTTTGTACAGACATTATAACTAAACCGCTTTAATGTCTGGATAGATTACTCTTCTATCTTTCTGACTTCTTCAGCTTGTAGACCTTTCTCACCTTCTACGACACTGAACTCAACTTTTTCGCCATCTTTCAAAGAACGATAGCCATCACCCTGAATCGCGCGGAAATGGACAAAAATATCTTCTCCGCTGTCACGTTGAATGAAACCAAAGCCTTTTGAGTCATTAAACCACTTAACGATACCTTGCTCACGAGCTGACATAATATTACTTCCTAAAAAAGTTCGCTTAGCCCCAAATTCCTTTGCAACATTGCATATAAACGGGATCTAAGATGATGAAATCAAAAACTTAAGAATACTAACCTAGCCACAGTCATCTTTAAAACGCTTATATAAAAGAAAGCCAATCTTGCAAACTATCTCTCATATCAATGACAGTAACAAACTTGCAATATTTATTGCATAAAAAATATCATAGCACGGGTTTTTAGCAACATAAAGACTTTTAACACGCTTTTTAATGCATGGGTGAGTTTTTCTTGTAATTTTTTTATAACCTAGCCTACAAGCTGCTATTATAAAGGGATACGCTGAATCAGCTTATGCAACCTATTTGTCATGCACACCTTATTCATTATAATAAATCATCCACATATTTAAATAGCGACAGAGATTACTATGACGTCCTCTTCTCCATCTACAGCAGCAGAAAATCCTGCTGACCAACACATTGATCAGACACTCAATCACAAACTGCTATTGGTGAATGGCGTCAACCTGAACTTATTGGGTAAGCGTGAGCCTGAAATTTATGGCCATATGACGCTGGTAGATATCGAAAAACGTTTGGTCGAACGAGCCGCTCAGCACGGCATTGAATTAACTTGTATACAATCAAATCATGAAGGCGATCTAGTAGATAAGATCCAACACTATGGCTTATTAGCAGACAAATCTGCCCAAGCTGATGCCATTATTATCAATCCTGCTGCATTTACCCATACATCAGTTGCACTACGTGATGCCCTATTGGCCACGCAGAAACCCTTTATAGAAGTACATTTATCCAATGTTCATGCGCGTGAGCCTTTCAGGCATCATTCCTATTTGAGCGATGTCGCAGTCGGTGTCATCTGTGGTTTGGGTCATATGGGTTATGAGATGGCACTAGACTACTGGCTAAGCAATATTTATTCAGTCAATACAAGCACTTAAGGTGTTTTCTAATTTTATAGATTACTAGCTTTATTAATAAAGTAAAACCTCTTATTTTTCACACATTTTGTTTTTCACACATTAGTCAAACAGTAATTGTCTGATGAAAATAATAGAATTATGGCTGAGCAAATAATCCACTACATGGTGATATGAATGGCAAAAACGTCCGGAAAGCGCTTTATGAAACTCGCTGGCATGACAGCAAGTATTGCCGGCAAAGCAGCTAAGAACTCGTTTAAGCATCTCTCGAGTGACGAAGAGAAACGCCTGCAGGCTCGCTCAGACTTGATGCAAGACGTGGGTATCCAGATTGCCGAAACATTGGGTGAAATGAAAGGTGCTGTGATGAAGGTAGGACAGATCGCATCACAGTACAAAGACGTTTTTCCACCTGAGGTTGCCACTGCTTTAGAAAAACTCCAAAAAGATGCCCCGCCAATGCCCTATGCGCAAATACGTGCACAAGTTGAGCGTGAGCTAAAAGCCCCTATAGTAGAGTTGTTCAGTGAGTTTGAAGAGATGCCGTTTGCTGCCGCCTCTATCGGACAAGTGCACAAAGCTACTTTATTGTCTGGACAAAAAGTCGTGGTCAAAGTCCAATACCCTGATGTGGATGAAAACTGTGATAGTGATCTCAAGCAAGTCCGCATGGCACTAAAGATTGCAGGCGTACTCAATATGAGTAAGCAGTTGCAAGAGCAACTCTTTAACGAGATTCGCCAAAGCTTACATGATGAGCTGGACTATACCAAAGAAGCTTATAACTTACGTGTGTTTGGTGCTTTTCATGCAGATGATGAGGGCCTTATCATTCCTAAAGTTATCAGCAGCCATTCTTCCAGACGGATTTTGACCTTAACCGAAGAGATGGGAGAGACATTGACCGTCGCTGCGACATGGGACAATGACATTAAACAAAAAATAGCAGAGCGCCTGTTTCATTTTACCGCAGGGCAGCTATTTGGCCTGTACCGTATGCACTGTGATCCACATCCAGGCAACTTTGCCTTTCGTCATGACGGCAGCGTCGTGGCTTATGATTTTGGTGGTATCCGTAGTTACAGTGATAGCGAAGTTCAATTGTTCCGTCGTTTCGCAAAACACGCTATCAAAGGCGATGTGACCGCACTTGAGCAAGACCTCGTCGCCTTAGACATTCGCCGTGACGATGATAAAAACATCCCTGGCGAGTTTTATGAAAAATGGCTATCCATTGGCCTCAAGCCATTATCTATCAGCCCATATCAAGAAGGTGCGTTTGATTTTGGCAGCAGTCAGATACATCATGATGCCATTGCGCAAATGCGTACCTCATTGAAATACTTTGGTCAGTTTCAACCCTCTGCTACAACGATGATGCTAGATCGCACTATATCAGGACAGTATTGGAACTTGGTAAATCTAGGTGTCGAGACTGACCTCTCGCCGCTGGTTGATGAGTACATTGAGGTATAGATAAGCGAGCCATCAGTAGCGATATAAAACCTGTCACTACCTATCATTAGATATGGAGCGCGTGCCCGCAGCGATCGCAAAAGTCTGCGCCCACTGCATGACCGAATTTACCACAGTTGGGACAAGTGACAGGATTGAGCTGTGGGCGCATATTACGAGCCAGCTCAGAGGTAAAAATACCGGTCGGTACGGCAATAATCGAATAACCTGTGATCATAACCATGGTTGCAATCGCTTGGCCTAACGGCGTCTTAGGCGACATATCACCATAGCCAACCGTTGTCATCGTGACAACCGCCCAATAGATAGACAATGGAATACTAGTAAACCCGTTCTCAGGCCCCTCTACTACGTAAATAATTGAACCAAAGATGGTTACCAATAGCACAAGGGACAAGAAAAAGACCGTAATTTTCTGCTGGCTGGTCTTGAGTGCAGAAGCCAAAAAACCTGCTTGTTGCATATAGGCTTTGAGTTTTAGGACACGGAATACACGTAAGATACGCAGTACTCGTATGACTAGTAGATACTGCACCCCTACAAACAGTAAGCTTAGATAGCTTGGCAAAACAGACAGCAAATCCACTATCCCAAAGAAGCTAAACGCATAGCGCAAACGATTGGGTGCTGAAAACAACCTTAGCGCATACTCAATGGTAAACAGAATGGTAAAAAACCACTCTGCATAAAAAAACAACGTGCCGTATTGCAAGCGCATGTACAACACACTATCAAGCATGACGACAGCAACACTGGCCAAAATCGCAATCAATAATACAATATCAAAGAGCTTACCCAAACGGGTATCTGTACCTTCGATAATGATATGCGTGCGGTTACGCAAGTGTGTTAGGGCTTCAGCGGTTGGTTGCTTCATAGAATCAGTAACTTTATAAAATCAATGGCTTGATAGCATTCCATGACTTAAAATGTGATGGATAAGGGCAAGTTGGTCAAAATAGTTAAAACTGGTTTATAATATTGCTCACTTATTACAGTGAATACAATCTATAATTTGCCACAGTGTAGCAAAAAAGCACTCTCAACAACATACAAATCGTTAACGTGCAAGTAGCGCTATTACCTTATATAGACAAAGTAATGATAGTATAAAACAAGGTGATCAGACATCGAAGGCTGTGATTCATCGCCTTTTTACACATAAAAAATAATACGTAAACCTTAAGGATGTTATATGGCAGGCCATTCAAAATGGGCAAATATCAAACACCGTAAAGCCCGTCAGGATGCAGTAAAAGGTAAAATATTTACCAAAATTATCCGTGAAATCGTCTCAGCTGCCAAACAAGGCGACCCCGATCCTGACAAAAACCCGCGCTTACGTGCTGTTATCGAAAAAGCGCTATCAGTCAATATGACTCGCGACACGATTAACCGTGCTGTCGACCGTGGTACAGGCGGCGGTGATAATGAAAACATGGAAGAAGTCAGTTACGAAGGCTACGGTGTTGGCGGTGTAGCGGTACTGGTCGAAACCATGACTGACAACCTCAATCGTACTGTCAGTGAAGTCCGTCACGCCTTTACCAAATGCGATGGCAACCTCGGTACATCAGGATCTGTGGCGTATCTGTTTACTAAACGCGGCGAAATCACCTTTAATGATGTGAGCTTAGAAGATGAAGTCATGCTAGCTGCACTAGATGCGGGCGCCGTTGATATCGAAAACGATGGTGAAAGCTTACTTGTCATTACTGAGTGGGAAACTTTCGGTCAAGTTCAAGACGCGCTTAACGCTGCTGGTCTTGTCTCTGACAATGCTGAAGTCACCATGTCACCATCTACCACGGCTGAAATCGACAATGTAGAAGATGCTGAAAAGATCCTAAAGATGATCGATATGTTAGAAGATGCGGATGATGTGCAAGAAGTTTATACTAACGTGAACTTCTCTGCTGACGTCATGGCGCAGCTTGAGGGATAGCTAAGACAGCTTCAGATTTTCTTAGTAGTACTGAACTTTAGTATTATAAAACCAGATGGTGTCATACTGTCTGGTTTTTTCGTTATCACAGCACTCTCTTATAACGGTTGTTTTTCTCATAGACGAGGCATATAATCACACAAAAATAGTAATAGTTATCATTTGCAAAGATGCAAATAACTAAGGACTTTTATATGAGTGTGACGCTTTCACCTTCTTATTCTACCGCTACTGACGCTCCTACTCTGACAAACGCATCGCCTGTATGTTCATTATTAGAGCTAAACAAACGCCAGCCTGCCATTATTGACGAGATTGTTGCCAATCATCGCTTCGGTGAAATCGATGGTGCCATTAGCCAACGGCTCAAAGACTTAGGATTTTTGCCCAATACATTGGTTCATATTGTTGCCAAAGGTCTGTTTGGTAAACCGCCTTATGCCGTACAGTTGAGTACGGGCGCTCAGTTTAGCTTACGTGCTGATGAGCTGATGAAAATCAAATGCCGCGCCATCACATCAGCGTAAAAACCCATGATCAATCTGCACAGATAACCCAGTCAACCTCTGCTTTATCCAAACAGCTTCCTCATATACATTCCTCCAGAAGCGATGCATAAGCTTATGTCCTCTTCAGTATCTATTTCAGTACCCATTCAACAAATAAAAGCCAGCACTGCACCTATCACATTAGCTTTGGTAGGCGCACCCAATTGCGGCAAAACGGCCACCTTCAACGTGCTAACAGGCTCTAAAGCCAAAGTAGCCAACTATTCTGGCGTCACCGTTGATAAGCGCAGTGCTGCTCTACTTGGTCATAGCAATGTCAATATTTTAGACCTGCCCGGCACCTATAGCTTAAAAACAGCCAGCCTAGATGAAGAAGTCACTCGTAAAGTGCTCTTCGGTCAAATGCCTGGCGAATCTGTCCCTGATGGGATTATTTTTGTGGCGGATGCCACCAACCTACGTATGTCGCTACGGATGCTACTTGAGCTTAAAAGCTTGGGCTTACCGATCATTGTCGCACTCAATCTGAGTGACGTGGCACATAGTCGTGGTCTGGTCGTAGATGAAGCGATATTATCTGATGAGCTGGGCGTACCTTTTGTCAAGACCGTTGCCATTAAGCGCAAAGGTTGCGAGCCGTTAATGAAATTAGCTGGCGAGCTGATCGAGTATATCTCTGGCAGCGACAAGCCCATCCATTTCTTTGATGGTGATAGCGACACGCATACCATGTATCAACAGGCTGATGATATTCTGAGCCGAGCGGTGACAAGTGCACAACGTTTACCAAAATGGCATGAGCGGTTGGACCAGTTGACCTTGCATCCCGTCATAGGGGTGGTTATTTTGCTGATGATCCTATTTGTCATCTTTCAGGCCGTCTATGCATGGGCCGCGCCGCTGATGGATAGTATCGAATGGTTGGTTGGTAGTGTGGGCACACTGCTGATGCAATGGCTACCAGATGGTATCTTACAGAGTCTTATCGTCGATGGTATTGTGGCTGGTGTGGGTAGCGTCGTGGTATTCGTACCTCAAATCACCTTGCTGTTTTTGTTCTTATTGATACTAGAAGACTCAGGATATTTACCGCGTGCCGCGTTTTTGTTAGATAATTTATTATCCAAAGTAGGCCTATCTGGACGCTCATTTATTCCATTGTTATCCGGTTTCGCTTGCGCTGTACCCGCTGTCATGTCTACTCGTACGATACCAAGCCATAAAGAACGCTTGATGGCCATTGCAGTACTGCCTATGTTGACTTGTTCGGCTCGTCTACCGATTTATGCTCTCATCATTGCAGCGGTGATACCCAGCCAAACAGTGCTTGGCATATTCAATTTGCAAGGCATTACTTTATTTATACTATATGTTGCGGGCACATTATCAGCAGCGCTAGTTTCATGGTTATTCAAACGCTTTCATAGTGCAAAATCAGAATCGTCTGCTTTTCCTTTATTAATGGAACTACCAACCTATCGCATGCCCAATGTGAAGCATATCGCTGGTGAGCTTTGGGACAAAGTGAGTGCGTTTTTAAGAAAAGCCGGTACAGTCATTTTCACGCTATCTGTGATGTTATGGGTGTTAGTCACTTTTCCATCTGCACCTACAAATGCCGTTGGCCCTGCTATTGATTATAGCTTTGCTGGTATGCTTGGGCATTTGATCGAGCCTATTTTTGCACCCATTGGCTTTACATGGCAGATGTGTATTTCTTTGATCCCAGGACTGGCCGCGCGCGAGGTCGTGGTAGCAGCGTTGGGTACGGTATATGCAGTAGGCGGCGTGGGTGATGAGGCCATCAATCAAACGCTTATTCCTATCATTCATGCTCAATGGGGTCTGGCCACTGCCTTTGCATTCTTAGCTTTTTACGTATACGCCCCAATGTGTTTGGCAACCCTCGCGGTTATTCGCCGTGAGACCAAGTCATTGAAGCAGACTTTAGCCATTACTGGTTATCTGTTTGTGCTGGCTTATACGATGGCTTGGATAGTCTACCGCATCACGGGACAAATTTTTGGATTTTAAGGAGCTGATATGAATACATGGTTAGAATACTTGATTGTCTTTATCATCGTTGCCATCTCTGTCTATTATGTGTGGACAAAGATTCTATTTAAGAAATCTCAAGGCTGCTCTAGCTGTAATAAATGCGCCAAATAGCCAGAGCACTATATAAAGGAAGCACCACATAGGAAAACAACCAAATAAAAAGCACCAAACCCGATTACAGGCTTGGTGCTTTTTTCTATATTTAAGAACTTAATGGATACAGCGCTATATTCGCTATTACGATTTACATTTAACCCCTTCGAGCGCTAGCAAGTACTCTTTTTTGTCCAGCCCGCCTGTATAGCCACCTAGCTTACCGTCGCTCGCAATCACTCGGTGACAAGGAACAATGATACTAAAAGGGTTTTTGCCATTAGCCTGTGCAACCGCGCGACACCCCTTCGGGCTATCAACACGCTGCGCGAGGGTGGCATAGCTGATGGTTTCGCCATATTCAATCTCTTGCAGTGCCCGCCATACGCTTTGTTGAAACTCAGTACCCATAGAGAAATCCAAGGGCAAATCCAATGTTTTACGTTTACCAGCAGCGTAATCTTTGAGTTGGAAAATCGTTTCTATTAATAAAGCTTGAGTAGGTTCTTTCATGCTTAGGCTATTGCTGTCTATAAAGGTAAAGTCTTCATCTGTCAGGCCATAATATTTTTTAAGCTTGGAAACGGATTTTGAGCTATGCCAAGTATTACCGGGCAGCAGCCAGTTGGCTTCAACAAGCGTAGGCTGACTATGCTTGCTGACATGCTCATTAGCATGGGCTATCAGCGTTAATTGATGTGACCCAAAAGCTGCTGTGGTAACTATCATAGCGTTTACTTCCATATTATCTTAAAAATGATTTACCAAATAAAACTGGCTATTTTATTCTTTGTCATCTGTCTCAAACAAAGCGGCGACAAACTGCTTCGGACTAAAGGCACGCAAATCATCAATCGACTCACCCACACCAATATAGCGAATAGGGACATCTGTCGTTTCGGCAATGTTAAACACCACGCCACCTTTCGCAGTACCATCTAGTTTGGTGATAGTAATACCTGTCAGCGGCACAATTTTATTAAAGAGCTCAACTTGGTTAATGGCATTTTGACCCGTGCCAGCATCAAGTACGATCATGCCTTCATGCGGAGCGCTTGGATCAGCTTTACGCATCACGCGTACGACTTTCTCTAACTCTGCCATCAAATGTGTCTTGTTTTGCAGACGGCCAGCAGTATCGGCGATGAGTACATCGATATTTTTTGCTTTAGCTGATTGCATCGCATCGAAAATGACAGAAGCACTATCAGAGCCATGACCTTGTGCTACCACTGGGATATGATTACGCTCACCCCAAATTTGTAGCTGCTCGGTGGCCGCCGCGCGGAACGTATCGCCTGCCGCTAGCATGACTGATTTACCCTCACCTTGTAAGCGCTTGGCAAGCTTACCGATGGTGGTGGTTTTGCCCACACCATTGACGCCCACAACTAAAATAACAAATGGTTTTTTGCTGGTATCAATCACCAGTGGCTCAACTTTTGGCGTTAAGATATCAACCAGCTCACTTTGCAAGGCTTTATATAATGAGTGTGCATAAATCAAGTCACCACGGGCAGTCTGCTCGGTCAGGCTCTTGATGATACGGTTGGTCGCGTTGACACCGATATCGGCTACCAATAGTTGATCTTCAACCTCTTCTAACAGCTCGTCATCAATCTCTTTACCACCGATAAGAATACTGACCATGCCTTCGGCCAAGTTTTTACGTGACTTACTCAGCCCCGTCTTCATACGGTTAAACCAGCTGCCTTTTTTCTTATTTTCTTGTGACTCTTCAGCAATTTCTTGCGGCTTAGTCGCTTGTACATTACTGCTAGCGACTGGACTCACACTTGGTGTATCGCCTAATTGCTCTTGTAGTGGCATAGCAGGAATGGTTGTCGCAGTGTTAGGTTTGCTCGTAGTGCCTGTCTCTTTAGCACTTGAAAAGCTCTCAGAGGTACCTTTAGGGACGTTATGCTCTTCTGTCATAACAATTGGTGTGGCCAAAGCAATATTTTCTGCTGCCTCATTGTTTGAGACGTCTCTATTTGCCGTAATATCCCTTTGTGGCGCAGCACTCTCTGTTTCATCAATAATGGGTACAGATTGCGCCGGTAAACTGGGTAAGGTAATATCATCGTCATCTAAGTCATCAAGACCATCATCAAGGTTGATGACCACACGGTTGCTATTGTTTGGGTTATTCATAAGTTTGCCCTAAAAGTTATTACTATTAATTATTTGTTTATTGTAAATGGATTTTTAGATTGTCATAAGCTTGCCAGCTATATGACCATGGATTTTAGCCTATTTTAGCATAATTCAAGTCGCGCTCAGCCCTTACCATAGTAGACTGTCGTCAAAAATTATCTGCTTAAAAAATCACATAATGATTTGAGAAAGTTTTGCTTAAGGTTTGGACACAAAATTCTGACTTGTTCCTTGTCAGACTTCGCCTACTCTACCAAGACTCATTCAAAAATCCTTATTAGGAAACGGCCATGTCATCACTCTCTAAACACTATAAAAGCATTGCCAATATCAGTGTAGCGATTTTGCTAACGACAACTATATTATCTGTGGCAGGTTGCAATACCACGCAAGAGTTCAGACCGACCGCTAGTGTCATGGTTGGCGCACAGACATCACTGTGATGCATTGTATTGCTATGATTACGTCCATCACTCCAGTCATTATTCTATATAAGTAGACCATACCATGCCATTGTCTTTACCACTACCTATTACGCCATTACGCATTGCATGTGCTTTAGCGATGGCGACATCACTTGCTGCCTGTCAAACCAGTACGATGACCTCTAACTCTGTAGC
The DNA here is from genome assembly GCF_041431175.1 of Psychrobacter sp. Arc29. Lineage (NCBI taxonomy): Bacteria > Pseudomonadati > Pseudomonadota > Gammaproteobacteria > Moraxellales > Moraxellaceae > Psychrobacter > Psychrobacter sp. Arc29. The sequence continues at coordinate 209,310 of NZ_JASMRR010000006.1, read as the reverse complement.
GCCTGCTACAAGCTCAATTGCTACAAAAGACTTGTCTCACAGTACTGTAGATAAAAACACGTTGGATAAAAATACAACGAGCAAAGAATCACCGTCCTCTGCATTGACAATGGACATGTCGGGTCGGCATGAATATCAACTAGAAAATGGCCTAAAAGTGGTCATAAAAGAAGATCACCGTGCACCCGTCGCCATGACCCAGATTTGGTATCGGGTGGGCTCGGCAGATGAGCCACTGGATAAAGGCGGTATTTCTCACTTACTTGAGCATATGATGTTTAAAGGTACTGCTGATGTATCAAGTGATGACTATGAGCGATTGATTGCCAAGTTTGGTGGCGTTAATAATGCCTTTACTAGCTATGACTATACGGGCTACTACGAGCTATTTCCTGCCAATCGTATGCCATTGGCATTAGAGCTTGAAGCAGATCGAATGAAAAACCTCACCTTCAATGACAAAGAGTTTGCCAAAGAGCACCAAGTGGTCATGGAAGAGCGACGTCAGCGTACTGATGACAATCCCCTTGCCAAAGCTTACGAATCCTTTCGTTTGCTAGCATTGCCTGACAGTCCAAAAGGAGAATCTGTCATTGGGCCTATGAACGAGCTAGAATCCATCAAGCTCTCGGATCTAAAAGACTGGTACAAGACATGGTATGCACCCAACAATGCTACCTTAGTCATCGTCGGCGACGTGCAGCCACAAGAAGTACTCACTCAAGTCAAACGCTATTTTGGTGAGCTGGCGCCAAGCAACGTACCCAAACGTAACGCTGTCACTCAAAAAGGCTTTCGTGGTTATCAAAAAGTAGACTCTGAGCAAGCGGTGCAAGTGCCCGTTTTGCTAATGGGTTACAACGTACCTAGCCTAGTAACAGCAGGCGCAAACAATGAAAAACAGGCTTACGCCCTCTCGCTTGCTCAAGACGTACTCGATGGCGGTCTATCTGCACGCTTGGAGAGTCGACTAATACGTGAGCAAAGTCTGCTGACCACGGTTGGTACTTCTTACGATTTGTTAGATCGCGGCGATGGGCTATTTATGATTCAAGCGACACCACGTGAAGGTGTCAGTTTAGAACAAGCGCAACAAGCCATAATATCAGAGATAGAAAAACTCAAAACAGACCCGATTGCCGCTGATGAAATCAGTCGCGCCAAGACCAATGCCGTCACTGGCCTAGTGTATGCACAAGATAGCATGGAAGGACAAGCACGTATGATCGGCTCACTACAGTCTATCGGGCTAGATGACAGATTACTTGCTAAGTTACCAACCAAACTAGATGGTATCAGCGTTGCTGACATTCAGGCTGCCAGTAAGAAGTATTTGGTTAAGGACAACTTGACGGTGATGCATATCGTGCCACCAAAAGAGAACACTACCAAAGCACAATAAATGCTGCCTGTTATCAGAACGTCTCATAAAAGGGACGATATAACCGTATTCTTAATAAGAAGAACATCATGATTCAGAATAAATATGACTCTCAAGCAAGACAAAAATCTTTGAGTACTGCTTTGCCCTCTATATCATCTAGTCTCTCATTAAAAAAGCTATCATGCCTCAGTACCAACGTAGTTTTTGCATTGAGTATATTGGCTAATACTGCTCAGGCAGACACTACAAGCGCTGAAGATTACCGAGCCCCTACTGCTGTTGATGCAAGTGCGCCCATTGCAGCTTTATCTAAGCTTACCAGTATTGATGATGCCAAATCTTTAAAAGTCACAGTACCAACGATTCAAGAGTTTAAGACCAAAGCTGGCGTCCCTGTTATGTTCGTTCAGACCACAGCCTTACCGATCGTCGATGTGGACTTACGTTTTAACGCTGGTAGTGCTCGTGATGGCAGTATCAATAAGGACGGTTTTGGCATCGCCAACATGACCGCAACGATGCTTGAGCAGGGCTCCAAAAGCTTAGATGAAGATGCGTTCACGCGTGCTGTTGAAACGCTAGGCATCAATCTGGGCAGTAGTGTCTATAAGGATATGTTCATTGTTTCGCTACGCAGCTTATCAGACGATAAACACCTTCTGCCAGCTGTTGATTTGATGACGCAAATGGTGAGTGAGCCTACGTTTAATGATGAGGTATTAGCGCGTAATAAGTCACGATTACTCGTTGGCTTACAGCAGCAAAAACAAGACCCTGGCAGTCTTGCCAGTATTGCCTTTGATAAGGCTCTATACGGCAGTCATCCTTACGCTCATCCCTCAGTCGGTACGCTAGAGAGCGTGCCAACTATCCAGAAGCAACAGCTGATAGACTTTAAAAATCGGTATTTAGTAGCGGCAAATGCCTCTATCGCCATGACAGGCAATCTGACCTTGGTACAAGCGAAAAAACTGGCTGAGGACATCACGACTAAACTGCCTGCCGGTCAAGCTGCTGCTGACTTACCTGAGCCTAAACCTCTCACTAAAGCGCAGCATATTCATATTCCTTTCCCAAGTACCCAAACCACCGTATTGATGGGACAATTGGGTAGTAAACGTGCAACCAATCCAACAGCCCAGCAGCAGCAAACCAATTTTGCAGTTGGTAACGAGGTAATGGCAGGTGGTGACTTTAATGCCCGTTTGATGACTGAGATTAGACAAAATCTCGGGTACACCTACGGTATTTCAGGCTCAATGAATCCGATGCTATCGCGCGGTCCTTATCAGATTGGTTTTTCAACGCGCAATGACAAAGCACGTGCGGCAATCGATGCAAGCTTAGAGGTTGTTGATGACACGTTAGAAAAAGGAGTCACTCAGGACGAGATACGCCTGACCAAAGACAATCTCAAAAATAGCTTCCCGATGGGTTTTGCGAGTAACGCAGGGATCAATGGGTTGTTAGGAATGATGAATTTCTATCAATTGCCAAACACTTACTTGGCCGATTATGTCAACCGTATTGATCAAGTCACGCTGTCAGGGGTCAATAAAACGCTGCGCGATACCTTAAATCCGGATGACTTTTTAATCGTGACAGTTGGTCAAGACGATCCTTGGAAGGAAACCAAAGCGACGACAAAAACGACCAAATAATAAGGGGAAAATAAGCTAGGTTAAATTCACTCAATTAGATAATGAATAGCGTGAGTGATGAGCAGTTCAGTATGCCCGACTCATCACTCATGTGCTTATTATCTTGTGACTGACTTGTGATATCAAAAAAGACTACGAATACTCTTTATCAGAGTTATCAGAAATGGTCATTACGATGTCGTAATTGAGGTTTTGAGGCTTATAGGTGGCACCATTATAGCTCAGTCGAATGATATGCTTGTCGTAAGACATGACCTCGTAACCACCATTAGCAAAGTTATGTAGCGCGGGAACTATAAGTAAGGCTTCGATTTGGCGATTGTTGGTGGCAACTGAAATATGCTGACCCTCTCGAGGATATAGGAAATAGTCACAATAATCGTTTACCATCACTTCTGCAACACGCTCGATGACCTGACTACCCTGCGCTTCTTCTATTAACTTTGGGCATACATCAGCGCGCTCTGAGGCCAAACGAGCATAAGAGTTTCTAATGCCGTCTTCAATGTTTTCAGAATTTTGTACGATGCTATCACGTGTTAGCGCAGCTTTATCTATCACCAATGAGCTGTTTTCAGAATAGGGTTCTGGACTGCAGGCACTTACCAATAATATGGAAAATGATGCCATACCTATTAACGTAGTGTAAATATATTTTGAGCGAAAAAAACGTTGTTTCCTTTCATTCGATTTACTGCATCTTGCGACTGCTGAATGCTGCTTTGTCATAAATCCCGCTTATAATAACCGTGATCTTCTTCCTTGAAGAGCGATAAGGATATAAAGATAATTGATAAACATGCCATTATTAGAACATGAAATCCTAATTCCAAACAATTTTTTGGTGAACTTGCGCGTCTAGCTAGATCATCCTATTAATCATTTAGCTTTAAAATTTATAAGCGATATTATACTGTTTCTAGTTTTTTTATTATCACTAATTTGAAGGCTTGTCACTGATTTAAGGGTATGCTTGCTTATGACGTGTTAACTCTTAGCTATCTAATAGCGACAAGAAGAGCTACTACTGGCATGATTGAAACCCCATTTACGATAACCATCGGTATCGAGATGAATCGCACCTGTGGCATATAAACCCAGGCCGAAGTTGTAAGACTGTCCTTGATATTGCCAAAACTGACACAGGCCATCCTGCATCGTACTAAGCCGCCACAGGTTGTCTTCGTACTCTGGCACCCAAATATCCATGGCACTTGCATTCATATGCTTGCTACTGCCAGCACCGCCAGCACAGTCGTTGAGCCCAGGGCTACGGTATACCGAGCGTATCTCGGTGCTCAAAGGTAAAACTCCTTGGTTTTTTAGTTCGCTATAGAGACGTAGGGTCGGTACAATATTGGCCCATAGCTCTTGCGGTGGCAGCTGATAAGGCTCATAACCGCATTTATCCCAGCTGCGCGCGGTGGTAAGTAGCTGAGACAGTGGTGGTACATTTTGTGCACCCACACGCGCGCTCAAATAGCGCTGATATTCGGCTACTTGCCTAGCACGGTAACTATTGCTGTCGAGCCATGCATTAAAGTCCATGCTGGTAAGATCGTTATTGGCACTATTATAGGTATTATTCGCTGTGCTGTAGCTGTTATTACGGTAAGTTGTATTATAAGTCGGTCTTCGTTGATTCACATTGACGCGTTTGTTTTCCTCGATGGACAGACTGGCATCAATTTCAAAATCACGCTGCTTTTGTGCAATCAAGCTTTGCATACTATCGCCATTTGATGTATTTGCGCCACTTAACATAGTGACACCAGGGCGCTGACTAGAGATATTATTAGAAGGCGATATATAAGCATTACTAGTGTCGCCACTGCCTTGACGCACTTCGATACGGCGTTCACTATTATCACTGATGATAGCGGCATGAACACTGATGCTACTCATACAAACAACCAGTGCAAGAATAGGCTTCTGGATTTGTCCATAGTTATGGTTTTTTGATTTTATCATTGCAGGAATCTACCGCTAAAAACGTTTTATCGATACTATCAAATTTTCAGCAGGCAGGCTAAACTATCGCCTCTAATCTGAGGCAGGATATTCGTAATTAACACTTATCCTTATCACTTTTATAATTCAGTGACTTTATTGCCTAGATGTTAAATATCTGCTTGTTTTTTTGTCCGTGAGCTTCTATTAGAATAGAGACCGTCAAATACTCATCACATATTTTATATGAGACAGCTCAGATAACCTCTCACTTTTACCCCAACTGCTAGCCAAACTTTGCCTATGTCTTCTAACCCGCAATACCGTTTTTCACGTCAGAGCCATCACTTAGGTCAAAGTCATGCACCGACGATCTGGCAACGTATTCACATCGATCCATGGTTGACCTTGCTTTTGTTAACGGTTTGCTGCATTGGCCTGACGATTTTATATAGTGCTGCCAGTCAAGACGTTGGCATGGTCATACGTCAGATGGTGAGTTACGGTTTGGCATTCACCGTGATGTTTGCGATGGCACAAATACCGCCAAGCCTTTACCGTACCTTTACGCCTATATTTTATGTGTTAGGGCTTATATTGTTGGTATTGGTTGATATCATCGGTGAAGTGCGTATGGGTGCTCAGCGTTGGATTAACTTGCCTGGGTTTGGCAGTGTGCAGCCGTCTGAATTTATGAAACTCGGTATGCCCATGATGTGTGCTTGGTTTTTATCCAAGCGTGATCTTCCGCCATCACCATCTAGTATTGCCATTACTTTGGCATTGATTATCGTACCCGTATTATTGATTGCAAAAGAGCCTGATCTTGGTACTTCGCTTTTAGTCGCTGCCAGTGGCATTTTTGTGCTGTTCTTAGCTGGATTGTCTTGGCGCTTGATTTCTGCTGCTGTGATTTTAGCGATACCTTTTATTGCGTTTGCTTGGAACTTTTTGTTACATGATTATCAGCGTACGCGCGTCCTAACCCTACTCAATCCTGAAGCCGATGTACAAGGTGCTGGGTGGAATATTATCCAATCAAAGACCGCTATTGGTTCAGGTGGTCTCACTGGTAAAGGGTATTTAGAAGGCACACAGTCGCATCTGCATTTTTTACCAGAAGGCCATACTGACTTTATTATTGCAGCCTTCTCTGAAGAATTTGGTTTACTAGGCGTCATGCTACTGATGTTTATTTACTTTTGCCTTTTGTCGCGTGCCCTATATATCGCTTTCACCCATCCTGACGTTTATAGCAGACTGTTAGCTGGCGCTATTGCCATGTCTTTCTTCGTGTATATATTCGTCAATGTCGGTATGGTTGGTGGTATTTTACCTGTTGTTGGCGTACCCTTACCTTTCATCAGCTATGGTGGTACCGCTATTGTGACTTTGATGGCAGGTTTTGGTTTATTGATGTCGATTCACACTCACAAGTCTGGTTAAAAACACTTAAAATCAACACCTTATATATAAAATATTAGTAAACTATCATTGAAATATAACAAACATACATCATTTATATCTTTCAAAAACATTGAGCGTAAAATAAAGTACTCTCACATGACTAATGATGACAAAGTTTAGATTAAGTCAAAATGTTAGCGATTTTTCTACTATTAATATTTTGTTACTTTTAATAGATACTACATAATCTCCAGTCATGATCAGCCTATCAAAAGGCTGTCACAAGACATAAATCATTGTTAATTAATTACTTGTATCATACTGTCATTAACAATGATTTTTTTAACAAAAATGAATTGTAAATCAGGACTGAAATATTTTATTCCTTGTTTTTTACAAAAAATTGCGTTAACCTCGTTTTACTGTACTTTGATACATAACCCGTACATAGCCACTAACAAACTTTGCATTTAATTATACTTTGGTTGTAGATTGGTCGTATAGTTAGCATCTTGTAGATTTCAGACTTTCAAATACACTACTTAGTTAACGGTTTAATAACAAAGCATCACGCAACAACGTTTAAACCCTTCATTACTTTAGCAATACCAGAAAGTTTGTATATCGGAAGTTATATAGATACGACATATAGTGACATTGATACTTACTCTCTAAGTTAAACATAAGTACTCAATGAATATCGCTGACTATCATTTAAGCATGTCCTAAGTAACTACGGTCATTACTACCGCTACTTATGATCATAAAATGAAAAATTACCATATATTGAAACCTATAAGAGTCTCGCCCTAAATATTAATCGCTACAAAAACAATAGATTAATATGAAGATTCTAGAGTTTGATTCACTGTTAGATTGGTCTAACGCTGTCATACTCAATCTAAAAAATTTAGAGTTAGGTTTTGGTGTATAAGTTATAGAGGTATTTATGAATAAGCGTTTATCTGGTTTACTTACTATGTCGGCAGTTTTATTCGCTGGCTCTGCAGTTGCTACAAATGTAAATGCTGTAGAAGCAAAAACCTCCCTTGCAATGATTTCGCAAGATAACGCCTCCCATATCGATCGTGTACTTGGTGAGCTTAGCCGTCAGCATGATGGTGCATCAAGTTTGGTCAAATCAGCACGTCAGCCTACTTCATTAGCACTTAGTAGCTCACTATTAGCGAGTGATACCACTCAAGTCACCAATGATGAAGATGTACTAGAGCGCCTAACCGCAGTAGCTTCTAACTCTGTTAGTAAATTTAAACAAACTGGTCTTGCCTCTTGGTATGGTCGTAAGTTTCATGGTCGTAAAACAGCCAGTGGTGAAACCTTTGACATGAATGGTTTGACTGCGGCGCATCGCTCACTACCATTAAACTGCTATGTTAAAGTTACCAATAAAACTAACGGCAAGAGCGTTGTGGTAAAAGTTAACGATCGTGGCCCATTCCATGGCAACCGTGTTATGGACTTATCTTATGGCGCTGCTAAGCGTTTAGGTATCACAAACAAAGGTGTTGGTAACGTTTCTATTGAGCGTGTTTCAGGGCCTTAATTTTAGACAATTCATATAAAGCAAACACTAAAAGCGCCTAACTTATCATGAGTTAGGCGCTTTTTTGATAACATCCTTTATACTTCCTGAGATTACCTATAGCTCAAATGCACTTTCGATAGCATCATCAAGACGTTCAACAGCAATCACATTAATTCCTTTAAATTGAGGCGCGTCTTTCGCAGGTGCATTGGCCTTTGGAATAATCGCATGTTTGAACCCATGCTTCATCGCTTCTTTCAAGCGTTCCTGACCGTTGGGTACTGGACGGATTTCACCAGATAAACCGACCTCACCAAACACTGCCAATGACGATGGCAATGGCTTTTCTTTGATGCTTGAGGCACATGCCAACAACACTGCCAAATCAGATCCAGTCTCTATGACTTTGACGCCACCAACAACGTTGACATAGACGTCTTGTCCACTGGTATGAATGCCACCATGACGGTGCATCACTGCTAGTAGCATGGACAAACGCTGGAAGTCCAAACCCAATGCCATGCGTCTAGGCTGTCCTTGGGAGTCATCCACCAACGCTTGCACCTCAACCAGTAACGGCCTAGTCCCTTCACGGCTAACCATAACGACAGATCCAGCAACGGGCTTATCATAACGGCTCAAAAATATCGCTGATGGATTGGCAACTTCTTTGAGTCCCATGTCAGTCATGCCAAAAATACCCAGCTCATTAACCGCGCCAAAACGGTTTTTGACCGCACGGATCATCCGAAAACGTGAGTCAGACTGACCTTCAAAATACAATACCGTATCGACCATATGCTCAAGTACACGTGGGCCTGCTAAGGTGCCTTCCTTAGTCACATGGCCCACTAAGAACAACGCTGTGCCTGTTTGCTTTGCATAGCGCGTTAAAATCGCGGCAGACTCTCTGATTTGACTGACACCGCCTGGTGCAGAATTGATAGCATCAGTATAAATAGTCTGGATAGAGTCGATAATAGCAATGGCTGGCTGCTCTTGGGTCAAGGCCGCACAAATGGTTTCTACATTGGTTTCTGCGAGTACGCGAAGTCTATCAGCAGGTAAATCTAAGCGTTTGGCACGTATAGCTACTTGTGCAAGTGACTCTTCGCCAGTCACATAAAGCGCGCTACCTGCCAAAGAATCAGCACGTGCCATATTAGTCGCTGTCTGCAACAATATGGTTGACTTACCAATACCAGGGTCACCACCGATTAGTACGACAGAACCAGCTACCAATCCACCACCCAGCACACGATCAAACTCACTAATGCCTGTTGGCAAGCGTGTGTCTAACGTCACACTGACTGCGTTAAGTGGCATAACTGCGCTGTGAGTGCCAGAGTAGTTACCAGCTGGTGCAGCAGCACTACGAGAAGTGGATCGGCTGGCATTAGGCTTGGCGGTACCTTTATTGTGATGCGGCATACTGACATTTGGCGCTTCTACCAAGCTATTCCATTCGCCACAATCTGTACACTGCCCTGCCCATTTGCCAAAATGCGCACCGCAATGCTGACAGACATAACTGCTTTTATTTTTTGCCATAAATGATGAGCCTTATTCAGATGATTAGTCGAGAATAATGAATAGAATATCGTACGCTCTTTGATGAGTGGGAATGTAAGAGTGTTTGTCACGATCAGCCAGTTGTGAGTATCGAAAGCTGTATTTAATAGAAGGGAGAACGCTAAGCGTAGGTTATTCTAAATATAATGAGGATGTTGACTGCTGGCTTTATAAGTTAGTCGCAATGCTAAAACCAGCAGTTCGTGTAGATAAAAATATCAGTAAAAAATGATTTAGCGCGGCGGGCTATACTTGAAAGTCTTTACCTAAGTAAACAGATTTGACCAGATCATTTTCTAAGACTTCAGATGAAGTACCTTCAGCAATGATAGCCCCTTCTGAAACGATATAAGCCTTTTCACAGATGGCTAACGTATCACGAACATTGTGGTCAGTAATTAAGACACCAATACCACGATTTTTCAGTGTCAAAATAACATCCTTGATATCGCCAACAGAAATGGGATCTACACCGGCAAATGGTTCATCCAATAAGATAAATTTAGGATCCGCTGCTAGCGCACGAGCAATTTCACAGCGACGACGCTCGCCGCCTGACACACTCATTCCTAGTGAGGTACGTACATGTTCTAAATGGAATTCGCCAATCAGTTTTTCAAGCTCTTGCTGCTGCTCAGCTTTACTTAATTCTGTACGAGTCTGCAAAATGGCTAATATATTGTCTTCGATCGATAATTTACGGAAAATCGACGCTTCTTGCGGCAAATAACCAATGCCAGCACGAGCACGCTCATGCATAGCGTATTTAGACAGATCCATTTTTCCTAGAGTGACACGGCCCTTATCCATATTGACCAGTCCCACCACCATGTAAAAACTGGTCGTTTTACCAGCACCATTCGGGCCTAGCAGTCCAACAACTTGGCCTTGCTCAACAGAAAACGAGACATCTTTGACTACCCAGCGCTTGCCGTAACGTTTACCCAAATTTTGCATAGTCAAGCGCGCAACAGGCGCCGTATTGCTATTTGATACTGAAGAATCTATATTTTTATTGTCACTCATAGCTTACTCTTGCTTTCACGATATTCGTATACTACCAAAAACCTATTTGTGCTTTGGTTGACCAGATTAGCGTACGCCACTTTGGTTGGTATTATTGTTTGGTGGAAATACCAACTCTACTCGCTGATTACCACCAGCGGTCGCTTCTACATCACCTGCTTTTAGACTATAACGAATAACATTACCGGCAAAACTTGCCCCATTCTGAACCAGCTTGGCATTTCCTGTTAAGGTGATAATGCCAGATACCGCGTTATAATCAATCTTATTTGCCTGACCTTTTGCTAAGCCTTTTTCTTGCGTCACAACCTGCTGCATAGTAGCTGGACGACCCGTCGCCACCGCTGAATTAATGCTGCGCTGCTGCGAGAGATTGACTGTGATATTGTCCGCAGTCATTTTAAAAGTGCCTTGAGTAATAATGACATTACCTGAGTAACTAGTAACGCCAGTACGCTCACTATAAGTGGCCTTATCCGCTAGTAGCTTGATTTGCTGATTGGCATCTGATGGCAGTGCATGGCTATACAATGGTAGGGCTAACAACATAAACGTTGGAACAACACGTAGTTTATGTGAGCAGATTGATGCGCATAAAGTAGGCAAAAATTTAGATTTCATATAATAACTCATTTCGTAATTGGTGATAGGATTTGCAAACTTCATGCTAGCTGCTGTTTTAATGTAGTAGAAAGCGCTAGTTTAAAATAATGCTTTGTCTTGACGATCAGCGGGCGTAAAAGCGACAGCAACTTGCCCAAACTCATATTCACCCGTTTCCAGATTGGCGGTCATGCTGGATGCTTCAAAACGATTCATCCCTTGTTCAATTTTGACAGGTTCATCGCTATACACTTGACCAGACTTTGTATTGCCTTTTAGGGTACTACCAGTCACTTTGATTGGTTCAATATCAGACGCCTCTTTATTACCTTCGCTAACCAGTGTAAAACCACCTGATAAGCTCAACTCCCCTGTTTGCTGACTGATGGCTGCACTACCCGCTTGAATACGGTAGCGCTGCTCTGTTGACGGCTCCCAATTCATCGTGATGCCTGACATCTCATCCTGATTGGTTTCAGGATTATGCGTCAAAGACTCCGCAGTAAGTTCATACTCAGTTTCACCTTGCTCATTTGTCTGAACTGCTTTGATATCAGTAGCTTCATAATCGACATCTGTCGTCTCGATATTGACTGGTGGCGATACATCCCCTTGCTGCTGGAAAAACCAGCCCGCAATGCCGGCGATAATCAATGCTAATATAATGAGAACACGTGTATTCACGACAGTTCATCCTGAGCTTGAGTTTCATCAAGCGTATAATGTGCGATAAAGTCTTGATAATGTCCATGACCCTTTAAAATCAGATCACATACCTCACGTACTGCGCCGGTACCACCTGCTCGAGTGGTGACCATATCACTGCGTTTTATGACTTCCGCGTGTGCATTTGGCACGGTTGCTGCAAACCCTACCGTTTGCATCGCTTTAATATCTGGCAAATCATCACCCATATAAGCGCAGTCGGCAGCAGTAATATTGAGCTCAGGGTCAAGAGACGACAATAACTCTTTTAGTGCAATGAGCTTATCATCCCGTCCTTGTACCACGTGATTGACACCCATTTCTATTGCACGTTTATCAACCATAGCACTGCTACGCCCAGTAATAATAGCAGTTAAAATACCATAACGCGCTAGAGACTTAACGCCCACGCCATCCTGTACTGAGAACGCTTTGGTTTCGATACCATTAGCGTCATAGATAATTTGACCATTAGATAAAATTCCATCGACATCCATGACCAATAGTTTTACTTGTCCTGCTTTTTTTATTAAATCTTGCATTATTTGTCTCTTTTTGACGAATATTTTTCTAACTATTTTATATGAAAAACCAATCGTTCTATCAACTATCGATAAATTACTTTACACCAGCTTGTAATAAATCATGAACAGTAATGACTGCTTCTAAACGATCTTCATCATCAATAATTAGTAACTGACTGATACCATTCTCATTCATGACACTTAAGGCATCCGATGCGCGCATTGTTTTACTGATATGGCGTGGGTTACTGACCATTACCTCATTCATCGGCGTTTGTAGATCGATACCTTTTTCAAGACCGCGGCGCAAGTCACCATCTGTGAATACACCAACGACTTTATCATTATCATCAGTCACCACGGTCATCCCTAAGCGTCCAGCAGACATTGTAAATAATGCTTGCTGTAGCGGTGCTTGTTGGTGAATCAAGGGTAGGTCCTCTGATTTGGTATGCATTAAATCTTCGACACGTGTCAATAGTTGACGACCTAATGCGCCCGCCGGATGTGATAATGCAAAATCCTCAGAAGTGAAGTTACGTGCATGTACCAAGGCGACCGCTAGAGCATCCCCTAACGCTAAGGTAGCCGTTGTACTCGATGTAGGGGCAAGATTGAGTGGACAAGCCTCTTGTGAATGGCCAAGAGTCAAAACAATATCAGCCGCTCGTGGCAGCATACCGCGTTTATCTCGGCTGATACTGATTAGAGGTATGTTCAAGCGTTTGACCACTGGTAGTAGCATCTTAATCTCATCGGATTCACCAGAGTTCGAGATAGCAAGCAGTACATCACCTTTAACCAGCATGCCCAAATCGCCATGACCTGCCTCACCAGGATGCATAAAAAAAGCAGGCGTACCCGTCGAGGCAAAAGTCGCTGCTATTTTACGTCCAATCAATCCTGATTTACCCATGCCCGTTACTACCACTCGACCCTGACAAGCCAAAATAACGTCACATGCTTGTGCAAATCTGTCATCTATCTGCTCTGTCAACAATGCTAATGCAGATATCTCAGTATTAATCGCGTCAATAGCCGTTGTGATAAACTGCTCATGGGTCAAATCAGTTTTAGTATCGCTCATGAATCTGCTCTATTTTTATAATGAATCAACCTAGTATTTTACTATACTCTGTTTCATATTAATAATGGCCTACCATTTATATAATGGAGGCAGCAATTATTTTTTACAGTGACTATCTGCTTATTTATATAAAAAAAACCCACTATAGTAGCAGGTCTTAATCGTATAAATCATGTCTCGTAATGTATAGTTAGATAATACACTCAATGCATGCAGCTAATTAACTATTGGTATCATTCGATCCGTTATCCGGCTTTTCTTCAAAGCCTGTACTGTCCGTCGGTGCATCAAAACCACGATCCTGTCCAAAGCCGCCGCGCTCAAAACCGCGTTCCTGACCTTGTCCAAAGCTACCACGCTCAAAGCCACGTTCTTGACCTTGACTAAACCCACCGCGATTAAACCCACTACGGCTAGAGGCAAAACCACGCTCTTCAAAACCGCCCGCAGCAGGATTGCTGCCACGCTCAAAGCCACCACCTTGATAGCCAGTTTGCGCTGAGCCTTGAGGTTGAGCGCCAGTACCTGTAGTGGTTGTACTACTACGCGGGTTACGAGCTGGCACTACGGTTGAGATGGCATGTTTATATACCATTTGACTAACTGTATTTTTGAGGAGTACAACATATTGATCGAACGATTCAATTTGGCCTTGCAACTTAATACCGTTAACCAAGAAAATAGAAACAGGAATGCGATCTTTGCGCAGCGAATTCAAGAATGGATCTTGTAAAGTTTGTCCTTTTGACATGAAATCTCTCCTAAATATTATATAGTTATGTTTTGAGTGCCAATTATTCTAAGTGTCAATTTAATTATAATGGCTAAAAGGTAGATACAATAATATGTTTTCTTTATAAAACGTATCTAAATAAATATTCATTGTTCTTAAGTTATTCCACTTTATCGTGAATACGTTATTATTGTAAACAATTAAGTAACTACTTGTTTCATTAATTATTTTTATCTACAAATGTCAACCAGTGCTTATTATTGAAGCAGTTATATTTGTTTCCTACTGCATTTTCAGCGAATTTAAATTATAACAGCTATCTATACTAATTTTTGAAACTAATTGTGATTATGCTTTCATCTCTGAATAGAGCTTTCTACGAAAATAATCCACATTAAGTTTGATTCTTATAAATTAAAAAGCAAGAAACATCTTTTCAATACAGATAATTTCTTGCCTGCTCCATCGTCGCAAATGTTTTTAGTGCTATGGTGTTATTAGTAGCAGTACTATCAGACCCCATTGCCAATGTTGAAGAGGCATTAGGGAGCTGCATTACTTTTCGCAACCATGTGTACTGACGCTTTGCCAGCTGCCTTGTAGCATATAATGCCTTATTTTGCATTTCCTGACAAGCAAGCGCCTCGGTCTCAGGGTTTAACAAGATTGACTGAGCAGTTAATTGAGCATCACTATTTTGTGCTTCATTTTCTCCCGTGAGACTGTCAGGTACTACAAAAGCTTCGTAAAATTGGGTTTTATCTAAATGCTGCTTATCAAATATTTCATGGTCAATATGGACCAGATACTCTAGTACTTGACGGTAGCCCACACAGCGCATCGAGGGCATGTTAGGCGTTAGTGGATACTTCTCAAGTAAGCTGATGACCTCTTCTACTAGTCCTTCATTCCACATAATATCTAGACGCTGCTCAATACGCTGGTGCAACCATGGACGATCAGGCATCACTGATAGCGCGTGCCACTGCTGCTCTGGATTATGTGCTAACGCTTGTTTTGGCTGACGCTGCCACTCACTGATCGGCTTATTTGTCTGCAAATAGACTTCAATCGCGCGAGTAATACGCTGAGTATCGGTGGCATTCAAACGCTGATGGCTTATCGGGTCAATACTATTCAGATAGTCATATAAGGCATTAATACCTTCATCTTGGCGCCATTGTTCTACACGTGCACGTACGCTGTCATCGCTATCAGGTACTGGAGACAGGCCATCGAGTAGCGCCATGTAGTACATCATAGTACCGCCTACTAACAGCGGTATCTTTTTGCGCTCATGACACTCATCAATAAGACGTGCTACATCATTGACAAATTCAGCAACACTATAGCTTTGCGTAGGATTAATAATATCAACCAGATGATGCGGATAACGCGTTAACTCATCTGCTGTTGGTTTTGCGGTACCAATATTCATATCACGATATATCAGTGCTGAATCCACAGAAATTAGCTCAAAACGACCTGTATCGTATAGTTCATATGCCAATGCTGTTTTTCCGCTAGCAGTTGGCGCCATCAGACACACGACACTATTATCCGACAGATTTTTAGATACGCTATCAGACGAATGTTGCATAGAATTGCCTTTCTCAATATGTAGTTGGCTAAAATAGTAGTCGGCTTGATATTTATTCGGATGTAGAAGATAACATTAGTGTGACTAAACGATGACTGTCCAAGATTTTGATCGCATTTCTTGTCAGTATATCAGCGAGGTCTACGACAAAGACCATCGAGTCCTGCGCCGACATTTGTGAATCGACCCGAATAAGCTGATGATTGATCTCCATAGCACTGTTTGGCATTTTGTCTTTTTTAAATGCCTTATTGCTAAATATAGATGACTCAAACAATCGGCTGACCTTTGACTGCCAGTCTTTAGCACTTATTAATAGACATTGCCCTTGATGATAAAATAAGAACCAAGGTAGGTTTTTATCAGCTGCGGTTGAGTCGATACCAATAGCCTCTGCATCATTAATAATATCCAAGCAGATTGGTAAGGATGAAATTGTAGGCGCATCGGATGAACGATACGAACTGTTGATACTTTGCTGTAACAGCTCATCGACATAAGATGGTGTTGATTCTTGAGCTGGCGACTTATTTGAAAACGGTTTGCTTGAAGCAGATTGATATGACTGCCTAGGAGCTTGTACTTGCCTGCTCTGTCTTTTGTGCTCTGTAGGCATATCATTGGATACATGCGTGTCATACAAATTATCTATACAGACATCTTTTTTTGACACTTCTGAATTATCGGGGCTAGCAGTCTTTGGCGTAGCATTGACTATTTTCAGCTGTGAACGAATCGCAAGGCTTAAGTGAGCCATGATGTTGTTTAGCGGACTGATTTTGATACGCTGCTTCGATGGATGTACATTGACATTTAACCACTGGGTTGGCAAATCAAAATAAAGCGCATACCCCACACCTGCTAACTGTGCACTCTGAGCCAGTTGACGTATCTGACTGCTAATCAATGCTTCTTTTACTAGCCTGCCATTCACATAAATTAGCTTTGGTAATGCTATCTGCTCATCAGTCATCGGCCATAACCAGCCACTGATTGCTGCCTGATTAACCGTGCTATTGCCATACTCTACAGACGACTGCACAAGACTCGACAAATCTATCGAGACTGCTAACGCATTGTCCGTCAACGACATACCAGTCGCTTGTTCTAAGCGTGCCAATGGGAGGTGGCTGGCATCATTATTAGCGATGCTCGATGCACTTGCAGTTAATGACAAGCGCTTTTTGTTGTCATGGAAAAGCGTCAGTGCAACATCGGCTCGCGCCAGTGCGACTTCACGGACGATCGTTTCGATATGGCCAAATTCAGTGGCAATAGATTTTAAATTACCGCGGCGGGCAGGTACATTAAAATATAAGTCTTTGACTATGATTGTTGTGCCACGATTATGAACAACGGGTGTGAGCTTCGGCGTATCATCTAATACACCAGCCACCTGCAATTGACGGCCAATACCACTATCATCATGACTGCTGGTTAAGCTCAAACGAGACACAGCAGCCATCGCTGCTAATGCTTCACCGCGAAAACCTAGCGTTGTAATACCGTGCAAGTTCGCAACATCAGCGACTTTGCTAGTCGCATGACGAGTAATCGCCATCACCATATCATCAGGATGAATACCCACACCGTTATCCACCACTTCAATCATACCCATGCCACCTTGAGTAATACGTATCTCAATATTGGTAGCACCTGCATCAATGGCATTTTCAAGCAGCTCTTTGACGACCGCTGCTGGACGTGTCACGACCTCACCTGCTGCTAGTTGATTGATCAGCAGCGGTGATAGTTTTTTGATACGGGTATAGGCATGGCTATCTGGCATTATTGACTGTCATGTTTTGGAAAGTTTAGAGCGCATTGGTAAGCACTGTTCAGATTTGCAAGTTTGTTAAATCTATACCTTGTGCTTGTACTGTCTTCGATAACTGCAGTATCACTTGGCGTGCTTCATTACCTTTATCATCGTTTTCAACTTGTATCATATCGATAAACAAAGTTGGCATCGGTAGATAACCATCAGCACGGCTCGCCCATTCAATAATGACTAGTGCTTCAGGCTCATCTAGATACTCATCAAAGCCAATAAAAGACAGCTCTTCTGGATCTTGCAGACGATATAAATCTGCATGATAAACAGGCTTAATCGTGCCATTGCTTTGTTCAATGCTATAAGGCTCAACCAAGGTATACGTTGGGCTTTTCACCGCACCAGTATGACCGAGAGCATGCAACCAGTAACGCGTTAAAGTGGTCTTGCCAGCGCCCAAATCCCCTGCCAGCCACACACTACCCGTCAGCGGCAATGCTGCCAGTTGCTTAGCCAATAACTGTGTATCTTGCTCAAAGTTCAGTATCAAAGTTTGCACAATGTCACTACTTTCTATTGATTGATCGTTATGCATCAGTCTGAACCTGCCTGTGCTTGCTCTGTCTGTACCTGCCCTGTCTGTACCTGCATAGTCACCGTTGGATTGGTGAAGCTTTCACCGCGAATAAGCTTGGCATACAGATCAGAGTCCGTCCATTCAGCACGAACTTGTTTACTAAATTCAAAATCCTCTAAAACCAGCTTGCCCATTTGCTCGTTTGCCACATCATCGGCGAAACACTGCGCGTAACCCGTCGCCGTTTCATGAGCAATCACTGAGTAAACACTGACATCCGCTTCACCATTTTGCATTTGCGTCTGGCGCAGTATTTCTTGCGCCCAGAAAAATATCACACGTGAAAACTGCTCTGCTGACGGAGATACTGGTAGGCTGATCCAACGTGCGCTAAACTTCTTACACGCTGCGACATATTCAGGATCATCTTTATTCCAAAAACAAATCGCATGATCAAAGCTGTCGATAATGTCTTTGATCGAAGATTTTAGTAGCCCAAAATCATAAACCATTTGCCCATGGTCTAGACGGGTGGCTTCTAAAATCAGCTCAATCTGGTAGCTGTGACCATGGATGGAGTGCTTACAACGCTCAGAGCTACAATTGCGAACGATGTGAGCATTTTCAAATTTGAACAGTTTACGTATACGCATAATAAGGTGACCAAAACAGTGAGCACGATGGTGCCAAATGTTAATAAATAAGAATTTGCCGCATTGATTAATCGGTTTATGGCTCATTATAGCAAATCGCCATGTATCCGTAAGTAAGCACTTATGAATACCATGATTGATTGAACGAATCAGTTGGTGCATGGCTTGACTAAAACAATGATTTGGCTAAAAGAAAAAGCACAAAAAATGAATCGTAGGCGGATTGTGCGAGTACTATCTATTACTAGTACTTAAGCCTATACTCGATTTAATAAACGGCTATGTTAGTCGTAACCATATCTCCTTGAGTCAACTTAATTGGGCTTGAAGAGCTATATGCATTATCTAAAGAGGAAAATACCATGAGTAAAGGTCAAGACAGTAAAAAGAACGTCAAAAAGAAGCCGCTTCTGACAGCAAAAGAAAAGAAAGCAGCGAAACAAGCGAAGAAAGACGACAATGGTAGTATTTTAGGTAAACATTAATATTTCTCATATCAATATGCCGATCTGACCTAATGGTTTGATTGGCATTTTTTTGAGTTGGCCACTCGTTTTTCGTTAGGCACTGCGCGGCGCAAACATAATAATCGCCATTCCTAATAGTGCAACTACTGAGCCCACTATGTCCCACATGGTTGGTCGTATCCCATTGACCGTCCACAACCATAAAATCGCCATACATATATAAACGCCACCATACGCCGCATAGACCCTACCCGCAGCAGTGGGATGTAATGACAGCAGCCAGACAAAAGCCACCAAACTCAGCGCGCCAGGTATCAGCAGCCAAATAGGCTTGCCTTCTCGTAGCCATAGATAAGGCAGATAACACCCTGCAATCTCAGCCAATGCAGTAAGCGCAAAAAGCCCAACGGTCTTTAATTCTGTCAAATCCATCTACTCCTCGACCGTGATAAATCCAGTCAGATATGGTACAGCATTGCCAGAAATAAGCACTCTATCGCCTGCCACCGTACAGTCAAGCACACCGCCGCGACTGGATGCTTGATAAGCGACTAATTCATTTTTGGCTAAACGCTTCGCCCATAAAGGTGCAAGCCCAGTGTGGATCGAACCTGTTACTGGATCTTCGTCACCGCCATTTGCTGGCCAAAAGTATCTAGAGATAAAATCATAATCCTCATACTTTTCTGAGGTGGCCACACAAGTTACTACCACATCATAAGGCGCTAGCTGCTTCAATGTCTCATTATCACGCGCGACATTCAATACATCAGTTTCAGAGTCATAGATGACAAAATATGCTTGAGTATTGCGATAGACTTCAGCAGGTGCAATGGATAGACCTGCTAATAAACTATCAGGAATGTCATCGACTTTTTCAGGCATTCTATTGGGAAAATCCATTTGCATTTTACCAGAATCTGTTTTTGCGACTGTCAAAATACCAACCGCTTTGGCTGAAAAGTTAATCGACTGTACGTTTGAATTTTTATTAAACAATACATAGGCAGCGGCTAAAGTCGCATGACCACAGAAGTCAATTTCGGTCAATGGTGAAAACCAACGAATATGATAAAAACCTTTGTCATCAACAACGATAAAAGCCGTTTCAGACAAGTTGTTTTCAAGCGCGATAGACTGCATCAAAGCATCATCTAACCATTCATCTGTCACAATAACTGCAGCGGAATTACCTTTAAACAAAGTATCCGTAAAGGCGTCTATAATATTTATTTCTAGTTGCATGGGATGTTCTCATTTTTATAATTTTTTAAAGATTAATCTTGGTCGTCATTATCTTCGGAGAAATCAAAATAAGAAATAGTTGACCAAAACTTAATACTTAGATCAATAGGCAATAGTTTCGGTGATGTTGTACTGTAGCTAACCAGTCTTGGCAACGAGCTAATATATACCTAGTTCGCTAATTATCTCAAAAAACCTCGCTATAGCTAGGACAACATAATTACTTTCGCATTTTGACAATATTGAAATAGTATGACACACAAAACCCCAGTAAAATCTATCATAGCAAACAAACCTCTTAGATAACCGCCTATCTAGGCCATACCGACACTTTAAATAGGAAATTAGCGTCATGATGCGTATTGGATTATTTTTATTGACCAACTTGGCCGTGATCGTGGTCTTTAGCGTTGTGTTTGGGATACTATCCAGATTTTTTGGGATTGGCGGTGTATACACGGCAGGTGGGCTAAATTATGTCAGTCTTGCAGTTATGTGCGGTATCTACGGTATGGTCGGCTCAATGATTTCGCTATTTCTGTCAAAATGGATGGCCAAAAAATCCACAGGTACGGTGGTGATAGAATCCGCACGTAACCCAACTGAGCAATGGTTGGTCGATACAGTGGCAAAACAAGCGCAAGCGGTAAACATCGGTATGCCTGAGGTTGGTATTTTTAACAATTCGCAGCCAAACGCCTTTGCGACTGGCTGGAATAAAAATAAAGCGCTGGTGGCAGTGTCGTCTGGTCTACTACAGAATATGAATCAAGATGAAGTCGAAGCGGTATTGGCGCATGAGATTGGTCATGTGGCTAATGGCGATATGATAACCCTCGCCCTCATTCAAGGTGTGGTCAATGCCTTTGTGATGTTCTTTGCACGCATTATCGGTAGCTTCGTGGACCGTACTGTGTTCAAAAATACCAGTGATCGCCCCGGTATTGGTTACTTTATCACCAGTATTGTGATGGATATTTTGCTTGGGTTTTTGGCGTCTGCCATTGTGATGTGGTTCTCACGCTTACGTGAATTCCGTGCGGATCAAATGGGCGCAAAGCTTGCCAGCCGCGAAAAAATGATCAGTGCGCTTGACGCGTTGCGTCCTTCTGCACAGCGACCGGATCAAATGCCTGAGAGCATGAAAGCGTTTGCAATCTCGTCTGGACAATCTCAAGGCTTTAGTATTGCAAATTTATTCCGCTCACATCCAACGCTAGATGATCGTATTGCGGCATTGAGAGAATATAATCCTAGTGAGGGATGATGGAGTAAAGTATAGCTACGATATCATTAGAATAACGATGTAGAGTACAGTGCGTATCTCACTACTCTAGCTAAGCCAATCTATTTCCATGATTTTATCGATTTCTTTCCTATACTTTGGCTCTACATAAATAGGAATATACTTCTCCCCTATTTCTTTTGCAATAGCATATCGGTGATGTCCGCCCATTAACATAACCTCTCCCATAAGGTGAGATTTTACCAGTGGCGGCGATATAGGTCTTTTTTCAGATAAGTAGACAATCAAATATGCCAACCTACTTTTATGCCCTACCGTCCACAGCTCGCCTTTATCCCTACGGCTAAAATGACATAGTTTACTATTTAAGGCATGCAACTCTACTTTCCCTAATATAAAACCTTCTGGATAGTGAATTTTAAAATTTGATTCATTCTCACCATCTAAAGAGAAGCGTTGACCTTCTTTTGATAAGTCCCAATTAAAGGTGATAGGTGGCCAATCTGAAGAATCTGTTTCTATATACTGATTTGCCTCGCTTGATATTCTTGAATGTAGTATCTTTTTAGAACGATAACTTTCTAAAGTTTCATTTGCGTTATCGGCAAAAATATTGTCAATGATCTCATTCATATCCATATTTAATTCTATTTCTCAATGCCAGACGAACTGTCATAAATTTTGTTCATTATATAGATCAACCTTGAAAATACTCAGCTCTTGATCCTCGTTAGTAGTATCTAATCATCCCATAAAAATAGTGAATCAAGCTTCTCTTTTTTACAATACAGTCAAACACAAAAAAGCCCATCTATAAGAAATGGGCTTTTTATTCGATCAAACTCGTTATTTAAATATCAAACTCAAGCGCTCTATCGCCTTCGCTATCTTTGATACGCGTTGGTATACCAATCTTGTTGAGCAGATTGATAAATGGCTTAGCATCTAACTCTTCGACATTGACCATCTTGCCTGCATCCCATTCGCCAGTCGCGACTAGTATTGCAGCAGCAACAGGTGGCACGCCTGCGGTATACGAAATACCTTGGCTACCCACTTCGTTATAAGCGTCTTTATGATCTGAGACATTGTAGATAAACACTTCCGTCTCAACGCCATTGATTTTGCCTTTGACTTTGTCACCAATGCAGGTCTTGCCTGTATATTCTGGTGCCAGCGAGCTTGGATCTGGTAGTACCGCCTTAACAACTTTCAACGGCACAACTTCTTGGCCTTCAGCAGTCGTCACTGGCTGCTCAGAAAGCAATCCTAAGCTTTGTAAAACGGTGAAGACATTGATGTAGTGCTCACCAAAGCCCATCCAAAAGCGAATGTTTGGTACATCTAGATTGGCTGACAATGAATGCACTTCGTCATGACCGCTCAGATAGCTGTTTTGCACGCCCACAACTGGCAAATCATCCGTACGTTTGACTTCAAACATTTTGTTAGACTGCCATTTGCTGTCTTGCCAAGAATAAACCGTACCGGTGAACTCACGGAAGTTGATCTCTGGGTCAAAGTTAGTCGCAAAGTATTTGCCATGGCTGCCCGCATTGATATCAATGATATCGATATCAGTCACAGATCCTGCATCCATCATGTCATAGCCCAAGCGTGCATAAGCGTTGACCATACCGGGATCAAAGCCTGCGCCTAGAATAGCTGTGACATTATTGTCTGCGCAGCGCTGTTTACGTTGCCACTCATAGTTGTTGTACCACGGCGGCGTCTCACAAATCTTACGTGGATCTTCATGAATAGCCGTATCTATGTAGGCAGTACCTGTCTCAATGCAGGCTTCTAGTACGGTCATATTGATAAATGCCGAGCCAACATTGATGAGTATTTGTATTTTTGTGTCTTGTATCAGCTGCACGAGTGCTTGGCTGTCCATTGCATCGACCTGATGCGTATGCAAGACCGCAGCCTGTTTAAAGCTGTCTTTTTCTTTTACGCTCTGCGCGATGGCATCGCATTTGTCTTTGGTACGTGAGGCGATATGGATCTCGCCAAGCACATCATTATGCATCGCACATTTATGCGCGACCACTTGAGCGACACCGCCTGCTCCGATGATGAGTACGTCTTTTTTGTTAGATTTGGCTTGTTGGTTTGTGTTCAATGAACAATCCTCCTTTGTGTCCCTGTCGATACCGTTGATCGCGGCTATGCAAAACAAAAACGAGTGAATGATATGCGTGAATTAAAAAGGAA
Source organism: Psychrobacter sp. Arc29 (assembly GCF_041431175.1). Lineage (NCBI taxonomy): Bacteria > Pseudomonadati > Pseudomonadota > Gammaproteobacteria > Moraxellales > Moraxellaceae > Psychrobacter > Psychrobacter sp. Arc29. The sequence continues at coordinate 185,333 of NZ_JASMRR010000006.1, read as the reverse complement.
GACCGAGGAAAACCCACGCACCCGTCGGGCAGATACCACTCTAGTATTTGCCCGACGCGATTATAACAATTTTTATTCCCTTATCGGTAAAAAATATGTATAAAAAGTAGAGATACTAAAATGCCTACTAATACAGATTCAGCCTTTGTTTTTTAATCATTAAAAATACAAAAACCCGACAATAGCGTAGTCTTAAAGGCTACACCTTAAGATAGGCTGGCTTTATATTCCTCATAGTCAAACTCACGCTGGATATCAGTACTGCCATCCAAACGGTGGATGACTATCGCTGGCATATTGACCCCATTGAACCAGTTTTTCTTGACCATCGTATAACCGGCAGCATTGCCAAAGGCAATCTTATCGCCTATCTGAAGATTACTCGGTAATGCATACTCACCAAAGATATCACCTGCCAAGCAAGAACGACCATAAATAATGGTATGGTCTGCTGACTCAGCATTGGCTTCAGACGGTGCAGTTTCTGCAGGATTGCCAATAGGCGCAATATCGGCAGGACTATTATTGATCGCAGCAATCGGTGCTGACTCACGATAGATAAGCAAGTCGAGCATATGTGCTTCAATAGAAGCATCAACGACGGCGAGATTTTTTTGATTATGCATGGTGTCTAACACCGTCGTCACCAACGTGCCCGCGCCATGGATACTTGCTTCGCCTGGCTCAAGATAGACTTGCACACCATAAGTTTCGCTAAATTTTTTCAAACGTGCAGCCAGTTTCTCTAGTGGATAGTCAGGCGCGATAAAATGGATACCGCCGCCTAAGCTCACCCACTCAAGCTGCACTAAGATATCACCAAATCTAGCTTCGATATCAGCCAAGCTTTCACTAAAGGCTTCAAAGCTGTCATTCTCGCAATTGTTATGAATCATCACCCCAGTAATATCACTAAGTACCGCTGCGATTTTATCTTTGTCATGCTCACCAAGGCGACTAAACGGACGTGCAGGATCAGCAATCAAAAATGATGAGTTGCTGGTTTTTGGATTTAATCGTAAGCCTACTGGAACACCTTGCGCTGCCGCTTGATCTTTAAAAGCAGTTAGCTGTGAGATTGAGTTAAAGATGATTTTATCCGCATAGTTCAATACTTCAGGGATTTCATCTGCGCTATAGGCAACGCTATAAGCATGCGTTTCTTTTTTATCTTGGCTATCAGCATCTGTATTATTACCAAAGGTCTCATAGCCCAATCTGACTTCGTTAAGTGAAGACGAAGTCGTGCCATGTAGATAAGGCTGCATCACATCAAATACGCCCCATGTAGCAAAGCATTTTAGTGCCAATAATGCCTTTGCACCAGACAGCTCACATAGGCGAGCAATGATTTTCATATTGGCAACGATAGCTGCTTCATCAAGCACATAGTAAGGCGTTGGTGGCAATGTCGCATTGATAGAATTCTCTAGATTTTTTACATTCATAATAGGTTACCTAATAGACACTCTGCTGTTGGTATCTTGACAGACAGATATAAATATTTGCGCTATAGTAGACTAAATCCATCATAATTAGAATATCTTATGGCACTCTCAACCGATTATTCCACCTCTGCCAGTCGATCCCATGCCTCTCAACTCGATCCAAAAAGTATAGATTTGACCTATCTCGATCCGGATGCGCGTGCAGTATTGGATTTTTGGTTTGATAAAGATAATGAAGCGTGTTGGTTTGAACAAAACAATCGTTTTGATAAGCAGATAAAGGATAATTTTGGTGATATTTGGCAGGCAGCAAAGCAAGGTGAATGCGTTAAATGGTGCCTCGCAGAGTCCTCATTGGATGGCAATAGTTCAATAACAGCGCTAGCAGGGCGACTGGCAGAAATCATTGTCTTAGATCAGTTTTCACGAAACCTATGTCGCAAACAAGCCTGTGCTTTTGCCCAAGACGGTATGGCATTAGTCTTAGCACAAGAAGCCATTCAGCAGCCATACTTTGATACTTTACCGATGCAGTGGCGTCGATTTATGATTATACCGTTTATGCATTCTGAATCAGCGCTGATTCACGACCGTTATCTACCCCTATTTCAGCAATTGAATGATGAAACCACCCTAGATTTTGAATATCGTCATAAAGAAATTATTGATCAATTTGGGCGTTACCCACATCGTAATGAGGTACTAGGGCGCAAATCAACTGAGGATGAAAAAGCCTTTTTGCAACAGCCGAACTCTTCATTTTAAAGTAGATTTTATTCAGTCTGCTTACTTTGTCACATTTTTATAGTGTCTTCATATAAAACAAGGACTGAACCAGTTATCTGGTTCAGCCCTTTTGCTTGTACGATTGATTAAATGGCTTAACTAATAATTTACCTTACCGGTCGTAAAAGTGAATGACTTACTTTCTAAGTTTTTATCATCAATCAAGATATCAAAGCTCACTTGATACTGAGTATCGCCATAGAGACCACATTGCTTGCTTTGATTTTTTGTACGAGCGACTTCACCACAACTTTTTAGTGCGTCAGTCAATGGCAAAATAAATGCTTCATTCGCTGGTAATGCGTAGTTGGTGTTCACATACGGATCGTTATCAAAGTCGATCAACTGAATCGGTACATTAGTATTTCGCTGAGTATCTCGGAACTTGATGTTGCTTACTTTGATCTTGGTCGCTGATGGCAGACTCACATAAACCGGCTGTCCGATAGGATCGGTACGCAAATCGCGACCCGTCCCTCTAACAGGGTTTGGCGACTCATTATACAGAGCAGTTACTGTATCAGTCACACCTTGACAGGGATAGGTAAAAACACCTGACATGGTTTTATCTCTGGTCGCTCTAGTCGCTGAGGCATGGCTAACCAATACATAACCTTGATTAAGAGCTGGATTTTTGGCATCAGGTTTATATAAAACCATGCCTGAGCCAACAACGCTTGAGGTGGGTAGCATCAATGAACGCAAATGATAGGGTGCTGCCAATAAGGACTTGGCCATTGAGGTTGCGACCACATCCGTTTTCAGAAAGCTTCCTGCTGAACTGTAATAGACAGATTGAGCAATATTTTCTGTGGCGCCATATTGTGCGTTGCTGTATTTTGCGTTTAATAAGCGATCTGAAAAATCTAAGCCACCGAAGAATGGGTTATTGCTACCTGTCACACTAGCAATATCGCTGATTTCATTTTCGACATGCGCATTGAAACTGGTCGGTGTGCTATTAGTAAATACGTATTTGATATAGTTTGCGTGCTTAATCGCAATATCATCAAGCGCCGTATCAACAGATAAACCACCTAAGCCACAACTGGTTCTTGCAAGACTGAATTGATTATTAGCACTTAAGGCTGCTTGTGGATTATTCTCAGTTGGCACGTTGCTTTCATTAATGGGATTACTATCGCTTGGCTCACTATCCTGCTCATCAGGCGTCGCTGTTACTGGTGCTGAAGTCATTGGTTCTGAAACAACTGCTTCTTGTGGCTGGCTCGGTGTTTCGTTAGATGCAGAACCATTATCAGAGTCGCCACCGCCACCACCGCAGGCCGTTAAAAATACCGCTAAGAAAAGCACTACAGCAAGGTTCTTTTGAGGGGTATTAGCCATCATTTCTTATCCTATAAAATAGTAATATATATAATTCATAGTGAGAATAAAACTCAAAATAAAATCTTAGTCATTGATTTAACAGCATTTTATACCAATAGCAACATACTATATTACATTTTATAAACTTTCGCTCGTTATTTTTCTGGAAATTTGTCTATTTGTTAACATAGGTAGATAGCTCCTTTCTGCTGGTACATTAAATCTTTATCATTAGACGATTTTTAGACAAAATACTGCCATTTAAGATTAGCTATCTAATGCCTTTCTCACTGGTGCAAAACTGCGCCTATGTGCTGATAAGACACCATGTCTCTCAATGGCTTCCATATGTGCGCGAGTTGGATAGCCTTTATGTTTGGCAATACCATATTCTGGATGCTGCATATCAAGAGCATACATGGTTTCATCACGGCTCACTTTTGCCAATATACTAGCCGCTGCGATACTGATATGACGTGCATCACCCTTCACCCATGCTTGACAGTCAATGTCCGATGGTAAGATACCCATCGCTTCAATCTTAGCCGTATTCAGCTCAGGACAACGATTACCATCAAACAACGCCTCTACCTGTAATTTATCAAGTGATGTGCTGGTAAGACTTTTAGTTTTAGAAAGATATTTAAAAACTGCTTCTAGCAAAGCTTCGGTGCATAACCGCATACCGAGCATGGTAGCCTGCAAAATATTAACTTGGTCGATAACGGCTGCTGGTATATCAGCGATGATATAACCGACTGCATGCTGCTGTACCAATGGATAAAGAAGATCGCGCTTTTTTTCACTCAGCTTTTTGGAATCTGTCAGTATCGACAATGGCGTGTCTTTGAGTGGTTGTTCCTCAATCAATCCTGACCAAGTCGAAGGCAATATCGCAGCGGCCACATTGACACTGCCTAGTAATGGTCCACGTCCTGCTTCATCAACGCCAATTTTTAATATTGACTGTTTTGAGCTTTGCACTTCATCGCGTTCATATTGAGCAAACAGCTTGGAGGTATTTAACTGTCCATATAAACGTATAGGCGCCGCCAATTGAACATATTGCCCTTTGACATCGATATGATCAATATTGACGTCAATTATCTGGCCTAGGTTTTCTGTGCTAAGTTGAATTTGCATAATCTTAAAAAGTCTTTCTAGGTTGGGTAGGATTGGAAGCATTACTATCGCTCATAAAATATTGCTCAATTACGCTATTTGCCGGCTCATGGTTACTTTGCTGCTGCAACGTGTGTTTTGTCTCCAACAGATCTTTTAATTGCTCAGCATAAGCACGTGGCTGTAGTAAACGCATCACTGTACGACAAATATTATCCCCACTTGCCTGCTCTTGAATAAGCTCAGGTACAATCGGCGCACTAGCCAATATGTTAGGCAGTGCCACATAAGGCACTTTTACCAGACGTTTGGCAATTTGATAAGTGAGCTGATTCAATTGATAAACCACCACCATTGGACGCTCAAGCAGCATCGCTTCCAGCGTTGCTGTCCCAGAGGCTAGCATCACGATATCTGACGCTGCCATCGCATGCTGACTAAACTCTGGCTGAGTATCATCATAAACGACGACGATAGCCGCCCGCAGTTGCTCTGAGCATTGGTCAATGACTTCTTGCACAATATATTGGTGATTTTGATCAACTGTTGGAATGATAAAACACAGCTTTGGATCTAGTAGTATGAGTTTTTGAATGCCGTCAAGCATCAATGGCAAAATAGCGGTAATTTCGCCACGCCGAGAGCCCGGCATCACGCAGATAAGCTGGCTGACATCATCAAACCGTTCAATAAAAAACTGCTGCAGACCATCATTTTGCCAGACCAGCTCGCTACGGCGCTGATTGATTGGCGTGTCTATCAATGCTTGATCAATGGTTCGTAGCAACGGATGCCCCACACAGATCGCCGGATGATTATGGCGTTCATAAACCGGTAGCTCAAATGGGAATAGGCACAATACCAAATCAGTTGCCGCTTTAATATTATGTATACGCGACTCACGCCATGCCCAAATAGAAGGACTGACATATTGCACACAGAACACGCCTTGTGGCTTGAGTTTCTTAGCGACCCGTAGGTTAAAATCAGGTGCATCAATACCGACAAACCAATCGATATTGGCTGTCTTAAACGCACTCAATAGCTCGCGGCGTGCTTTGAGCAAATCTGGTAGCTGTGCCATGACTTCAACCAGTCCCATCACTGCCAAACGCTCTAATGGGAAAATACTTTGCAATCCTTGCGCTTGCATTTTAGTGCCACCCACGCCTACCCAGACGATGTCATCACGCAGATTATTCATCTGTTGCATAAAATCTGCGCCCAAACTGTCACCTGACACTTCACCCGCGACAATGGCTATCACTAGCGGCGTGGTAGTCGTTTTGGGTTTATTAAAATTCGTCTCTGTTTGGCTGATGGAATCAGTATGTGGATGAGACGTAGCAGAATCTGTCATGACAAGCTCTCAATATTAAAGATATACAAATAAAATAAATCGTTGTTGTAAAATATAACACAGTCAGTCAATGATAGAGATTGATCACATACACATTTTATCTGTGCCTATTTTTTGGCATTCATGTGTTAGTGTGCAATCATTTTAGTGTGTGATCATAAAGCCGTCGCGGTCGCTATCATACGTGACGATGATAGAAATAGCTAAATTCACGCATAAAAACTGAGCGTTGAGCATCCAGTACTTAATTCATCCTTATTAATAGACAGAAAAACGAAATACCAAACGTGCATTTGCGAATTCAAATATAACCTTAATCATGTGTAAGTATAACTAAGTTTTAGTTTCCTCATTCCAGTTATCAGTCAATTAACTACCGGACTACCCTTGTCAACCAACACTTTTGTCCGCATAATGAATATTCCTATAAATCAGCTAGACGATATATAACCATGACAACATCAGTTACCCATAATGCAGACATTGACGACGTGAATATTGAAAAATTTATTCCTTTGATTACTCCCGCTGAGCTAAAAACTGAGCTACCTCTATCAGACGACGCATACAAAACCGTACTAAACGGTCGAAACACTATCCAAAATATCTTGGACGGCAAAGACAAGCGCCTGTTTGTGGTCATTGGACCCTGCTCTATCCACGATATTAAAGCGGCCCATGAGTATGCCGATCGCTTGGCCGTATTGGCAAAAGAGATCGAAGACAGCGTATTTGTCGTCATGCGTGTTTATTTTGAAAAACCTCGTACCACGGTCGGTTGGAAGGGTATGATTAATGACCCTGATATGAATGACAGCTTTGATATCGAAAAAGGCTTGCGCACGGCTCGCAAGTTATTGCTTGATTTGAATGAAAAAGGCTTGCCTTGTGCGACTGAAGCCCTTGATCCAAACACGCCGCAATACATGCAGGATTTAATCAGCTGGTCAGCGATTGGCGCACGTACTACCGAGAGTCAAACACACCGTGAAATGAGCTCAGGCTTATCTTGCCCAGTTGGCTTCAAAAACGGTACTGACGGCGGTATGACCGTTGCTGTCAATGCGATGCAAGCCGTTAAAGAAGGTCATAGTTTCTTAGGTCTATCCTCAGATGGTAAGGTTTCTATCATCAAATCGAAAGGCAACCCTTACGCACACGTGGTACTCCGCGGTGGTAATGGCAAACCTAATTATGATGAAACGGCAGTTGCTCAAGTTGAGAACGAGCTGGCAAAAGGCAAAACCAATGGCAAAATCATGATTGACTCAAGCCATGCCAACTCAGGTAAAGATCCTTATCTACAGCCAATGGTCATCCAAAACGTCGCTGAGCAAATTCAAAATGGTAATAAATCAATCATCGGCATGATGATTGAAAGTCACCTAAAGGGCGGCAATCAAAAACTAACCGCTGATTTAAGTCAGCTTGAGTACGGTAAATCTATCACTGATGGCTGTCTAGACTGGGATAGCACTGTCACCGCATTGCGTGGCTTACGTGATATGGTAAAAGATGTACTGCCAAACCGCTAATAGCTATTAACGATAGTATATCTTCAAGCAAAAACTAAAAAGCCCTTTTCGTACTGATACGAAAGGGGCTTTTTATTGGGATCATTTTAAGAGAAACACTTTCTTGAACAGCTTAATTTTTAATGACAATTAATTCTATACGCTCAATGAAATAAAGCCAACTCTAATTTGGGGTTGGCTTTATTTTAAAGTTAATATTACAGCTAAAATTATTTCCTAGCTATTATCAATCAGTTATTTGCAGCACCTAATACACTCTCTAAGCTTTCAAGCACATGCTTGGATGCAACGTTCTTGCGCAAGTCTGTTAGCTGCTCATGTGCCATCTGACGACGTGGTTCAGCCAACGTATTCCAGCGTGCCAGCACTTGCAATAATCGCGATGCCAATACGGGGTTGGCATCATCGAGTTTTTTGATGACGTCTGTATACATCTTCAGACCCTCTGCTGTCCATAGTACTGTTGGTTGCGAGCTAAAGGCGCTGATAACTGAACGGACACGATTAGGGGTATTCCAATCAAAATCGGTATGCGCAATTAACGACTTGATAACATCAGGTGTCACATCATCAGCGGCAGCTTGCACACTGAACCACAAATCAATCACCAGATCGTTTGCTTGGAAACGCTCGTAGAAGTCCGATAAGTACTTATCTGCATCTACTAATTGATGGTTAACCATCGCCTTCAACGCACCAAAACGCTCTGTCATGCAGCTAGCATTATCATATTGCTGTTGTGCCCAGTCGGCTGCACCTTCAACGTTAGCAGTCAGTACCATATCAAGCACCACATTACGCAGCGCACGAATGCCTCGAGCTTCAGCACTGTCTTCATAAGACTGCATTGGCAGATCATTGTATAACGCAGCCCACTGTTCTTTTAATTTATCTGCTACTTGCTGATATAGCCCATCGCGCTGCTCTTTCACTAGTACCGGATCGTAGTCTTGAGGAATGGCAGAAGCCAGCTCTTGCGCTGAAGGAATATCAAGTAATCGTGCGGCCAGCATCGCATCATCAGCTGCTAAAACGGGCAACGTCTGTGCCAAGGCTTCTAAATATACATCAGGACTGCTCTTCGCGCCTTGGCTTTGCAGTAAAATACGGTTTACCAGCATTTGGGTGACTTGCCAGCGGTTAAACCCATTGGTTTCATGCTTGAGCAAAAATGCTAAGTCTGCATCTTGGTAATCATAGTTGAGCTGTACTGGCGCACTAAAATCACGCAGTAAAGACACAACAGGCTCACTTGCGACATTTTCAAACACAAACGTTTGCGTCGCCTCGTCAAGCAATAACATACGCTCAGCGACAATAACGCCTGAATCTTTATCAAACAATGCCGTTGCTACAGGTATCGGCAACGGTTTTGGTACATCAAAGCCTTTCACATGGCGTGTTTGCTGATTCAAGGTAATCGTTAATGTCTGCGCCGCACTATCATAAGTTTGAGAGCCCGATACCACTGGCGTACCTGGCTGACGATACCAGTCGATAAAGTCCTCGATTTTGTCATCAGTGATACTGAGTGCTGATAAAAAGTCTTCAACCGTTACAGCTTGTCCATCATAACGACGGAAATACTCGTCTGTTCCTTTGCGAAAATCATCCGGCCCTAACGTGTTGGCAATCATACGTACAATTTCAGCGCCTTTCTCATAGACAGTTGTCGTATAAAAGTTATTAATCTCAACAAAGCTCTCTGGACGTACTGGATGTGCTAATGGGCCTGCATCCTCTGCAAACTGATGCGCGCGTAGTGTCGCTACGTCATCGATACGCTGTACCGCACTTGATTGCTGATCTGCTGAAAACGACTGATCACGGTAGACCGTAAAACCTTCTTTTAAACACAGCTGAAACCAGTCACGACAAGTGATACGGTTACCTGTCCAATTATGGAAATATTCGTGAGCAATAATGGCTTTTACGCTAAAACTGCGCGCATCAGTGGTGGTCTCAGGACTGGACAACACACAAGCGGTGTTAAAAATATTAAGACCCTTATTTTCCATTGCGCCCATATTGAACTGACTGACTGCCACAATCATATAGCGATCTAAATCATAGGCTCGGCCGTAATTAACCTCATCCCACTTCATGGCGTCTTTTAAGGCTTGCATACCAACATCACATTTATCGATATCAGCAGATTTTGCGTAAACCTCAAGTAATACTTCTCGACCTTCGCTGGTTGTATAAGAGTCCGTCAACACATCTAAATCAGCAATAACACAAGCAAACAGATAGCTTGGCTTGTTGGTTGGATCCTGCCAAATCGCATAATGACGCTCTGGCGCATCAGCGACCTCACCTGCTTCAACTAAATTACCGTTGACCAATAACGTTGGATAGCGCTTATCGGCTTCCAGTCGAGTGGTAAATATCGCGAGTACATCAGGACGATCAGGATAAAAAGTAATCTTACGGAAACCTTCTGGCTCGCACTGAGTCACAAACATCGTGTCGTCACCACTGCCTGCCATGTATAGACCTTCAAGCGCGGTGTTGGTTTGCGGGCAGATACGTACTTGAATATCTAAGGTGACCTGATCAGGAGCGTTGTAAATCGTTAGCTTGCCATCTTCTTGCTGATAGTGCTCAGATTTTAACGCTTTATAATTCATGATAATAGACAGCAGCTCTAATGACTCGCCAAATAAGACAATATCCCCTGCGGTTTGGCGTACCATCTCAAGCGTACTATTTACCTGAGCATAATCTTCAAATAGCTTAATGTCCAAATGAACCGTTTCAACATCAAAACTTGGCTTCTGATAGTCTTTTAGATTAATTTTACTTGGTGCATGTGGTGGTACATCTGGCATTTCAGGGTTGATGATCTGAGCAACGGTTTCAGCAGTAGACATGTGATTTCCTATTATTATTAATGATATGTTATGAGTGTCATTGTTTTGCTATTCGCATTATAGCTTTCGTCTTTATAGCAACGTTTATGGCGCTCAAAGTCACAATGAAAGTTACAACGAGCGCATGTTATATATGGTTTCCTGCTTATAGATAGATTGACCTAAATCCTTATATTTCAAGTACGCGCATCGAGATAACCGAGTTTATCCTTTATATACGTTTCCTCGTATACATTCATGCGTGTTAATAGGCATCTATATAAATGACTAAATCAACAATTGGATAATGCCGATGAAAATGATTTAATGGGCGCACTAATAACTCACCTTTCATAAACGGCTTATTATATGACAACACACACTGCCAAATACTCAAAGATTACGTTACCTTTACTGATAGAGTATGTTGATGCTCTCATGCCTTCGCTTGATAGCTCACTTGATAAACAAGCACAAACGATGGATAAACAGACTGATCTGTTATGGGTAGCACACGACAAAACAGAACTATCAACTCTGCAAAAACAGATAAAGAAAAATACGAATGTTAAAGATGATAGTAACGTATCAGCTGAAGCATGGCACGTCTCCACTTTACCAGAGCTTGCTAAACAGCATGTGCTTGAACGATACGAACTTGCTTGCTTTTGGCTACCCATCCTCTCACAAGAGCTGTTACATCAATACATCCCTACCCTCATGCGTTATCGTGATCTCTATGCAGCACACTTGCTGGTTGCGCTTGATAGTTCAATCGATTTGAAACCTTACGGATTTACACCATTTGATATCTTAAGTGAGCCCTCTTTAGATATTAGTGATATTGAATCCATAACGTCGTCCACTGTATCAGCGACGCTTTGGCAGTTCAATTTATATGATTATAAACAACTACCGAATTGGCTCAATGCTGATTACTGGGCCAATCCTGAAAACTGGGGCAAACACCGCTGGTGATACGTTACATATCTATCTATCGTTATTTACAGTAAAAATACTTACATAAATTAACAGTTAGTATATGATGGATAAAGATTGCCTGAGTTTTATCGTAAGCAGTTTAAAAAATAAATTTAATTAAAATTTTAGGAGCTCGTCATGTCAATCAGTTTTTCTAAGATCGCTGTTTTAGCTGTATTATCAAGCGCCATTGCAATCACTACAGGTTGTGCGACTAAACGTGCTACCTCAGAAGTTGTGGTCGCGCCGCTAGGCATCCCAGGTGGTCAAGTTGGCTATAATGGTGCTGTCATCGTTGATAACTCAACCGCTGTCATTACTGGTGCTGAAAACTTACAAGCGGTTGTCTACTTTGCTTTTGATAGCAGCGAAATCACTGCGCAAGCGGCGAGTGTCCTTAACCAACACGTGAGCCTATTAAACTCAAATCCAGCAGCTGGTGTGGTTATCGCAGGTCATACTGATGAGCGCGGCAGCCGTGAATACAATATGGCACTCGGTGAGCGCCGTGCCCAAGCAGCACGCAACTATCTTGCTGCTCAAGGTGTCGCTGCCAACAATATCCGTGTCATCAGCTATGGTGAAGAACGTCCTGCAGCGGCTGGCAATACCGAAGATGCTTATGCACAAAACCGCCGTGCTGAGCTATCTTACTAAGAGTCATTCAAAAATCATTTGCTTTAAAAAAGCCCAGTAATGTTATATTACTGGGCTTTTTATATTCTATTGGGCTAGGGCGTGTCATCAATTAGCCCATTAAATCATTTAACGGTCTTAAAATGGCTAAATTTTGCAAAACATCGTCAAAAACTTTGTGAATATACCTATATTCTCTGCAATTTCTTCCTTGTTTGACTGCAATTTATCTCATTTTAAGCCTCGTTATCTAAATGATGACACGCCCTAGGTAAGATATAAATATTTCAAACTCAAATGTAAGATACCTAATTTCAAGCATATTATTTATATTCCTAAAAAAATTTCGTTTTCAATTAAAAATATTAATGACCAATCATGATAATACCAGCCATGAATCTAACTCAAATCCAATACATTCAGCTCGACCGCGAAGCATGGTGCGTGACTGCTCAAGTAAGCAACTTATCCAATCCTGTAGGAATTAACAGCGCGTGGAATAACTCATACTGGTTATCAGTATGTCCATCATCACATATAGTCTTTACTGAGCTTCGTCATTTCGAATGGCATTATCATGTAGTACAAAAACCAATATCAAAACGCAGTATCGCTCGCAGGCAACGTCAACAGCAGCGCCAAGGTGTGAGACAGTTACTACAAACGCTACTTAATAAGCTAGAAATCAGCGATACCTTAGATGAGTCGAGCTTTCCCTATCGTCTTCGCCAAAGCAAGTATTACGTCTGTTTTAGCCATACAGCCGCTCATAATAAAAATGAATTCAATAAAAAATCTAATCAAAATATCGGTGCTATTTCATACAGCAAAATAGCAGCGGTCATCAGTCGTCGTTGCCCTGCTGGCATCGACATCGAGCACAATGATGTCGCTTGGCATATCGTCAAGCGTTTTTACTCAGATAATGAAATTACTATCTTACAGACATTACCAAAAAATCAGCGTGATTATATTGCAAAGTTACTATGGCAAATCAAAGAAAGCTTTATCAAGATTCATCAGTATACTTTGGCACAAGGTTTAGGTATAGATTACTCTGATGTGATCCCTGCCTTGACTGATGATATAAATAAAGACTTCGTTACTATCAGTCATACTGATAATCAATCCAATCACCAAATTGCCATATTGCAATCGAACCAAACAGTCGTTGTTTTTTGATCATATCTGACAATGCTCTCGCAGTTATTATCTTTACTTTCTTTTAGACATAAAAAAACGACCCTAAAAAGGGTCGTTTTTTCACACTTCGATTCTTCTAATGACAGTATTTACACTGTGATTAGATTAGAAACGGTAAGTTGCACCAAGTTTAACGATTGGCATCCACTCAAGATAGTTCTCGTCTTCTAATTCTTTCTTGATTTGATCTTCAGCAAGTGCACCGTTAGCACCGTTAGCATTAACAGTTGCTGTTGTCTTACCAAGATACGCAGCACCTAGCTCGCCAAATACACCGAAGTTGTTAGTGATGTTAGGGCGGAAACCAACAGTTAAGTAAGGAGCTAGCTTGTTACGATGCTCAAGATCAGCTTGCACGCCACCAACTTCTGTAATATCGCCACGCGCTACATCAACTTGACCAGCATCAGGTGTACCTACGAAGTAACGAGCGCCGTCAACTGGATAGTAGCCATTATCGCCTGCATCTTTAGCATTAGCAGTAGCTGTGATTTCGTTATCAGGAACGATGATACCAGCACCCATAGTGAACCAGTTAGCCATAGGACGTAACTGCACGCCTAGATATGGGTTGCTAAAGTCAGTGTCAACATCATAGTTTACATCGTTTGCATCAAAATCACCGCCGAAAAGCTCAGCAGCATCGCCACCTGCCCAACCAGCTTGTAGTTCAGTTTTGTCGTTCACACTAAAGCCAAGACTAGCACCATAACCCAAAGTACCGGCTTCAGCACTAACAGAAGCTGGGTGAGTTAGTGTGTTAAAGATAGTTTTGGTCGTACCAACAACAGCACCAGTAGTGTTGCGTACAATACCAGCATCAGAGTTGTATGCATAAGAAGGTTGTGCTGCTTGATATGCAACTGGCTCTGCTTCGTATACTACCGCATCATTGTCGTCAACAACGATAACTGGATCAGCTGCTAATGCAGCAGTTGATGCTAGAACAGCAGCAGAGATAGCTGTAAGTTTAATAAGTTTCATAATTATTCTCCTAAAGTGTGAAATAACTCGCCCGTAAAAAATGATAATTTTGCTCTTTTTTAAACCACCATTTTGTTGAAGAGATTAAAACAATTTTGACTCAAAAAGTCACCCCCAAGGATGCGCTTTTTATTTGCCGTTATGTAAAGATTGCATAGTTACTGTAATAATTGCTACACCAACCTGCAAAACTTTGAATTCCTGTTACAAAACCCTCTCAAAGCAATTAATCAGTGTAGACATGAATATTGATTGGCTTAATGTTCATGTGAGGGTATTACAAAATGTTTCATCATAATGTCTGAGTCAGCGGCTCAACTCAACACCAGTTATATAGCTTATTACTACAGAATGTTGCAGTATGTGAGTTGAGGTGTCTACTGTTTCGCTTAGAAAAAATTGTAAATATTGAAGCTAACAGTACAAATGTTCTTATATAGTGTCACTAATCCTTGTCTCAGCTTGATATTGTGCTAAATTAGACATAGCGATAGATCTACTGTGGGAATGCAGATTTATTACTATTTGTCTTCGTTATGAAAACGTTATAGTCTCGTCAGCCTCATCCCTTTTACCACTACTGAGCCTTTTATATGCCTAAAGTATCCTCGATTACCCGTGTGTTAGAGATCATAGAAGCCGTGTCATATGCTTCTAAACCTCTCTCTCCACTTGAGCTATCGCAAGAGTTGGATATTCCTAAACCAACCATACACCGTTTGATTCAGAATTTGGTCGACGATGGTTTTTTGACCGTTGATATCGGTGGCGGTATTGTTCCTGGTAAACGGGTACGCAATCTGAGCGTTGAGCTTTGGCAGCAGCGGTTATTCTTTAATGAGCGCCAGATGATTTTGCAAAAACTGGTTGATGAGCTCAAAGAAACTTGCGGTATCGGTGTTCCTTATCATATGAATATGATTTATACCAACCGCGCACAAACGACTTTACCATTGCAGATATACCTTCCTGTAGGAGCGAAGTCGCCCATGTGGTGTACAGCAACTGGCAAGTTGTATTTGAGCCAATTGTCTACCACCAGTCGCAATAAAATACTGCAAGGTCTACCATTAGATAAATTTACCAAAAACACCATCACTGATATTGACGCCTTGAATGCCGAGCTCGATCGTATCGCTACCACTGGCATTGGTATTGATAACGAGGAGTTTATCTCTGAGATGGTGGCGGTGGCGGTGCCTGTCTTGGACAAAAAGTCGCGCTATCTGGCCTCATTGTACCTGCATGCACCGACGATACGCGTATCGCTCGACGAATTGCTGACTCATGTGCCTCGACTACAGCAAGCAGCGCAAGATATCCAAGCTCTCGTGTATGATCTACAAAGCTAATGGAGTCATTACTCATTCATTACTATGATCAAATTAAAAAAAGGTTCAAGCTATAAACATAGCATGAACCTTTTTTCATCGAATACGCTTTCTTTAATCAGTTCTCACTATTCATGATATTAAGAGTGATTGAGTATATGAGTCGTTATTTCTAAGATAATCCTAAAACAATACCGAGGCATCATGACAGCCCATAATACTAGAGAAGTCTTTATCACCGTTCTCAAGCGCATGCGTGGCATATAACTCTGTTGCCTTGGCACCCATTGGCGTGTCTACATGAGTATCTTGAGCCGTTTGCATGGCAAGATTGAGATCTTTTTGCATCAGCTTACTCATAAAACCACCTTGGTAGCCATTGCTAGATGGGACGTTTTCCATAACTTGCGGATAAGGGTTATAGACCTCTAATGTCCAGTTACGGCCTGAGCTTTGTAGCATAATATCTGATAATACTTTGGGATCTAGACCGTTCTTGACTCCTAAATTAATCGCCTCTGCCGTGCCTGCCATTAGGATACCTAACAGCATGTTATTGCAAATCTTCGCAACTTGTCCTGCGCCATGCTCGCCTGCATGAAAAATGTTTTTTCCCATTACAGCAAGTATCGGCTCAGCTTTGGCAAAAGCGTCGTCATCACCACCAACAATAAAGGTCAAGCTACCAGCAATCGCCCCACCTGTCCCGCCAGATACTGGGGCGTCCAAAAAGTCGATGCCAAGCTGGCTTGCAGCGTCTGCCACTGTTCTAGCATCAGCAGCCGCTATCGTACTACTGTCAATCACAAGCGTACCTTTTGGTAATTCTGCCAATAACCCATCAGCGCCACTATCACCCAGATACACAGAATGCACATGCTGACCCGCCGGCAACATACTAATGACAACTTGAGCATTGCTCGCCGCATCTTTAGGACTCTGTGCCACGCGAGCACCTGCTTTTTCTAAGCGCTGGGTTGCTGCGTCAGACAGATCGAAGACAGAAAGTGTATAGCCTGCCTTTAATAAGTTTTCTGCCATAGGCGCACCCATATTACCAAGCCCAATAAAGGCAATATTTGGTTTAGAGTTATTATTCATTGTACTTGTATCCTTTGTACCCATCTCATCACTCCTTGATGATTTATGATGTAGCCATTGCTACATACCATTTGACAATATTTGTTAGTCATATATCTACATCATGTTTTATGATGCTTTTTAAAAGTTTTAAAAAACGTTATCTGTCTTACTTTTTGAGTTGTCTGTAAATAATTAGCGCACATACTGACTGCCCAAAGCTTCCTCACTCAACCAACCGTCTAGAGGGTGCTCACTGTTTGTATAAGGATTGGCAAAGTGCTTATCGATATACGCTTGGCCTTCTACACTTAGGCAGTCTACCAATGAGCGCGACCACTGCGGATCTTTATCCTTATCAATCAATAATGCCCGCACGCCTTCTTTGAAATCAGGATTGGCTGCACAATGTACTGCCACGTTGGTTTCTAAATAAAGTACTTGTTCGATCGATAAATCAGAGACTTTTTGATACAGCGCGTAGGTTAACGCTGCCGTTACTGGGCAACCATGCCGATAGGTTGCGACTGCTCGCTGCGTCCAACTGTCTTCTGCAAAGTCTTTGCTCAACACTGTAAGCGCTTCATCGCTTTGTAGCAAGGCATCAATATCTGCCAAACCACCGCTGCTCATCAATTGCTGAATAGGCTGCCAGTACATCGCAAGTTTACTATCAGGCAGTTCGGCTACTGGTAGCCTAGCCAGTGCACGGCTGACGATACTATGCGCACTATTATGATGGAACTTGTTTGAACTACTGGCACTATCTAGCGTTTGCCAGTCGCTCTGCTTAAGACATTGTATGACAGCATCATAATCATGACTTGCAACAGCATACTCTGCTAGGTTGGCCAACAGTGCATCATTACCGTTGCACATCGCGCCAGTTAGACCTAAGAACAAACCTGTTTTGGCGGGCATTCGCTGCAAAAACCAACTGCCTGAAGCATCAGGAAATAGGCCAATAGTAATCTCAGGCATAGCAAAACGCGTACGCTCAGTGACGACACGATGACTGCATCCTGCCATCAGCCCCATACCGCCGCCCATAATAATGCCATCACCCCATAATATTAGAGGTTTTGAGTAAAAGTGCATTTGACGATATAGACGATATTCGTGACTGAAAAACTCAGTAGCATAAGGGTTTGGCATTGGTGCACTAGTAGACATACTGTCATAAAGCTTACGGATATCACCGCCAGCACAAAAGGCCTTATCGCCTGCACCTTTTAACACAAGCGCCACTACTTGATCATCCGCTTGCCATTGCTCTAACTGCGCTGCTAGCAGTTGGCACATATCAACACTGAGCGCATTAAGCGATTTTGGTGTATTGAGTGTCACGACTCCAATCAAATGCCCACAATCTGTCGGTTCAGTATTGAACAATACAGACGCTTCTTGTGCTGTATTATTGGCTGATGTTTGCGCGTTAGTGCTGTTGGTGTCGTTAGTCGATGTCGTAGCTGCTGTCATAAAAGTGACCTACAAAATTAAATAATAAAAATGGCTCAAGCGTTTTGACCGCTGATTATTTGTTTTGCCAACTGGGTTGACGCTTTTCTAAAAAGGCTTGTACACCTTCGCGCTGATCCATTGTGTCAAATAGCTTGACGAAAGCTTCACGCTCATGGATAAGATTTTGTGCAGGCGGTGTGTCTCTAGCCGCCTGAATAAGTGCTTTGGAATAACTGACAGCGACGGGTGATTGCTTAGCGACTTTTTTTGCCAAATCTTGAGCGGCTTGTAGTCCCGCGCCTTTTGCAGTGACCTCTTCAACCAGACCGATACGCAGTGCCGTATCTGCATCGACGCGCTCACCGCACAGTATCATGCGCTTGGCCCAACCTTCACCGACTAGCCAAGGTAGGTTTTGGGTACCACCTGCACAGGGCAGTAACCC
Organism: Psychrobacter sp. Arc29; assembly: GCF_041431175.1. Lineage (NCBI taxonomy): Bacteria > Pseudomonadati > Pseudomonadota > Gammaproteobacteria > Moraxellales > Moraxellaceae > Psychrobacter > Psychrobacter sp. Arc29. Next base: position 166,780 of record NZ_JASMRR010000006.1, on the reverse strand, counting down.
CACACCTGTCTCTGGCAGTGCCATCTGAGCGTGCGCTTCTGCAATACGGATATCACAGGCGAGCGCACACTCCAATCCGCCGCCCATCGCATAGCCGTTGATGACGGCAATACTGACACCGCGATAGGCAGACAGGGCCTCAAACGCTTCGCCAAATGCAATCGCCATGCTTATTGCGCGGCCTTTATCACCATCTGAAAAATTGTTTAAATCTGCACCAGCCGAGAAGAATTTTTCACCATCTCCATGCACGATTAATGCGTAGATATCGTCATTGGCATTGAGATCTGTGATGAGCTGTTTAAGTGCATGCAGACTATCCATCGTCCACGTATGTGCCGGTGGGTTATTCAACGTCAATATGGCGGTATGACCATCAATTGATAGCTTCAGATTTGTATACTCTGTCATAAAACATCCTTGTTTTAGTAAAGCGAGATAAATTAGCGCAGTTGACTTAACCCTTCATCCTGCAAGACTTGGCGCGAAATAATCACGCGCATGATCTCATTGGTGCCTTCTAGAATTTGATGCACACGTAAATCGCGTACGTGGCGCTCAAGTGGATATTCGTTTAAATACCCATAGCCGCCGTGCAATTGCAGAGCTTCATTGGCAACATCGAAACAAAGATCGGTGGAGAGACGCTTTGCCATTGCGCAGTAGGTAGACGCTTGCCCATCATTGTTGTCGACTTTACTCGCCGCAAGATAGAGCATCTGGCGCGCTGCGATGGTCTGAGTCAACATATCAGCAAGTTTAAACTGTACGGACTGTAGGCTTGCGATTGGACTGCCAAATTGACTGCGCTCTTGCACGTAACTAGTTGCCGTCTCTAATGCAGATTGTGCCGTTCCTACTGCGCAAATACCGATATTAATACGACCACCATCGAGTCCTTTCATCGCGATACGAAAACCTTGGCCTTCCTCACCTATCAGGTTTTCTGCTGGGACTTTGACATCTTTAAAGCTAATCGTCCGTGTCGGCTGTGCTTTCCAGCCCATTTTGTGCTCATTTTTGCCATATTCGATACCAGCACTGTTGGCATCTACAACAAATGCTGATACACCTTTTGGCCCAGCACCACCTGTACGCGCCATTACCACCAATACATCAGTTGAGCCTGCGCCAGAGATAAAGGTTTTTTCACCATTTAGTACGTAATGATCGCCCTGCTTGTCGGCTTTGGTACGTAGTGAGGCCGCATCAGACCCTGCATTTGGCTCTGTTAGGCAATAGCTGCCAAGCCACTCACCACTAACCATATTAGGCAAATATTTTTTGCATAAGGGTTCGCTGCCATATTCGCCGATCATCCATGCGGCCATATTATGGATGCTCATATAAGCCGCCACGGATGTATCACCCCATGCCAGCTCTTCGAATACCATTGCTGAGTCAAGTCTTGGTAGGCCCAAGCCGTCATATTCTGGATTGGTGTATAGCCCCAAAAAGCCAAGCTCACCAGATTTTTTGATGATGTCCACTGGGAAATGCGAGGTGCGATCCCATTCAGCAGCGTTCGGCTTGAGCTCTTTTTGTGCAAACTGACGGGCCGTTTGGCGAAAGGCAACTTGGTCATCGGTCAATGAAAAATCCATAGGGTCATCCTTGTTCTTATAGATCAGATATAAAGGCTTAGATTTGATAAAAGCTTCAGTAAAAGTGTTAGTCACAAATTTTATAAGACATCAGCGCTATATGATAACGGCATAACGATAATAAAATTGCTGGTCAGAGATTTTATAAGACATTAGCGCTATATGATAACGGCATAACGATAATAAAATTGCGTTCAATAGTACCGCAAGTCGTATTAACGTTATACCGAAAATATAGTAATCCGACGATTAAATCGAAATTGTCGTATTAACACCGCGGCTCGCTTCATCATCGAACCAACGTGCCGTCACTGTCTTCGTCTGAGTATAGAACTGTACGGCTTGCTTGCCATAAGGACCTAGGTCGCCAAGCTTACTGCCACGTGAACCTGAGAATGAGAACATTGGTAGTGGCACAGGAATTGGCAAATTAATACCAATTTGACCGACTTGGATGTCTTGTTGGAATTTGTGGGCTGCCGCTCCTGACTGGGTAAATATTGCGGTACCATTGCCATGTGGATTGGCATTGAGCAGTGCAATTGCTTCGTCCAAGCTATCAGCGCGCATAATGCACAGTACTGGTCCGAATATTTCCTCTTTATAAATTTGCATGTCGCTTGTGACATTATCAAAGATAGTTGGGCCAACAAAGTTACCGTTCTCAAACCCTTCAACAGTAATTCCGCGACCGTCAAGTATTAAGCTTGCGCCCTCTTCTACTCCAGTTCCAATCAAATGCTCGACACGGGCTTTTGCCGCTGGAGAAATCAATGGCCCCAAATCCTTGTCATTCTTACCTGCTGAGACGACTAAGCTTTCTGCTTTGGCTTTGATTTCATCAATCCACTCACCAGCTGCGCCTACTAGCACGACCACTGATAATGCCATACAGCGTTGACCAGCGGCGCCAAATGCTGCGCCTGCTAGCTGATTGAGCGTTTGTTCTTTATTTGCATCAGGCAAGATCACACCATGGTTTTTTGCACCCATCATGCACTGGGCACGCTTACCTGATTGGCTGGCACGCTCATAGACATGTTTACCAACGTTGGTAGAACCCACAAAAGAAACCGCTTTGATATCTGGATGGTCACAGATAGCATCGACGGTTGCTTTGCCACCATGCACCACATTAAGAACGCCTTCTGGTACACCCGCTTCAATCGCCAGCTCCACGAGGCGCATAGTCACCATCGGATCTTGTTCAGAAGGCTTTAGGATAAATGTATTACCCGTAGCAATCGCCATTGGGAACATCCATAGTGGAATCATCGCAGGGAAGTTAAATGGCGTGATACCAGCACAAACACCGAGTGGTTGCCAAATGCTATATGTATCAACGCCTGATGCGACGTTTTCTACAAAATCGCCAATTTGCAAATTGGCAATACCAGCGGCATGTTCTACCACTTCTAGGCCGCGGAACACATCGCCACGCGCATCAGCAATCGTTTTGCCTTGCTCTGCGGTCAAGATTTCTGCCAACTCATCCATATGCTCGCGAATAAGAGATTGATACTTTAAAAAGATACGAGCACGCGTGGTGATTGGCGTTTTTCGCCATGTTTCGAATGCTGTCTGTGCGGCGGCAACCGCTTGATTAATCTCATCATTGGTGGTTTGCGGGACTTTTGCGATGACTTCTTGGGTCGCTGGATCGGTGATATCAATCCATTCGTCGGTGTTTGATTGTACGAACTGACCATTGATGAGCTGCTGAACGTGGTGCATAAGATATCCTTATCTTTTTTGCGAGACTACCGTGTGACGGCATCTGGGTATTCATTAAAAGTTAAGCGCTATAAATAGTTATTTGTAAAATATTTATAGAAAACCAAATTTTAAAATGATTTATTTTGTATCGTTATTGACTATAACAATAAATCAATTTTACGGTCAAGCGCTTTATCGCAATTTTCGCTAAGTTTGTTTTGTTAAAGGGGATTTGCCCAAATAACAAAAACAAAAAAGCCCATGATTGCTCATGAGCTTTAAAAAATCAGCCTAGTTTTTAGGCGCTACCAACATAGTTGCTATCCTATACCAACTAATAGTCCTTCATCGATTGCTTAATCGCATCAATAGCAGCTGGATTATCAAGCGTCGACATATCGCCTGTAGGCTTATCCTCTGCTAACGCCCGAATAGATCGGCGTAAAATTTTACCAGAACGCGTCTTTGGCAACGCTTGCGGGAAATAAATGGCCGCTGGCCTTGCAATACCGCCTAAGGATTTGACCACAGCACCTATCACTTGCTGCTCAATGCGGAAGCGGTTTTCGGTAGTTTCGACTTGCGATTGATCTTTTAGGACGCAGAACGCAATTGGTAGCTCACCTTTTAGCTCATCTTGAATACCTACCACAGCGCATTCTGCCATCTCTGGATGGGTACTAATTGCTTCTTCAATCTCTTGCGTGCCTATTCGATGGCCTGCGACGTTTATCACGTCATCGGTACGCCCCAAGATGTAAAAGTAACCGTCTTCATCTGTCACTGCATAGTCTGAGGTAGAATACTGCTGGCCATCAAACAGACCAAAGTAACTGCTGACAAAGCGCTCATCGTTGCGCCATACCGTGGTAAGACAACCAGGTGGCAGCGGCGCTTTAATCGCAAGCAATCCTTTTTCGCCCGCGCTGCAAGGTTCACCTGTCTCTTCATTGATGACTTGCGCCTCATAACCGTACATAGGATAACCGGGCGAACCCTGCTTATGCGGTTTATGATTGAATTTTGGTGTATGACTCAAGATCGGCCAGCCAGACTCTGTCTGCCAATAGTGATCTAAAATCGGCACGCCTAAATGCTGAGACAACCAATTAGCCGTTGACTCATCAAGCGGCTCACCTGCCAAAAAGAACGACTTGACACTAGACACATCGTAGCGCGTCATCCAGCTTTCATCTTGCTTTTTGAGCATGCGTACGCCTGTAGGCGCCGTAAACAGGATATTAACTTTATTGGCTTCAACAATACGCCACCAGATACCTGGGTTCGGTAAGTGTGGTAAGCCTTCATACATGACACTGGTCATACCCGCTAGCAATGGCGCATAAATCGTATACGAATGTCCGACTGCCCAGCCAATATCTGATATCGCCCAAAACGTCTCGCCTGCTTTACCGTCGTAGACATAATCCATCGATGTCGTCAGCGCGACGGCATGACCACCAGTATCACGTTGCACCCCTTTCGGTGTGCCAGTCGTACCAGAGGTATAAAGCAGATAGGACGGTGTATTAGATTCAAGCCAAACTGGTTCCACGACTGCATGGGCCTCGCAACTACGACGTCGTTCAGTCGCATAATCTACATCAACATTTCTCGGCTCAAACGGTAAAATACCACGATTGACAACTAATACATGCTCAGGCTTGGTTGTTGCTTGTTCAACGCCTTGATTGACGAGGTTCTTATAATTAATAACCTTACCATCACGCAGACCTGCATCCACTGTAATGACCATTTTTGCCTCAGCATCATCCATGCGGATAGCCAAGTTATGCGCGGCAAATCCGCCAAATACGACTGAGTGTATAGCACCAATACGAGTACAAGCCAGCATGGCATATGCCGCTTCTAGAATCATTGGCATATAGATAATGACACGGTCGCCCTTGCCAATACCATGACGCTGTAGCACGTCTGCGAAGTAATTAACTTCTTTGTATAAGTCATTATAAGTCAGGCGGCGCTTGGCATAATCTGTATAAAACTCAACGTTATTACCCAGATCTTTGAACGAATCAACGACCGCTGGAAAGGTTTCTATTAACTCTTGATTGATCTCTGATGACACCCACACAAAGGCATCTTGCTCTGCACGGTCTGCTAGATGGCGATCAACGCAGTTATAGCAAAGATTGGTTTCACCGCCAACAAACCATTTCGCAAAAGGCAGATTGCTGTCATCGAGAATTTGCTCAGGCTCTTTATGCCAGTAGATGCGCTTTGCTTGCTCAGCCCAAAAATTCTCTCGATCCATAATGGAATCGTGATAGATATCAGCGAACGTGGGCATGTCTGCCGCTTGAGTAGAGACTGGGTGTTGGGCGTGGTCGCTCATAATAGCTGTCCTTAGCATAAACGAGAAATGGAATAATATTGTTTTATAATCGGCGCATTGGTAAGTTGTTATCGCACTTGCATCGCCTGATATGATCTTTATACGCGATTGGCTTTATCAACGCTACACTGTTTTGAGTGTGGTAGACAATGTCCTGATAAATACTGGTCATCCTTGCCAGAATTAAAAAACCGATACGTTATGTATCGGTTTAAAATGTAGCAGAGCCCATCACAAAGGTCAACTGTTAAGCGTGCAACACGCATTACATTTTGATGAGCACAAGCGTTTCGACATTCAATCGATAGATAATATTATACTTGAGTTTGATTGGCATACATCTCACGCATGACTTTTTTGTCATGCTTGCCAACAGAGGTTTTTGGCAGTTCATCAACGAACTTAAACTGACTTGGTACGCCATATTTAGGAATGATACCGCGCTCTACCGCTTTTTCTGCAATGGCTTTGATGTCGTCAGCACTGGTTTCTTGAGCATTTGGTTTTAATACCACCAAAGCCAGCGGACGCTCGCCCCATTGCTTATCCCGAACGCCAATCACTGAAACATCCGCTACGGATGGATGCAATGATAAAATAGTCTCAATCTCTAGCGATGAGATCCACTCACCACCTGATTTGATCACATCTTTTAGGCGATCCGTGATTTTAATATAACCATCTGGGCGTATGTAAGCGATGTCTTGGGTATGCATATAGCCACTCTCCCACAGCTCCTTACCAGCGTCGTCATTTTTGAGATAGCTTTGGGTCAACCAAGGTGCCCGTAGCACCAGCTCACCCGTATTCTCTTGACCCTTGCCGACAGGTTTGTTGCCCTCCCCCCATACTTGCGCATCGACCATAAGCACCGGCTTACCTGTCATACAGCGACGGGCAATGTCTTCATCCTCAGTCATTTCAGGCTCATTGAGACTAAATTCAGTCAGGCTGATAAGCGGTGCCGTTTCTGACATACCGTAGCCAGTATAAACTTCGATACCTTGGGCCATTGCTGTTTTTGCTAGCCCTTCGGTCAGTCTTGAACCACCAATGATCATTTTTAGTCCATTAAAACTGGCATCGCGATCTTGTGCTTCTTTGAGTACCATTTGCAAAATCGTTGGCACACAATGTGTGATACTCACCTTTTCATTGATAATCAAATCCAGCAAGCTATCAGGTGCATAACGTCCCGGATAGACTTGCTTTAGCCCCACCATCGTCGCCGTAAATGGGAAGCCCCATGCATGTACGTGGAACATCGGCGTCATTGGCATATAAACATCACCGTAGCTAACACCTTGCTTGTTCGGCAACATACCCAATGTTGCAGCTTCTGCCAGACTGTGCAGTACCAACTGACGGTGACTAAAGAAGACGCCTTTTGGATTACCTGTCGTACCTGAGGTGTAAAAGGTTGTCGCGATGGTATTTTCATCAAAGTCTGGGAAATCAAAATGGCTATCAGCAGCTTCTAGCAATGCTTCGTATTCGCCTGTCACGCGGCTTTGATTACTGCCAAAAACCCTTTCAGCGGTCACACCATTATCGTCCAGCCAAATGATGTGCTCGATACTAGAGTTTTCAAACTGATAATCTTTGACCAATGGCGCAAACTCAGAGTTGAGCATCAGCACTTTAGGCTTGGCATGGTTGATGGTGTAGAGGACTTTTTCTGGTGATAGACGGATATTGACGGTTTGTAGAACGTACTCTGACATCGGTACCGCAAAATAAGACTCAAGATAGCGATTGCTGTCCCAGTCCATAACGGCAACGATATCACCTGCATCAAGATTCAAGTCTGCGAGTACGTTAGCCAAGCGATTGATACGCTCAAACAAATCCTTGTAAGTGAGTCGCTTTTTGTCCGCATAGATGATCTCTTGGTCTTGTGACACTGTTTTTGCACGGTTTAAGAGCTGCTTGACCAGTAGTGGATAATCATAGGCAGAGGGAGCACCATGGTACATATTTGACATAGACCTAACTTCCTTGTTTGTCGCGCTTATAAGTTATAGATAGTAATAAATAAGTAGCAATAAGACATACTAATACAGAATGAACCGCTATAACCACACTATTTTTATAATGTAGAGTCATTCTGATTACTATTGATAGCGTCCTGCTAAATACCGATCGGCTTTGGCGCAGTAAAAGAAACAAGCTTCACTGACCGCAATAAGATTAAAGACCTCTTTGATAGTAAGAAAAAAGCAGTACCATGTAAAGCAACCTTACATTAAGTATCATAATGCGAGCAACCAAACAAAGACGATGCCTTACATACCATTAAGTAGCGCGTCTCGTGGTTTTAATCATCCCAAAACTGGCTATCAATAACGCCAATATCTGCACAAACAATAACAACCATACGGTAAGAGACCACTGCCCTCGCGCGTAAGCTATACCACCCAGCCACGCTCCAAGCGTACCGCCTGTGTAATAGCCCATGTAATATAAGCCTGATGCCAATGAGCGACCTTTTTTGACATTGACAGCGATATAGCTGATGGTCGCTGACTGCGTAATAAACACACCAGATGACATAACAGCAAGTCCTATGATTACCCCCCATAGTGGAGTCACCAAGGTCAACAGTACCCCAATCATGGAGATAATAATGGCTACCCGAACCGTACGTGCTGAACCAAACCGGCGCAGCAAGGTCGTCGATAGTGGCGTGATAATAACACCAAGCAAATATACAGCAAAAATATTGGCGAGCGCACCCGTGCCAAGCTCATAAGGCTTATCCGCCAAATGTAAATTGATAAAAGTGAAGCAGCCAACAAGGGAGAACAGTACACAAGCGCCAAGCAGACAAGCGGTCACCACATAACGATTGGTGACATGCTCACCCAGCGTCTGTATCGCTGAGCGAAAATTGGGATTGGCCTCAAAGTGACGGGACGATGGTAGCATCTTGCCGACCCATATCGCCCCCAGTAGCGTCATCGCTGTCATCACATAATAACCGTCACGCCAGCCAATCAACTCATGCAAATGCCCTAACAAGAACCGACCCATAAAACCGCCAAGCACGCATCCTGATACATAAAAGGACATCAGCTCAGTCATTGCCCGGCCCTCAAACTCCTCACCGATATAAGCAATCGTCACCACCGTAATACCGGGTACAGACAGTCCTTGCATAAAACGCCAAATACCGACCCATTCAATGCTAGAGCTTTGGGCAACCAGCGCTGTTGGTATGGCCAAAAATAACAAAGCACCGACGATAAACGACTTACGCCCGACTGCATCTGAGAGCATGCCCAAAAATGGTGACATGATGGCAATGGCCAATACAGTAGCGCCAACGATCATACCCGCTTGCACTTCCGTCGCAGAAAAATCCACCATCATGACTGGCAGCACGGCTTGGATAGAGTACACTTGCAAAAAGGCAAACATACCAATCAGGCCTATCGTGAGCTTTAATATCCACGAAGTAGAGTGACTGGATGATGCTGCTGTCTTTGGTACAAATTTTTGATTTTTATCTGTAGAATTATTCACAAGGGAGCTGACTATATTGATTATGCTATGACAGGGAGGCGTCATTGGCTTGGGTGATAGAGGAATATAACGCAAATTTATAAAGGAAGAGCATGGTCATAAATGATAAAGACTTATCATAGTGACAAGAAATCATGTTAGCACACCAACCGATATACTCAGGTTTAAATGTGTTATTGGCGCTTGATTAGACTTTCCATTTAGAATAAAAAAATCGGATCTATACCCTCAATGATGACATTTACCTAACAACTCTTTTTTATTTTTACACATCTACATTGCTTATATCTTTTCTATTACAGACTTTAGGTGCTCAAAAATCAATAATCATAGGGTGCTACCTATCAATAAGTAAAATAATTGAACAACTAAACCATTAAGGAGTCATGTCAATGAATGATGAGATTTACGATTTAGGTGCAGGATTTTGGAGTATTCGAGGGTCATTTATAAAAAACGGCATCATAGATATCGGCGTCCAATGTGCGCTTATAAAGCTATCATCAGGCCGATTTATTTTTTTAGACAGCTATACTTTAAAAGACGAGGTTCGTCAGCAAGTGATGGCATTGACCAATGATGGCCAAGATGTCGAAGCCGTCCTAAATGTTCATCCATTTCATACGATACATTGTTCACAAATGGCCAAAGACTTTCCGCAAGCCACGTTTTACGGTAGTAGTCGACACCCAAAACAAGTACCAGAAGTAAGCTGGGCAGATGATTTGGTCGAAAGTGACGCAGTCGCTGAGCGTTATCCTGAGCTGAAGTTCTCCCTACCTCAAGGCATTTACTACATCGCACCTGATGAATCTGTCCATGCAAGCTCACTATTGGTCTATCATCCTGCTAGCCAAAGTATATATGTCGATGATACGTTTGAGATACCACCTTCTAAGCTATTTGATGCGGTACAGCCCAATCTAGGCTTACATCCAACTACTAAAAAAGCCCTCAAAGATGAGCCAGACGCTGGCAAGCACTATTGTGATTGGGCGGTAGAGCTGGCGCACCAGTGGCGTAATGTCCGTCATTTTTGCGGCGCGCATTCAGGCTTAGTGGTGTTTGGAGAAGGTCAGTTTGAAGCGGCGCTTTTGTCTACCATTGATAATGCTCGTAGTGAGCTTGAGGCAAAATAACGACTCTAAGAAAAACTTAAAACATAAACATTGCGACAAGAAAAATAATCACTTGTCGATTCAATATATTAAATAAGGAAAACGATAAATGTCAGATGAAATTCATGATTTAGGAGCAGGATTTTGGAACATACGCGGGTCATTCCGTATCGGCGGTGTGATAAACATTGGTACCCAGTGCTCACTAGTCAAGCTATCCTCAGGACGCTTTATATTTTTGGACAGCTACGCCTTAACAGGTGACGTTCGAGACGAGGTAATGGCGCTCACCAATAATGGTAGAGATGTCGAAGCTGTCCTAAACGTTCATCCATTCCATACCGTACACTGTGACCATATGGCAAAAGACTTTCCGCAAGCCACATTTTATGGCAGTAAACGTCATCCAAAGAAAATACCAGAAGTAAATTGGGCAGATGATTTGGTAGAAAGTGACGCGGTTGCTGAGCGCTATCCTGAGCTCAAATTTTCAATGTCAGAAGGTATCCATTATATCGCACCCAATGAGATGATTCATGCAGGCTCCCTATTGGCCTATCATCCTGCCAGCCAAAGCTTACACGTTGATGATACGTTTATGAGTCCACCAATGAAGCTATTAGAAGCCGTCTTACCTGAGCTAATATTGCATCCTACCACCAAAAAAGCACTCAAAAATGAGCCAAATGCGGGCGCACAATATTGCGACTGGGCGACCCATCTAGCCCATGAATGGCGCGACGTTCGCAATTTTTGCGCAGCACACTCTTATCTTGTGAGGTTCAAAGATGGCGAGTTTGAAACAGCATTGGTTAAAGCTATTGAGAAAGCCCGTCCTAAGCTAGAAAAATCATAGTTTTTACATTAATAGATATATTTTTCCAATATAAAAGGGTCGCTAATATGGCGACCCTTTTTATTGAATAATATTTAATCTACCTGATTACATTACTTATCATTGCATAGCAGCTACTATCAGAGACACAATCACTATCGCCGTCACATAGGTTCTCACTTTGAAATAATCTGGCGTGATAATGTGCGCGCGATTGAGCCCATAATCAATCATCCACATGCTGGTAAACCCAATGACCAGTAACCAGATAAAACCGACCACTGGTAACATTAAAAACCCGAGCCACAGAACAATTGCAATCACATTACTGACTAAAGGCAATCGGATAGCCCATTTATCATCATCAGCCAAGCTTAAATGATTACCCCACTGCGATCCGGCCATAAACGACGCAATTACCAAACCATAAGCGCTTAATATATCAGCCGTTGCGCCCAATATAGGTATGTCACTAATGCCTATAACAAGCAGGAGCGCACAAGCAATAAACGGAATAGCACCTGCAAAGGTTAGATAAGGACTGGGTTTTTTCATGATATGAATCTACCTCGTATTTAGTCTATCGATATTTCTAGCATATATGAATGAGACATCTTATTCTAACTCACCTTGCCACTGATGGATAAACTCACCGTTTGGATCGTATTGCTGGGTTTGTTTATCAAGATTGAACTGCCGACATCCTCTTGGATCCGCCCCCACACCTGCTAGATATTGCCAGTTACCCCAGTTGCTGGCGACATCATAATCGATAAGATGCTGCTCAAAGTAAGCCGCCCCATAACGCCAATCAAGACCTAACTCATGGATAAAGCAGCTTGCCACTAGCTGTCGTCCACGGTTTGACATATATCCTGTTGCCTTCAGTTGATGCATACAGGCGTTGACGATGGGGTACGCCGTTTTTCCACTTTTCCATTTCTCCAAAGGCTTTTGATCAAATTGAGTTGATGGCGTGTGCTCACCAATACCTTTGAACCAAAACAACTTTTGCTGATGGGTGACAGCATACCAATAAAAATACTCGCGCCAAAGTAACTCAAACCATATCCAATAAGTTGAGTCATTGGCAATGACATCACGCTCATAACGGCGCAGTCGATTCAATACGGTATTGACAGACAAAGAGCCGTTCGCCAGCCAAGCGGAGAACTTAGTGGAATGTGTCCACTCATCAAGCGCGTTTCGTGTGGCCTTATAAGTGCTCGGCGCATCAGAATCAAAATAGGTATCTAAGTGCTTGAGGCCATTTGACTCTCTACCTGTAAAGTTAGATGCTTGATTTAATGTCTTATCAATTTCTATCTCATTAGACAACTGCGATTCAAAAAAGTACTCGTCCCTACTCTGCATATTGTCAGGCAATGGAGCAAGTGATTCTGGCGTTGGATAAATCACTATATCTTTCTCGGCATGCAGCAAATCATAATCTGCTTCAATTTTTTTGCGAAATTGCGTAAAGCTTTTGGGTAAGCTCTCTAGCGGTAACTCGTCAAACAAAGTAGCCGTTGTCTCGATATGCCAACATATCTGTGGATGTTTATTCTGTAGTAGCGCATAGACTTGGTTTTGATAATAGTCGTCTGTTTTACTGACACAGATATCGGTAACCTGCTGCGCCTTAATGAGCTCATTCAACTGCGCAAAGGTATCTGACACTGCGGAAGCTTGTTGCAAATACAGTAATCTATTACCAAGCTGCTCTAGCGATGCATTTAGGTCAATCAAGCTCTCTTGTAAAAACTGCTGGCGGGCGACACCCATAGTGTCATAATGATAAGCAGGATGATTATTTTTATCACTCAACCCATCCGCCAATGATGCTCCATAAACAAGCAGCAGTTGTCCATTACCGCTTAGCTCAGCGGCTTTTGACAATGTCGCATTATCCGCTACTCGCAGATCGTTGTGGAATAGTACCAATGTGACGTTATTATTCTTTGAGTTGTTCTCTGAATTATTCGCTGATTCATTTGACATACCCTATCCTTTTGGCCATTTAGCGCTCATTTATTTTTAGTCTTGAAATCTGAAATATCATATACGATGTAAAACACACTGAGCATTCAACCATGAGACGAGCGTAGTACTTGTAAGGTGATGCGCTTAGCCCCAAAAATTACTTATAACCATTGACTCTCATAAGCTCGACTGCTTAAATGGCTTACCTCTAGGAGAATACCATGACTCAAAATAATACTACGACTGAAGAAAATAAATCAGACGAGAAACGTAAACTTATCAATCGTTTTTTGATGAGATTGACGAAAGAGCAGCCACAAATGTATTACGCCACGACCTCTGAGATATCTCGGAGCATCCATACCATGATAAAAGAACATACCAATCGCTTGTCAGTAGAAGAGCAAGCACTGGTAAGACGTATGACTATCGAAGAGATCGAAGGATTGCTGGGCTTTCATGCCAGATAAACCTCTCTTCACTGGCGAATGTATCCATGCATTTGGGTAAAACTCTCATATATCACACAAAAAAAGACCGCTATCGAAGCGGTCTTTTTTTATTATTTATCGTAGTACAATTCTATTAGAACGGATACTGACGTGGTTCGTTTTGCATTGATATCCAATGCGTTCTGGTGAATTCTTCTAGTACCCACTCACCGTTAAAGCGACCGATACCTGAGTTTTTCTCACCACCGAACGGCGTATTGCTTTCGTCGTTCACTGAGATGTCATTGATATGGGTCATACCTGCTCTGATACCACGAGCGAAACGCAGACCTTTTTGCATATCAGCAGTGAATACGGCACTAGATAGGCCATACATAGAGTCATTGGCGATTGATAATGCATCGTCTTCGTCTTTGGCACGAATGATACCAACCAATGGTCCAAACACTTCATTACATGATAGATCCATCTCGCGAGTGACTTCAGTGAAAATGTGCGGCGGTACGACTTGGCCTTTGATCTCGCCACTGAGTATCATTGTTGCGCCTTCTTCCTGCGCTTTAGCGATTTTTTCTTTGAGCGATTTGACTTGTTTTTCATTGATGATAGGACCAACAGCCGTATCTTGCTTACTAGGATCACCGACATTTAGTGTTTTGACGTGTGCCAAGAAACGCGCGACAAAGTCATCATATATCTCGTCTTCTACGATTACTCTATTGATGGCAATGCAGATTTGACCTTGATGCAAGAATTTACCAAAGGCCGCGGCTTTTACTGCCTGCTCGATATCAGCATCTTTTAGTACCACGAATGGGCTGTTACCGCCCAGCTCAAGCGCGACTTGCTTGATATACTCACCGCCGTTCGCAAGCTCACCGATATGTTTACCCACTGAGGTAGAACCTGTAAATGACACTAAGCTTGGCGATTTGTGCTCGACAATGGCATCGCCTATCTCGCTACCTGAGCCAACCACGACATTTAGCAATCCTTTTGGCAGACCCGCTTCTTCAAACACTTTTGCCAAGAGCAGGCCACCTGTCACTGGTGTATCGCTTGCTGGCTTGAGCACCACTGCGTTACCAAGTGCTAATGCTGGTGCGATAGAACGCTGGGTCAAATGCAGCGGAAAGTTCCATGGGCTAATGACTGCTACCACCCCGATTGGCTCGCGATATATAAAGTTTTCTTTACCAGGAGTGTTCGATGGGCGAATTTCACCATGGACACGGTTAGGGAATGTCGCTGCTTCAAGGGTAATCGCACGCGTCGCACTAAATTCAACCATCGCTTTGATACGTGTACTGCCTGATTCTTTAATCAGCCAGTCAACGATTTCGTCCTGGCGCTGATCTAGGATACTGACCACTTTGTACATAATAGCTGAACGCTCAGCTGGGGTCGTTTTCGCCCATTCGGCTTGAGCTTGGCTAGCAGCGTCGTATGCTTCATTTAGTTGATCTTTAGTCGCTTGCTGAATCTCTACAAGCGTATCGCCATTGTAGGGATTAGTGTTGGTATTAATGCTATCATCTTTACCTTTTTGCCATTCACCGCCGATGAATTGCAAATGAAAATCGCTATAGGCGTTACTGTTATTATCGTTGGTTGACATAATTATCCTCATGTTTGCTTTATTGTATAAAAATTTATTTTCAGTACTCTGAACAAAATAGTTGGAGCTGTCTTGTAGGTGGGAGATTCATAGTTATAGTTAATCATGAATTGAAGCGAAAACTTTATGGTAACTGATAAGAACAAAACCCACCTTGATAGACGACTGGTCTAATGCTACCATAGCTATTAATAAAACAAGACTATTTTTTCAGCCAATATTGTTGATAAAACGTAACCCATATAAATATATATCATTAGAATATGCCACCAACATGACGCTCAAATGAAACCTGACGACCCTATTACTATGACTATCAAGGGAGAGAATTCTATTTATGTCTAATATCACAGACACTAGCACCACACCCGATACTAAAGCCCACTTACTTGCTACTGGTTACCAATTAATAGCCAAAAAAGGCTTTACCGCTGTCGGCCTCAAACAAATCTTAGACACAGCTGGCGTGCCTAAAGGCTCTTTTTATCATTACTTTGCCTCAAAAGAAGCGTTTGGCGAGGCCATTATCAATCATTACTTCAGCTTATATAAAGCTCGTCTTGATATCATCGACGCACAAAACGTGAGCGCCCAACAAAAGCTATATGATTACTTCCAAAACTGGTACGACACCCAGCAGAACGGTTGTGATCACGAGAGATGCTTAGTGGTTAAACTAAGCGCAGAAGTGGCTGATATGTCAGAAACTATGCGTAAAGCGCTTGATAGGGGCTATCAGCAGACAACCATGTGGCTCGCCGAGCAGATCAAGGCAGGATGGATGGACGGGTCTGTACCTCGTCACGATAATATATCAGCTGAGAGTATGGCCAAACGCTGGTATTTCGCGTGGCTTGGTGCCAGCCTAATGGCTAAGATCAGTCAAACAAATACGCCTCTAGCTGAGATCTGGCAAATGACGACGACTCAAATGGGACGTTGATAACAAACAGTAATGTTCTTGATATTGCAGCCCCTAAATTGGGGGCTTATGTTTGCGCCTACACATCGTATTGTTATTTAGAAACCCAATGCTTGATAAAAACGTTGTATGAGAGTTTTGTAATCATTTATAAACAAACACTAGACGACTGGTCTAATTGGTGTACAATGCGCATCAAGCTTTAGAGCAAATGCAAAATAAGCATTGCTTACCATTCATTGTTTAACGTCAACATATTTGGCGAAACCATTTTTATCAACATTAGGAATTTTATGAATAACTTTCAATATTACAACCCAGTCCGTATCGTTTTTGGTGAAGGTCAAATCGAACAATTATCAGACCTAGTCCCTACTGATGCACGCGTTCTCATTACTTACGGTGGTGGTTCAGCACAGCGTACCGGTACTTTGGATGAAGTAAAAACTGCATTAGCGGCTAGCGGTAACCGTACTGTATTTGAATTTGGTGGTATCGAAGCCAATCCAGAATTCACCACACTATTAAAAGCAGCCGACATGGTGAATGAGCACAACATCGACTTCTTATTAGCAGTTGGCGGTGGCTCAGTGATTGATGGCAGTAAATTTGTTGCACTCGTTTCTTCATTGACTGAAGAAGATGGTACTGTCTCACGTGACCAAGCTTGGGACGCGCTAACGGGTTATTGCAAAAACATCGATTCTGCTATTGACCTAGGTGCGGTATTGACCATCCCAGCAACGGGTTCTGAGATGAACTCAGGCGGCGTTATTAACTATAGCGAACGTCAAGCAAAACTACCATTTGGTAACCCACTGGCCTTCCCTAAATTCTCAATCCTAGATCCAGTCAAAACGCTTACACTACCTGAACGTCAGGTTATGAATGGTGTTGCTGATGCATTCGTCCATGTAATGGAACAGTATCTGACTTATCCAGTCAATGCTAAAGTTCAAGATGCCTTTGCTGAAAGCTTGCTTAAAATCCTTATCGATGAAGGTGTAGTTGTTAAGCAAGATCCAGACAACCTAGAAACACGTAAGAACATCATGTGGACAGCGACGATGGCATTGAATGGTCTGATCGGTACTGGTGTACCACAAGACTGGACAACTCACATGGTCGGTCATGAACTCACATCACTACACGCTATCGATCATGCACGTACACTAACCATCGTATTGCCATCAGTGATGCGTGAGCTAAAAGAAAGCAAAAAAGAAAAACTGCTGCAGTATGCACGTAACGTATGGAACATCACTGATACTGATCAAGACGACGATGCAATCATCGAAACGGCCATTGTCTATACTGAAAACTTCTTCCGCGAGCTTGGTTTACCAGTTAGCCTAGAAGACGTCGATTTGACTGAGTCAGCGATTGATCCAATTATCAAGCAACTTGATGCACATAACATGGTCAAACTTGGTGAGCACGGCAAAAACGATTTAGACGTTTCACGTCGTATCTTGCAACGCGCTGTAACTAGCAAAGCGTCTTAATAGGCGCTATAGCAAGAACTGTCAAAAGAATTATAAGAAAAATCGCGACAGTAACAATAAGTATATATCGTTATGCTATCTATAGTATTAGCTATTCCATGCTGAGTAGCTACTACATTTGATACCACTATAATAATCACAATGAATAAATATAAAGGAGTCCTACAATGAGCTTCGACAAACAACAGAACCAACAAACCAACCGTCAAATCAAACTTGCCAGCCGCCCGAACGGCGAACCAACCGCTGACAATTTTGACATGACAACCAGCGACATCCCAACGCCAAACGATAACGAGATGTTATTACGCACGGTATATCTGTCATTAGACCCATATATGCGTGGACGTATGAGCGATGCCAAAAGCTACGCTGACCCATTAGCAGTCGGTGACGTCATCATGGGCGGCACAGTTGCTCAAGTCGTCGAGTCTAATATCGATAAATTTGCTGTCGGTGATTTGGTGGTATCAAATTCCGGCTGGCAGGACTACAGCGTCAGCGATGGCGAAGGTGTTCTTAAGCTTGATAAAAACATGGCAAACCCTTCTTATGGTTTGGGTGTATTAGGTATGCCCGGCTTCACCGGCTACATGGGTCTGACTGATATCGGTAAACCACAAAAAGGTGAAACGTTGGTTGTCGCTGCAGCCACGGGACCTGTTGGCGCTACGGTCGGTCAAGTGGGTAATCAATATGGTCTGCGCACCGTTGGTGTAGCAGGCGGTAAAGAGAAATGCGACTTCGCGGTCAACGAGCTTGGCTTTGATGTCTGTATCGACCACAGAGCCGATGACTTCGCTGAGCAATTAAAAGCGGCATGCCCAGATGGTATCGACATCTATTACGAAAACGTCGGTGGCCATGTGTTTGACGCGGTCATGCCTTTACTAAATGCTCATGCTCGCATTCCTGTCTGTGGCCTTGTTGCCCAGTACAATGCGACCGAACTGCCTGAAGGTAAGGATCGTTTGAGCGTATTGACTGGCCTTATCTTAAGCCGCCGCCTCACCATCAAAGGCTTTATTATCTTTGAAGAATATGGCGACCACTTCCCAGAGTTCTTAGAAACGATGAGCAAATGGGTAGAATCAGGCGACGTCAAAACCAAAGAATACATCGCTGATGGTCTAAACAATGCACCAAAAGCCTTTGTCGGTATGTTAAACGGTGATAACTTTGGTAAAACAGTGGTCAAAGTCTCTGACGTTCAGTAATTGATGTTAGGTAAGTTTTGTTAAGCAATAAGCGATAGGTAACGATTTTTTATTAATAACCACTTAACAACACAACTCGCTAAGATCACTACTGAAAGTTACGTCCGAAGCAGGAATAATATTAGCGGTCACGACTTATATTGATAATTTTTTAGTTATTTGGCTCGCCATTTGAATGAATCCTCTATCAATAAAAACGTGGCTGTTAATGATTTACTTTACTCACATATAAACAATAAATAAGGATAATTATGAATATTTTAATGGTACTAACCTCACACGACCGCCTAGGCGATACTGGTAAAAAAACTGGCTTTTGGCTAGAAGAATTTGCAGCCCCTTACTATGCGTTTCTCGATGCGGGTGCTAATGTCACTTTAGCGTCTCCTGCTGGTGGTCAACCACCCCTAGATCCTAGTAGCGATACCGAAGACACGCAAACCAAAGATACCAAGCGTTTTAAAGACGACAAAGATGCGCAAGAGCACTTGGCTAATACCAAAAAACTTGCTGACATGAAAGTAGAAGATTTTGATTCAGTCTTTTATCCAGGTGGTCACGGTCCATTGTGGGATTTGGCAGTAGATAAGCACTCTATCGAATTAATCGAGAATTTCGTCAAGCAAGACAAGCCTGTTGCTTTTGTTTGTCATGCACCTGCCGCGCTTAAAAACGTTAAAGTTGATGGCGAGTACTTAGTAAAAGGTAAAACCGTTACTGGTTTCACCAACTCAGAAGAAGAAGCTGCTGGCTTAACAGACGTGGTGCCTTTCTTAGTAGAAGACGCCTTGAAAGCCAATGGCGGTAACTATGAAAAAGCCGCTGATTGGGAAGAGTTTGTGGTCGAAGATGGTTTATTGATCACAGGTCAAAACCCAGCGTCATCAGAAGAAGCGGCTAAGCGTTTGATTAGCAAGCTCAAAGGTTAATATCATGATTCGCCTACATCATCTTAATCAATCTCGCTCATTACGTACGCTTTGGCTCTTAGAAGAGCTCGGCGTGCCTTATGAAGTGATCAGTCATCAGCGCGATGCCAAGACTCATTTGGCACCAGACTCACTGAAGGCAGTACATCCACTCGGTAAATCTCCGGTTATCGAGATGGATGGACAGATTTACGCTGAGTCCGGTGCGATTACTGAGTTATTGATTGAACGATTCGCGCCAGAGCGTCTGCGCCCTGCTACAGATAGTTCAGATTATGGATACTATTTGCAGTGGATTGACTTTGCAGAAAGCTCGCTGATGTTGCCATTAATGCTTGAGCTATTTACCAAAAAAGCAGGCATTGATGACAATGAGTTTTTGAATGGTTATATCGATACAGAAAAAACCAGATTGTTTGAATATCTGGATGCTTCGGTCAAAGGCAAGTCGTTCATTGTGGGTGATAAGCTAAGTGGTGCTGACTTTATGTTGTCATTTGACTTAATCATTCTCGCTAAGCGCCAAAAACTCGACGCTTATCCGCATATCAGACAGTATGCTGAACAACTGGCCAGTCTCGATAGCTATCAGCGCGCTATGCAGCTAGAGGCTAAGTACGATCAATCTGTTTAGCATTTCATCATAACTGACAGACCAATTTTCTGATACATACAAACAGCTCTGTATAGAGCTGTTTTTTATGCGTGCTTTATTTTGTGCTTGCATGAATAACCATCGCATTATAGTCATCAATGTCATATGAGAGCATTAAGCTATAGAGCAACCAAACAAATTGTCTGACACCATCCATGAATTACGTGTCGATGACAAAAGCACGATAAAAGTTGTGATAAAATCCTTTCTGAATTTTTTGGGTTATCTTTCAGATACCATCAGTGAGTTGACTGGCGTTTTACGCTATACATACCAACTGCACTGACCTGACTCTCCGTCTGGCATCTGTCTTATGTCACTCTATTTCCTTATACAGATTGTGGTACGCCCATGAGTAACGAATACCAGTTTAAGCCCCACGAACAGCCAATAATGGTGGGCTCTCCAGCCAATCCTGACCATCCGGCACGCCGTAAAGTATTTTACTTGCTTATTGGTATTTTTGTGGGTCTCACAGCCAGCTTCCAAAATGGTCTACTTGTCGCAAATCTGACGCAAATTCAGGGTCAGCTGGGTTTAACGCCAGCTGAAGGTGGTTGGATATCGGTCAGTTACAATATGACCAATGCCTGTATCACCGTTCTACTGTACAAAATTCGTCAGCAATTTGGCATGTCGCTTTTTAGCAAAATTACCCTGTCATTTTTGTTAGCCGCCACCAGTCTACAGTGGCTGATCAGTAGTCACTTTTTAGACACACCTAATATTAGCATTGAGCCCTACTATTTAGAGATTGTCGCTAGGGGCCTTAGTGGTATGGTGGCAAGTGGTATGACCGTATTGGGCTTATTTTATTGTCTGCAAGGTATGCCAACCGTCAAACGTACTAGTGGCCTCATATTGGGTTTTGGTCTGGTGCAGTTTGGTATTCCATTATCACGTGTCATCTCACCCTACCTCGCCATCGACGGTCAGCTTGAGAACTTATTTTTATTTCAATTTGGTCTGGCGCTGATTTGTTTTGGGCTGATTAATATATTAGAGCTACCACCAGGGAATACAGAAAAAGTATTTGAGAAATTGGATTTTGTAAGCTTTGGTTTTTTTGCCAGTGGTCTGGCTGCATTGGCTGTCGTTTTGGTACAAGGTAGGATTTTATGGTGGACGACACCTTGGCTCGTCTATCCACTGATGATTGCTATCGTCGGGATTAGCATCGCGTTATGGATTGAGACGCATCGCAAAAACCCGATGCTACAAGTGCGCTGGATGCGTAGCCGCAATATTATTGCCTTTATGGTGACGGGCGCTGTCATGCGGATTTTGTTATCTGAGCAAAACGTCGGCGCGGCAGGATTACTCGCTAACCTTGGCTACGGTAACGATCAGCTGGTTACTTTTTATGCTGTTATTATAGCCGCCAGTGCACTGGCTTTGATTATTAGTATTTTTAGTACCAACGCGATGGATTTGCGCCGACCGGTTATTTTTGCAGTGGCATTGATTGCCTTAGGGTCTTGGATGGATGTCGGTGTGTCAATTAATTCAGCACCCTATATGTTTTATCTCAGCCAGTTTTTGATTGCCTTTGCTGCGGTGTATTTCATGGGGCCTTTGGTTTTTGAAGGGTTTTTGCGGGCTATTGGCAGTGGTCCTGCGTATATTATTAGTTTTTCAGTGATTTTTGGCATCTCCCAAACAGTTGGCGGACTGGCAGGTGCGGCAGCCATTCAAGCATTTACGACCATTCGTACACAAATGCATTATGCAGATATGGTCAGCTCATTGAATTTGGGCGATCCTGCATTTAGCGCTCAGGTGGCAGGCACTCGTAATATGCTGTCGAATCAGACCACTGACGCGGCCCAAGCAAATATCGGTGCAGTTAGCCAAGTACTGCAAGGCATTCAGCGCCAAGCAACGGTCGCAGCATACAGCGATCTGTTTTTTCTGATGGCCTGTCTTGCTACTGCCGTTACGATTATTTTGCTGCTCAATTATCTTTATAACCGTTATCATAAGCGCAATCCACTGGCCAAAGAGCTCGCTGTCATCGCCAAGATGCGCGAAACAAAATAATTCAACTTATTATATTAGTGATTTTTTATCATATTCATTTACAGTCAGAATATTCAGATATTTGCTTATTAACATTTAGGAGTACGTCATGAGCCAAGAAAAACCAAATGAGCTTAATAAAATACCTCAGACGTCAACTGATGCTCCAGCAACAGACACACGTACAGAGTCTGCTACGGTTCCAGCAGAAACCGCTGCAAGCGCTACGCAAAAGAAAACTGATACATCCGAGATACAAGCAGCTACTGATACGCCTGATAGCGTGCGTGAGGACAACTCTGTAGACGGCTCTATAGAAAATCAAGACGATGATAATGAAACGCCTATGCCGCCAAAAGAGCCGATCTCAAATACGGCTGGCTGGTCTCCCAAGAAAAAATCCTACCTAAATTTAGGATTATTGATTGTGCTGATTGTCATTGGTGTAGCCTTGATTTTATATGCTTGGAAGCTGCCACCATTTACGCCTACGGTGCAACAAACCAATAACGCCTTTGTCAAAGGTCAAACCACTATTATTAGTCCGCAAGTCTCCGGCTATGTCACCGAAGTGGCGGTGCAGGATTTTGCTGATGTAAAAGCGGGCGATCTACTGATAAAAATAGATGATCGAACGTTTCAGCAGCAACTTGAACAAGCAGAGGCCAATACTGAAGTGGCTATCACCAGTCGCTCTACCAATGATCAAGACACGCAATCCAGTCAAGCACAAATCGAAGCACGAAAAGCAGACTTATATAGTGCCAAAATCAATGTCGAGAGCGCTCGTGAAGACGTCAATCGCTATCAAGGCTTAGATGCTATCGGTGCGGTATCAAAAGCAGAAGTGGCTCATATCAAGGCGCAACTTGCTCAAGCACAGGCAAGTGTGCAACAGGCTGAAGCCAATTTACAAGCCGCGCAACAAAACCGCGCCAAAACCAGTGGCACCCAACCCTCGCTAGATGCAAATATCAAAAGTGCTGAGGCAGGTGTAAAGCAAGCACAAATTAATCTCGATAATACAATCATCACAGCACCTGAGTCCGGTCAGCTGAGCCAAGTCAGTGTCAAAGAAGGCCAGTACGTTAGCGCGGGCACTCAGCTCATGTATATCGTGCCAAAAGGCATTTGGATTATCGCAAACTTTAAGGAAACCCAAATAGCCAGTATGGCAATCGGCGAACCAGCTACTATTCATGTGGATGCGCTTGGCGGTGCCAAATTTACTGGTCACGTGAGCAACATCTCACCAGCCACTGGCAGTGAGTTTAGTGCAGGTGCTGCCAACCCTGCGACAGGTAACTATATAAAAATTGCGCAGCGCATTCCGGTACGTATCGACTTGGATCCAAATCAACCTGAGCTTGCACGCTTGCGTCCTGGTATGTCGGTCTCTGTGGATGTCGATACCAATGCTAAATAAAGCAAATAACTGATATAAAAAAGCCACTCTAAATACCCGAGAAACTGGATTTAGAGTGGCTTTTTCATATTTTTAAATGATCTAGGATTTCAAAATCAGCCAAACACTATGGTAGTAGACGCTTGGTCGTCCAGCGTTCAACGCTCTCACTATCATCATTATTTTGCGTATATACGATGCGGTCATGCATACGGTTGGCGCGACCTTGCCAAAACTCAATCTTTTCAACCGTAATCTCATACCCACCCCAAAACGCTGGTGTTGGTACGCTAGTACCATTTGAATACTCTGATTGCAGTTGCTCGAACGTTTGCTCCATCACTTCACGATTCGCCACTTCACCACTTTGCGGTTGACTGACCCAAGCACCTATCTGGCTATCGTGTGGACGTTTTTGGAAATAGGCAGCAGATTTTTCAGCATCAATTTTAGCAATACGACCGCTGATACGAACTTGACGCTCCAGCTCATGCCAAAAAAACAGCGCTTCAGCATTGGGATTTTCTACAATGTCCTGTCCTTTTGCGCTGTCATAATTGGTATAAAAAACGATACCTGTATCCGTAATTTCACGTAGTAACACAATACGGACGCTAGGTTTATTGTCTGCACCGCAGGTTGCCAAACTCATAGCATAAGGTTCTTGCACTTTTTGCGCTATTGCCTCATCCATCCAAGCCTTAAATAGCTCAAATGGTGACGCTGGTACTGACTGTTGATCAAGCTCACCTTTTTCATATGAAAGGCGCTGGTCGGTAAAGTCCATGCTCATGGTCATTCCTTATTATAAAATTATGACATTTCAACATTGTTATCTTGAGTGTTAAGCTTTGAATACTAAGTTTTGAGTATTAAGTCTTGAATACTATTAGCCTAGCACTGACTTAATAAGATCGGCCAAATCATTTGCCATTACATCACACTCTATTTCATCATCGGACTCAACCATGACTCGAATCATAGGCTCTGTGCCTGATTGGCGAATAAGAAGACGACCACGACCTTCTAAAGTCGTCTGTGCTTTGTCAAAAGCGGCGACCAGTTCTTCATGCTTGTATGGGTCTTGCATCTGAGACAAGCGTACATTGACCAGCTTCTGTGGTAGTACGTCAAACCCTTCGACCAGCTCACTCAGTGCACGTCCTTGCGCTTGCATCACAGCCAATACTTGCAACCCTGCTATGATCGCATCACCTGTACGGCTTTTGTCTAGACACAGAATATGTCCAGACGGCTCACCGCCTAGTATCCAGCCATTGGCTTCCAGATCTTGCATGACATAGCGGTCACCTACTTTTGCACGAGTAAAGTCAATATCTGCTGCTTTTAATGCCAACTCTAATCCCATATTACTCATGAGCGTACCAACGACGCCTTTCGCTTTGGTGAGTCCTTGGGTCGCGAGCACATATAAGATACCGTCACCATCAACCAGCTTACCTGTCTCATCAACCATCACAATGCGATCGCCATCACCGTCAAGCGCGATACCGACATCTGCTTCATGCTCAAGCACCGCTTTTTGCAGACCTTCAGGATGGGTAGAGCCACACTCAGCATTGATATTGATGCCGTCTGGAGTATTATTGATAGCGATAACATTAGCACCAAGCTCCCGCATGACTCTAGGTGCGACGCTATAGCCTGCACCATTGGCACAATCAACCACGACGGTCAGATGGCTGAGATCATACTGATATGGGAAGCTGCCTTTGCAAAATTCAATGTATCGACCTTTTGCATCGTCAATCCGGCGGTTTTTTCCTAGGTTTGCAGGGTCAAGGATGGGCATCGTGGCATTGTTGCTATTAGCATCACTCATGATTGCCGTTAATCTGTCATTGATGGCTATCTGCATCTCATCACTAATTTTTTTACCACTACCTGAAAAGAACTTGATGCCATTGTCATAGTAAGGGTTATGTGACGCCGAGATAACCACACCCGCATCGGCATTAAAACTGCGAGTCAAATGTGCAATCGCTGGCGTTGGTAATGGACCAAGCATATAAACATCGACGCCAGCCGCGTTAAAACCTGCTTGCAGAGCACCTTCAATGACATAACCTGAGAGACGCGTATCTTTGCCGATGACCACACTTGGTTTACGCGTAGAATTTTCGTTGGCTTCTATGAGCACTTGTCCAGTCACATAACCCAGTTTTAAAATAAAGTCAGGGGTAATAGGCAATTCACCAAATGTTCCACGGATACCATCAGTGCCAAAGTAACTCATTATGTATGTTCCTCAAGTCTAAAAATAAAAGGCCAAGCGTATACGCAGGCAATACTGCTATTGTAATAATATGCTTTTATATTCTACAAAAAAACAGCCAACAATAACAGAGCATTGTTGGCTGTTTGTATCTCAACGTCACTACAGCTCTGCAACTGAGCCAGTTCTCAAACAATGCAGAGCTATAAAATATTGATTAGTTTACTCGGTAGTTCGGCGCTTCTTTAGTGATCTGTACATCATGAACATGCGACTCTTTCATGCCTGCCGATGTGACTTTGATAAACTGTGGGTTGGTGCGCATATCTTCGATAGTCGCAGAGCCTGTATAGCCCATTGATGAGCGTAGGCCACCAACCAATTGGTTGACAATACCAGCGACAGGTCCTTTGTAAGGAACGCGGCCTTCAATACCTTCTGGTACGAGTTTCTCTACACCATCTTTGGCATCTTGGAAATAACGATCTGATGAGCCGTTTGATCCTGACATCGCACCCAGACTACCCATACCGCGGTAAGCTTTGTAATAACGACCTTGGAACAGCTCAACTTCACCTGGTGCCTCTTCTGTACCAGCCATCAATGAGCCTACCATGATGCACGATGCACCAGCCGCAATCGCTTTTGCCATATCACCTGAGTAGCGGATACCGCCGTCAGCGATCAATGGAATACTGTCTTTCAATGCACTAGCAACATTATCAATAGCTGATATTTGTGGTACACCGATACCGGCAATGATACGCGTGGTACAGATAGATCCAGGGCCGATACCAACTTTTACCGCATCAGCGCCAGCATCACGTAGTGCAAGTGCCGCTTCACCTGTTGCGATGTTGCCACCGATAACTTGAACATGCGGATAGTTTTTCTTGATCCAAGAAACTTTATCAATCACGCCTTTTGAGTGACCATGCGCCGTATCT
Organism: Psychrobacter sp. Arc29; assembly: GCF_041431175.1. Lineage (NCBI taxonomy): Bacteria > Pseudomonadati > Pseudomonadota > Gammaproteobacteria > Moraxellales > Moraxellaceae > Psychrobacter > Psychrobacter sp. Arc29. The sequence continues at coordinate 139,738 of NZ_JASMRR010000006.1, read as the reverse complement.
ACTACGATCACATCAACATCAGCAGCGATTAATGCTTCGACGCGTGCTTGCGTGTCTGCACCTGTACCAACCGCTGCACCGACACGCAGGCGACCTTTCTCGTCTTTACACGCATTTGGATTGTTTTCGGCTTTGGCAAAGTCATTGACCGTAATTAAGCCACGTAAACGGAAGTTGTCGTCGATAACGATGACTTTTTCGATGCGATGCTCATGTAGCAACCTTTTGATATTCTCGTTGCTCTCACCTTCATGTACGGTGACCAACTGCTCTTTTGGTGTCATGATCTGACTAACTGGCAATGACAAGTTGGTCTCAAAACGCCAATCTCTGTGAGTAACAATACCTACTACGTTATCTGTACCCTTTTCGACCACAGGTACGCCTGAGATATTATTGTCTTGCGTCAAGCGTAGCAATTCACCAATCGTCATCTCTGGGTGTACCGTGATTGGGTCAACAACCGTACCCGCTTCAAATTTTTTGACGCGGCGTACTTGTGTTGCTTGCTTTTCGATATCCATACTCTTGTGCAAGATACCCATGCCGCCAAGCTGTGCCATAGTAATGGCCATCTCAGACTCAGTGACTGTATCCATAGCCGCAGAGATCAGCGGAAGGTTTAGCGTGATGTTTTTGGTCAAACGGGTAGACAGATCGGCAGTTTTTGGCAGAACTTCAGAATAGGCTGGCAATAATAAAACGTCATCAAAGGTTAAGGCTTCATCGACAATTCGCAACATACAGACCCCTAGTGGTGGTTATTTTGATGGGTAGGAGCTCAGAGTTAGGCATATCAATCATTGCAACTGCATACACAGTGCTGACTCATGGCTAACCACTCAGTTATCCTATAAAAATAACGCCACATTATAACAAATAAGCACCCCTCTGACATACTATATTTGTCAGATTATTTTACACAAATACATCTTCTACATCTTTGCCGATGACAAACATGCACTGTATAGTTAATGACGCTTTTTTATAGCGACTAACTCTCTCTGAGCGTTAAGGATTTTCTGTTAACGTAAAACGTTCTGTCGGTAAATACTTATTCTGCTGCTCATGCAAGTAGCCAAGCATCTGCTCTCGTACTTCACAAGCGAGCGTCCATGCTTCAATGGGGCCTACTGAGGCAACAGCGCCGCGCAGCTGAATGGTGTTTTCTGTCACTTCAACCACAAAGACTACAGGCTCAGTTTTATTGTCCCATAGCTCATTATCCTTTGTCACTGATATGAACTGTTGGCGAATGGCCTCAATATCTGCACCATAGTCGATGTATAAAAACACAGGACAGGTCTGGTGCACTTCGGTATGAGACCAGTTCTCAACTTTTTCGGTAATCAACTCACGCATCGGCACGATTAGTCGGCGTTCATCCCATGTTTTGAGTACGGCATAAGTGTAACGCAAATCTTCCACAGTACTGAAATTGCCATCCATTATCACGCTATCGCCAATCCGTACAGGCTGCGTCACTGCCACCTGCACCCCAGCAATAATGTTACCCAATATGGGCTGAGCGGCGATACCAATGACCACGCCAGCAATACCAGCTGAAGTCAGTAAGGTTTTGCCAAGACCTTCCATATTGGCAAACTCACTCAGTCCTATCCAGATACTACCCAATATCATGACAAAAATGAAAACGCGGCGGAATATCGACACATAAGTGCGACGACGGCGCACTTTATCAAAATGCTCCTCTCCTAGGTTTTCAATCTGCATGTCTTGGTAACGGTTGGCAAAGAAATTGATGGCACGAATGCCTAGCCACATCGCACTGAATACCAACCCCGTCCAAATCAGCGGACGAGTTGATGAAGCCACTGCATCTAGATAAGGAAAACCACCAGAGACTAAGGTAAAAACGAGCGAAAAACTGATAGTAAAGGTTAGTGGCACGGTCAGTTTGCTGACCAAATCTGCCACACCATTGGCACTGCTAGCAGAGATGTTGTATTTTTCATTATCAACATAACGGCTGATGAGTTTTTCCGTGCTTTTACTTAATATCCAACCGACGCCCATGGTAAATAAGAAAAACAGGATGAGCGCTGAAAACTCCCATAAGGCAATACCAAAAAACTGGAATTTTAACCAAGTAGGTAGATAACGCTCAAACTCTGATGGATGATATTGTTTATATAAGTTTTCAATATTACCCACTGTCTGTGCAGAGAACATCCAAACTGGCGCCTGATCACCTACCCTTACCCGCTCCAAGTAAACAGGAACACGGCGTTCTCGGTACTCGATATAACCCAGCTGGATAGAGCGTCTAGGAATACCCATGACACTACTATCGTTACCCAGTGGTGGCTCGATCAGACCATCAGGACGATCGGGCATATCATCAAATACGTATAGCTCTTTTTCGGATAGTAAAAAATCAAGCTGCTTGGTCAAATCAAGCGAACGGGTACGCTGGTTTTGCTCATCAATCAGATTCATATTGAGTGCATAAGCGGCCAAATCATACTGCTGCTTCATCACCGCAGATTGAAAAAACTCCAAAGTCGCAAGCGGCGTCGCCAAATTTGGTGGCTCAGCTAATGGTGGTAACCCGACATTGAGCTTGTTGAGTAAGTAATAATTCTCGCTATACTCCCCTGTCAGTCCCACATCACCTTGCAATGTCCCTGCTTGCTGTACCGCGCTACGCTCAGTGGGATCAAATATCTCTTCAGTAATACCAGAGACGCTAATATTTTCGTCTTTGATTGTATTTATTTGTTGGACAGCGTACTCAGCCAAATTGTCAGGTTTGCTAGCGACTTGTGAGCGGCCTTCCTCATTTGGGACTGCCTCATTTGCCGCACTGGCAGGTACATAGATAGCGCTGATGGCTATAATAAGAAACCCTAAAACTACCTGCAGTGCATTGTAGCGGGTGCTATTACGCTCTACATCGCGGCGGTGACCACCGTCAATATCCATTGCTATGCCACGATCATCAGCATTACTATTTTTAAGAGTATTCATATTTTCAAAGCCACTGGTCCACAAAAGGAACGGATATAAAAAGTGCATTCGGTATGCTTTAACCTAAAGCACTCTGCAAAAAAAAGCCAGCGTGAGCTGACTTAATTTATTAGCATGCGTATGTAATCTGATGCACAGCGTCTATATAATATCTATGCACGGCGCCATGTGGTGCCTGCACGGCTGTCTTCAAGTTCAATACCAGCCTCTTTTAGCTGCTCGCGTATTTCATCAGCACGCGCAAAGTTTTTGTTGGTTTTGGCATCTGCACGCTCGGCGATTAACCCATCAATAGCCGTATCAGTCAAACCATCTTCTGCTTTATCACCAATCACCGCTTGCAAAAACTGCTGCACGGGTTGTTGTAAGATATTCAATACCTGTGCCAATGCTTTTAATTGCTGCGCCAACTGCCATGCTGTATCGACTTCTTCAGCTTTGATGGCTTTATTGATGTCGCGTGCCAGACCAAATAAAACACTAATCGCCGTTGAGCTATTGAAGTCATCATTCATGGCTTTGATAAAATCTTGTCCAGCAGCCGTACGATAAGCTTCGGTGGTCAAGTTTTTATCAATTACGATTGCTTGCCCTTTTTGCTGTTCAGCCAATTTTAATGCATTATATAGCCTGCTTAGGCTATTATGAGCTTCATCTAATGCGCTATCAGAGAAATTAACTTGGCTACGATAATGGCTAGATAGCAAGAAAAAACGCACGGTTTCGGGCAGATATTTTGCTATGACATCGCGAATGGTTGAAAAGTTAGCCAACGACTTGGACATTTTTTCGCCATCAACATTGATAAACCCAACATGCATCCAATTACGCGCGTACTCACAACCTGTTGCCGCCTCGGACTGGGCAATTTCGTTCTCATGATGCGGGAACTGCAAGTCGTGACCGCCGCCATGAATATCAAAGGTATTGCCCAAGCACTTGGTAGACATGGCCGAGCATTCAATATGCCAACCCGGACGCCCCTGCCCCCAAGGTGAGGCCCACTGCGGCTCATCAGGTTTCGCCGCTTTCCAGAGCACAAAGTCAAATGGATTGCGCTTATCATTTTCGACATCAACACGTGAACCTGCCTGCATCTCATCAAGATTGCGCTTCGACAGTTTGCCATAATCCGCAAAACTATCGACAGCATAGTAAACATCGCCATTGTCGCCTGCATAGGCATAGTCACCTGTGACCAGCGTCTCGATCATGGTTTGCATATCATCAATATGGTCGGTCGCGCGCGGCTCAGCATCAGGCGCCAAACAGCCAAGGGCTGCAAAATCCTCATGCATCGCTGTAATAAAGCGCTGGGTCAACGCCCCAATCTCTTCGCCATTCTCGGCAGCGCGCGCAATGATTTTGTCATCAATATCAGTGATATTACGCACGTAATTGACGTCATAACCCAATTGAGTGAGCCAACGTACCACCATATCAAACCCAATCATCATTCGAGCGTGCCCGATATGACAATAATCATAGACGGTCATGCCACACACATACATACCCACTTTACCTGCTTTGAGTGGTTCAAACGGACGCTTGCCGCCAGTCAGTGAGTCATAAATAGCAAGTTGAGACATCGCATCTGCAAGTGGTGTGGTCATAATAAAAGAGCCTTTTAGCATAAATAAAATAAATAGATTGAAAATATCAGCCGCAGCAAATAAGCAAGCCGTACTGATAGTATGATTATAATTTTAACGTAACCCATTATCTTAGCGAAAACAGGCGTAAAATACTACAATGAGTAGGCAACTACCACCATTCAATCATAAAAACCGTTAAGGATATAAAGATGGGCAATCGATTAAGCAAAATATACACGCGTACTGGAGATGATGGCAGCACTGGTATGGCTGATGGCAGTCGACTCAGTAAAGCTGACAATCTGTTCGGTGTCATGGGTGATATCGACGAGCTCAACTCACATATCGGACTGGTGCGTGCTCAACTACAAAGAAACAAAGGCCAGTCTATCAGCAAGGATTTTTCTCAAGCCCTAGTTATTATTCAGCATCTATTGTTCAATATCGGCGGTGAGCTTGCCATGCCAGAATATGAGGGCGTCAATGCCACTCATATCGAGTGGCTAGAGCAACAAATCGATATGATGAATACCACGCTGCCACCACTAAAAGACTTTATTTTACCCACAGGTTCTGTACTAGTGAGCCAGTTGCATGTAGCACGTAGTGTGTGCCGCCGAGCTGAGCGCCAAGCTGTGTTATTGCAGGAGCAGCGCCCGGCAGCCATACGCCGTACTGCCATCAGCTTTATCAATCGCTTATCTGATTGGTTGTTTGTCGCCGCGCGCTTTTGTACGGATCCCGAACAAGTCTCTGAAGTACTATGGGACAGTCAAGTCTTGCAAAACTTCGCTGACAACCGCTAGTGAATCAAACCTAATCTTGCTAGCATTCTTTAAACTAGGTTGATTTTTCGCTGATAAAAAACCCCGCAGCACTCATGTTGCGGGGTTTTTATTACCTAGCAGCATCTATCAACTACCAGTTGCTAACTACTCATAAAATTGCAAATTAATAAGTAGCGCTATCATCTTCAATGATAACCATATCGATGGTTTCATCTTTCGGCACTGCTTTTGGCGTCGCTGGCGTTACTGGTTTTTTGGTCTCAGTAGTAGCCGCTGCTTGATTGTTTTCTGTCGAGCTGTTTTGGTTGCTGGTCGGTTTATTGATGGTTGGCGGCGTCGCAGGTTCAGTAGGACGAATTGGCTCAACTGGCGTGATGGTTCTAGGCTGCTGACGAGCGGGTGCTGCTTGAGTATTATTGTTACTGCTTTGGGCTGCTGCACGGCGCTCAGCACGCTCCTCATCCATCGCAGATTTCAACACAGAGCCTGCCATCACATCTGAAACCACAGTAATCAATGCTGGCTGTCCAGCAATACGTGTGCGCACTTGCCCGCCTTGAGTACCGACAACATAAGTAAAGGCGTCATCAACAAGCATGTTGTTATTGATACGGATATTGTCTTGCGCCAAACGAGATTGCAGGCTTGGCTGATTGTTAGCCGCTTGCACTTGACTGGCTTGATACAAATCTTCACTTGGCAGTGTCATGCTGACACTTGCTTGGCACGTTGTCATACCATTGTCATTGGCTTTTTGTAGTATGGCAGCGTTTTGTACATCGATAACCACGCCATTTATTTTTTCAGTAACAACGCCGCTTTCTAGGCTAATCTCGGCATCATTTGCATAATTAGCAGCCAACGCTTGTGCTTGCTGGTTGAGTGTATTTTTTAAAGCAGACTTTAGACGGTCTTGTACCATCGGGTCATCACAATTGATCGCAGGAGCGACGGTACTTTCGGTCGCTACTGGCTCTTGTTCCGTCATCTCTGCCGTATCGGCAGTATCTTCTTTCTCTGAGCGATCACAGCCTGCAAGCGCCAAACTACATACTATTCCGATTCCAGCCACTTTATGCCACTTGCTCAAACTTATATTTGCTACGCTCATATTTACTTTACTCCCAATTTACTGGTTCTTACCGCCACTGATGGACAGTATTTAACACTCAAACTGCATTGCAGACTTATAAAACAATGGTGTCATTAACTGTCTGCGATAGATTTGAAAACCACATCATTATACGGTGTTTGGTTGAAATGGTCATTAGTGTAGCCCATGGATATACAAATAGCGCCCCTCATTATGGGTAAAACCTGCGTTTGGTTGCAAAAACATAACAAATACTAGAAAATCATCAGACACAAAGTGCATTGGTCACGCCATAAATTCTATTAGACGTTAATGTCATGACAATATATGATGAGTCGTAAAATCAGTCAGTAGTCATGTGATATGGTAAATTTTAAAAACACGCGTTTATTAGGTCATCGTGGCGCTCGCGGAGAGAGTTTAGAGAATACCTTTTCAGGCTTTAAGTATTCTCAAAATCTGACTTCACAAGGCTTGGCAGGGGTTGAATTTGATATTCAACTGAATGCGGATGGTCACTTGATTGTGTTCCATGATGATGATTTGGAGCGTATGTGCGGTCAACAGTCGCGAGTTGATCAGCTCGGGCTCACAGAGATTCAGTGCCGCTTACAGTTTGGGCAGCCAATCATGACTTTAGCCAATATAGCACCTGTATTGAGCGGATTTAGGGTGATTGAGCTTGAGATTAAAACTCACAATAGAACCAATTATGCAGTGTTGGTTAATGCACTGGCTCAAGAGCTTATCGATACACCGCTTGCCAGCTTACCAGTGGTGCTGACCAGCTTTGATGTAGAGCTGCATAATCGGTTACAACGCCACAAACTATTATCTCGCATACCACGAGGATTATTGATTCGCACGCCAGATGCCTTGGCAGGAGCGACAAACACCGCTTTGCAGCTTGGTTGTATTCAGTTAGGTATTCATTATCCTTTGTTGACGCAATCCGTTATCAAACATAGTCACCGTTATGGGTTGCCTGTGAGCGCTTGGACGGTCAATGATATCCATACGATCGAGCAGCTTATAAGCTGGAATACCGACGTGATTATTACTGACTTTCCACGTCATTTATTATTACCTTGAACCGTCTATCCATATTTTCCCACTTTTGAATAAATCTCTTTTTTCACCCTCACAGTCCCTACATATCTATAGCGTTACTTACACTTTCCCTTAATGCCTGACAAGTCACCGGCATTTTTGACTCATACAGTCTATAATTCATACAAGTTATTGTTATTTAGCAATATTTTTATAGTGTATAAGTGTTCACTTTATACGTTTTTTCAGGTACTATGGGGACTTAAATTAATACCGTTAGGGATATTATATGATTGCAAAAAAAGCACTTGGCTTACCGCTGAAAGGCTTACGTTTCGCTATCAAATCTGGCGATACGTTTGTAAAGAACGCCAGCACTCAAGTCACGCGTTTCAAGACTCGTTTTGATGAAAAGAAAGCGCAAATGGCTCTTGACGAGCAGCCTACCGCAAAACGCAACTACGCTAACGCTTCTGAGCAAACTGATGTTCTGACAAAAGAGCAAAGCATTGATATGCGCGAGTTTGAATTTACAAAAGCGCCGATCAACTGGATTCCAGCGACTATTTTGGTAGCGACGCCAATCGCTGCTGCTATCATTACACCATGGTACTTATTTACTCATGAAGTGAGCGCACCTGTTTGGGGCGTATTTGGTGCCTTCATGGTATGGACAGGTATGAGCATCACAGCGGGTTACCATCGTCTATTGGCGCACCGTGCTTATAAAGCGCACCCAGTCGTTAAAAACTTTTTATTGCTTGGTTCTACCCTAGCGGTACAGGGCTCTGCGTTTGACTGGGTCTCTGGTCACCGTGTCCATCATCGTCATGTCGATGATCGTTTAGAAGATCCGTATTCAGCAAAACGCGGGTTCTGGTTCAGTCATATCGGCTGGATGCTGCGTAATTATCCTAGTGGCAAGTTCGACTACAAAAATATTCCTGACTTGACCAAAGACAGAGTACTACAGATACAGCATAAGTATTATGGTCTGTGGGTCGTTGCTATGAACGTTGGTATGGTTGCCGCTATTGGCTGGTTGCTTGGTGATGTCTGGGGTACATTGGTTATCGCAGGGCTACTACGCTTAGTACTGACGCATCATTTTACGTTCTTTATCAACTCTTTATGCCATATGCTTGGTAATCGTCCTTATACGGATACCAACACTGCACGTGATAACTTTTTCTTGGCTATCTTTACGTGGGGTGAGGGTTATCACAATTATCATCACTTCTTCCAATACGACTATCGTAATGGTGTAAAATGGTGGCAGTATGATCCAACCAAATGGTTGATCGCTGGTTTGTCAAAGATTGGTTTGGCTTCTGATCTACGTACTGTGGATGATACGACGATCAAACATGCTGAAGTTCAAATGCAATTCAAAACAGCACAGCAGCAAATTGATACGGCTACCAATAGCGGCATTGATCTTCCTCACGCGATGAAGAGCTTCCAAGATCGTATTAAGTTTGAATATGATGCCTTTACACAGACTGTTGCAGAGTGGCAGGCGCTAAAAGCAAAAACGATTGAACTCAAAAAGACAGAGTTCGCTGATCGCTTGCATGAAGCTGATGATAAGTTAAAGCATGATTATGCCAAGATTGAGCAAAAAATTCTTGAGCATAACAATAACTTGAAAAATGCTTTCCGTTCTATTGGTGTCAGCCAAAAAGCCGCTTAAATAGCATAATCAGCTACTATAATCGTAACGTTTCTCCTTCCCCCTATCCGTCCTAGATAGGGGGATTTTTTTGTTTATAATTTATGGTTTATGTCACTGCCTCTACTTTTAATAATCTTATCATCGTAGTAAATGGTGGAATATACAGGCTCAATCGTTGCGATCTCCAACCTAGAGACAGTAACCAACTAATCCACTAAACTCAGCTCACCCAAAGTAGCTAATTTTATTTTTTGGCTAGATATTACAAGAGATGGACAGAGTGCAACGATGCCATATGAGTGCTATGTTATAGTGACATTCTCACTTTTATATTTTAATGGAAACGGCCTGTATGCGTTATCAAAATACTTATGTCAATCTCGACACGCGCCTTTATCATGAGCAGCCGCCCACGCCACTGGACACTCCCCGTGCTGGACACTTCAATGCCCAAGTCGCACAGCAGTTAGGTTGGGTAGACAATGAAGACCTAATGACCAATTGGGTTGAGATATTGGGTGGTCAATATGTGCCATCTGACTTTAAACCATTGGCAATGGCCTATGCAGGTCATCAGTTCGGACAATGGGCTGGGCAACTGGGTGACGGACGCGGTTTGCTGATGGCGCAAGTGCTCGATAGCAATGGACAACCTCAAGACTTGCATCTCAAAGGGGCTGGCCTGACACCCTACTCACGTATGGGTGACGGACGTGCGGTCTTACGTAGTACGATTCGAGAGTACTTATGCGGTCACGCATTGACGCAGCTTGGTATCCCCTCTTCTAATGCCTTGGGGTTTGTTGTCTCTAATACGAGAGTGCGCCGTGAGCGTATCGAAGCGGGTGCGGCATTGATGCGTGTCGCTGATAGCCATATTCGCCTTGGTCATGTTGAATGGATTGCCAGCTTTGCACCTGACTTACTCAGTGAGTTTACCGACTATATGATTGATACTTATTATCCAGAGTGTCGCAATAGCGATGCGCCCACAGCAGCGTTTTTGACCTCAGTCGTTGAGCGCACTGCACGCATGATTGCTGACTGGCAACTGATTGGCTTTGCACATGGCGTGATGAACACGGATAACTTATCTATTACAGGTAGCACTTTGGATTTCGGGCCGTTTGGCTTTATGGAGCGCTTCAATCCTGCATGGATTAACAATCACTCTGACCATACTGGTCGCTACGCCTACCAAAACCAACCCGCTATCGGTCATTGGAATCTGAACGTTTGGCTGCCGCATTTTATGCGCTTGCAAGGTATCAGCCGTGAGACGCTCTCTGAGTGCTTGGCACCTTACGAAGCGACCTTTATGCAGCATTATCAGCAAGGTCTATGCCGCAAGCTTGGACTACCACACCAAAGCGACAGCTTGAGCTTGGCTTTTGAATGGTTAACGTTGTTAGAAGACAACTTGCTCGATTATACCAATAGTTTCCGCGCGCTCCTCGGTTTGGTCGCGCCGAACGATCATCCTTATGAGCAAAAGCTACTGGCTAATATGACCACTGAATTAAGCAGTGAGGCGCAGCAAGTATGGCAAGACTGGTCAGCACGTTATCTGGCACAGATTGAGCAGCTGCCACTTGAGCAGGCAGTTAACGACATGCAGACTAACAATCCTGTTTATGTCCTTCGTAATAGCATGGCGCAGCGTGCAATTACTGCCGCAGAGCAAGGTCAGTTTGAAGAAGTTGATCGAGTGTTTCGTTTATTAGCCAATCCTTACAGCGTGCAAGATATCGCTAATGATCTAGATAGCAGTGCGCCTGCACCTGATACACCGCAGATGCCTATTAGTTGCTCGTCTTAGTAGCTGCCCGTCTTAACATCTTTCAATTCTGTAATATTTTGAAATATTATGAAATTAAGGTTGATATCTAGCTGCATTTTTTGGCATTATCAACGAGATAAATAACGAATATCATTTTATTATATTATTCGCATAATTCATTGTTGTTGACTAGGCAGTGAATTGGCAATAATGCTAGAATGAATATTTTAGCTAGTTTGCTTTTTTGACCTGATCTTTGATCGTCGACCATGATTCTGATGGTCGTGAGTCGTTTAACGTTTTTATACCTTCCAATTATTATCATTCAATGATTTTTGGAGGGTTAGACGTTGTTTTTTATCACCATTTAATTTATTCCAATTTATTCCAACCATGGCAATTATTATGAATGACGATACCACTTCGAATACGGATAACCTCAGTACAGAAAAAGAGCAGTTTGAACAAGCTGCCTTACATTACCATGAGTTTCCACGCCCAGGTAAAATTTCGGTAACCCCTACTAAGCAGCTAGCCAACCAACGTGATTTAGCACTCGCCTACTCTCCAGGCGTTGCTGTACCTTGTCTTGAGATCCAAAAAGACCCAAAGCTCGCTTCTAAATATACAGCACGTAACAACTTAGTTGGTGTCATCACTAACGGTACTGCTGTACTAGGTCTGGGTAATATCGGTCCATTGGCATCAAAACCAGTGATGGAAGGTAAAGGCGTTCTATTCAAAAAGTTCGCAGGTATCGACGTTTTTGATATTGAAATCGATCAAAATGATCCAGATAAGTTCATCGAAGCGGTTGCTTCTCTTGAGCCTACCTTTGGGGGTATCAACTTAGAAGATATCAAAGCACCAGAATGTTTCAAAATTGAGCGTGTATTACGCGAGCGTATGAACATTCCTGTGTTCCATGATGACCAACATGGTACCTCAATCATTGTTGCCGCAGCGATGCTAAACGCTTTGTTGATTACTGGCAAAAAAATCGAAGAGATTAAAATTGTTTGTTCAGGCGCGGGTGCAGCAGCCATTTCTTGCTTAGATATCATTTGCGCACTTGGTGTTGATAAAAACAACATTATTGTTTCAGATTCACGCGGTATCATCAGCACTAGCCGTGAAAACCTCGATGAAACCAAACAGCGCTATGCTCGTGATATCACAGCTACTTCTATTGAAGAAGTCATGGACGATGTTGATATGTTCCTAGGCCTATCAATGCCCGGTACACTATCAGAAGATATGGTTCGCCGTATGGCAAAAGACCCAATCGTCTTTGCACTTGCCAACCCAACACCTGAAATCATGCCAGAATTGGCACATGCGGTACGTCCAGACGTCATCATGGCAACCGGTCGCTCAGACTATCCAAACCAAGTCAACAACGCGCTATGCTTCCCATACATCTTCCGCGGTGCATTGGATGTTGGTGCGACAACTGTCAACGAAGAGATGAAAGTCGCTTGCGTAAAAGCAATCGCTGCAATGGCACACGTCGAAGCTACGCCAACTACCAGTGCTAGAAATATCGAAAAGATGCAGAGTTTTGGTCGTGATTACTTGATTCCTGGCCCTCTAGAGCCAAATCTAATCATTGAGATTGCGTCTGCTGTTGCTAAAGCAGCGATGGATTCAGGCGTTGCCACGCTACCGATCGATGACATGCAAGCCTATCGTCAGCGTCTGTCTGAGTTTGTTTATAACTCAGCGTTTGTGATGAAGCCAATCTTTGCTCGTGCCAAAGCCGAGCCAAAACGTATCGTTTACTGTGAAGGTGAAGACAACAATATCTTGCTCGCTGTGCAAGTTGTCGTTGATGAGAAGCTAGCGCAACCTATCTTGGTTGGCCGCCCTTCAGTTATCGAAGCCAATATCCAAAAGCTAGGCCTACGTCTAAAGGCTGGCGAGAATATTACCATCGTCAACGTTGATGACGATCCTCGTTACAAAGACTACTGGCAGGGTTATTACGAGAAAAACAAACGTCGCGGTGTCAGTATTGAGCTTGCTCGTCGTGATGTTCGTCGCAAAACCACTTTGATTGGTTCTTTATTGGTCGACAACGGTGATGCTGATGGTATGGTTTGTGGTACGTTTAGTGACTATCAGATGCACCTAAAATATGTCGAAAACGTCATTGGCAAAAAAGAAGGTGTCAATGATTTTTATGCGATGAATGCTGTACTGATGCAAGATCGTAATATCTTTATCGCTGATACTTATGTTCACGAAGATCCAACCGCTGAACAGTTGGCAGAAATGACTGTTTTGGCTGCTGATCAAATACGCCGTTTTGGTATCACGCCACGTGTTGCGTTGGTCTCTCATTCTAACTTCGGTGCTTCAAATCGTGCCAGCGCTGTCAAAATGCGTAAGGTTCATGAACTGCTTACCAATATGAATGTAGACTTTGAGTTTGAAGGCGAAATGCAAGGGGATGCAGCACTCAATGAACATATCCGCCTAAATGATATGCCATCAAGCCCACTAAAAGGTGCAGCAAACTTGCTAATCTTGCCAACCCTTGATGCATCAAACATTGCCTTTAACCTACTTAAGACAGCGACTGGTAGCGCTTCTATTGGGCCTATCTTATTAGGTACTAATAAGCCAGTACATATCTTGACGCCATCAGCGACCGCACGTGGTATTGTCAATATGACTGCGCTTACGGTCACGGAAGCTCAAGACCTAGAAAACGAGAAGTAATCACACGTCGTACGCTGTATGAATATGTGGTTCAAAAGGGCTCTGTCATCCATTGACAGAGCCCTTCTGCTATACTAAAACCAGTCAATGCAACTTATAAAGCATTGGCTGTTTTTTTTGATGAATAAAAATTGAGCTGGTGACGTATAGCTCAACAAAAAGAGGCTACTATGCAAATTTACCTTGTGGGCGGCGCTGTCCGTGATCGACTGCTCAAACAACCCATCAAAGATAAAGACTTCGTTGTCGTTGGTGCCACCGTCGCAGAGATGCTTGATGCAGGGTTTCAGCAGGTAGGTGCCGACTTTCCTGTGTTTTTGCATCCCACCACTCACGAAGAATATGCCCTTGCACGTACAGAGCGTAAGCAAGGTTCAGGATATAAAGGCTTTAGCGTACATGCCAGCCCTGATGTGAGCTTAGAGGATGATTTACAACGTCGTGATTTGACTATCAATGCGATGGCTATCGAAGTCACTAGTCTCGCTGATGACACTCCAATCAGTGGCGAAGTCATTGACTATTATGGTGGGTTACAAGATTTAGAGAACAAAACGCTACGTCATGTATCTGACGCTTTTAGCGAAGACCCATTACGAGTTCTAAGGACAGCTCGATTTTATGGGCGTTATTATGATTTAGGCTTTACCATTGCGGAAGACACCTTGACCCTAATGCGTCAACTGGTCAACTCAGGAGAGCTTGCTCATTTGAGTGCGGAACGTATCTGGCAAGAATCGAGCCGTGCAACGATGCAACTATCACCGCAAGTATACTGGCAGCAATTGTTTGAGATTGGTGCGCTCACAGAGTATTTTGCCCCATTGCATGATGCTTGGGAGGACACTCATATACGAGAGACGGTTCAGACAGCATTATATTTTGCAGGCCAAATGCGCCTAAACTTGGCACAGCGTTGGGCACTGTTAATAGTCAGCCTGACCCCGTCACTATTTAATAATGAACATACGCATGACCAATCAAAAGCGCTAAGAGATATCAATGATATCGGTAATAAAGCTAAAGTCCCCAAAGCGCATACACAGTTCGCTACCCTATTCGCTCAGCAAGCCGAAACGCTAAGCATGATAAACAGTCTGAGCGCTGCCAAAAAGATTGACCTTATACAAGCTTGTAGTGCTCATAAAGAGCCAGATAAGCTGTCACAGCTCCTTGTCTGCAGTCACGTCTTACAGTTGGCAACGCAGCACCGTCAGATGATGCTAGCACTGAATAGCTTTCATGCAATCGGTATGACAGATATTGCACCAGATCTCAAAGGGCCAGCCATTGGGGCAGCATTACGTCAAAGCAGAATTGAACACTTACAAGCGCATGACGCCTATTAAAAAGTATTTTAAAAAGCATTGTCACTATGAACCAAGAATCCAACGCTCTGCCATCAAAGAATACTGACACCCAACCTCCGGTGATGCTGGTAACTGGTAGTGCGAAGCGCATCGGTGCGGCGATTATCAGAGCAGCACACAGTCAAGGCTACCGTGTCATTATTCACTGTCATCGTAGCGAAAAAGAAGCTAATAGCTTAGCTGACCAACTTAATAAAAGCCGTGCTAACAGCGCAGTGGTTATTGTTGCAGATTTGGCAGTAGTCAATCATGGTGCAGCGTTAGAGGATTTTGTTAAAAATATCATAGAAGCGTTTGGGCAGCTAGATGTACTGGTACATAATGCGTCACGGTTCTACCCAAGCCCGCTTGGTAACATTGATTATACCCAGTGGGATGAATTACTTCTGACCAATGCCAAGGCACCTTTATTATTGAGTCAAGCGCTAGTGCCCTATCTGAAACATCAGCAAGGTTGTATTATCAGCTTATTGGACATACATGCGCAGGATAGACCGTTCAGTAATTATACGGTCTATAATATGGCAAAGGCTGCGCATCGAATGATGGTGCAGTCGTTAGCGTTAGAGCTGGCACCAGACATACGTGTCAATGGTGTCGCTCCTGGCGTCAATATCTTGCCTGAGTCTGATAGTGATCAAGCACTTGATAATGTAAAACAACAAGATATTATTGCCTCAGTTCCTATGCAAAGAATCGGCAAACCTGAGGAGATTGCTCATAGCGTACTGTACTTGGTACAAGCAAGTTATGTCACAGGCGAGATTATCACAGTGGATGGTGGCCGTAGTTTGACCCTAGCTGGCGGTAGCGTTTGATCACCATCAAAACTGATAAAAAATTTATTGATTACTTGTTATCTTTTACTTGAAAAATTCAAAAAATCAGGTATCATTGTGCGTCTAACGTTAGGGCCCATAGCTCAGTTGGTTAGAGCAGAGGACTCATAATCCTTTGGTCGTAGGTTCAAGTCCTACTGGGCCCACCAAATTCAAACCCTTACAGTAATTGACTTGTAAGGGTTTTTTATTGTCTAAATTTCATGCAAGTGCACTGATATAATTAATTTTTTGATACTATCTTGATACTTTGACCCTTGTAGTAATTAAAGTATGATGACTACTAACACTATGGTTATATACTGCTGCATGGGTGATATATGAAAGTTAAACTTACCAAAAAACTTATTGATTCAATAGACTATACCGCTAAAGGTACCGAAATCTATATGGACGATGTACTAACTGGTTTTGCGCTGCGTGTAGGTAAGCAGTCAAAGCGCTATACATTGCATAAGCGCATCAATGGAAAGCTGTATAGAGACGAAGTAGAAGAAACGCATTTAATTACACTAACTGAAGCACGTGAAAAAGCCAGTATAATGATGGCTAACATCAAAAAAGGCATGCATGTTTATGATGGGCTTCATGAAAACCTAGAAGACCCGAAAGATAAGACCAATAATGTGCCAACACTGCAAGAAGCTTATGACTACTTTAAATCAACGAAGACTGGCTTAGCTGAAGGCACTATTACCACTTATGACCGTCAAATACTACATAAGCTGAAAGACTGGCTAAATATCTCTCTAAATGATATCACCAAGTCAATGATAAGTGATAAACATAAGGAGATAAGCAAGTATAGCGCAGCTCAGGCTAATGCAACGATGAGAGCTCTGCGATCAGTTTGGAATTATTGCCGTGATAGCTTTTTAGATGATGACGAAGACTTTTTAATCAAAGAGCAACCTGTGCGCATACTCAATGCTAAGAAAGATTGGAATAAGGTAAAGCCACGCACTAAACATGTAGAAGAAGAATATTTAGGTACGTACCTTAAAACACTTCTAAATTATGTTGATAGAAGCTCACACATGCAAGCACCTCATAGCAATAATGCACGAGATATTATGTTGTTTTTTATGTTGACTGGCGTGCGTTTAAACGAAGCGCAGTCTTTAAAGTGGTCAGATATCGATCTCAAAGTTGGTAAAATAACATTCAAAGATACAAAAAATGGGTACAATCATGAGATACCTACTAGTGATATTTTATACGCTATACTTAAAGAAAGGTGGAGGTTAAGCACTGATAAACGTTGGGTGTTTCCAAGCGCTTTGCAAGCCAGCGACGACCATGTAAAGGATTTGAGTGCCAGTTATAAAGCTATAGATAAACAAATCGATCTACATATCAGGCCACATGACTTACGCCGTACTTTTGGAACGGTAGCTAATAGCTTAAGCATCAGCTATCCAGTCCTTAAACGCTTGCTCAATCACCGCGAAACTAAATCAAGCGATGATGTTACCCTACAGTATGTTCAAGTGTCACAAAGACAGTTAAGAGACGCTTTAAACTCAATAGAGTCCTTTTACTGTGAGCATCTTGGCATGACACAAAGCGATTTCATAAAAGCACTCATATAGATCAAAGCTGCAATTCTTATCAAATTTATAGACCGAACCTAGTCCATAGCTTTTAAAATCTCACTAAAAGATAGCCAATACTATTAACAAATAACCTAGGTATTTGAGCACCCCCGACGAAGCGTAGTAATCATCAGTAATAGCCAAATTCTTATCAGAACGTTTACGCTTTTTCTGCACTACCCTTACCTCATAGCCGTGGAAGTTTTCACGAGCACCGACACGTATTGAGCTGTTCAGACTCAAGTCTTTTTTAACATCACTTACAACTTGCTCGCTATATGCCCTAACCTGCCAATGACTGGCATCAATAAGCTGACAACCTATTAGCATAAAACTCTGTAGCGTCTCAAGCTGGGTCTCCTTAATACCAAAATGAATCGATGAGTTATTTAAGTTATGTTTATGTGCAAATATTTCAATAAACATTCTCAACTTCTCAGGATTCTTTGTGGACATCTGATAAGCTCTATCCAATGCTCTAATTATTACTTCTTGATTTTTGTTACCTTTAGGCCTACTTAGTAATAGCCTGTCATCATCAAACAGCTCGCTAGCGCGCAGATATAAACATTTAGATTCATTTAGACTGATACCATGTCTAATAGCAATCTCAGGTAACAGCTCATTTCTAGAGTTGATATTTAACTTCTGTAATTCCTCTAAAAAACCTATGACGTCCGAATATTTAGGATGAATGAAAATTGAATTTGTATTCGACTCTTTAAATCCATTCAAATTATCGTTTAACAGTTGCTGGCTAGCATTATGTTCATGTTCATCTATATTCTTGAATAATGGTACTTTATTGGAAGCTATCTTTTTAAGTAAATATGGTCTTATCTTATTTAGCTGCACCATCTTTGTCGTTGCATCATAAGCAGTTTTATTTTGTCTATATATAGCTGAATAACCAAGCCCTGTTATTAACTCTAAAACGGCTATAGGTAGCTGCAAGCACGCTCTGCTGAGCTGTTCCCCTGCTAGCAAGTGAGCAGTATGAATGTAATGCTCGAAGGTTGTGTCGCACGTTAAATGCCCTGCAAGACTTGCCAGCCCAAACCAAGCGCCCTGCTCTTTGTGATAACCAAGAATTCCTTTCACTATTTTTTCGCACTGGTCGTTATTATAATCCGTCATCACCTGTGCCAATGAAGATTCACGTAGCACTAATGCCAGTTGACTAATAGCAGTATGTCTAAAGCTATGAAATGTGAAGTCGTGCTCTCCTAGCAATCTATCCCAAATTAACTTCATGAGATTGCTAACAAATACACTGGGTAACGGCTGATCACCGGATCCTTGAGAAAACAAGTAACGTCGCTTTAGTCTTTTCTGCTGATAATATAACTGAATAAATTGTTCCAGCTCGTCTTGCTTAAGTAAGCAATCAACCGGTATAAGCCTACTTGCACTGCTACTTTTCAATCTTCGATAGCGATTCGGTCTTAGCCATATTTGTGGTTGCTCTATTCGTTGTCCATGCTCATCAGCATAGATATCTGCTACATCAGCAACTTTAATACCGATGAGTTCCTTTATTCGCATTCCTGTTCGGTATGCCAGATTTAAGACTACTAAGCAAAGGTTTTTCTGTTCATAGTCTAGATCCGAGGTGACCAGATACTCTTTCATCGCATGATATATACGAGGCGATATCATACTCGCCTTTATAACCTGACGTTTATTACCCCATGGAAAATACACATATGGAGCATCGTAATACTCTATTTGATAATCATGAAATGCTCTCAGGCGACCATAGGTAAATTTTTGAGTATCTTTAAGCTGATCTAAGTAAGATACTTTAATGTCACTTGCCAGCTCATTTAATACGCTTGGGGAATCAGGTACCTCATTTTCGATAATGCCTCCATCTTCATTTATGTTACTTATAGCTTCATCGTTGAAATCAGAATCTTTTTTAAGTAGCGAAGATTTACGACCATCCTTAATCTTACTTTGAATAATCTCCTCATAGATAGCTTCAAAGTCATCATCCGACCATTCATCAAGAGTCTCATCCATCGTTAGCATCAGCCAATCACGACCAATACAGCCCACGTATTTACTGATGGTATTTAACCTGTTATTGCTAGTGTTCAATAAGCTTCTTACCCACCCTAAAAGACGCATGGCATTCGGTTGAGTAAACTCCTGTTGTAATAACTCTATATGCAAAATAGCTGATGCCCTGCTGCATTTGAGAGCATCTTGCACCTTTTTAACAAGATTTTTGCTAAAGCTTGGATAATTACTTTTATTGGTACTTCTTTTATTTGATCCTGAATAACTTGCTACAAACAGCTCTGACCACGTAAGTGGTAGCGGGTTTGAGCTAATCACCTCTTGATTATAATTAATAAGCTTATTTGTAGTTAAGCCAGTCGTTTTAATTTTTCCCTGTCTAACAATAGACAGCGCACTATCTATATCGGCACCCTTCATCTGCCGCCAATGATAGTCAGCGTATTTTATTAACTGCGATAAATGCGGTTTGCTTTTATCTTTATTTTGTAGTTTTAGCTTTTTACAAATATCACTGATAATGGTTTCAAACGACTTCACATCTTCTTTTTTTAACTTTTTATCTTTTAGCGCGTATAAAAAGCAAAGTGTCATATCATCAGGTATGTACTCTATATAGCGCTGTAAGCTTGTAGCAGATACATCCTCTGAGGTATATCCTTGCGTATAAGAACAACCGTAATTGTCATCATCAATACTGAGCAAAATTAGCGCCAAACTCTCGCTACTGACACCTGAACCTGATAATTCATCAGTTGCTGGTAGCTGCAATTGATATATCTCACGTTCGCCTAGCAGCCACTGATAGAGCGCTTTTAGTGCGTCTACGTCATTCAATCCACCATATACCACGCTACAGTAGAGTGCTGACTCAATTAAGTCATTATTTGAGAATCTTCTTTTTCGTTGCCATATTTCAATCATTTGCTGACTAGCAAGGCTTACTTGAGCGCCATTCACCATCCAATCATAAGAGATGATTAAATTATCGCGCTCTGCGATGACGGGCACCACAGGTTCATCTAAATCAGTACCATTCTTTTTGTTATAACTCCGAATGAATGCTAAAAAACCTTGTCTGGCTAAGTAGTAAGTATGGGCGGTATCAAAGCGTACCTTAAGCACGTTATCGATTGCTTGATAGCATTCAACTAGGTCTATTTCTGTCGTTATGTGATTGTCATCAACATACGACGCTATCAAAACTTTTGCCTCATTTTTGATAGCTTCATGACTTTTGCTTCTATTTTCTTCTCTTAACTGATGAGCAACGGCATTATCCATATACATTCACCTCAACTTGTCGTAGGTTAAGCTCAACTGCAACTTTATCTAAGTCAGAAGATAGTTCTTTTAGCTCATTAATAGATAGTGACGACATGGGATGCATAGCCTCCTGATCTGGATGTTCATGACCATATAAGGCGCAGATTAAATGCTCAGGAGACTTATTTGTTAGCATTGAGCGTAATTGATGCCTTAGCCAATTATCTTGATGGCTAAAAAAATGCCTTGTCTGATAACGAATTTTACTAGGCGCAATACCAGAAAACCCTTTAGGATTTTTACTGAAAAGCTGAATGATTGGCTGTTTAGAGTTCAATATGTCGTCTAGTGGGAATTGGTCATTTGGATAAATTACATTATGGAGGACTGCAAATTGATTGATATATTCAATATAGTTTTGAATGGCTGTGATCAAGAAATCACTTAGAGGAATGAGTCTTCCTTGCCCTTGTCCCTGACGCTCTTCTTTATCGGACACCCATAACAACCGCTGCCTAAAATCAAATTGATTTAAAAGCCCAGGCGCATGCTTTACGGGTCTAATTCCAGTCTGAATAAATATGATGTGCCATAGCCAGACACCATAAGTATTAAACTGCTCAATATAACGGTCCTGCCGTATATTAATGTTCCGTTTTAATCGACCGTTATAACTCTCAACTGCCTCAGCAAGACCATCAAAGAACCTTTGGCAGATATCAGTATTCAAAGTCATGTCACTACCGATATATTTTTTGTACTGATTACTTTTCGTGCTAGATAGAATAAATGGTCGAACTTCATTCTGAACGTCCGCTGTACAATATTGGGTCAATAGATGTATAGCATTGCTGTATGTCTGCTCTAAGCTTATCGTCTCAATACTGGTGTAGTACAAAGGTGAGCTGTGCTTCACATCAACCCCAGTCAGAATCTCGGCATGGAGTGGCTCTTGAAGCTCATTCTTGATAATCGTATATAGGCAAGCATCAATATGCTGGTTTGATAATGCTGGTAGATCTAGTTGCATTTTTAAGCTTGCCAGCACTTCAGAGATCTCATTACTATTTACCAAAAACTTATTCTCAATGACCGCTTGTAATCTAATTGGCAGAGGTAATTTAAATTTATTATCGTAACTCTGACGATACGGTAATAAGTGACTTCTACGATTCGAGGTCACGTTAATAGTGTTACTCATAGCATAACTATCATTAGCCGAACCGCTCTCATGACTCAGCCACTTGCGCTGACTTTTATCCAACTGCAGCTCATGAACCACTTCTTGAATCTTACGTCCACTTAGCATTGATAGTAATATAACGACATAAATCTGACGCTGTTTATAGCTGACAGTGGTAAAAAGCTGCCACACCCGAGCAAATAGCAGTTGATAGCTTAATAGGCTGAGTTGACGAATATTAGTGGGTAAATTAAATTGATTGCGGCGGGCATGTCTATAGTTATTTTTTAGCTTCCATTGCTGCAACTCTGAGGATTTGGCTGTTGTCTTGGAAGGTTTGAAGTCATTGTCTAAAAGTTTAGGTGGTTCGTCGTCAGCAATATTTTCATCATAAGCAACATTATCATCTTTATGGGTGTTGCCAAATACTGTCGCTCTTAGTGGTTCGTCAGTACTATCAAGGTACAGCGTATTAAAGTGTTCTTTGCTAGGCTCATTATCTTTTGAATTGGTATAGGTTTTACCTACAAAGACTTTATTCTCTGCAACCACTTCATAAGCAAGTCGTATTTGCCCAATTTTACCCGCTAATTTTTGATTAATGACTTTGCCCAATGCTTCGTCATTTTTTGTCTGAGCTTCATACTGACGTAACGCTGATAGTACGTTTGCCATTGAATCATGTTGATCATGAATAGTAATTAACTTGTCGACGATTTTAGATTGTGGGTTGTTGTTCTTTAATCCCATTCTAAGACGCACACTTAGCTGATTGATTTTGGCAGAGTGCTCATCTTTACGTGCAGCAATCATAATAATGACTTGCAGGTATGCACTCATAAACTGCCATGCTTCATTATTAATATGTACTTGACCATGTCTCTGGTAAAACAAAACCAGCATATAAGTGACGGCCCAATCCTCAATCCTTTTCTCTTTGATAACTGTACAGGCAATAGCTTCACATTCAGACGGTGTCAATACCTGTGTATCTAGGCTGGCATGTTCACCAATGTGCAGGTAAAAGTTTGGATTGATATCCAGCAGATTAACAATCAGATTTTGCACTTTTATATAGTGCGGTGAGTTAGAGGGTACTAGCTGTTCTAGGACTCTCTGTAATTCAGCATTATCAATATCAAATTTATGCATATTCATTAGCGTGCCTCACTCAGCCAGTCCATGCTTTTAGGCATGCCTATGACACGCTCTTCTGATGCAAACTTGCATTGTTGATACTCATAGTTGCTCTGGCTAATACGTGCAAAGCGGCAGTATTCCTTTACGGTCAAATATTTAATACGCATCAACTGACATATAACACTTTGAGGCGCGTTATTTTTCAGTGCCTTGAATAAATCAGGATGATTGACATCTTTCAAGGAAATCAAACTGACTACGTCTCGCCATGCTAGCTGCTGAATATCATTGATACTTTCAGGGATGATTAAACATGGGTAATCACTATCATTCTCGAATCTTAAGACCTGATCGACTCTCTCGAAATCATTAAAGAAATAAAAAACATCGTTCTTTCCATCAACTAGGCGAAGTGGTGGACGGTAGAAGTTATCCAAAAACTTCATATTGATATAAGTAGTTTTAGGTCTCAGTCTCTGCCAAACACATAAAGCGGCTCTAGCGTACGGATGTACATACAAATCATCCTTACTAGTGTTGGTAAGTTTTTGCCCAACCTTAAACTTATTATTTTTCATCATATAATAAATATTAGTGAATATAATTCATGTTATATAATAACCACTCAGGTGTCAAACGCTTTAGTTTTGTGGAGCTTAAAATCGTAAAATAATTAATACTATTAAACAGTTAGTATTATTTTAGACATAAAAAAACCTCTTAACGCTATAGAAAATATAGCGTTAAGAGGTTATTACATTTTATGCTTTTGTTAGGTGAAAAGGTTAGAATTGGGGTTCGAAGTAAAGTTTCCAGTATCTAAGCAATAAGTGTCCCTGTCAGCTGGTTACCGACCTCTTTAAGCCGCTTAATTGCGGTTTTCTGGGCAGAACAATCCAACCAACAACAGAAAGCAAGGACAGATATGACAATGAATCGATTACTAACAGCGTCACTAGGCGCAATCATGTTATCTAGTGCGTCAATGGCTATGGCTGACTTACATCCCATTTATGATCACTCAGGCAACGTTGATGGGTGCGGATACAAAAACGATGCTGGGAAAGTCGTTGTTGCTGTTGGAACATACGATAGCTGCGGAGAGATGTCAGACGGCATGGCTTATGTCGGCAAAGAAGAACTTGATAGCTCAGAAGAATATAAGGCGAAGCAAGGCTTTATTGATGCTACTGGCAAACTGGTAATACCGATTAAGTATGATGTTGAAAATGGTATGGATGAATATATCTACCAAAGTTTCAGTGAAGGATTGGTTGCAGTGTACAAGTCCAATAAAGATGGCTCTTATGGCGGTGTGTATGGCTATATGGACAAGAAAGGCAAAATCGTCATCCCTTACGCTTATGGCTTTGCTGGTGAGTTTGAGAACGGTGTGGCGATTGTTCAAAAAGACGGAGATTACGGCACAATCGACAAGGCTGGAAAGTCGATTACTAAAGCAAGATACGATCAAATCATGGGTTATTCTGAAGGGTTGGCGATTGTTTCAGTAGATCAGCTATACGGTGCTATCGACCTTAAAGGCAAGCTTGTTGTGCCTATAGAGTTTGATAGACTGGATTATTTTAGCGAGGGTCTAGCTGTATACAACGTGCTCCGAGATCCAAGTGATTATGAAGGCACTTACGGCTATATCGACAAAAATGGTAACAACGTTATTAATGCACAGTGGAGCAATGCCAAACCTTTTGCTGAGGGTCTAGCAGCAGTTCGTTCTGACGACGGTGAGGCTGGCAAGTGGGGCATCATTGATAAGTCGGGCAAGTACGTTGTTAAGCCAAAATACAGTGCTGCCTCTATTGAGTTAGAAACAGACCAATATTCATTTGATGACGGCCGTTATAAAAACGGCATTATGTACATGTACAACACGTCGCCAAGCGGTGTTACTCGCTACACCTTGGACAAGACAGGCAAGGTACTGGCGACCAATAAATTCAAGGATTGGGATAAAGCGGTAGACGATGCCATTGACAAGAAGTTGATCGATATGACTGATGGTTGGTAGTAACTAGTTGCAGCATGTCTTAGCTTGGTGCGAATAATAACTCACCGTAAACGCTATACGTGCCACTAGAGCAATTTAAATCACAGTATGGCACTCTTATGTACCGTTTAGAGTATTCAAAGGCAATGTAGAGCCATACTGTGCGTTCTGTATAGACGATAAACTAAGGATTAGGCAATGAAATATCCAGCTGTGTTCAAAAAGAGTGATAATAGCTACACAGTAACCTTTCGTGACGTACCTTAAGAAATAACACAGGGTTCAAGCTACAAGGAGGCCTATACATCCAACCATTCACATCAATATTAGATGGCTAAACACAGTCATATCTTTAACGGTATTTCTAAATAGCTGAAAGCGCATGCAAAAAGAATGAAACAGTCAATGTTGCGTCCTTTTCTTTTAGTATTTTTCTGCATTTAAAATCAGCGATGGGGAAGGAAACAGCAGAGCACTACTTTGCTATTGCCCTCCTGATACCTGACTTATAAGAAATTAAAATTTTAAGAAGTGACTTTGTATAGTACGATACAAAATCTGAACTGCACCCTGACTTTTAAGATGAGCGAGAATTAATGAGTGTCTGGGAGACACTTACCTAAAGCGCAAAGCGCAGAACTGTGCTCGAGCAAAACATCAAATAAAAAGCCATCTATCACTGATAGACGGCTTTTTATTTGAGCAATATATATGCCGCAAGCTTGCCAGCTTATACGGTGTCTTACAAAAGCACTAATAATAGCCTCAACACATCGAAAGATCACATTGAGGATAGCAATTATGTCAGCTCAACTTCAGCTTCAAATTGATAATTCTAACGCGTCTATGAACAATAGCTTTGGCGACTACTATAAAAATATGGTGAACTACTTTCGTCAGAATTCTGACGAAAACTTGGATTAAACTACTTTTCGAAACCGCACAAACCGAGTGACCAATGCGCTCACATCCGTAGAAAAGGCCATATTTTATACGGTTGCATACGGCTGGCAGCATCATCAAAGCATACAGCACTTACTAACAGAAACTATCGACGTTACAAGTGATGTGCCAGAGCATCTCCGTGTCGTAGATTTTGGCTGTGGTCAAGGCGTAGCGTTTGCATGGTGATGCTGATTTGTTTTGCAGTCGCTGAGATATTGCCGTTATTGTCTGCTATCTTTTTGACGGCTTCGGCTTTGAATTCTGTGCTATAAGTTCTGACTTTCTTAGTCATGGTAAACTCCTGTGAATACACCTAGTTTACCAAGTTTACTTGTACGGTTTCTTCAGCATAGCTCAGTCGTTTAGATTTTCAGAATCTATAAGACATGGCTGTCGTAAACCCATCTATTCTCTTAGCAGAATATCGACACTGCAAAAATCATTACAGAAGTAGTAAGTATCATCCAAGCCAGCTACCAAACGTAATGGTTGACAATAATGATCATCCAAAGCATGCATATTAATATCCAACGTTTTCGGTCTAAATTGATGCCAAATATTAAAAGCCTTTCTAGCATCATTATGGATAACTAGAATATCCTTAATTAACACAAGAAATTTTTGAGTTGGTTTTAATTTAATATTTTTCATTATATATAATAAAATAGTGAATAATATTCATGTTATTATAAAAATGAATTGAGAGTCAAAGCTTTTGATTTCAAAGCACTTAGAATCTCAAAATCCATTAGAAATATAAAAACAACTCCTCGTACTAGGGTGAAACGGAAGACCGAGGCGCTATCTACAATCCTAAAAATAAAATGGTGACCTGTGAATTTTGGTAAAAATATCATTGTTATATTAGGCTCACCTGCAAAGCATTACTGTGAAATTAGTTCGAACACAGAGCTGCTATATGCTGCTAAGACAAATTATCTTAGGTAACG
Source organism: Psychrobacter sp. Arc29 (assembly GCF_041431175.1). Classification (NCBI taxonomy): domain Bacteria; kingdom Pseudomonadati; phylum Pseudomonadota; class Gammaproteobacteria; order Moraxellales; family Moraxellaceae; genus Psychrobacter; species Psychrobacter sp. Arc29. The sequence continues at coordinate 112,721 of NZ_JASMRR010000006.1, read as the reverse complement.
ATGGCATCATTTTTATGGTGGCCAATATATCAATATTACATAACCCATCTAAGAGACTAAAGCCATAAAAACGCTTCAAGCCATGCTGTATATGACGTATAGTTTTCTCAATTTTTTATTATTCTCAGGTGAGGTTGTCAATACCGGGGTTTGATAAAGAATCACTTGATAAAGCCTTTGCTGACTTTAAAGAAAGCCAAGCGTTAAGCGATGAAGACGCTGATGCTTTGAATAAGAAGTCAGCCAAAATGGCCGCCTTCTTAAAGTCGCCTGAGCGTATTACTAGAATAGCTGAAGACATTGCTATCCACTTTATGGAAAAAGTAGAGCCTCACGGCTTTAAAGCAATGATAGTAACGCCAGATCGTCATGCTTGCGTTCTATATAAAGAGGCACTGGATGAGCACTTTCCTGAAGCGGCCAGTAAAGTGATTATTTCTACTACCGCTAACGATGATTATGAGTTTAAGAAAAAATGGGGTATAGACAAGAGCCAACAAGAAAAAATTGTTGATGAATTTAATGACGCTAGCTCAGAGCTTAAATTTATTATCGTTACCGCAAAGCTTTTAACAGGTTTTGACGCGCCTATTTGTCAGACCATGTACTTAGATAAGTCCATGAAAGACCATACCTTGCTACAAGCGATTTGCCGAACCAACCGTCTATATCCAGGCAAGACTTTTGGCTGCATTGTTGATTACTTTGGTGTGTTTGATGATGCAGCAAAAGCGCTAGAGTTTGATGAGCTAGGTGCACAGCAAATCATTACTAACCTATCAGAGCTGCGCGAACAGCTCCCACAAGCCATGCACAATGCCTTGTCTCACTTTGAAAGCGTAGATAGAACCTTAGAAGGCTTTGAGGGCCTAGAAGCAGCACAGAACGCTATAGCCAATAATGAAAAGAAAGATGCTTTTGCGTTGGACTTTAAGTTTCTATTTAAGCTTTGGGAGTCGTTATCACCGGATTCAGTGTTAGATAACTATAACCAAGATTATAAATGGCTGGCTCAGGTGTATGAGTCGGTCAAGCCCGCCTCTGACAGTATCGGTAAATTGCTTTGGTTGACACTGGGTGCACAGACTACCAAATTGATCCATGACAACGTGCATGTGGGTAGTGTGCATGTCTTAGATGAATTTGTCATGGATGCAAATATCATCGAAGATATCTTCAATAATCCTAGTCCGAAAAAAGTAAAGCAACTAGAGAAAGCTTTAGTTGAGCGCTTTAAGGGTGCAGGCGACTTGCCTACTTTTAAGTCTCTAAGTGAACGCCTTGAGGCTTTACGAGATAAAGCTGAAAAAGGTTTAGTAGCTTCCATTGATTTTGTAAAAGAGCTTTGTAAAATTGCGAAAGAAACCGTTCAAGCAGAAAAAGAGCTAGAAATCGAGGTCCAAGAGAAATCACCTACATCGGCTTTGTCTGAACTATTTCTAGAACTGAAAACAGATCAAACACCAGCGGTGGTCGAACGCATTGTTGTTGATATTGATGCCATCGTGAGAATTGTGCGCTTTCCTGGCTGGCAAACCACTAGCGCTGGCGAGCGTGAGGTACAAAAATCCTTACGTAAAGCACTTTTGAAGTACAAGCTACACAAAGATCAAGAACTATTCGATCGAGCTTATGCTTATATTAAGGAGTATTATTAGATTCTTGAATGGTCATCGCAAATTAAATGTTAGGTTAGTTTAATGGATAGATATTTCTGCAAGTTTCAGTGTGTTAGAAACATACATTTTAGTATTTTTGAGAGCCTAACTAACTAGAGTTTAGTTACTAAAAATATAGCCAAGACCTCAACATGCAAAGTTTGTAGTTAACTTCTTAAATCTTATTTTTTATAAGGTAGTCGAGAAGATATTGGGATTTACGTACGTGACAACGTGAAAGCTATTAGCTACCTACCTTTTAACATATCGTAACCGGTGAAAGGTATTAAAAAGTCGCGGATAAAAATAGCTGTACGCCACACAGTGTATGCCTTGTCACGTTGTCACGCTAAAACCACCTATACTCCGCTACTGTGAATATATCAAAAGCTATTAAATATTCACGCTCTATCTAATAAGATGATACTTTATGAGTTATAAATCTCGAGTAAATAGCCGATGCATTATTATTTGGTTAAAACCTTAAAATCTAATTGCAATTCCTTTTTCTTGGCTTTGAACTGAAACTAACACTTAGATAGAGGCTAATTACTATAGTTAAAGTTATTATTCTCATTGTTAGTATTATTTTTTAGTAGTCACTTAAGAGTTACTCCTGCCACAGTACCTATCACTACCACATCTAACGAGGTAAGGTATTCCATTTATCGTATACACTAACCTTTTCTAAACGTGACAACGTGACAATCCTTATACTCTCTAGTGTTTAGAAGAATATTATCTGTGACAAAATTTTAATCATATAGAGCAAAAATCATCTTCTAGCCCGTTGACCATATAGCTTGTCACTCTGTCACCTTGCTCATACGAACTACTTGAATAAATCAGCTTGATAACTACTGCAAGCTACATAAAAAAAGCAATCATTCAGAATTACAAAAGGCTGTATCTAGTTTTCAACTAATATTATAAGTAAGTATCCCACATACTTCAAAATTCCTGACGAGGAATAATAATCATCTGTTATAGCCATATTTTTATCAGATCTTCTCCGCTTTTTCTGTACTACCCTAACCTCATAACCATGGAAACTCTCACGAGCACCAATACGTATTGAGCTATTCAGTCCAAGCTCTTTTTTAATATCACGCACTGCCTGTTCGCTATGTGCTCTAATTCGCCAATGACTGGCATCGATAAGCTGACAACCTACTTCCATGAACTGCTGTAGCATTTTAAGCTGAGTCTCTTTAATACCAAAATGAATCGATGAGGTGTTTAAGTTTTTTTTACCTGTAAATATTCCTACAAACGATTTCAGTCTAGCAGGCTCATCAATTGACATCTGATATGCTCGATCAAGCGCTTTAACTAGAACCTCTTGGTTTTTATGTCCCGTCGGCGCACTCAAAAGCAGCCTATCATCAGTAAAAATCTGACTGGCTCTATCGTAAATCTGTCTAGCATCATTGACAGCGATACCATGCTGAAGTGCGACCTCTGCCAACTGATCCGCTCTTTTATCAACACTTGTTTTTTGCAGCTCTTCTAACAGTGCAATCACATCATAAATTCTAGGATGGACAAATAGAGACGGTCGAGTATTCGCTGCGTCATTTTGTGTGTTTTGCTCATAATCTGTATTAGCTGGTGTTCTGTTATAAGAGAGTAGAGACTCTTTGCTCGCAACCTTATTGATTAAATAGCCACGCATTTTATCAAGATGAACCTGTTTGGTGTTAGGACTATAAGCTCTGCCATTCTGTCTATTCACCGTCTGATAACCAATACCTGTCACCATCTCAAACACGGTTATCGGCATAACAAGTGTGGCTTGACTCATTTGCCATCCAGCCAATAGATGAGCGGTATGCATATAATATTCAAACGTAGTATCTGGCGTTAGATGCCCTGCAAAGCTAGCTAGCCCAAACCACATCCCCTTTTCTTTATTATTAGCAAGCACGGCGCTAACGATAGATTCACTATGGGCTGTACCATAATCTGTCATCACCTCTCTAAGTGGCGAGTCGTTTAACACCAGGACCAATTGGCTAATTGCAGTATGCCGAAAGCTATGAAAGGTGAAATCATGGGTACTCAGCAATCTATCCCATATTATTTTCATCATATTACTAAAGAATACGGACGGTAGTGGCTGGTCACCTGAGCCTTGTGAGAATAAATAATTTCTTTTTAACCTTTTTTGTTGATAATAGAATGCGATGAAGGGCTTTAACTCATCATCCTTGAAAAGCCTGTCTATCGGTATCACCCGTTTAGAACTACTGCTTTTTAGCCGGCGATAGCGGTTGGGCTTGAGGATTATTTTTGGCACTTCAACCACTTGGCCATTAATAAACCCTATATCTGCAATGTCGCTAACCTTAATACCAATAATTTCGTTAATTCGCATACCAGTCCGATAAGCAAGCGCCAGTACAATAAAACATAGCTGCTTTTGTTCTATCTCTAACTCTGATGTTTGGATATAACTTCTCATCGCTCTATACACGCGCGGTGATATCATTTCAGCTTTGACAACTTGCCGATTATTACCCCAGGGAAAATGCACATAAGGCGCATCAAAGTGCATACGCTGATGATCATGAAATGCTTTCAAACGGCCATAAGTAAATTTCTGACTGTCTTTTAAACGATCAAGATAAGATAGCGGTTGACCAGTAGTATGGTTATCATTATCTATACCACTATATGTATCGTCAAACTCTGACGACTTGCACAGTACAGAAAACTTGCGACCATCTTTTACCTTACTTTGAATAATTTGCTCGTACACTTCCTCAAAGTCATTACCCTCCCACTGATCAATATCCTCATCCAACGTCAGCATTAGCCAGTCGCGACCAATACAGCCAGCATATTTACTAATAGTATTTAGTCTAATACTATTATCACCGAGCAATGATAATACCCAGCTAAGCAAGCGTCGCGCATTAGGCTGGCTAGCGTCTGTCATTAATATTGTGATAGTACAAATAGCGGCGTTTCTAGTCAATTTGAGTGCATCTTGCAGCTCTTTGATCAGATTTTTGCTAAAGCTTGGATAAACTGTGGCATCTCTCTTGTCCTGCGATTTTCCTACCGTCTGATAACTGGCATCAAACAGCTCAGACCACTCGAGTGGCTCAGGGTTTTGATTGATGAGCTCTCGGTTATAATGGATTAGCTTCTCAGTAGGCAAACCTGTTGTCTTTATATCATCTTGTTTCACCACGGCTAGCGCACCATCGATTAGACTACCCTCTAGCTGTCGCCAGTGGTAGTTGGCATATTTGATGAGCATTGAGTGCTGCGGGCGATCGATATCTTTATTGGTGAGTTTAAGCGTTTGTGAGATATCGTTGATTATGGTATTAAATGGCTTTATCTTGGCAGTGTTTAACTCTTTATCCTTTAGAGCATATAAAAAACATAGGCCCATATCATCGGGAATATAATCAACAAAACGATGTAAGCTTTCGCTGTCATCTAGCGTAGTTCCATAATTATCATCAGGTACGCTAAGCGGTATTATAGCCAAACATTCTACTCTGCTTTTTTCATCAGTCGCTGACATGTTAATTTTATATATACGGCGCTCACCAAATAGCCAATCATAGAGCGCTTTTAACACCTCAATGTCGTTGATACCGCCATACATGATGCTGCAATATAATAATCCCTCAACCAAGTCATTCATTGAAAAACGCCGTTTTCGTTGCCAAGACTCTATCATCATAGCGCTACTGTCTGCCACAGCGCACCCATTCACAAACCAATCATAATTAATGGTCAAGCGCTCACGAGTCGCCAGTATCGGTACAACAGGCTCGTTAAGGTATATCTGGTGAGCTTTATTATAATCACGAATAAACTCTAAAAATCCGCGCCGCGCCAATTGAAAGTTTTGAGCGGTATCGAACTTCTCCTCTAGTAACTGGTTAATCGCTTCATAATGATGCTGCAGCTCACAAGGCGATTGCATAGGATATTGATTGATATATTCTTTAATTAGGGCTTTAGCATCATACTTGATACTGTTTTTAGCTTCTTCTCTATTCAGCTGTCGCATTTTATGAGCGCTAATGTTATCCATATAGGCGAACCTCAATTTGTTTTAAGTGAAGGTCTGTAGCAATCGCATCTAAATGGGAACTGAGCTGGTGCAGCTGATTAATAGAGCTTGATGACATCGGATGCATAAATTCCTGATCAGGATGCTCATGACCATAAAGGGCACAAATCAGATAGTCAGGCACGCGCCCCGTAAGCATGGATCTCAGCTGATGACGCAGCCAATTATCCTGATGACTAAAAAAGTCTTGCAACTGGTAGCGAACTTGGCTTGGCGTAATGCTAGTAAAGCCCTTTGGGTTCTTTTTATAGAGCTGAATGAGAGGACGCTCAGATTGCAAGATGTCGTTGATAGGATAAGGCGCTGCTGGACATAATGGATTATAGATGGCGGCAAATTGCTTAATATAAGTCATATAGTTTTGTATAGCAGTTATCAAAAACTTGCTAAGAGGAATGAGCCTGCCATCAGACTGCGCATGACGCTCTTCTTTGTCAGATACCCATAATATACGCCGCTTCAAATCAAACTGATTGAGTAATCCTGGTGCATGTCTGACTGGGCGAATACCCGTTTGGATCAGGATAATGTGCCATAGCCAAATGCTATAACTATTGAACTGCGCAATATAGCGATCCATGTGGGATTTTAACTTTCCATTAAAACTCTCAGCACTGATAGCCAGTTGATTAAAGAACTGCTGGCACATTGTGGTCTTTAGTACCATATCACTACCAATATGGCTTCTATGCCCGTTCATCGGTACGCTACACTCATCTATTAAAAGTACTTTTTGCTCATCATTGCAGTATTCAGTTATCAGCTCTACCGCTTTTATATAAGTTTGCTCTAGCTCTACCGTTTTAGTGCTAGTGTAATACAGCGCAGAGCTATGCCTTACATCAACACCTGTGATCATGTCGGCATGTAGGGGCTTATTAAGTTCGTTTTTAATAAGGATAAATAGCCCGGCTTCAATATATTGAGGACTCAGTGCTGGCAGGTTCAATATATCTTTAGCGTAAGAGATAGCGGCTTTAACATTACCAGGTGAAACGGTAATTTTATCCTCAAGCATGATTTGTAAAGCTTCAGGCAGTGCGCGATAAAAGGTACTGCCGTTGCTTTGTCTGTGGGCAAGCAGATGACTTCGAGTATTGGTCGTCACATCGATCGTGATGGCGATACTACTGATTTTACGGACACGGTCATAGACGAAATACTGCCGTTGACTGCGACTGCATTGCCAATCAGCAATGATGCTATCAATACTAAGACCGCTTAACAGTGACAGTAGTAAAACTGCATACCCAGTACCACTCTCTTTATCAACATTCATAAAGCGTTGCCAAAGCGTGGCAAATAACATCTGATATCCGGTAATGCTTAGCTGACGATGATTGGTTGGGAAATGAAATTGGTTACGGCGGGCGTGTTGATGGTTATTTTTCAATCGCCATTGCTGCAGCTCAGAAGATTTAGCAATTTGCAGAGCTGGCTTAAAATCATTGTCTAGCAATGGCACTTCGTTGTCATCGGCAATATTTTCAGCGATTGCCACATTACTGTGCTTTTTTGATTGTTTCGTACCAAACACTATTCTTTGTAGCGGCTCACCATCGATATGCGCCACTATCTTGGTGACTGTTTGAGACAACTTTACGCGTTTAGTATCTTCATTATAGGTTTTACCAATAAAAGCCTTATTATCAATTGCTACTTCATAAGCCAACCTAATTTGACCAATTTTACTACCAAGATATTGGTTCGCTTTTTCACCTGTTGCCTCTTCCTGTTTGACGCTTGCTTCATATTGTCTGATATAAGGTAAACATGAGGACAAGCTATCGCACTGAGCATGAGTGCTGATTAACTGGTCGAGAATGCCACGTTGTGGATCAGAAGGTCTTAGCGCCATACGAACACGCACACCAAGCTTATCTATTTTGGCAAAGTGTTTGTTGTGGCGTACTGTGATCATAAATATCACTTTTAAGTAGCCACTCATAAATCGCCAAGCATTATTATTTATATTAACTTCGCCATATGCCTGATAAAAGACAATCAGCATATAGGTAACCGCCCACTCTACTGTTTTACCTTGCCGAATGATTTCTTTAATCACATCTTCACAGTCTATACCAGTAAGTTCTGCAAAATTCTCACCTGGTTTTAAATACAACAAACCAATATCATCATCTTGCACCAGACTAATCACATCAATCACGAGCTGGCGCATTTGTACGTTATGCAGTGAGTCTGTTGGAATAAGCTTATCCAACACTCGCCTAGTAGTCACATCATCAAATAATTTAGTTTGACTCATAAGAGGCATCCATCCAATCCATGTTTTTGTGCAGTCCCAACATCACCTCATCATTAACCGCCTTGCCCTGCTGATACTCATAAGCACTTTGGCTGATACCAGCAAACTGACAATAATTGTCTACCGTAAGACGCTCTATATTCATAAGTTCGCAAATAATACTTTTTGGTGCACTATTACTGAGTGCCTTAAAAAACTCAGGATGATGAGTCCCTCTTGCGAAAGCCAGCTCAACAACCTCACTCCAAGCCAAGTACTTAATGTCTTGTAAGCTTTCAGCCGCAATCAAGCAAGGCTGACGCAAACTAACCTCTTCTGTAAGAACCCTATCAATACGTCTAAATTCATTAAAAAAATAGTAAGCGCCGTCTGGTTTAGATACTAAGCGTAGCGGTGGTCGATAATAGTCATTAAAACTATTCATGTTTACACCAACTACTCTCGGTCTAAATTGTTGCCACATCAATAATGCCTTCTGAGCATGTGTATGAATAACCAGATTAGATTTACTAAAAGTTATAAACTTTTGAATAGGCTTTAGATGAATATTATTCATTTTTTAACTAATTATAGTGAATTATATTAACTATAATATGTTATAACCTACCAGCTGTAAAGACTTTAATATTTCTGTTATATTTTTATCTTTAATACTTTAAATATTGATTTAGAAAAATCTTTTAGACAAAAAAATACTCTCCAACCTATTATAAATAAAGGCTGAAGAGTATTTTAAAATTTCAATTCTAGTCGGGTGAGGAGGTTAACGTCTTATAGCAGTCGACCTTCCTATAAAGCTTAGTTTTCTTCATTCTCATCGGGAACATACTTTAAAACATCCCCTGGATTGACTTTTAATACCTGGCACAACTTACTCAGGGTATCGAATTCTATGCGAGTTGTCTCATCGTTATAAATTCTATGAAGCGTTGATTTGCTGATATCTGTCATTCTTACTAAATCTGCAACTCGCAACCTTCTTTCCGCTAAAAGCACTGGTAGATTACATAAAATCACAATAAAATCCTTATTGGTAAGTAAAAAATACTTGCCAGTGATTACTTTTCTGTTAAAATAATACTCGTTGGCAATAACTAAGTTTCCGTCAAAAACTATTTTGTGCTGACTAACGCTTTATTATGTCATAGACTCATCTTATCGCTCAATAGCTGGCTAACTATGATGGGTGCGACTCGTTCGATAGATATAGATACTATAAAAATGTGACACTAATCATAGTCATTCTGCCATTAAGAAGGAGTATATTATGGGCATCAGGATTGAATGGAGCATGACACAAAATGCTTGGGACAAACGGGTCTGTGAGGATTATTGGTCCTATGATCATAAAACTAGCTATGTAGATTATGTCCGTATGCTTTGTCAAAAATATAATATCAGTTCACACATATTATTTGAAACCATAAGCCAATGCTATGCTTGCTTAGATGATGTGTGCTGTGAATATTGCGGGAGCGCCTGTCCCATTGATGTACCTGCTGATATCGCCTATATGCGGGCAAAAGAGAGTTGGTTTTGTGCAGTATGCGAGCATGCAATGTGGAGAAGTGACTTTATTAGTAAATAAATAATCAAAGCTACTTTCAGCTAAAAAACTGATATTTTTATCTGACATAATCAACTCCTTTCACTTAAAACAATAACTATATTCGTATTCATGACGATTTGGTTCTCGTTGACTTTATCCCAGATAGTTTACGAGTAATTGATTAGGTCTCTATCGGTCAGATTTTCAGCATCGAATAGCTCATTTAACCTTGCAACTATTTTTAATAGCCAGTCCTCTTATTTATCCTTAGCTTTGCCAGCTCCACCGCTACCAGTATTCAGCGGAAAGAAACTACCCTCTTACAGTTTTAAATCCTGTTGACGTAGCTTAAAAAAGCGGTAGTGACTCATTATCATATTACTGAAATAAACCTCATCATCATCGAGCCTTTCACGTAGCATAGGTTGTAAATGGCGAGTATAAAGACTTAGCTTCTCTATATCCCTATTATCGTAATCGATAACCTGCGACATAAATTCGTACTGATGGGTTTGATAATGTTAATCTTGTACTAAGTCGCTTCTGCGTATCAACAGTCCTGTTAGTATTTATCATTGTGTGCTTATTAGGCTTTAAACAGTGGGCTAGTGCTAAAGTTCACTGATGAATATGCTTTTAGTAAAATTACTTTATGGATCAAGTAGTAATTTCTTAGATGCTTATAGCCTTATTAACGAGGGTTTTCGATTCTTATTTTGATGAACAAATGTCGATAATTATTAGATATAGGTAGTAGCAAAAAATGATGCTAACGCTATATACGGCCTATTGTTAGCACCTTTTTTTAGTTCGAGAACTTACTCAGGTGAGTTTGTCAAAATTGGGGTTTGCCCGCTATCTTCTTAACGGCCTCTGCTTTAAATTCTGTGCTATAAGTTCTGGTTTTCTTGGTCATGGTAAACTCCGATTAATAAGCTTAGTTTACCAAGTTTATCTCTACGGTTTCTTCAGCATAGCTCAAGTGTGAACAAGCCAAATTGGCGTTGCCTAATAAAGGGAGCCTCTTTTTTCCCTTTGCCACGTGGCGTACGAATGGCATCATAGATATAAGCTATTTCAGTCATAGAAAATTCCTTTTTTATTTTTAATAATGAGTTAGTTAAATACTACTGCATAGCAAAGATATTGATAACGGCAGTAGCCTCTTCTACTCCATAAATACCGCCACCATTTTCTTGAATAGCAATTCGCGCGCCCTCTACTTGACGCCTGCCAGCTTCGCCCCGTAGTTGGGTCACCAGCTCATAGACTTGACCTAGTCCGGTTGCGCCAATCGGGTGTCCTTTGGACTCAAGACCGCCTGATGGGTTGACAGGGACACGGCCACCGATTGTCAGCTCGCCGGCTTCTGCTGCTCTACCCGCCTCGCCATAACCGACCAGTTGAAGATTTTCCACCTGAATAATCTCTCCCATAGCCGTAGCATCATGTACCTCAGCGACATCTACGTCGGCCGGAGAGACGCCCGCCTTTTCATAAGCTTCGGTAGCAGCAAGCGCAGTAAGGTGGTTTTTATAATCCTCAAAACTGCGATCTGAGCTTGAGCGCACGACACTACTCAATAGCTTGATGGCACGTTTAGCATCACCCTTTAGACGCTTTAACCCTTCCGCATTACATAAGACCGTAGCCGCAGCACCGTCAGAGATGGGCGCGCACATAGGCAGAGTGAGCGGATATGTGATAGGTGGTGCTGCCAATACCTCTTCTATCGTATAAGGTCGTTGATACTGAGCCAGTGGGTTATGCACAGAGTGGGTATGGTTCTTTGCACAGACAGCCGCGATTTGTCTTTGCGTAGTACCAAAAGTATTTATGTGATGGCGACTAAAGGCGGCGTATACATCCATAAACATCGAGTACGGTTTCGGAGATTGCGAGCCTTCAGGACATTCAAAGCCTGCGCCCATCGCCAATAAGGTATCCCGATTATCCGCAACCGTACTTACATCCCAAGCTGAGTCAAAAGCGGCAAACATCTTAGCCTTATCCTCATTGATCATTTTTTCAGCTCCTACCGCAATAGCGATATCACACGAGCCACTTTTGATCGCCATCGCTGCTAAATGTAAGGCGGTACTAGAAGACGCGCAAGCCCCTTCGATATTAAAGATTGGGATACTTTGAAAGCCCATCGAGCGTAAAGCTACCTGACCAGGAATCATGTGTTGACCCTGCATAAAGCCGATAACACAGGAAGCAAAATAAGCTTGCTTAACTTGCTCCAATTCAGCACCGGCATCGGTCAATGCCTGTTCTACCGCTTCACGCACCAAATCCTTATAACTGCGCTCTATATGACGGCCAAACTTGGTCATGCCAACGCCAGTAATATAAATGTCACTCATAGGTCATTCCTTTGAATTAATTTTAGAAAGTAAATATTTATCCATCAACACCAGTTGTAAAGACTAGGCTGTGAATATCAAGTACCTTACTAAGAGATTTTACGAGCCTCGCTCCAGTATTTTTCACGCACCTTTCTACGTAGCACTTTACCAACCACACTAGTGGGAATCTGCTCAACAATTAAGATAGTTTTTGGCGCTTTATAGCTACCAATCAGGTTTTTAACATGCGCAATGAGCTCAAGATCTGTCAAGCTAACATTGTCTCTAAGAATAACCTCAGCATGTACAGCCTCACCCCACTCTTCATGAGGGATACCTACTACTGCAGCTAGAAAGACATCCGCATGGCTATTAAGAGCAGACTCGACTTCATTGGCATAAATATTAAAACCACCTGAGATAATCATGTCTTTTTTGCGGTCGACAAGATAAATAAAGCCTTCTTTATCCATATAACCTAAGTCACCCGACTTCCAAAATCCATTATGGAATTCCTCAGCGGTAAGCTCAGGGGCATTCAGGTATCCTTGGCAGACACTACGTGAGCGTACCCAGAGCTCTCCTGTCTCGCCCTGTGGCAGTGTATTGCCTTCACTGTCAACGATAACACACTCAACACTAGGTGTAGGTTGACCAGCGGAACCTAATCGAACTTCGTCCACTTCTGTTTTTATAATATGTTTTTGGGTGCTCATGTTCAATGCAAAACCAAAGTGCTCGGTAGACCCATATCCCTGTATGAATATATTACCTAGCTTTGCCTGAAGTAATTTGAGTTTTCCTGGGCTCATAGGTGCTGCGCCATAAACCACATACTTAAGCGTACTTAAATCAGACTCAATCTCTAGCAGGCGATAAAGTATGGTAGGCACTAAGAATGTCAGCGTAGCCTTTTCTTTTTCAATATTAGCGCAGTAAGCATTCAAATCAGGGCTGTTTTGGGTAATCGTACAGCCACCCGAATATAACGTTGGCAATACAAGCATGCCACTACCATGACTGATAGGCGCTACGTGAATGCATCTTGGTTCATCGGCCCATATATCCTTGTCATCAAAAGCAAAGGCCGTATCACGGCAGCTGAACCAATTATCCATAGAGTACATAGCTGGCTTACCTTTGCCAGTCGTACCACCAGTAAAGCGAATCAGCGCACAATGCTCACGATCATCTAATTCAAAATCAGGATTATGATCAGGGGCCTGATCTACTAGCTCCCAAAAATAAAGGACACCCTCTAAGCTATCTTCTGGCTTATCCATAACGACGATAGTAATGCCTTGCCCTATTAACATTTCATAATGTGTTTTGAGTAATGACGTTTCAATAAATGCAACTTTCACATTAGCAGCCGCCACCTGCCAAGTATGCTCTTCAAGCGAATCTCTAAAATTGGTGAAGGCACCAGTAGCGCCGCCTTTAAAAATAGTTGGAGCATGAATCAATGATAGATTGTCATTATCCAGAATATTGATAAAGCGATCGCCAACACCTAATCCTAAGCTGACCATCATATTGACGATTTGATTGGATAAGAGGTGAAATTCAGAAAAAGTATATCTGCGGTTACGCTCTATATTTACTAAGGCTTCACGATCTCCGTAACGCTGCGCGAGTGCTGCCATATGATTACTAAAATTAATTAACATGTTTATTATCCTTAATAAGTGGTAGTCCCTTGTTTATCTTTACAGCCTAATCCTGCTATCGAATCTCTTACATTTACCATGAAACCAAAGGTTATAACTTTTTAGACGATCTCTAAAAAATATAATTGTTTAAGCTAACTGGTAGTACAAGACACCGGATAGTTCTGCAGTCTCGCAAACTACTTCTCCAGTATTCACCAAATAAGTAACGTGAGCGAACGTCTCTTCAAGCGCTAAACAACGTGCAAAACCTTTTTTCTTTGCCCATCCCAATACCGAACTTAACTCGTTGACAGTGCGCCATTGGTCGAGGTTTTTCCGCAGTTTATCTAACGAGGTTTGATGGTGCTGCAACACTTCACGAACTCTTTCATCCCCATGATAAAACGGCTTATTATGTGCGGGTAAGACCAGTGCATTCGTACTTATCCAATCAATCATATCGCTCAGACCTGCTAACCAACCGGCTAAAGGATCGGTCTCTTGGCTCATATAATTTAGGCCAACGTAGGGCGTGATATGTTCGATGATTTGATCACCTGAAATCATCACCTCTCCCGAAGCCTTTTGTAAACAAATATGCTCTATAGAATGCCCCGAACCCGACCAAAGATGCCATGACTCGCCCCCTATTTCAATCGTATCGCCAGACTTGACAATATTTACCTCGGTGGGCAACGAACCAAACATCATATCTAAGTACTCCCAAACCTCCTCCAGACTTTGCATGTCTTCTAGTGAGGCATCCATACGACTGTAGAAATGTGGCAAGTCACTGTAATCTTTAGTACTGCGATAACGGTTCTCAAGCCTTGCCTGTAAAATCTCCTTTTCGGAGATATATAAGGGTGCATCGCTATAATCCTCCAACCAGCCAGCCAGTCCAATATGATCAGGGTGTGAATGAGTGATTAAGATACCGGTAATTTTCGCGGGGCTAGGTAAGTTCTGTATTAAGCTTTTCCACAAGTCACGGTTTTCATCGGAGGCAGGACCTGAATCAATCACGAACCAGCCATCTACATCCCTAATCAAATAAATATTTATATGATCCAACTTGCTAGGTATTTTAAATCTAGTCCATAATATTCCGTCACTAACGACTAGCAACTCACCAAACTCTGGTGGCGTAATGTAACTTCCTTGCTGAGTACTCATAAAACTGCCTTCTATTATCTAGCCTGCAGTATCGTCGCAGCATCGAGACGAATATAGCGACCATTCATGTAGCTATTTTCAATTAGAAATGCACAAGTAGAGGCAAACTCTTCCATATTACCCATACGTTTAGGTGCTTCACACATAGCAATAAGAGCTTCACTAACTTTTGCATCAAGCGACTCCACCATAGGGGTCGCAAACATGCCTGGAGCAATGGAATTAACTCGAATACCCAATTTTCCGAACTCACGCGCTGCCGGTATATTGAGACCGTTAACGCCAGATTTTGACGCTCCGTAGGCGCTCTGCCCAATTTGGCCTTCCCAAGCAGCACCAGAAGAGACGTTCACAATAACGCCACGCTCGCCTTTTTCATCAGGCTCATTTAGTGCCATTTTTTCAGCACATTTTGACATGACGGTATATAGCCCAATCAAATTCACATTAATTACTGCTTTAAAATTCGCTAATGCCGAAGCTTTGCCTTCTCTATTTAGAATCTTCGCTGGAGCTACAATACCTGCCGCGTTGATGTCGGCATGGATAGCGCCAAACCCATCTATGATGGCAGCAATAGCGTTATCGACATCTTCTTCAGAAGTCACATCCGTACGACAGAACATGGCTTTATCTTTGCCAAGATCGGCAACAGCAGCCTCACCTGCTTCTTGATTCATATCTAATAAGGCTACCTTAGCCCCTTTATTGCGTACCATATATTGAGCAGTAGCTAAACCTAATCCTGAGGCACCACCACTGATAACGACAACTTTATTGGTTAAATTCATGATTCATTCCCTTGTTTTCTGATTAAAAATTATTTGAAAAATAACTTAAGTTAATAGCCGCGAAACTCTGGTTTACGCTTTTCACTGAACGCGGTGAGACCTTCTTGCATATCGTAAGAGCGCATATGAGCACGGAACAACACTTGCTCCTGTTGCAACGCATCATCACGCGATTTGTCTGCACTGGCATTAGCAACTACTTTCATTCTTTTTAGCGCTATAGGGCTTTTTTCCGCTATTAATTCTGCTAGTTTTTGCACTTCTTCTTGCAAGCTATCGGGGCTAACAACTTTATTAACGAAGCCATAGCCTCTCATTTCTTCTGCAGAAAGGGTTTCGCCAGTGAAAAGTAAATACTTTGCAACATTAAGTGGAATTAATCTTGGTAATACTGCCGCACCACCAGCTCCTGGATAGACGCCATAATTAGCATGAGCGTCCCCTATGCGCGCGCTGTCTGCAGCTATCACAATATCCGCACACATAGCAGTCTCTAAACCACCGGCCATAGTAATACCGTTAATAGCTGCAATAACTGGCTTAGGGAAGTTACGTAGTACATCAAGCACGTTAACGGTTAAGCGATCAATGAAATCTGCTTCGCCTGCAGGGCCATCGTTTGAGACTAAGATTTCTTTAAGATCCGCACCCGCACAAAAGGCTGTACCATTACCGGTAATGACCAATACTTTCACACTGCTATCTTCAGCAATCTTTGGCAGTAGCTCTTCATACTTATCTATCATATTAAGATTAATGGCGTTCATAGCGGCAGGTCTATTCAAGGTAATCCAAGCCGCTGGCCCTACTTGTTTAAATTCTAAAGCGTTATTTTCCATATGTAATTTCATGTATGGTTCTCCTATCGAACGTTAATTTTGAAAGCGCTATTATTGGTATGCGTATTGGCAGCATATGTCTCTATTAATATTTGGTTATTATTTATCATTAAGTAAACATCTCATAATTAATCAAGCTGCTTAGAATGAACCAAAGACAGTTCCTAAGGTAATAACAGCAATGATGGCAATTATCGGGATAGCAATAGTAACCGCCGCCACGTTGAGATAAGCCTGCTTATGAGTAAGACCACAAATACCTAGCATAGTAATTACAGCACCATTATGCGGCAGACTGTCTAGACCGCCGGAGGCCATAACGGCGACTCGATGCATCAGCTCTGGATCAATACCTGCTGAGACGGCCATGCGTAGATAATCTTCACCTAGAGTCGCTAAGGCAATGCTTAAACCGCCAGACGATGAACCAGTAATTCCTGCCAACGTCGTCATGGCTATAGCTTCTGAAATTAATGGATTATTAGGACTTATATTTAAAATACTGTCGCGAATAATGATAAAGCCTGCTAACGAAGCAATGACAGCACCGTACCCTACTTCAGAGCCGGTATTGAAAATAGGTAACATGGAGTCATACGTACCATTATTAATAGTTTTTTGTAGATTGTGCCAATGCCCAACTCGCATTATAATCAAGACCAAACAGGCAATAACTAACGAGATAATAATAGACCATAATCCTAATGAGCCAGCAATATTCAGATCAGGGAACTGAGTCTGTAGCGCACTGAAGTCAATCGAAGGAAAGATAGCGTAAACCAGTAACGCATTAATCCCAATAACCAATATCAGCGGTATGATAACCATCGTAAATGAAATTGGGGCTTTTTCCTTAACTGTATGACCCGTTACGAACTCTTCGCCTTGAGTGGTATTATTTTGAGAAATATCACTTTTCGCAACATTAATACCCCCTTCGAAACCATCCTTATGCTGACCATAACCTTCACCAGCCGATTTAGCTTTGTTTGCTCGTGACTGTACCCACCACCAACCCAGCACGAACATAATTATCCCGCCGATAACACCTAAGATAGGAGCGGCAAAAAGATTGGTATTGTAGTAAGGAATAGGAATAGCGTTTTGAATAGCAGGTGTACCTGGCAGTGCCGTCAAGGTAAAAGTAAAAGACCCTACCGAAATCGCTGCTGGGATTAGACGCTTAGGAATATCTGCAATCTTGAATAAGTTCTTGGCTACCGGATAGATAGCAAATACTACAACAAAACCAGATACCCCACCATAAGTTAATAATGCACATACTAAAATAATGGCTAGAATAGCTTTGCTTGACCCTAACTTCTTGACGATCGCATTAGCAATGACTGTGGCCGCTCCCGAATCTCCCATTAAGCGCCCAAACATAGCACCTAATAAAAATATTGGGAAAAACTTGAGTAAGAATCCACTTAATCCACCCATAAATATATCGGTATAAGCAGGGATACTGCTTAAAAAATCACCTGATAAAAATACGGCTAACACTGCCAATATCGGCGCCAAAATCAACACAGAATATCCACGATAAGCAAAGAACATCAATAACAGTAAAGTTATGATAATAGCAATGGTACTAAACATGATGGCCTCTCCTTGGCATACATCAATAAACCAGATACTAAGAGTTTTTTAATCGTTAAAATCAGTCTAATCGTTCAGGTCAAGCTAATTGTTATGCATTAACCCACGGTTTAGGTCGATTAAGCATGTTCCTTACAACTTGCTGACTGGCTACTGACTCAGTACTATTTATTACTAGTTGATTAAAAAACTCAGCTTTGTTTTACCCATACTTTCTCTTATTGGGACACTATTGCGTCGAGTAAATTTATCTAAAGGCTTGAATACCAGTCAGCGAACGCGCTATCAATAACTTTTGGATTTCAGTAGTGCCATCGGGGATGGTGCCAATAATTGCTTCTCGAGCTAAACGTTCAACAATATACTCTTTGGTAACGCCATTGCCGCCATGAATCTGCACAGCATCACGGCAAACTTTGACCGCCATTTCGGTGCTATACCATTTAGCCATCGCACACTCTTTATCACAACGTATACCATGATCGATCATAGTGGCGGCTCTTAGCGTTAGTAATCTAGAGGCATCTATTTTAGTAGCCATATCAGCGATTTTATCCGCTATTAATTGATGACCCGCGATCAACTTGCCGTGTTGGAAACGCTCTTGGCTATACTTAATAGACTCTTCCATTGATCTACGAGCAATAGAGTAACCCCAAGCTGCCATATGACAGCGCGCACGTTCAAAAGTCACAAGCGTATTCTTCAACCCAGAGCCCAATTCACCAATAGTATTGCTCACAGGGACTCGCACATCACCAAAAAATACTTGTGCCGTTGACTGACCATTTAAAGCCATTTTTTTAATACCGCGTACTTCAATGCCTGATGTGGTCATATCTACCAAAATATGGGTCAATTCGCCCTCAGCAGTTTTGCATGTGCATATAAAGATATCCATATGCTCGCCGTTTGAGATCCAGGTTTTTTCTCCATTGATAATCCAGTCGTCGCCATCACGCACTGCTCGAGTCCTTGCGGCAGCTACATCAGACCCTGCGTCAGGCTCAGATATCCCGATGCCTATAAACAAATCACCTGAAAGCAGACCCGGCACATACTTTTCTTTGATATGCTCTGGAGCATTTCTAATCAACAGATCAGCGCCAGAAACATTAATTAGGATAGGTAATGCCAAATCTATTGAGCTAACACCCACTTCTTCCCAAAGTAACAAGTGCGTCACCCAATCCAAGCCTAAACCACCCCACCTCTCAGGAAAGGGCGCTTTGATTAGGCCGTATTCTGTCAAAGTCTTAACAAAGCCTTTTAACATCTCTTTAGGAATGAAACCTTCTCCGTGAGCACGCAGCTTTGGTTCAATTTCATTATCCAGAACTTTACGCAAGCCGTCAGTGGCCATTTTCTGCTCTTCTGTCATTAACATGGTCATGGCTTCCTTTCCTAGTTTAGTGTGTTTGAAAACCTTCAAAATACTGGTTTTCATATTTCATAATCGCATTATATAAAATAATGATAATAAATATTATCATTTTATATAACCTATAAAAACTTATTAAATAAGGTTTGTAGGAATTATATTATGCAGTTGCAATACATATTGCAATCAATTATACAATAAAGATAATATAGATTATCCTCATATACTTTATTCAGGAGATATTTTTCTAAATAGCAAACTTGTTCAATCGGCGATTTATATACAGGCTAATAGAAAAATTAGAGGATAACAAAATGCAAACTATGAATTGGAGAATGTGAAAATGGCAGGCAAGGCTTTGAAGAGTAAACTGAGGAACAAACAATTAAAACCAATATCAGCTATGCGACCAGCAACCTTAAACAAACTTGAAAAAGCAGTGCTGTTGTTATTTTCAAATCATGATCCCTCCGAAGTGAGCATGATACAGATAGCAAATGCAGCAAATATGTCATTAAAAACTTTGTATAATTATTTTGGGGACAAGCAAACCATCATTTACACTATTTTAAATAGAGTGTTAGGACGTTTAGCGATCCGTATGATTGATCATTTGCAAGGTATTGATAGTGTTAAAGATCGCCTTCGTAAAACTCTTTGGGTATTTTTCGATTTTATTGATAAAAGCCCAGATGCTATGATGGTATTGTCCACAGCAGTGCCAGTTTCGCGTTATCGCGAAATTGCCATTTATGATAATAAAGAGTTAGTTGATTCTTATTTACAGGTGTTGAGAGATGGGCAGGAACAAGGCATATTGAATGATACGGTGCCTTTATTTACTTTATTTGATGTGTTTATAGGCTTTATTAGCCGCTTAGGATTAATGCATATTATACGGAGAAACCCAGCTCCTCTGAATGATAACTTCGATGAGCTGTTCATTATATTATGGCGCGCGATTAGTAAGCCCGAAATAGATTAACAATTTCTGAAGCTTGAGTTTAGCCGTTTACTAAAAAACGTAATAATAATTTTTAAATGGTGAAATATCTTGAAAAGTGAGTAACCTCATATTTGGAGCAACCACATATTAAGGTTCTATCTTGCATGCTTAGGGTACTTTCCAAGGTGACTGTATTGCAAGCACCAAGAGCGAAGCGCTTTAATCCTCTAAAAGAAATCAGCTTGGGCTCTATGGCAATATCACATATCTGTGATGAGGATGTGGCAGATGAGCCGCCTCATACTGATTTTAGACTATCTAACAGTGTTGAGTACTTGATTGGTCATAATATTGATTTTGATATGACCGTTCTGAAAAATGCTGGCGTGACCCATACTCCTAATCTGATATGTACTAATGCGATGGCTAACTACCTGCTTCCTACGCTTGAGAGTCATAAGCTAGTATACCTCCTCTATTACTTTCACCGTTATATAGCGCGCGCTCAAGCAAGAGATGCACATGCTGCCATTGCTGATATTTACTTCACTGAGCTGGTGCTTGGTAGTCTGATTGATTTAGCTAATAGCCAAGGTCATGAGATAAATGATGTGGAAAGCTTATATGAATTTAGTGAAATGGCGCGTATACCCACGCATTTAAGCTTTGGTAAGCACAAGGGTGAGGCTATTGCAGATTTAGCTGCTAGCTCTGAAGGTACTGGCTATATTAAATGGCTGCTTAAACAGGACAGTATTGACCCTTATTTAGCTCAAGCATGCCAGCAAGCATTAGAATCTTTATAAATACACTGATGTCGTCAGTTTTATAGTCTAGCTATGCTCAAAATTGAGATAGATACTAGAAATAGTTAACGCTCAAGTAGATCAAGTTCTTATTAAAACTATAACTTATTAGGTAGTAAACTCCTCAATATTATGGTGTTTAAAATATCGTCAATATCTGCATATGCCATGAATCAACCTTACTCTGATAAGTTATAAAAGCTCTATATGCTATTATCTATATAGTGTAGAGGGCTGGAGTATGAAATTTATTTTTCTTAGGTGACGCTATTAATATCGGGGTTTGAACATAGCCATAACTGTGAACGGACATATATCTTTTAATAGCCCTCCTTCAACACCCTCTTCATACTGATCGTTGAGAATAGACATAACATCACTTTTTTCAGAAATTTTATGAATGCCAGCAATAAGCTCATCACGGCGATCTCTAAAAGAGAGAAGCTTGGATGCGATTTCCTCATAGAAGCTCGTCCACTTAAATGATAAATTTTCCTTAGTATTATCACTAAACCTTTCTCGCCAATATGGATCATTGCGAAACATGTCAATATCCTGAGCTTTGCCATGAAATGCAAAATCTATCAAACCAGCTCTTATCGCAGTCTCAGGAATAACCTTCCAAACCGTATTACGATTTGTGAAAAAATACCACTCTCTAAGAGTAGGATTTACTTCCCAGTCTACTTTTAAATTTTTACCATCCCCTAAGTTCTCTATCACTGTACCAATGGCTTTGATAGCCATCACAGACACAGCGTGTCCTCGATTGTCAAAAGGTAGTCCATTTTTTCTTATGTAGCTTGATTTAATAGCGATTTTCTCGCCAGTCTTAATAGACTTTATTGAATCAATCGGTTTGGCTTCAGGATTGAACTCCCAAATACCATCTTCAATAAATCGTGCCGTATGATCTTTATCATCATACATAGAGCCAACAAACCAATAAGCTTGTGTATCAGTTAATGCAAAATTATCACTCATCTATCTACCCTTGTTTAATACTGATTATATTTTTATGGAAAAGCGAACTGTTTGTATGTTTTTTATCTTGAAAACATTCTTATTGATACCAGTGCTTAAGCACCTTTTTTGTTAAAGAGCTTACTCAATAAATCGACTGAATCAGTTCTTGAGTGAGCTCTACGTTTGGTTTCAACATATCATCGGCAAGGCTACGCTTACTAGATAACAGCTTATCCAGTTTAATTTCAAACGTCTCAAAATCAGTTGCTGCAATAGATGGGTAGTACACATAAACTTCTTTGTCCTGCCCAATTCGGTAGGCTCTATCAGTTGCCTGATCTTCCTTGGCTGGGTT
Source organism: Psychrobacter sp. Arc29 (assembly GCF_041431175.1). Taxonomy (NCBI): domain Bacteria; kingdom Pseudomonadati; phylum Pseudomonadota; class Gammaproteobacteria; order Moraxellales; family Moraxellaceae; genus Psychrobacter; species Psychrobacter sp. Arc29. The sequence goes on along the minus strand of NZ_JASMRR010000006.1, from coordinate 90,284 downwards.
CCAACTACGTGTATAGTGGATCACATGATTCGCTTTTTGGATATTCACACCAAAGCCAACTGCAACCGTGGATAAGATAATCACATTAAAACCATTCACTTCTTGGAACTGATCAATAATGCCCTGCCGGGTTAAGCCTCTTCTGCTGTTGGTATTTGAATCTCCGTTCACTGTAGTAACGCTTAATCCATATCGCTCAAGGAGAAGGCGTTTTAAAAATAATTGAATATCTCTAAACTCAGTGAAAATAATCACCTTCTCATGTTTTTGTTTTATTGTCTCTAAAGTGTCTATTAACCATTTGGCTTTAGGCGAATCACTGATACTCGCTTGTTGTTGAAACTTTAGAGGATGAGCACAAATCATTCGCATGTCATGTAGCGCTTTTAACATAACGCCTTTGTGGCCTTGCTCAGATAAATTTTTATAATCATTTGATACTTGTTTATAGAGTGTGCGCTGCAGCGTTGATATTTCAATATTTTTACAATCATTAACTTCGTGTTTTGCTGGTAGCTCAGCGACATCATGCTTCATACGCCTTAACACTTGAGGCTCAATCAATTGACGAAGCTCATCTATTATCGCGCTATCTTCATCGTCTTTCTTTTCAATAGGACGACGGTACTCTTTATTAAACTCACTAAGCGAACCCAGTAGGTTTTCTTGAATGAAATCAAATAAGCACCATAGATCAACCAGTGAGTTTTCTACAGGCGTACCTGTACAAGCAATCTTAAAATCTGCTTTTTGGGCTTTAGCTGCTTTAGTCACCATGGCAGTGGGCACTTTTATTTTTTGTGCTTCATCACATATCATGACACTCCAATCTATCCTCCCTAAAGAAAACTCAAGGTCTCGCATGGTTTCATAAGTAGTCAGTACGATATCTGCACCATCTAACCAATCCTCTTCAAGCAAATTCGTTATTCCGTAATCATTTCTTAATTGAGAGGATATTAAGTGCTTCGGTATTTTTCGCTGCTTTAAGTTATCGCCATATAAACTTAAGACTTTTCCAAATTTTGCGCTAAAAAACCTATTTATTTCAGATTCCCAGTTTTCGAGTAAAGAAACTGGCGCTACGACCAGTGCAGGTTTTTTAGATTCTGCAGTTTCTAAATACTCACCGATAAAACAAAGTAACTGCAGCGTTTTTCCTAATCCCATATCATCCGCTAACAAGCAACCACTTACCTGAATTGGTGCATACTGATATAGGTTTTGTAGCCAAGAGATACCATATTCTTGATGCTTTTTTAGACTAAATTCTTGGCTTCTAAAACTCGATGGCAATCTGGCCGGAGGTCGATTACTTTCATCAAAATTCAGAATTTCAGCTCTCTTCTTAGTAAAGTCAGCCTCATCGATATTATTAGCAATTAATAAGGTGGATTTTTTCTTCTTTTCATCAAGATCTGCCTGTTCTTGCTCTACATCGTTTTCAGATGAGCTCTCATCTTTTGACTCACGAAACTCATCAAGTAAGTTTTTTGCATCTTCTAATGCAATAGATACATTGCTGTCTGGATGTAGAACAAAACTTTCCCCTTCTGACTCTGCATGGTGGATACGTTGCTCAAGCAGTTCAGTACTGGCATCAGTATTTTCGGAAGTGAATTGGGATAAGTTACTTGATTCATCAATAAGGTTCTGTGGTAACCATTCGGATTCACCACTATCTTTTTGAATGGCTTCAGAGTTCAGTTTTTCAGCTTCACCAATACCAATCACTCGATCGCTGTAATTGCTTAAATCTAGTACAGTCCTAGCTTGTAATTCGTCATCATACTGTTGAATTTTTTCTAAATCGCTTTTCAGTGCTTCTATCTGGTTATCTAAGTAGTTGGTTCTATCTATGCTGTAACCTGCCCATAGGAAAATAGGTGATGATCGCTCATAAGTTGCGATAAAATGTTGAGCTTGCTCTAGATTTGAAAGCTCCAAAAGAATAGGATCTTTTTCTCGACTCGAGTTTTCATGCAATGTTAATTGAGCCAAACTAAAATGTGATAATTCATCATAAGTTTTATCTATTAGCAAACGGTAGCTATAGATTTCTGCCTCTTCTTTGGACTTCTCAAAACCCTCTGAGGAGATAACCTCGACGGCATCTTCACCTAACTGCGCAAAAGGATTATGCAAAAAGGTTTGTGCACGCTCACCAGCTATCCGACGGTTTGGCATCTTCTTAATTTCATTGAGTACACTTTTAACTTGCGGATCGATGATGACGTGTGCCAAACCACCTTCTGGTAAGCTGATCGTATACTCGTTTTGAACGTCATTATATTTATCAAAAGTTTGTAGCCAATTTGAGGGCGAGTCTTTAAAGTCAGGCTGCACCTCTACCACTGACTCAGTACTCACTAAGTTTTTGCGGAGATTAAGTTGCAGCTCCTCTGGGGCAAGTACAATGGTTTTACGTAGAAACTCATCTAAGTTCGCTTCACTTTTATTCGCTAAACTGCGTATTTGCGCCCAATACTTTTGGTTTAATGATTTGTTTTTATCCGTGACACGAGAGAACTCTTTGATTTTCTCTAATAGCTTCCAAGTCGCCTCACTCAACAGATGCTCTTTACCGGCAAGACTAATGATTGCCCCTGTACGCTTGACTGAGCCTTTGAATTTAACCTTGTTGTTATCACACCAGCCCTCCAAAATAATTTGAAAATCCGAATCGCTTATACCATTTTCACTACGAATAATCGGGTGTAAATCATTTGATAACGGCAGGTTGAGCAGATCAATAACACCCTTATGCTCAGAGTCTTGTTGAATCTGAAAAAGCTCTTCCCATGGTAAGATATAGTTATCATCCGACTGATAGGCAACCTCCTCATCAGCCAAGCTCTCCCAATAGAAATCTGCATCCGTTTTAGCCACAGCTGTATAGCAGTGCTTTAAGCCAATATCATCGTATTGCAGCTGTAAAGGCACGATACTTGCTATTTCAGCTTCTACAGCAGCAGGCTCAACGGATTTTTTTCTTTTCCAGAATGCTAGTTTCATATCAGCTCTTTAATAACGTTTTTTGTATTTTGAACTACTGGATTGGCTGGCAAAGACACCTAGCTCAGCGAGTTTCTCATCAAATTTTGCTTCCCAGTTTCCTGAATGACTCAAACTCGTTGCTCGACCAGAATCACTTTTAAATATTGAATGTTGTTTGCTCTTTAATTCATGAACCGTTATGTTTTTCTTACTAAGATTAAAAGGTAAGTCACTATACCCATAGCAAGCATTTCCAGTATCTGAAAAGTCAACAATATGAACGTTATCAATTTTTAGTAAAAAAGCATTGTTACTAGCAGTAGAACCCGTAATATTTTTTAATCTGCCGCGGTTTAGCTCTCTGAACTTTCTATGCTCAGCATGTCTAGATTGCACAGCGGCTGGGCCTAAAAATATCTGAGAAAAAGAGATTTTATCAATAAACTTAATCCAGTAATCAAAGCGGTCGACATCAGCTGTTTGGCTAAATAATTTGAAGAAAGCTTCTAAGTCAGCTCGGACAAACCACTGAATTACCATTTTTTTAGTGTCTAAACTGACATTCCGCCAGCCTGCTGATGAATCGTATTGCGGATTATCCCATTGCGTCAAACAGGTGTGCTTTAATGCTTCATGTACGACTGCGCGTTTTGAGGTAGAGGCATAACGTTCAAGTAAAGCTGTTAAAATAGCGGTGGTATATATTGGGTTTCTTTCTAATAGCAGTAAAAAACGTGGAATCACTTTAAAGTAATCCTCTTCTTTCATTGTCTTAACAGACTTGATAGATGAGTTGACCAAACTGTCCCAAAACCAGCTGTTTGGTGCAATGCTCAAACTTTCTAACTGCTTACTGACTCTGCTGTCATCGCTATTCTGTAAAAAATCACTAATAAATCGTTTTGAAGGATCTAGTGAGAGTACTTCAGGATGATCCGTTAACGTGGTAAGCCATTTTTTAGGCTTAAGAGTGGCCTGAAACAACGTAGAGCGATTGTTATTTAAGATATTTCTAAGCTGAATCCAGTTATTAGGCCGTTTATTTATCTCATCTTGTTCTACTGCAAAATAACTGTACAGCAGCGGAAAATAGACAGACTTTAGAGACTCAGGCTCCATTTTGCTAAACTGCTCAATGAGTTGGCCACCTATAAAGGTGAAAAGTATCTTATCCTCATAATTTAAAAGCTTTTTGCTGAGTGACCAAGCTAGATTCTTCCAATCACGTTTTGTCAAATAGTCTGTGCCATGCTCTTCTAACTTTAAGATTGATTTGGCAATCTTTTCTTCGATAGGCTGCGTATTTTCCATATCATCAAACTTACGTTCAATGAGCGCTAACGTCTTCATTAATTTGGTCGGTTTGACAAATTTATTATGTACTTGGTCGGCTTCAGAAAAATTATCGACACTCTGATTCAGCCTCTGCTTTAATATAGCGATACTCATCACATTCACCTTGCCAGCTGACAGGTTTCAATAGGAGCAGAAACAAAAATAGGCTGCGCCCCAGCACTGTCTTTTTCTTTTAAACCATAGAACTGCATTCGTAGCTCTACACGGCGCGAGGCTTCTTTACTGTCTTTTGCTGAATTAAATGACACACCGCCCGCTAGAAACAGCTGTTTAATTTGATTTTTTTGCGTGTCAGTTAAATCCAGATCTTGATTAAATGTGGGATCCAACAAGCTACACATCACCCACTCCGAACGACGCAAGCTTAAATTTAGGTTATATAAATACGATCCATCTGTATCTGTAAAACCTTCAATCACAATTTGCTTAAACCATTTTTTACCATTCTCACTATTAGCAGCTTCTAAGACAACTGGCACCAAAGCACTTAGCGCTTTTATACCCTCTTCATTCAATCGGTAATCGTTGTACCCAAACCGACCCGCTTCACCAAAATTTATACGGTTTTCTTTGCAGTCTACGGTGATCAACTGATTCTTTAAAGCAGGGTCGTCTTTAATATTAGTACAGATATCTAAGACCTCTGAACTGCGTTCTTTTTCTGCTTGCGTGGCTTCGTTAATTTTCTTAGTGACAACCATTAAAGATACTGCCATCACTACCAAAAAGAGTGTCATTAGCGCTGTCATCAAATCAGCAAATGAAATCCAAAAAGGTTTTTCACCCTCATCTTTTGAACGATGCTTCTTAGCGTACCTATTACCAATCATTAGCGATACACTCCCGAATTAGCGTCTGGTTTTTTGCGTAAGATCTTCAAGGTTCTCTACTACATCACCTAGACCTTCAACACCAGTTGCCAGACGTTTGACAGCTTGGTCAAGTGTATTATCAAAAGACACTAACGAATGATTTAGACTACTTTCAACGGAAGTGCCAAAACTATCAAAGCTCTTCACCAAAACATCACTTACCTCTGATAGATACTCTTGCATTTCCATCTTCACTTTGTCTAAAGCTGTGGTCATATTCTGCATGTCATTAAGCATTTTACTACTCATGCCAGCTTCAGACTTTGACTGCTGAATAAGATTCTCTAGTGTTTCAATGGCAATATTAACGCTGTTTTGAGAGTTCTTATAATCTCGTATCAATTCAATTAGGTTACTACTTGCACTGGTCATGTTGGTTGAAGTGGTATTCACCTCTGCAATAAGTTCTGAGGTTTTACCAGTCACTGTGACTAGTGAGCTACCAGCTGTCGTAAACTGCTCAGAAGCTAAGCGCATCTTGTCTGCGCCAGTATTCATACCAGTAATACTATCAGTGGTCACTTGAGATAGTTTTTGAATATTTTCTTTATGACTTTGAACTGCATTTTGGCTATGAACAATCAGCTCTTTAATTTCACTACCTAAGTTATCAATCAATACAGATGACTGCTCATGCAATTTTTGCTGATTGTCTAATATTTGGCGATCCTGATCGATACGTTGCTCTGCCACATTTGATAACAGACCTGACATTGAAGTACCTAAACCCGACACCATTTCTGATACTTTGTTATTTAGCTGCTCAACAGCATGCAGCCCTTGATCGCCAATCTTGGCCGAACCTGCAGATAGATTTTCTACCATTTCAGTCATTTGGGTAGACATCTCATTCTGCTTTTGATGAATATCATCCATCATTTTTGCCATTTGTGTCTCTAACGTTTTGGTCGAAACTTCACTGTTAGTTTGCATGTCTGTCATTAATTGAGAAAATCCTGACTGCATCTCACGCATAGCCGTGACAGATTGAGTCATCATTTCGCTCATACCTGTCATTTGACCACCAAATGTTGTTTCTAGCTTACTCATAAACGCGGCTAGCACATCAGTCATAAGTTCTTGTACGGCTGAACCTTGATCACCACTAACTTGCTGCACGCTCGAGGCAATCTTATCTAAAGGATCTTGAAGGCTATCCTTAATCGAATCGCCAATCTGGGTTGCCATCGATTGACTTGTTTGAGCATAAGAATCAGTTAACTGAGTTGCAAAGGCAGCTTGATTTCTTTTATTTTCTTCAACCAAGTTAGTCATCATGGCTTTTAAGTCATTAACTAAGCTGTCTTTAAGCTGCCTGGCATTCACCTCGTTTGCTTGAGATGACTTCAGTAGCTTGGCTAGATACTCCTCACCACTTTCGTCAGCAGTAAAAGCGTTATCAATGGCTGTATTTAACCGTTGTAATTGTGCGTAGCACTGTCTAAGCCATGATTTTTCACGCCAAGTAATAACCATGGCAGCTGCGATAGCTAAGCCAGAGGCCATAAAGGCTTCTGCGACACCTGTTAGCAATAACGCTAAACTGTCTTGAACCTTGTCAGGATTGCCAGCAGGGTCGAACGCTAACAGTCCAATTAGCAAACCAAGAAATGTCACGATAATACCGACACCAGTAATAATGCCTGGTAGATGCTTATAAAAATCCACCTTCAACGGTATATCGACAACAATAGACTCTGTGAAAAACACCTCGCTTGGTACCGTTGCCCGTGAATAAGCTACCTTAGCTTCGCCATCCACTGTTTCATAAGTATCATGAAAGGTTTTTTTATAGCTTATCCAAGCTTGCTTCAAAGAAGGGTTGCCATCAAACTTTGCATCTAATGAATCTTTATCAAGATTAGGGTTGTCATCAAGCTTGTCTAATTCATCAGCTAGTTGTGATATTTTATGGTTTAGTTCCTTAGCAGGACTTAAATAATTTAGAAAAAACCGCAAACTGATGTAAGCAATAAAGATGAAAATTATTGCAGGGAAAACATAATAGCCTTGCGAAAACTGCGCTACTTTTAACCAATCCATCAATATCACCTATCCCATCAAATAAGAAATTGAAAGTTATACTATTCAACTTATCAATCCTAAATATTACTAAATTAATGTCAGCTTAAATTCATGGGAAAGAGGTACGTCAACAAATACGTTTGACGGTATTACATAACCTTAATTACAAGCTGTAACTTACAAAAAGAGAATAGTAACATAAACCAATTATTGTTTATCAAAATTAATCAGACTGGAGGTAACAAACAAATGGCTGAAAAATTGTTGACAGCTGATATTAAGGAAATAATAGACTGTTTGCGGCTATATTATATTAGATGGATAAATGAAGTTTTCCGTTTGATTTAGAATTGAAGCGCTCATCTGAATGAGCATGTTGACCTATAATGACAGATTCATAGGATGGCTAACAATTTATTATGCCACTACAAACTCTGTTAGTGATGGGTTAAAAACTATCGGTATATCGGGGTTTGTACATTATCTTAGGTTTTCAGGCTCTAGCATGAGATGTTCCTTCTCTGCTGTTTCTCTTGCATCTGTTGGTGGCATTCCACTGGCTCGGTAATCATCGTTTGCTTGCCACATTCTTTCCTGACATACAAATGCCATGTCGTCCAACACTTGCAAATTTCTAAGTCGTTTTGTCATCTGTGGGCTGTCTCGTTTCCAAGTGGCTAATATTTGATGATGCATTTCCCTATTATGTATTACGTCTTCATTCTCGTATTTTTTCCGCTCTTTTTTTATACTAGCTACCATCTGTAGGCTCAACCCTTGCCCTGTTGCTGATATATCACTTCTATCACTATGCCCTAATAGTAATTGCTCATATAACTTTCTACTACTGTATACGTCTGTCATGTCTCGAGTATCAAGACCTGGGTAATCTCGTATACTCTCCCAAAATGAAAGCAAGTAGGGCGTTATACTAGCGCCCAAATCATCAATCATGGCTGCGGCGTAGTCACCAAAGTCACGAATACCACTCTCAAAATACGCGCCGGCAAGAGTTATACCATCAAGAAATAGCTCATGATCGAACTGAGAGTTTGGTTGGGTAATTTCGGGCTTTGCGCGATCGTACTCCACTGACCTGCTTTGATGTGGATCGACTGTACTTTTCTCGTGCTCAGTATGATTCATTAACTTCTCTATATACGCAAAAACACTACCTAATTTTCAATGGAAAACGACATAAAAATGTAGCTCGAAAAACTATTATCTTAAAGTTTAAAGCATCCATACATGATATTAGTAACCAAGCACTTACCTATTCTATATCGGGATATAACTGCATTGTCATTTCATAAAGCTCATCTTCTGCATTTTTACCCTTTTGATCAGGATTTGGGTAGAGAGCTGCAGTAAGAATTAATCGAGGAAGCTGAACATACTCAGCAAATACTCTTTCAAACTCTTTTCTAAGAAAGTCAAACCAAAATGTCATAATTTCTTCGGGCGTATGCGGGTCTGGTATCTTGTAAGTAAAAAAATCCGCATTAAGACAATACTCCATACGAAAGGTAGCCGCCATACGATCATGCAACCACTGTAAAGTTCTATGATCAAAACTTATAAGCTCATCACGTAAGTCGCTCAGTTCAGTGCGAGCAGAAACTACCCTTTCAGCTTTACGATGCTTAGCGCTAGCAAAATTAACGATGATATGTAATGCTTCTCCATAGCAACCATGCTGTATCAATCCAATACGGGTAGAGTCACCGTGAAAATAACTACCAACTATCATCGATAAGCCCTATTAATAAACTTTTGTTTTAAAGAAAACAAGTAATAATACGCTATATCGATCCATTTAGAGCAACTAAGCCTTTAAATATCATAAGATAGCGCTATAATTGCACATTAGCCTACTTTTTTACATTAGTAAATTATCTATAGAGACAACCATGGCATTTAACCAAACCCAGTTTTTTGAAGATTTAGAAAAATTAACCGCTAAAGCCATTGATAAGAATAAAAAAGAAGACTTTATATATGATTTCCTAACGCTGCTAGATGTCTCAAAATCTACTATTACCTCTCTCAAAAAGAATGACGGCCGTTTCAATGTCGCAGCCAATCCTGAAGCTGGCGAGGTTGCCAATAAGCATCGTATCTACTTCAAGCCTGTCGCTGAAGCCCAAGACCTTGCGCAAGCCCTAAGTGAGGTAGTAAGCAGCCCAATTATTAGTCAGCACAAAATCCGTATGGTAATGGTGACAGACTTCAACACCGTACTGATTAATGATACTAAGTATGATGAGACGCTTGACTGCGATTTTGCTGATCTTTATAAGAACTACCATTTCCTATTGCCACTTGCCGGCCTAGAGCGTGCACGTGAGTACTCAGAGCATCCAGCTGATGTGCAAGCGTCGGAGAAAATGGGGCGCTTGTTTGACCATATCCGTAAGCTCAATGAGTTTAATACTGCTGATGACTTACATGCGCTCAATATATTTTTAACGCGGCTACTGTTCTGCTTTTATGCAGAAGACACGGGTATTTTTAAAGCCGATCAGTTCTATGACGTGATTGACAGAACTACCAACATAGATGGCAGTGACGTCGATAGCATCTTATATGAGCTATTTGAAGTTCTAGACTTACCTGACTCTAGTGCGGAACGTCATGCAAAGCCTACACACCTAAGTGCATTCCCCTATGTGAACGGCAGCTTGTTTGAATATCAGTTTGCCATTCCGGAGTTTGATGCGCGTACCCGCCGTATCTTATTAGAGTGCGCACGTTTGAGCTGGGCCGAGATTAACCCAGATATTTTTGGCTCCATGTTTCAGGCAGTGATTGACCCTGAGCAGCGTGGCAGCTTAGGACAGCATTACACCAGTGTTAGCAATATCATGAAGGTCATACAGCCGCTATTCTTAGACGAGCTACGTACAGAGCTAGATACAGTCATAGCATTGAGTCATGACAATCGCCATAAGAACAATAAAGCCGAACGCTTAGATACCCTACTTAAGCGTATCAGCAAGATCAAAGTATTTGACCCGGCGTGTGGATCAGGCAACTTTTTGATCATTGCTTATAAAGAGCTACGTAAACTAGAAATTGATGTATTAAAGGCACAACGCGATTTACTAGGATCGAAAGACAATCTGTTAGGTTTAGGCTTCGATAGTGTGGTCAGCTTAGATAATCTGTACGGTATCGAGTATGACGACTTTGCCAGTCAAATAGCGCGTTTGTCACTTTGGCTCGCTGAGCATCAGATGAATGTGCTATTCGAGCAAGAGTTCGGTGCATCTCAGCCTATGCTGCCCCTCAAAGACAGTGGGCATATTGTTTATGGCAATAGCTTGCGTATAGACTGGCAAGTGGTATGTCCAAATAATGGCAGTGATGAGATTTATATCGTAGGTAACCCACCGTTTGGAGGTACAACCAATAGAACTGACGAGCAATCTAAAGATATGGAACTTGCATTTAAAGATTTAAAGAAATTTAAATCTCTCGATTATGTTGCTTCTTGGTTTTGGAAAGGCTCACACTATATTGCTCACTCAAATGCACAGCTCGCATTGGTATCGACTAACTCGATTGCTCAAGGCGAGCAAGTAGCAATGTTATTTCCCTATATTTTTGATCTAGGCATCCATATTAGCTTTGCTTACCAAAGTTTCCCTTGGAAAAATAATGCTAAACACAATGCTGGCGTGCATGTAGTTATTATTAGTTTATCTTCAAAAACTTCAACTCAAAAAAGCATTTACAAGTTAGTACATAGTATCTGGCACAAAGAAAAAGTAAACAATATAAGTCCATATTTGGTAAAAGGCTCAAATATAGCTATCGAAAGTAGGCGTCATCCTTTACATAGTGCGTCCCCAATGATCTACGGTAATAAGCCAGTTGACGGTGGAAATCTACTATTAGATCCTGAAGAATATAAAACATTAATCAAAGAAGAGCCAAGTTCTAAGAAATGGATAAAAAAGCTACTTGGCTCTGCTGAGTTTCTAAATGCTAAAGAACGTTACTGCCTTTGGTTAGTAAATATCACACAAGAAGAATTAAAAACTCTATCTCTTGTAAAAGAAAGAGTTGAAAAAGTCAGACAAATGCGTCTTGCGAGTCGAGATAAAGGAGCAAATAAACTGGCTGAAAAACCTCACGAGTTTAGAGACATTAACAATCCTAGAAACTATATCCTAATTCCCGGAGTTACCTCTGAACGCCGAGAATATGTGCCTATAGGTTTTTATGGCTACGAAGTTATAGCTACGAATCTCGTCAATATTATTCCTGAAGGATCAATATATGACTTCGCAATTTTAACTTCATTTATTCATAACGATTGGATGCGTTTAGTCGCTGGTCGTTTAGAAAGTCGTTATCGTTATACGAGTACTATCGTCTACAACACCTTCCCTTTCCCTGATGCCACTGGCGAGCAAAAAAACAATATAGAAAATCTCGCGGAAGAAATCCTGCTTGCTCGAGCCAGTAATGCTGGCATGACATTAGCTGAGCTATACGATCCCGATAAGATGCCAAAAGACTTAAAGCAAGCGCATAGCAATCTCGATGATGCAGTGGATAAGCTGTATCGTCCGCAAGGCTTTGCCAACACCGAAGAGCGCTTGGCGCATTTGCTGGCACGCTATGAGCAGCTTATCGAGGCAGAGCAGCAGAGCAGCAGAGCAGCAGAGCAAAAGTAAAAAGAAAACCCAAAAGAAAAGTAAGTAGCGTCTTTTAATATTTATGGAAAACAACATCAAACACATTATAAAGAGCGTTCTATTATGATTTCCAAAATCTTACCAAGCGTAGCAATTGCTGCCCTACTCGTGTTTTCTGCAGGTCAAGCATCAGCTGCGTCACAAAGTGATCTCATATCGCTAAAAGGCAAAAATGGTCAAGACCTTCCTGAAGGCGATATGTTTATATTGTTTGCGTGGATGGAAGATGGCTGTATCGGTGATGGTCCTATTTATAGCTCTATCAATAAACATCATAATAAATTCATTGATAAAACGATGAAAATGAAGACGCTTGCAAAACCGAATGCAAATGATGATATTTATGAGTTTTCTATAACACCCAGATCTCAATGGACTCCTGGTTATAGCGCACTCATGAAGGATATCAGCATTCATACTAATTATGAATATACCGAATACCATATTAAATTTGCAGATGGTGTCAAATACCGCGAACAACCTATAACAGAGTATCAATATAAGTTTAGGCCTGAGTCAGAAGGTGGTGCACACGTTCTGAAGTTTGCTAAAAATGCAGACATGCAAAGTGTGTGGAAGCACTTCAAAACACGTCAAACATCAGACTATATGAGTGACGGTTTGTATGATTCAAAAGCTAGGTTTGACCGTAATGATAATACGATAACTTGTGTCTATTGATTTCACACTATTGCTATGACAAATGAGTTTTATTTTTACGACGCTACAGCCTTACAAGCATCTCTACCTATGATGAATCTACTATGACTGCCACTGTTAATATCCTAAATCAAAATTACGCCCGCACGGGTCAAAGTAAAAAAAACAACGAGCTTGGCATGCGTGAAATGCAGGCACGTGCATTTGAGAAGCGTAATAGCCAGTATTTGCTCATCAAATCACCACCTGCCTCTGGTAAGTCACGCGCCATGATGTTTTTGGCCTTGGATAAGCTTATTAACCAAGGTATCAAGAAAGTTATTATTACTGTACCAGAGATGAGTATTGGCAAGTCTTTTAAGTCAACAGCGCTCAGTAACTATGGTTTCTTTGCAGATTGGCAAGTAGCAGATCGCTATAACTTATGCTTAAATATTGCTCAAAGTGACACGAGCAAGAGTGCTATATTTTCAGAGTTTCTCACTTCAAACGTAGATGACAACTCCCTACCTCAGGTTTTAGTTTGTACTCATCACAGTTTTAGATATGGCTTTGATAAGATAATCGAGGACGGCGGTAGTATTGAGCTATTTAACGATATTCTTATTGGTATTGATGAATTCCATCACGTATCAGCAAGTGAATCAAACCGCTTAGGTGCCATACTAGATGGCATTATGACGCAGACTAGCGCACATATTGTGGCAATGACGGGTTCATATTTCCGTGGTGACTCAGTGCCCATCTTGTCAGATAGCGACGAAGAGAAGTTCGATAAGGTAACTTACACCTACTACGAACAGCTTAATGGTTATGAACACTTGAAATCATTGGGACTCGGCTATCACTTCTATAAAAAATCATTCTTTGACGCCTTAGATGAATGCTTGGATACCAGTAAAAAAACCATTATTCACATTCCTAACGTCAACAGTCTCACTGCTGAGACAGACAAATATGAAACCGTTGGCCGTATCATAGATGTCATTGGTGAAGTTGAGTCTCGTGATGATATTACGGGTGTTATGACAATACGCACACATGACGGTAAGCAATTGCTACTCGCAGACCTAGTGACTGATGACGCTATGCGGGCTAATACTCAGGCTTATTTGGCTGATATTACCTCTCGCGATCAGATGGATATCATTATTGCTCTTGGCATGGCAAAAGAAGGCTTTGACTGGGAGTATTGTGAGCACGTATTGACCATTGGCTATCGAGGCTCTCTGACTGAGGTGGTGCAGATTATTGGCCGCTCAACACGCGATAGCGCGGGCAAACACCATGCTCAATTTACCAATCTAATCGCTGAGCCAGAAGCTGATAAATCTGAAGTGACAAGCTCTGTTAATGATTTATTAAAAGCCATTACTTTATCGCTACTGATGGAGCAAGTGCTCAAACCTAACATTAACTTTAAACGTCGTAGTGAGCTGGATATATTAGGTAAGGCAGACTTGCCGGCAGGTACCATTATCATTGACGATACAGTAAACCCTCCCTCTGATCGAGTCATGAAGATACTCAACCAAGACCGTGATGAGATATTGGCCCAGTTAGCCCAAAATACAGAGAACATCAAAAAGTATATCGCCGCTGAAACCAATAACGTCGAGACTGAAGCCGTATCAGATACCGTCATCCCAAGTATTATCCGTAGTAAATACCCAGCGCTGGATACCAATGAAGTACGGCAAGTGCAAGAAGGTGTCATGCAGTATATGGCTATCAACCGCCAAGGTGGCGTGGTTGATGGTAAAGATATTCCTGAAGATGCCGTTATTGAAAATGAACGATTTTTCGTTAAGCAAGGCACTGAGTATGTCGATATCGCTACTCTAAACGCTGAACGGAAAGATCAGCTCAACGAAAGTGACATTATTAAAGGGCGCCACCTGCCAGCTGATGCAAAAATTTATAACCCCAAAACCCAATCAAGCAGTAGCAACGACTCAAACCCTAGCAACGGCTTTGTGAAAGTTGGCAGTAAGTTCGTCAATGTAAATAACCTTCCCATTGACCTTGTGAAATCGGTCAACCCATTTCATGATGCTTATGAAGTCCTCTCTAGAACCGTCGATAAAGAAGTACTACAAACAATCAATGACGTCGTACATGCCGGCCGTTCTACCGTAACCGAGGCAGAAGCCGTACTGATGTGGCCAAAAATAGTTGCATTCATGAAAAGCAAAGGCCGTCAGCCAAATAGAAACTCAGAAGATGCTATCGAGCGGCGCATGACTGAAGTTATCTCCTATGTCAGAAACCAAAAAGCCAAGCGAGAAGCCAATAGTCATGATTAAACTCGATGAGATCTATCAAAGTCGTGAGTACAAAACGCTAGAAGATATCTTTTCTAACGATAGTACGGGGCTATTAGATGATGTAAAGCCTATTACTAAAAGCTCAGCGAACAATAGCGTTTTGACACAGCAGTTTAACGACATAAACAATTTTATTGATAAGCATGGACGCCGTCCCAGTAGCAGTGCCAGCGACATTAATGAAAAAATAAGTGCTCGCCTCTTAGCTACCATACAAACCAACCACGCAAACTCGCAAGAACTGCTAGCTTTAGATAAGCATGGTTTACTATCTGCTCAAACTACTGCGTCTACCCTATCTGACCAACCGACACTCTCAGACAAAAGCATGAGTAATAAGGATGATGATGGGTCTAAAAAGGCAATCAGCGATAGTAGTAAGGAAACTGAACCGGTAGTAGATGCTGTTAGCGAGCTACCTGTTATCAATAGTCTAGATGATATTTTCAACAGTGATGACCTAGGGATTTTTGACAACATCCACTCTGAGATCTTAGTCAATGACCATCAGAGCAATACACGTGCCAGCTACGATCAATATAATGACGAAGATATAGCCAGCCGGTTCGAATGTAAGGACTTTTATAAATTTGAAGCGACGTTTGAGCGCATATCTAAAGCCATTCAAACGGGTGCTTTTACTAAAACTAACTTTTCATCGGTGAAAGCAATCAACATCGGCAGTGTCTTTGTTTTAAATGGCATGCTTTGCTATGTGGCTAATATTTATAAAGCAGAGGCTAGAAAGAATGCTCGTAGCCAAGAGAGACTACGCTTAATATTCTCTAATGGTACAGAGTCGAATATGCTCACTTATTCATTGGCGACCGCTCAGTATAAATATGAAAACAGCTATCAGCTGTTAATTACTGATCCCGACTGGATGGACGATGAACTGGCCAAAAACTTTGGCGATGATCGGCAACTTACTGGAGTCATTTATGTTGCCAAGCTGACTGAAACCCCAAACACCTTGGCGCATTATAAACACCTTCATAAAGTTGGTTTCTCAACCCTTACAGGTGAGGCGCGAACCAAGCACTCAGTTAGGGATACCGCATTCTTGCAGCAACCTGTAGACATTATTGCTGAGTGGCAAGTTTATGACGCCAATGCCCGAAGCGTGGAAGGTGTATTGCATGCTTTCTTCTACGACCAAAGAGTTAAAGTGTCTTTAAAAGCAGCAAACGATAATCTCTACAAAGCAACAGAATGGTTCAATGTTCCTCTTGCTGAAATAGAAAAGGCCATTAACTTGGTTATCGCTGGGGACATTAAAGACTATCGAATGGATGGTGTAGCTGGCAAGGTGGTTTTGAAGTAGTGAGCGCTTGCAGCATTAACTTATACCCATATATTTAAAAATTATCAGATGCACTTACCTATAATATTACGGGTCTATAAATAGCATTTATAGATATACTGATTATCAACCAAAATGTGAACATACTATACTGATAAAACCTCTAAGTCAGTATTTACAAAGCTTCTACTATAAATTGCTAATAATGAGATTTACCAGATGGCTTTGTGAAAATCGGGGTTTGTTATCAGAGTGTTTAAAGATAAGCAAGTTATCAAGGATATAATTAAATGATTGAGCTTAAGCCAATAGCGATTAAAGATATTTCAGAGCACAAATTTTTCATTCGATATTATCAGCGTGGCTATCGCTGGACAGAACAACAAGTTTGCCAGTTATTAGATGATATTGATAATTTTACACCAAGAGAAATCAAGGATACGACACCAGTTGAAAAAACTTTTTACTGCCTGCAACCTATTGTCTTGAAAAATCTATCGTCTAATGCGATACCAGATAGAGTACTTGAAGGTAGCTGGTATGAGGTTATCGATGGACAGCAACGACTTACTACTATTTATCTGATATTAAAATATATTAATGAGTTTTGGATAGGCAAGCAAAAGAAGCCGATGTTCAGCATTGATTATGAAACTCGTGAAAATTCTGTACAATTTTTATCAAATCTAAAATTTAATGAAGATGATTTAACAGTTGCTATCGATAAAAACAATATCGATTACTATCATATCTCTAAAGCTTATCAAGCTATCAGAGACTGGGAATTGTCCTATAGAGAAAAGTATAAAGAATATTTTTCTTCAGAAAAATTTTTAGATAACTTTTTAAACTATTCAAAAATAATTTGGTATGAGGTCGAGCAAGAAGAAAATAGCATTAAACTTTTTGAAAGGCTAAATCTTGGTAAAATCCCCTTAACCAATGCCGAGCTTACCAAAGCATTATTTTTATCAACAGATAGTTTTAGTGAGCTAGCGACTGAAACACAAAGAATTAAGCACTACGAAATAGCCTCGTTATGGGACGATATAGAACACAAGCTGAATGAGCAGGATAGGAAATTTTGGTCATTTATAACGAACAAGAAGCGAGAAGACTTCGATACTAAAATTGACCTGATTTTAGATCTAATTGCAGGAAAATCAGCGAGCGATCTTGATACCTTGCATACATTTCTTTGGTTTTTAAATCAGAGTAAGACGCCCGTTACGGATAGCGCCAGTTCTAGCTTGTCCATGGCCTGGGAAAGAATTGATAATTTTTATCACACGCTTATTGAATGGAATAATGATAGAGAGCTTTATCATCTAATAGGCTATCTTGTCTCAAGTAAGCGCATAAAAGGCTACGACAAACCTTCGCTAAACCAGTTAGTTAAGTATGCAATGAGTCATACCAAAGATGAATTTACAGCTCACATCAACAAGCACATTCAAGACTCCATCAGTTTTGGTTTTACAGAAGATAGCGTCACAGATCTTAGTTATGATAAAAACAAGGCTGTACTTTTCAACTTGTTACTCTTATTTAATGTAGAGGTTTATCGTACGTCAAAAACCATAGACGACTTTTATCCGTTTAAACAACATAAGTCTAACCAATGGAGCTTAGAACACATTCACGCCCAAAGCTCCGAAGGGTTAGATCAAACTAAAAAAGAGCAATGGATTCAATGGTTAGAACTACATTTACCTGTACTAAATGAATTAAAAAACCAACCTGAATTCGAGATCGATCCTGCTATTAATAAAATGATATCGGAATCTCAAGATTACATTAGCAATAATATTACTTTGAGTTGGGATAGATTTAATACCTTATTTGAAAAAATAAATAAATTACTTTCTTCTAAAAACGATCCAAACAATACACAAATGCATGGCCTAGGTAATATGGCGTTACTTAGTCAACCAAATAACTCAGTACTAAATAACTCGGCGTTTGAGGTTAAGCGACGCCAAATTATTAAATTGGATAAAGAAGGCAGTTTTATCCCTATTTGTACCAAAAGAGTATTCCAGGGTTATTATTCTGATGCTGGTTCTTTAGAGCCTAAGTACATTTGGAGTCCGCAAGATCAAGAAACATACCTTAAAGAGATGCTAGACACTTTGTCTAACTACATTCCATATGACTTTGATAACTCTAATAACATCGCTCTACTATTCGAATTAAATAGCACCACTCCCCTGTCAGAGGATGACCTATGAGTATTACAGAAACAAAATTTATTGATCTGCTTGAACAATACAAGGTCATTATTCCACCTATCCAACGAGACTATGCACAAGGTAGGAATAATGAAGAAGTTAGAAGGATTCGTCATAGATTTTTAAATAACATATCTGACGTATTAGCTGAAGATTATAACGATGCGCCTTTGAAGCTTGATTTTATTTATGGCTATTTAGTTAAAGATGAAGGCGAAGAGAATAAAAAAGACAGTATACCGATCTTCAAGCCGTTGGATGGGCAACAACGTTTAACCACATTGTTTCTGTTACATTGGTATACGGCAGTAACTGAAAACAAAATAACCGACGAAAATCAAGCTTTATTAGCCAATTTCTCCTACGCTACTCGTGATAAATGTAGAAAATTTTGTGAAAAGCTTATTCACTTTATACCTAACCAAGAGGTAGATAGTAAACCAATAAAGTTACAAATTGAAAATCAACCATGGTTTTTTATTTCTTGGCAAAGTGACCCTACTATTGCCTCTATGCTGGTTATGCTTGATGCAATTGAAACTGTTTTTAATACTAATAATTTAAAAAATGTTTGGGAAAAACTAACAGGAGATAGCCCAAAAATTGTTTTTTATTTGCTCGAAATGAAAGGTTTAGGACTGCCAGAGGATTTGTATATAAAAATGAACTCTCGTGGTAAATCCTTGACCAACTTTGAACATTTTAAATCTCAATTTTCTGGAATAATTCCAGATAGCATGGTACCTATTTTTAATCAAAAAATTGACAATCAATGGTCAGATCTGTTCTGGGATATTCATAAGGCCAATGAGAGTACTAATATCGATATTGCTGCTGAGGTCGATCAATCTTTCTTAAATTTTTATCAGTACATCACAGACTTGCTGATTACAACCAAGAACATAACAATCGAAGATGGTTATTGGCAAGAAGTTGCCAACACTGTATATCGCAATAATGAGAGAAATGTTAATTACTTATTTGACGCATTAGATACCTTTGTAAACCAGCAAAAAAATAATCCGCATTACTTCTTTGAATACTTATACGTAAGTAAAACTGACTTTTCAGTTAGTAAGGTAAGGTTATTTTTTAACAGTGCTGAAACCAATTTATTCTACAAATGTGCCCAGGTGTATAACATTGAACAAAGAAATGCTTTCTCTATTGGTGAGCAACTAATGCTATACGCTATGATGCGCCATTTGCAAGAAGATATTGTTGGATTTTCAGATAAAATAAGAAAGATACGCAATTTAATTATCGCTTCTGATGACAATATCAGAAAAGAGTATTTAAAGGTTTTATATAAAGATATAGATAACATTCTTAACGACAAAAATCTTGAGGATGACTCTCAATTTTCAAAACAGCAACTTTCAGAGGAGTCAATTAAGTCGAATATAATTAGTAATAATCAAACTTTAAAGTCTCCTATTTATAAGCTTGAAGACCATAATTTACTTAGAGGCTCAGTATCAATAATGGGGCTTACAGAAGATAATGATATCACTAGCTATGCAACTATGTTTGATACAATATTTTCAAGAGATACGGACGAAAGCTATAAGATGATTAGCCGTGCCATGATGTCAATAGACGATTATTCTCAAGACTATAGTTACGGTAAACGGCGCATTGGTAATAACAATGCTTCGATATGGCGAGAACTATTTACAAAAAGCGATAGGCGCAAAGGCTTTGATAATACCCGAGAAATTTTACAACAATACCTAAAAATATTTTTAGATAATCCTGATACTAGTAACCAATCTATTATTAATAACTATTCGCAAGAGTCTTACCCTTGGAACTACTACTTTGCAAAATACAGTAGCTTTAGCAACTTTAAGTCTGGGTACTATTTTTGGGGTCAATATAAATTTAAACCATATGAATGCTTTATGATGAACCGAAAGCAATTCAATGGTCACCATTGGAATCCTTTCCTTTTAGAACTACGTAATCAGCATAAAAACTATTGCAGTATCGATGACTACGGTAACGACCTTCAATTTGCGTATGAAAACTGCATTTTAAATATCAGAATGTACAATAATAACTTCGAGTTTTACGCTCCTGAAGAGGACTCAGTTAGTAATATTGCAATATCAAGAATCATTGAACATGGAATACTAGATAAAAATGCAAGTATTGTAGTTCCACAAGATACTGAAGGCTATGATCTAAATGATCGTATAAGACTATGCTCAAATACTTTACTAGACATAGAGAGATTTTTGATTGATCTTTGAATCCAAATCAAATTAATTATAATTCTGTTTTCTCTAAATCCGGGATGGGCTCCTAAATCCTAATCTGACGTTACTGATAGGACAGATTAGGTTGTGAAATCAGCATCTAACTCTCTACTGTCAACCTACTCCTCAGCATATATTGCTTTTAAATGAAAAGAGTTAGGTTCATCAGTCATACTTGAGCGGTAATATATATCTTCACCAATATTAGGTAATAATCTTTCAACAGCATCTGCTATGTAAGCAAAAACTTCTATTGGTAAGCTTTGAACGCTTTCCATTCCAATAAACAACCCTTTAGTATGGTGTGCTTTTGATAATTGATTTATAAGCTTATGTGTTGTTACTTTTACTAAATCTGATTCAGAGTCACCTATGGTACTTGCTTGAATGAACTGGAATAAATTACCACATTCAAATAGGCTTTTGATATCTACAATATCTATACCGATGATTGTACTTGCAGCGTTTACATTGAGTAGCTCGGTGACAGCTTTTACTTCATCAGGCTGACATTTAACAATGCCCTCTATAATATCTAAACGATCAAAATCCATATCATCTATTTGCAATCCCACTAAAAACCAAGTTTCTGACTTCTCTTTTAGCTCTAGTAGCGCCTGCTCATTCCAATCCTCGCTGATAATAAAGCAACCAATAACAGACCTAGGGTAACGATCCATAGTTCGTTGATATAGGAATGCATCAGGTGTGTCATCTATATATGATTCGTCCAGATGGTATTTCATCGCTATACTCACTGATAAATAATGTTTCTTGGTATGGTTAGAAGTATCAAACTTTAGTGCGAGTTAAATCATATTCGGTTTTATTTACTTATATTGCTGGTCATTGATTTGATTTAGCATCTTGATAGTGTTTGTATCATAACTGCCAGCGAAGAACTGATATAAGATTTGTTTAAATACACATTTATTACCATCGGCAGAGGCAAACAATGTCAGTGAAGAGTGCAGCTTCAAATTGTCCGGTGAACCAAAGATATCTAAAGCGCTTTTATCAGGGTGTAACAGCAGTAATTCAGCGCACTCTATTAACCGTGCTCCAAGCACCTCATGCTGCAAATACGCTTTCGCTTGTTCCAGACTCTCTATTGCAAATCGTCGAGACATTTTACTGTGCCCTAACCCTTTTACCTGTGGAAAGATAAACCACATCCAATGCGTGCGCTTACGACCTTGGGTCAGCTCTTCAATCACTTGTGAATAGATAGTATCTTGAGCTTGGATAAAATCATCAAACAAATCTTTATCTATCGTTGTCATTTTCTGCACTCCTTGCGATTTAATTAATGAACGTTTGCCTACCTGCCACACTAATCAGCCACATATATCGCCCCCATCCAGCAATAGTCAGGTTTATCAATCATCCTATTGCCGTAAAACACTTCTGAATCGTCAGCAATTCGGTTTTCAACCACAGTTGTGATACTAAAAAACTCATCAAGAGATAGTTTATGATCACTTTCAATATCAAGCATCATATACTGGGTACTAAGACCTTCAGGAATTTGATTAAGCAGATGATTAACGGCACTTTTTACTTGTTCTGAGTCTGGTATGCTCGTTGCCCTAGCTTGTATAAACTTAGCAGGCTTCTCAGCCCCGCAGGATCTTTTGATATCATTAACATCTATACCAACCTTATCCCGATCAGATAGTACTGATTCAAATACGGTTATTACCTGCCCGACTTCATTTGCTTTGCAAATAATGATCCCATCTATTACTTTGAATCTATCAATTTGCTTATCTGTGGTTTGTAGCGCAAACAATGTGCAACCGACTTGTTGTTGTAGATTTAGCAGTGACTGCTCATTCCAGCCATCTTCGATAACGATAAACCCAACCTCAGACAAGAGGTAGTTATCTGCCTGCGGCGTATATAAAGCAGTTAAAGGTATGGGCTCTATCTGAAGCTCATTACTACGTTCTTCGTTGATGTCATTTTTTGTAGCCTGTTTATCTTTAACACTACTATCTACTCTCATACTCGGCTCCTCTTTAAAGTGAAATTATTCATCGGTTTTATAAAGCTGCATCCCACTTTCTAGGCGCTCGAGAATAACTGTCTTTAGCTCTAATGGTTCAACGACGACGGACAATTGCGACATACTCACCAGCCAATCTTGCAGACGAGTCGTATTAGCAACTGTAGCGCTGACTTGACGCCAAGTGTCATCAATAATCGTAATCTTCTGATCTATCGATAATGGGCGCTCATAAAGATGCTGACAGGCATATTTCTGTACTTTTAAAACCAAGTTGATTTCAGTATTTTTACCAAACTCTAGCTTGCCCAGCTTCTGTAAGCTATCTAATGTAAAAACGTCACGCCCTACCCAGTCAGGTATTGGCTTGTCTATAACTACTGCCTCGGTAATACGGTTGACTGCAAAGTTGCGATGCTCCTCTAGCAGTTTATTATCATCGATATGATCATCTACCGGATTAATGAGCTATGCTGAAAAAACTGTAGAACCAAACTTGGTAAACTAACGACTCAATGAGGAGTTTATCATGACTAAGAAAATCAGAACCTATAGTGCAGCATTCAAAGCTGAAGCCGTTAAAAAGATAGCAGATAATAATGGCAATGTTTCAGCGACTGCAAAGCAGCTTGGCATCGCCATGCAGACATTATCTAACTGGCAAAACAAAGCTGATAAAGGCAAGCTGATCGGTACTAAAGAATATGATCCTGAGCTCATGGTTATACTAAAGGCCACGGCGTACTTCGCGAAACGCAGTTGATGAAGTACGTCTTTATCAAGGATAATCAGAAGATATTTAGTATCACCTGTATGTGTCACGTATTAGGTATCAAGCCATCAAGCTATTACAACTGGATAAATCGTGGTGTTAGTAATCAGCAGATCCACCGCAACCAGTGTGAACTGCTGGTGCGCGTGGCTCATGATGAAACTAAGCAGCGCTATGGCTGTGAGCGATTGCATACTCATCTTTCAGAGCAAGGCTATCATATCAGTCAATACATGGTAAGACGCATTAAAGAAGAATACGGCATTGTTTGCCGTCGTCACAAGCGTTTTAAAGTTGCCACCAACTCAAACCATAACAAGTTTATTTATCCAAACCTGCTCGATCAAAAATTTGATACCAGTCGTCCTAACGAAGCTTGGGTTAGTGACATCACTTACATATGGACAGATGAGGGTTGGCTATACTTAGCAGGTGTTAAAAACCTCTACACTAAAGAGCTGGTCGGCTATGCTATACACAAGCGTATGACAGCAGATTTAGTATGCCGTGCACTCAGCATGGCTATCAAAAACAAACGACCCAGCCAAGGGCTTATTGTGCATTCTGATAGAGGCAGTCAGTACTGTAGTTATGACTATCATAAGATCATTAAGCAGCATAAATTTAAGGGCTCAATGTCCAGACATGGTAATTGCTTTGATAATGCCCCGATAGAGAGTTTCTGGGGCATATTGAAAAATGAGTTAGTGTATCATCAGGATTATAAAATGAGATTCGAAACTATCAATGACATCATTAAATATATTGAGCTTGAGTATAATGAGGAGCGATTAGCAAAGCACTGCTTTGCAGCAACGCAAGGCAAGAGCTATGCTCACAGTGGGACTAGAATCCAAAAGGGTTTGGGCTATAAAACGCCATGACAGGTGTGGTTTGAATTTTATCGTCATGCTGCGTAACTAAAATCTCCCAAGTCAATGTCTACAGATTTGACAGCATAGGTCAGAATGGACGGTGTGGCTGGCAAGGTGGTTCTGAAGTAATGAGCTCTTGCAGCATCAACTTATATCCATATGTTTAAAAATTATCAGATGTGATTACCTATAATATTACGGATCTATCAATAGCATTTATAGACATGCTGATTATCAACCAAAATACGAAAACACTATAGTGATAATTCATCTAATCCTATTTATATAAAGCCAGCACTACAAATTGCTAGTCATAATATTTGTCAGGTGGCTTTGTGAAAATTGGGGTAAGATTACAAAGCATGTTTTATAATCTTTATCAGACAACTAGCCACAGCTGAGATCTTCGTTATTCCCAGTATTCCCAGTATTCCCAGTATTCCCAGTATTCCCAGTATTCCCAGTATTCCCAGTATTCCCAGTATTCCCAGTATTTAATTATCACTAGAGCATGTCCTCAATTCATCTTGCAATAAATAATATACGATAGGTCAAGCATTGACTTAAAATTACGAGTTAACTTTTCATCACTAGTGGCTATAGTGCTAAAACACTTAAGCATAGCGAATATATTCTCGACTAAATAGTATAGCTTGTATAAATAGCCATCAAACCCTTAATTAGACTGTTTGACACTCCCCCTATTATGAATAATAGGAGTCATGCTTTGCATGCAGGATTTGCTTCTAAAAGCCTCTAAATATTGGTCTTCATCAGCGATAAAATATTTATCTAGTCCTATAAGCTCAACCCCTATCTCTTTGATAACACCCATAAAGCTAATATCTTAAATACCATTTTTAACAATTATTTTGCCATTTTTTCATATACCTATCGATCATCAGAATATATACATTATTTTAGTGCCTATAAGCCCTTTGCCAATCAAGGACACTGCCTAATAGAACCTTAAATTTAGAAAAGTTTAGCAGATAGGATTAATGGGAAGATTGGGAATGTGGGAACTTCATAAATAATTAATAGTCAGTATATTTGGATTGAAACATTCAAGGCTGATTATCAATGAAAAAATATTTTTTAAATTATTATTATTCTCATTTTAGAGGAACACTTTAGTGCTGTTTCTTAATCCAAAGAAACAGTGTTAAAATGTTTCTCTAATAGAAAATGGATGGAAAAATGGAAGATAAAGAAATCTCTTCAATTGGGCATCGGATTGAAAGCTGCATGAAAGATAACAATTTAAGACAGGTTGATATCTCGAAATCTATAGGAGCATCCAGAGGTTCTGTATCTAAATGGATATCAGGAAGCGCTCGGCCTAGCTATGAATATATTTTAAGGCTATCAGAGGTATTTAATGTGCCTCCTGGATGGCTCGAAGAAGGTGACGATTACTACAATTTTAACTATCGATTCGGTCCTGATGATGCAGAAATGTATTTTAAGTCTGTTGAGGAAAGTTTTCGTGATGACTACTTAAGTTTTTTAAAACTTAAACCAAACCTTCCCTATAGTATAAGTTATCTAAAGGAATTGTATGAAGAACAGCTTATATTGTTGGATGACAAACAGGACCTTGATGAACAGGAGCTTATAGAGAATTTTGAAAAAGAAAGCGAAAATTTGGCAAATATGCAACTGGAAGACCCACTACACCAAATAAATGATAGTGACGAAGCTAGAAAGCTTCTAACTAATATTGCAGATACAGCTGGCGCAAATATCAAAATGACAATTTATATAACTGTAGAGGATGACAGCATGTATCCTCTTATTGCACCTAAAGCAAATTGTGCTATAGATAGAAGTAAACGCAATATTAAAGATGGCAAAATTTACTATTTTAAACAAGGCAAAATTTACCGTATCAAGTATCTTTACCGGCAGCCCGACGGAGGTTTATTAATACGTAGTAAAAACGATCTATTTAAAGATGAAGTTGTGAAAGCCAGTGATATGCAAGATATAAATATTATTGGTTGGATTTACTCATGGACAAACATTGATATATGGTAGAAATATAGACATTACTGCTAGTACAGCTGACCTATGGAATTAATAACGTAGAAACCCTATCGAAGTAGCTGTCATACCTATAAGTTGAGTCCCTAAATTCATTCTACTCGATGATCTTACAATACTTGTTAGTACGATATTTACTTCTCCTGTTGGTGGATTATAAGCAGTTACACAAAGTTTGGGAAACTCCCTCTTTTTATTAACCGTTAGATTTTGCGATGGAACTACTGATAGCTAATTCTTTGTTTCGTCCATTCGTAGTAGCCAGAAATTACCATACCTAGTGCTTTGCCAATAATGAAAATTAAGAAGAAATCTCGGAGAATATATTAATTTCGCAAGTCCAAGGGTTATGTTCACGATAAGAGTTCGTAAAGTAAACTTAAATTCAAACTCATCAGCGGTTTTCGAACATTCTGAACCGCCCCGACTATATCAGAGGTTAATTTACTTGAGTCAAGCAGCTTCACCTAACAGATTAAGATTATTATAATACCGCTTTTCAAATTCAAAAGGTGATACATAACCAATCGTGCTATGTAGACGAGTCTTATTGAACCAGTCTACCCATTCAAGGGTTGCCAGTTCGACATCATTAACGCCAGTCCAGTTCTGCTTTAAGTAATGAATTACTTCAGCCTTATAAAGCCCATTGACCGTTTCAGCCAATGCATTGCCGTATGAATCGCCTGTTTTACCAACAGAAGCAATCACGCCGCAGTCTGTCATCTTATCGGTATAGCGAATAGATAAGTACTGAACCCCTCGCTCGATCACTGTGATGAATAACATCTTTGGGATTATTTCTATCTGCTATTGCTTGGTTTAATGCCGCCATCACCATATCGGTGTTCATGCGATTAGAGACTTTCCAGCCCACAATAGCGCGAGCAAACACATCAATAATAAAAGCGGTATACACCCAGCCACTCGTTGTCTTGATATAAGTAAAGTCAGTAACCCATAGCTGGTTAGGGCGATGGGCGCTAAAGTTACGATTAACCAAGTCATCAGCACGCTTTTGGTCGTCACGGCTGTTGGTGGTTATCTTACCTTTTCCACGCCAGATGCCTTGTAGGCCATGCTCTCTCATTAAACGCTCTACGGTACACCGAGCAACCTTTAACCCGTCAGCCTTCATTTGCTGCCAGACTTTACGTGCACCGTAACGACATTTACTGTCTTGCCAAATATGTTTAATCTCGCTGATGTAAAAGTCGTCATGCTGACTGCGAAAGGAACGCTTCTCAGGGCAATCCTCCAAGTATTTAGCACGGTGATAGGTTGATGGGGCAATCGGTAAGACTCTACAGATCAGCTCGACCCCATAAAGATGCTTGTTATCTTCGATGAATTGAATCATGGTTTTAGTCAGCGGCCCGTCTCCGCCTGGGCGAAAAAAGCAGCAGCCTTCCTGATAATCTCGTTAGCTTGCTTGAGTTCTTTGTTCTCACGCTCAAGCTCCTTAATGCGTTGCTCTTGGCTTTGCGCTTGTACTGAAGCAGGGATGGTTTGATCTATGTGTTTCTTATGCCAAGACCTCAGAGTTTCAGGCGTACAGCCAATCTTAGGGCCTATAGCTTGAATCGCTGACCAAGTGGATGGGTAGTCGTTTGATGCTTCTATTAGCATACGAACGGCGCGTTCTTTAATCTCAGGAGTATATGCTTGTCTTTTCATTGTCGTATTCTCTCAGAATGTTGAGTCTCCAACAATCCCGGGGCGGTTCAATTCACCACTTACAAAATACACGATGGTCTTTCCTTAGAATCTTCACTCTTTCTTCAGCTACTTTAAATTTTAGCTTTAAGCGCTTATTTTCCTCTATTATAGGCATGATCTCAGGACCATATTGCTTAGCACTTACAAGTTTAACTTCATTCGATTTATTCTTTAGTTAGATATCGTTTGCATTGACATCCTCAACTATCTTGACATCCCACTTAGACTACCTTTGTTATCTGCTATCTTTTTAAAACCCTCTTCTTTAAATTACGCACTGTAGCTCTGCATCTTATTGCTCATGGTAACTTCCTTATCGAGTCATTAATTTATCCAGTTATTCCCTACAGTTTTTCTGAATAAGGCTTAAATAGAGTTTGGTTAAAAACAGAGTTTTTTATATGATATTTTTACATAAAATTACATAGATAAACATTGATAGCTACTTATCTATGTTTCTTATTGTAAGTATTTATAGTAAGATTACTTTAATTATTTTCAGACAATTTATTTAGCAGGTAAAACTATGATTAAACGTAAAGCTTGGACTTCATATACTGAAGAAGAAAAACAAATGATGAAGAACACCGTTTCTGACTCAGATCCTTCTACACCTTTCTCTCCAGATTACGCTGCAGCCTATCTGGGTAAATCATTTCACACGCTTCAATACATGAGGTGCCATCACTCGAACACCATAATTTATAGTAAAATTGGTAGACATGTGGTTTACAGAAAGAAACATCTAGACGAGTATTTAGATAAGTCTCTTCACTCCTCTACTAGCAATTACTAGCTGTCAGCTTTATTTCTTACAGTAATGAGTTAACTTTTAATTGATCAATTTAAATATTTTTATTTTGAGTTATATAACTCGATTAACTATAAGACTTGAATAAGTAATAGATTGATTTGAGGAAGTGATGTATGAAAGTTAAAAATGCAATACAATCAACCGAGATGAATACTGACTTAAAATCTAAAATGACTAAACTACCTTATAAAAATGGGTATATTGAGTTGTTTCCTGATGGATGGTATTTAGTTGAACACAACGCTCAAGACCAATTGAAGTATAAAGAATTTATATGCTGCCACTCTCTATCTGTACTAGCGCGATGCCATGATGAGAATGATAACTGGTTTTTCGTTTTACAGTGGGAGGATTATTGTGGTAATGAAAAGCGATGGCTGATGCCCGCTGAACACTTGCACCAGTACTCACTTCAATATATTCAGGAATTATCGAAAAGAGGTTTAAAGGTATCTACTATAAAAAAACCTAAAGATGCTTTAAGCTTCTTAATCAATAAAAATCCTATCGAAAAAATAGGAGCTTATACTAGTAGGTTAGGCTGGCATGGCAAGAAGTTTGTCACACCATATAAAATATATGGTGACACAAACCATGAGACTTATTTCCAAGACCTTAACACTCTGAAGAAATCATATGGCACTAAGGGCAGTATAGATGACTGGCGTAATAAGCTGTCATCATTACTACGAGAACAAAGCCGATTTGTTTTTGCGATTAGCTCTGCACTCTCTGGACCACTCTTGAAGTTATTGGATATTCCAGGTGGAGGCTTTCATATTGTTGGCAAATCTAGCATAGGAAAATCTATTTGTTTATATATTGCAGCTAGTGTCTGGGGGAGTCCTAGCACATACATTAACCATTGGAATACCACCTCTAATGCTGCCGAAGCTTTAGCAGCTATGAGAAACGATGGACTTTTAGTGTTAGATGAAATTAGCCAAGCTACCAATAAAGACGTTGGTACTATGTGCTATATGCTTGCTAATGATAAGGGCAAAAGTAGAAGTTTCTCAGATGGTGGCAATAGACCAACTACGGAATGGCGAATAATATTCTTATCCAATGGAGAAGAGACCCTTAAATCCGTAATAGAAGCAGACGGTGGAACAACAAACGCGGGGATGGAAGTTCGTTTATGTCATATTGATGCAGATCCAGGAAAGGGCTTTGGCATTTTTGATAGTTTAGTTCTTGGGCTTAATGCTGAGGAGCAAGCTAATACTATAAGAGATGCTGCTAGCATTAACTACGGAACTGCAGGGGATGCTTGGCTTACATACTTAACTGCGAACTTAGATGGAGTGAAAATCAGAGCTAAAGAAATAATGAGAGAATTTAAAAATCATTTTCCTGGGGTAAAGTCTCAAGCTAATCGAGCCTGCGATAGATTTTCTATACTAGCAGCTGCAGGCGAAATAGCAACTGAAGCTGGTATAACTGGTTGGGAGACCGGTGATGCTATGAAAGGCGTAAAAGCATGCTTTGAGAACTGGATTATGAATAACGGGCATGACGGAAATCAAGAAGAAAGAAACATTGTTAAACAACTGTCATTATATTTAGAAAAATATGCAAATAATAAGTTTGAAAAAATCATATCTTCAAAAAATTCTAAAAAAACTGATTCGGAAAATAGTATTGAAGATGATAGCACTTCAATCTCTATAGTAGCTGGCAGTAGAACCGGCTACTATAGAGAATCAGATCAAGTCTTTCTAATCCCACCTAATACCTTTGAAGAAATATGCAAACCCTACCCTCTTAAGGCAGTCATTGAGACTCTAGTAAAGCATAAATTAATAAAAGCAGATAAAGATGGTCATGGAACCTTAAAGATTAATAATCCAAATGTCGACTATACTCGAGCCTATGCTATAAAAAAGAGTATTATGGATTATCAATTTTAACAATTACGGATATAATTTAAACGCTCATAGATTTACATTTCTGCACCCTATATCTAATAGTGATTAGGTAATAGAACTTTTGAAATCATAGATATAAATGTAGTACATTCCAAATCATCAACTAATGCATTGAGAAGGTTTGTATCTACATTATTTATCTGAGCACATACTATCAGTAGTAGGCTTCAACTTTCATTTATTGATTCTAATTAGGTAACTTGATGAAAAATGAGATTTGAGTTTCCGACAGTTTTAAGGCTATTCGCCTTTTCCATTGTCTCCTCTTGGAATAAAACAGGCATAGAAGAAACACGCTTGTTTCTAAGTAAATTTTTATAATTTCAATTTATTGAGTCGCTAATGATTGAGATAACATTAGTTATAAATAATAATGATTTATATAACTTGAAATACTTTATTAACTAGAGAATTTAATCTATACCAAGCTTTTAACTATTACATTAAATTAACTACTTCAGATTTAATATTATTAACCATAAGCAGCAAACGTGGTGCAACATCTTCTTCCAGTTTCTCGCGTTTCATTACAAAGCTTGGACCACCACAGTTAAAAACTAACAAACCATGCTGTTCATGCATTAAGGGTACTGCTACAGAGCTGACTCCTTTATGCCAATCGCCAATAGAAAAGCAATAACCAAAATCTTGGTAGTCTTTAAATGCTTTGTCTAAGTCACGCCTGATTTTAATCCAATCTTCTTTGTATTTAATACGAATAGCATCCAATAAAAAATCACGCTCATCTGCTGGCATTGCTGCTAAGCAAGCTCTTCCTGCTGAGCTCAAATGAATCGGTAAATAGCTTCCTACTTGACGACGCATAGTGACATTACCTACACCTTGCACTACGTCCAAATAAATCATATTTAGACGATTCCTTGTTGCTACTGCTACAGCAGCCCCAGTATAATCAGCTAAATCTTTCATATATTGCTGTGCGACTGAACGAATTGAAACATTCGATAGCATAGAATAACCGAGTGCTAATACGCCTGCAGAAAGCTGAAATTTACTCGAATTTGGAACTTGTTTAATATAGTCTAGTCGAGATAGTGTATGGGTTAGTCGAGTAATAGTAGGCTTAGGCAAACCAGTCATTTTCGACAACTCTTGGTTACCAAGATTTGGTTGTTCAGTAGAAAAACAACGTAGTAATTCTAGACCGCGTGCTAGAGCAGTAATAAATTGACGATCCTCCTCATCCAACATATCTTCAATAGGATGTAGTAATTCATGTCTTAAAACAGACACTATTTTTTCGGCTTGTTCATTAGGGGTAACATCGCTCATAGGCACACAGTCTACTTAATATTAATTAATTGTTCGCATAGTGAGAATTATAAGCTATTTAGATACACAATAGCAAAATCACCAATTAAGACTACATATATCATATTGTTTAAGTGCAAATGAACTAACCAATTATGTTATTTTTTCTCAACTTAGCTAACTCCTCTTGACTCGCTATACGAGATAAAATTTCATCGGTATGTTGCCCCAGAGTTGGTGGCGCTTGACGATATTCAACTGGTGTTCTAGACATCTTGATCGGTGAACCAATTAATGTCAAATTCTTAGACTCAGGATGTTGCATATCGATCAACATATTACGAGCTTTTACTTGCGGCTCTTTGAAGGCTTGCTCAAGATTATTAATTAATCCGACTGGTACTTTCGCTGTCTGAATAGCTGACACCCACTCATCTGCCGTTCGCGTTGCAAAGTGTGCGGCAAGAAGCGTGGTGACTTCGGTCCGATATTTGATTCTTTGTGCATTACTGCTAAACCGTGGATCCTGGGGTAAATCAGCTAAACCGATGGCGTCACACAATTGAGCAAATTGCTTGTCATTACCGCACGCGATAATGAAGTCACGATCAGAGGCCTTAAACACTTGGTAAGGCACTATATTGGCATGGGCATTACCGTAACGCGTTGGCACTTTGCCAGACGCCAAATAATTCATGCCTTGATTAGCCAATGTGGCGACTTGCACATCTAGCAATGCCATATCAATATACTGTCCTAATCCACTAATATGCCGGTTCAATAAAGCAGCTTGAATAGCGACTGTGGCATATAAACCAGTAGTTATATCAGAAAAGGCAATACCAAGTTTCTGTGGTCCCCCACCTGGTAAACTGTCTTTTTCACCAGTAACTGACATTAAGCCGCCCATGCCTTGAATAATAAAATCATAGCCAGGTTCCTCTGCTCGTGGTCCAGTCTGCCCAAATCCAGTAATTGAGCAATATACTAATCTTGGGTTGATTTGCGATAAGCTCTCATAGTCCAAGTTATATTTCTTCAAAGAGTCAGTTTTGTAATTTTCAATTAGTACATCAGTGTCTTTTATTAGTGAGTGAACAAGGGCTTGACCTTCAACCGTTGAGATATCAATAGCAACTGATTGTTTATTACGATTAGTTGACTGATAGTAAGCGGCTTCATGGCTGTCTTCTCCCTGATCATTTTTCATCCATGGTGGTCCCCATGCGCGTGTATCATCGCCATATTTTGGGCGCTCTATCTTAATGACTTCTGCACCAAGATCTGCAAGAATCTGTCCACACCAAGGCCCTGCAAGCACTCGACTTAGGTCAAGCACACGAATTCCATCTAAAGCACCCATAACAACTCCTTCTGTTTGATAAATATTCCCTTCAATTAAATAGCGTTTTAGTTTCGCTAAGCGATATAAAAACTTAATATACACCTATTTTGATAAAAATCAATAACGGTTTTTAGCTTACAAACCATTATTTCAAAAGTTTACAACTCTAAAAAACATCAAAACTTTTATAAAATAAATACCGCATTGCGATATTAATTAATAAAAAGTATTGTTTTATCAATTAAACTTATTTATATTATGCTGATACTGTTGATCTATATCTATAGTTTATTACTTTTTCAACGCTCTACTTAAGGACAGTTTATGATTCGCGACAAGGAAAATCTGGACTCATTAATCTATATGATACGTAAATTTGTTGAAGGCGTATTTATTCCCAATGAAGATCTAGTTGCAAAAACAGATGAAATTCCTGCAGTCATTGTTGAGCAAATGAAAGAACTAGGTTTATTCGGTTTAACCATACCTGAACAATACGAAGGTCTTGGTCTTACTATGGAAGAAGAAGTTTATATAGCATTTGAATTAGGTCGTACCTCACCGGCCTTCCGTTCTCTGATTGGCACTAACAACGGTATTGGCTCATCGGGCTTGATTATCGATGGCACTGAAGCGCAAAAACAGCAATTTCTGCCACACTTAGCAAGTGGTGAAATTATTGGTGCCTTTTGTCTGACCGAGCCTGACTCTGGCTCTGATGCCGCATCCTTGAAAACTACCGCAATAAAAGATGGTGATGACTACATTTTAAATGGTACTAAGCGCTATATCACTAATGCACCGCACGCCGGGGTATTCACCGTCATGGCGCGAACTAATCTTCAACTCAAAGGTTCAGCAGCTATCTCTGCCTTTATAGTCGACAGTCAAACTGCAGGCATATCACTAGGTAAACGTGATAAAAAAATGGGTCAACAAGGCGCTCACACCTGTGATGTCATCTTTGAAGACTGTCGTATCCCAGCGTCTTCATTAATTGGTGGGATTGAAGGCGTAGGTTTTAAAACCGCAATGAAGGTTTTAGACAAAGGTCGTATTCATATTGCAGCCATCAGTGTTGGTGCAGCAACTCGAATGTTAGATGATGCACTGCAATATGCAGTTGAGCGCAAACAATTTGGACAAGCAATTGCTCAGTTTCAGTTAATTCAAGGGATGCTTGCTGATTCGAAAGCTGAAATTTACGCTGCAAAATGTATGGTAATTGATGCTGCACGCTTACGTGACCTAGGTAAAGAAGTCAGTACTGAAGCATCTTGCGCAAAAATGTTTGCTACTGAGATGTGTGGTCGTGTTGCCGATCGTTGTGTTCAGATTCATGGGGGTGCTGGTTATATCAGTGAATATTCGATTGAGCGTTTTTATCGTGATGTGCGTTTATTCCGCTTATATGAAGGTACTACTCAAATTCAACAAGTAATTATTGCACGAAATATGATTCGTGAAGTAGCTCAATAAATTTTTTGGCTTAATACGGTTAAGCCCTTTATATATAATGGATTATAATTATGAAGAGCACTTTATCCAAAATAGGTCCAAACACTTGGAAAATAGCCTTTGTCTTTGCCTTTCTTGCCTTATTGGTTGATGGTGCAGACTTAATGCTTTTATCTTATAGCTTAAATAGTCTTATAGCTGAGTTTGGACTAACGTCGGTTGAAGCAGGGATGTTAGGGAGTTTTACTTTACTGGGTATGGCCATTGGTGGTGTCTTTGGCGGCTGGGCTTGTGACCGTTTTGGTCGTGTGCGCGTAGTAGTCATATCCATCTTATTATTTTCAATTTTGACCTGTGGTCTTGGCTTTACCCGATCATATGTTGAATTTGCTACATTACGTTTCTTTGCCTCATTAGGCCTAGGTTCACTATATATTGCTTCCAATACATTAATGGCAGAATACGTACCGACTAAATATCGTACTACTGTGTTGGGTACACTGCAAGCAGGCTGGACTGTGGGATATATTGTGGCCACATTACTAGCAGGTTGGCTTATCCCCGATCACGGTTGGCGGATGCTATTTTATGTAGCCGCAATTCCAATTTTAATAGCTGTTCTAATGCATTTTTTGGTCCCAGAACCAGCCTCATGGCAAGAAAACCGTTTGAAAAAAGAAAGTACGAATAAAGAAGTTAATACGTCATCAACATGGAAAACTATTTTTCAAAATAAACGTAACCGTAATATGTTCATCCTTTGGGCTTTGACTGCAGGCTTTCTTCAGTTTGGCTACTATGGCGTAAACAATTGGATGCCGACTTATTTAGAAAGTGAGCTGGGTTTAAAATTCAAAGAAATGACTTCTTATATGGTTGGTACGTATGCAGCGATGATTTTTGGTAAAATTTTAGCTGGATATATGGCTGATAAAGTGGGTCGCCGTGCTACCTATGCTTTTGGTGCCATTGGTACAGCCCTTTTCTTACCCCTAATTGTGTTCTATAACTCACCCGCCAATATTCTTTATTTATTGGTAACGTTTGGCTTCTTATACGGAATCCCTTACGGTGTGAATGCTACATATATGGCCGAAAGCTTCCCAACGCTCATACGCGGTACGGCTATGGGTGGCGCTTACAATATGGGACGCATCGGTGCAGCAACTGCACCTGCTGTGATTGGTTTCCTTGCAAGTGGTGGTTCAATTGGTTTGGGTTTTGTAGTGATGGGAGGTGCGTACTTTATCTGCGGTATAATTCCAGCCTTGTTTATTAAAGAAAAACAATTCGATCCGCAAAAATCGTGATTTAATGCTCAGTTTAAAAAAATTCTCAATTTTAAATTGTTACCTAGATCATGAGTATTTAAATTTGAATTAAGAGCTGAGCGCTGTATTACACAGGGCTCAGTCTTTTTAGTTTGACTGAATACATTTACAAACCGCCTTGAGTATATCGGAGGTTGATTTACTTGAGTCAGGCAGCTTCACCTAACAGATTAAAATTATTGTAATACCGCTTTTCAAACTTAAAGGTGACATATAGACAATCGTACTATGCAACCTTGTTTTATTGAACCAATCCATCCATTCAAAGGTTGTCAGTTTAACATCGTTGATACCATTCCAGATCTGCTTTAAATAATGAATGACCTCAGAATTATATAGCCTGTGACCGTTTCGACCAATGCGTTATCGTATGAATCACAAGTCGTACCTATAGAAGCGATAACACCAGCTTCAGCCATTCTATCGGTATAGCGAATAGATAAATACTTAACGCCTCTATCGGTATGATGAATTACATCTTTGACCTTGTTCCTCTCTGCTATCGCTTGGTTTAAAATTGCCATTACCATATCAGTATTCATACGATTCGATACCTTCCAACCCACAATAGTGCGAGCAAATACAACAATGATAAAAGCGGTATAAGCCCATCCGATCCTGGTCTTAATGTAAGTAAAATTCGCAACCTAAATCTGGTTAAAAAAATTAACATTAAAGTTACAATTGACTAGGTCCTCTGCGCGCTTCTGACCATCACGGCAGTTGGTGGTAATCTTGCCTTTGCGACTCCAAATTCCTTGCAGCTCATACTGAGTCATTAACCGCTCTACCATATAACGAGCCACACGAATGTCATTCGCCTTCATCTGTCGCCAGACTTTACGCATACCATAGCGAGACTTATTGTCCAGACAAATACGCCTAATCTCGCTAATATAGAAGTTCATCATGTTGCTGGCGTAAAGAGCACTTTGCTGGACTATTGGCTAAATATTCTTTACGGTAATAGGCTAATGGGGCAATCGATAGTACTCAATTGATTGGCTCGATCCCATAACTATCTTTATAATCATCAATAAAATTGATCATCACTTTATGGGCGTTCAAGCTCCACTTAGGCGAAAGTAGCAGCAGCCTTGCCTATTATTTCATTGGCTTGCATGAGCTCTCTATTTTCGCGTTCAAGCTTTCCAATACATTGCTTTTGGCTTTGAGCTTGTATTGAGGCAGGAATAGTTTGTTCTATTTGCTTTTTATGCAATGATTGCAGGGTTTCAGACGTACAGCCAATCTTTGACGCTATAGCTTGAATGGTTGACCATGTGAAAGGATAGTTGCTCACTGCTTCTATCAGCATGCGAACGGCGCATTCTTTAAGGTCAGAAGTGTATGTCGTATTCTCTCAACATGTCGAGTCTCTGACAATACTGGTACGGTTCATGTTTCAAAACTGAATAGATATTCAAAAGGGTATACTATAGTTGATTCAGTTTATAAGAGATACAAGGCAACCGAGTATAGATGTATATGTGATACTTCAAACGAGGTTAATGCTGTAACCCTTTTATAGAGGATTGACTATAATATAATACAGAAGCATTGATATGGAAAATAGAAAAATCTTATCAAATACCATAAATTAGTTTATTACTACATTATTAAACAACCCCCATAAATGAACTGCCCCCCAAAACTTGGACGGTTTAGTTTACCCCAAGGACTGAGTTCTGTATTGCACAGGACTCAGTCCTTTTAGTTTCAATTGAATGCGCTCATTGTTGTAATAGTGAATGTACTCATGGATTTGTTGCTCTAACTGCTCAATAGTTTGAGGTTTTTCAACATAAATGGTCTCGCACTTTAATGTACCGAAGAACCCATCCATGAACGCATTATCCAAGCAATTGCCTTTTCTGCTCATGCTTTGCTTAATGCCATTCTGTTTAAGCGTCGTGCTAAACGGTTTCATTTGATAATGCCATCCTTGATCCGAGTGCAGCATTAACCTCTTACCACGGCACGCCTTTGTCTTATTTAAAGCACAATCTAGCATTTGACTCACCAAATCATAAGTTGGCCTTCTTGAGAGCGTATAACTGACAATCTCATTGTTATAACAATCAAGTATGGGCGATAAATACAACTTATGATCACCGACCTTAAACTCAGTAATATCTGTAAGCCAGCGCTTATGTGGCCCATCTGCATGAAACTGACGCTGTAAATGATTCTTCGCGATCTTGCCTTGTACCCCTTTATAGTAGTGGTACTTCTTGCGCCTTATTTTGGCAGTTAAGTTTAACTGACACATAAGCCTAGCAATAAGCTTATGATTGTGATGAAAACCTAACTGTTTTAATGCGACCGTTATTCTACGATAGTCATACCTACCTTTGTGCTGATGATACAGCTTAGCAATACGTGGCTTCAACTCAGCGTATTTGTCGTCACTCTCAAGCTTTGCTCTATGATAATAAAAGACGCTTTTAGGCATACCTGAGACTTTAAGCAAGTCAGATAAACAGCAGTCATCTCTTAGCGCTTCGATGAGCCTTGCTTTCTGTCTGCTTGTTCCTCCGCTTTGAGCAAGGCATCGAGCTTTTTTAG
Source organism: Psychrobacter sp. Arc29 (assembly GCF_041431175.1). Classification (NCBI taxonomy): domain Bacteria; kingdom Pseudomonadati; phylum Pseudomonadota; class Gammaproteobacteria; order Moraxellales; family Moraxellaceae; genus Psychrobacter; species Psychrobacter sp. Arc29. Next base: position 51,407 of record NZ_JASMRR010000006.1, on the reverse strand, counting down.
GTAGGCATTCTCTGCACGTAGGTATGCATTCTCGCGCTTTAATTCAGCAAGACTCTTTTCATCATCTGGTTTGTTTGTGATCACGGGCTTGGTCATGGCGCCTCTACCTTTATGTTTGGAAGTGAGTCCAGACATGCCATGTAGTCGATACGCTTTGTGCCAGTGACTAATGAGCGCAGGTGAGCTGATGTTAAATGTTAAAGCGACCTCAGACTGGCTTAACCCTTGTTCTAACATGACTGTGAGTACGTTACGTTTAAACTCGCTACTATATTTAGTTTTACTCGCCTTTGGCTTGATAGCCTCTACACCGCCGCTTTGATATTGCTTAACCCATCTAGAGATTATCTTTTTATCAAGTCCAAACTTCTTTGCTGTAGCGATTCCGGTATGCCCTTGCCGATAGTATGCGATGACTTGCATCTTAAAGTCCAGATCGTAACGCATAAAAATACCCCATAAGTTGTGTCCAACTTATGGGGGTCAGTTCATAAATTGAAAAAGTATGGGGGTTATTTAATTTATGTTCTAAAAATCGTAAGTAGTATACTATTTGTTCAAAAAATATTTATATGAAGGTCTGGCCACAAAAAACCAAAGGGAAATTATATATATATTCCTGGATATATATTCCTGGAATTTGCTGATAATTTTCATGTTGATTAAATACAAAAGTCGTAATAGCCGTTATTAATCATAAAATAATGTGGCAAGAATATTAATAGCAAAGGTAGCTTAGAAGGTTTACACTCGTTCTATCACCATGGCAAGCCCTTGCCCAACGCCAATACATAAACTAACTACTGCATATTTTTCACCTGTCCGCTGTAACTCACGTGCTGTACTCAACGCAATTCTTGCACCTGATGCCCCTAGCGGATGTCCAATAGCAATTGCTCCGCCATTAGGGTTGACGCGCTTGTCATCAAAATCAATATCTAAACCTTTGAGACAACCCAGTACCTGCGAGGCGAATGCTTCATTAATCTCAATGATAGCCATATCATCAAGGGTCAAATCAGCACGTTTTAACGCCAGCTTAATGGCTTCAACAGGGCCTACGCCCATAATATTTGGCTCGACACCCATGGCACCAGATGAAAGAATCTTTGCGATAGGCTTGAATCCTAACTTTTCCTCTGCCTGCTTTGAGCCGATAATCAGGGCAGCGGCACCATCATTGATGCCTGAAGCATTGCCTGCTGTAACAACGCCTTCGTTATTTAAAGTTTTTAATTTTTGTAATGCTTCAACAGTAGATTTGGCGCGCGGATGCTCATCCTCAACTACTGATTTCTCAGGGAGTTTTTTGCCTTGTGATACCATAATTGGCGTTATTTCATCATCAAAGAACCCAGTTTTTTTGGCGGCCTGGTATTTAGCTTGCGAAGCTGCTGCGAACTTATCCGCTGCTTCACGAGTGATACCATATTTACGCGCAACATTATCACCCGTTTGCGGCATGCTATCGTTACCAAAATGCTCTTCTATGATGGGATTAGGGAACCGGCTGCCGATAGTGGTATCAAATACTTTAAACTCACGACTAAAAGGCTGCGCAGTCTTAGCAAAGACAAAGGGTGCACGAGTCATTGACTCAACACCGCCCGCTAAAATAACATCGCCTTCGTTGCAGGTAATACTGCGAGCGGCATCTATAATAGCCGATAATCCAGAAGCACATAGACGATTGACAGTTTGACCCGGTGTTTTTACATCCAACCCTGCTAGCAGCGCAGCATTACGGGCAATGTTGCGTGAATCCTCACCAGCTTGATTGGTATTACCGATCAATACTTCATTAAAAATATCGTTAGGTAGTTGATGCTTTTCGACTAAAGTCTTCATCACTTTAGCGATTAAGTCATCCGGACGAACAGTTGCTAATGCGCCACCATGCCGACCAAAAGCACTTCTTAATCCATCATAAATATAGGCGTCCAACATAATTTCTCCTAGCTGTCATTTTAAAGTGTATTTTATTACACCATTAATATTAATAGTTGCTCTGCTGAGAGAACAGTGAAATACCAAGTGTGGCTCGGCGCTGTAACCATGGGCTAGAACGGTAGCGCGGATCACCGGTTAATCCGTAAATACGCTCTAAAATGAGTAATATCCGCTCAGCACCAAGCTTATCTCCCCATGAGATAGGGCCGTAGGGATAGCCCAATCCCAGCCTAACCGCATTATCAATATCATCAGGAGAGGCGATACCTTGCAGTGCAATATCACAGCCTAAGTTAACCACCATTGCGATGACTCGCTGCGCCACAAAGCCTGTGCTTTCATTGATGAGTGTTGCATCAACCGTAGCCTGTATTGACTTTTCATTGTCACTGACGGTTTTGTCTGGGTGTTTACCAAATAAAGCATAAGCTTGTGCCACGAACTTATCTTGAGTGACGATACTTGGCATCAATGTACGATGCATTGACAAGTCAGTCAGCATATCGATAGCAACCGCTTGTTTGGGGTTCACGTGATAGCGCATAGCAGCATTGGTTGTGTCCTCGCCATACATTGCCAGTAATACCAGACTGTCAGATTGTGGCTTATCGCCATTGTCGATGTTGATATTATTAGCATTCAAATAATCAATCAGCTGCTGCTTATCCTCTACTACGTCAGCGCCAATCCAAACTGAGGTGATGGCTGTATCAGAGGCTGACACCTCAAACGATGGCTGTTGAGAGATATCTTTTGTGACTTTTTGACCATCTTGTTTTTTATTTTCTGTATATTGATAAAAGCCTTCACCAACTTTACGACCAAGCTTTTTTCCTATGAGCATCTGACGGGTTAAGGGATGGGGACGGTAACGATCTTCATGATAAAACTGGGTATAAATTGATTCCATCACGGGGTGAGAGACGTCGATACCCGTCAGATCGAGTAGCTCGAACGGCCCCATCCGAAAGCCAGCCCCTTCACGCAAAATACGATCAATATCCTCGAAACTGGCAACCCCTTCTCCCAATATTTTTAAGGCCTCTGTACCGTAAGCTCTACCGCCATGATTGACAATAAAGCCTGGGGTGTCTTTTGCCACCACCCCTAAATGTCCCATGCGCGTCGCTAATGTAGTCAATGTCTCAACGATTGATGGATGAGTAGAAAGTCCAGGAATCACTTCAACGATTTTCATGAGCGGCACTGGGTTAAAAAAGTGAAATCCAGCCACACGTTCTGGGTGCGTACAATTGGCAGCAATCGCGGTCACGGCTAATGAGGAAGTGTTGGTTGCCAAAATTGTCTTGGTAGGCACAATGCTTTCTAATTGTTTAAAAAGCTGTTGTTTGATTTCTAGGTTTTCAACAATGGCTTCAACAACGACATCTACTGTAGATATGTTGGCTATATCATCAATCACTATCAGATTTGCCAAAGCAGATTGAAGCTGCGCGTCAGTGAACTTACCTTTCGCCGTTAGTTTTTCGAGCATGGTTTGAAGAGATTTACGCCCTTGTGCAGCAGCGCCCATTTTGGCATCGAACAAAAGCACCTGAATACCTGCTTGGGCAGCAATTTGGGCGATACCCATGCCCATGACACCTGTGCCGATGATGGCCAATGATTTGATATTTATTGTATTGGCGGTCATAGTCGTCCTTTATATGATCTTGTTGAATAATTTTATTTTCAAAAAATTGGTCTGCTTATCCTTAGCAAACCACACGCTACTGACCTTTATAATTGGCGTCACGTTTTTCCAAAAAGGCCTTTACGCCCTCTTTTTGATCTTCGGTATCAAATAAAATCTGAAAGGCTTTACGCTCCAAGGCCAATGCAGCCTGTAGCGGCATATCAACCCCAAGATTGGCCACTTCTTTGATTTGCATCAATGCAATGGGCGAATAACCTGCCAGTTTTTTAGCAATCTCAATGGCACGCTTGATGGTGGTTTCATCGTCAACCACTTCAGAAACCAATCCCATTTGATCCGCAGCCTCAGCACTGATCATATCGCCTGTTAGTATCAGCTTCATTGCTTTATGCTTGCCAATCACGCGAAACAATCGCTGCGTGCCCCCAGCTCCTGGCATCAGCCCAATTTTGATTTCTGGTTGACCAAATTTAGCGGACTTGCCAGCGACAATAATGTCAGTATGCATAGCCAGCTCACAGCCGCCGCCAAGCGCATAACCATTGACCGCAGCAATAATTGGCTTGCGACAATTGGTAATCGCATCCCAATAACGCTCACTATGACGTAGATATACATCGACGGTTTTTGCTGTCAAAAAATCATTAACATCAGCACCAGCTGCAAATACCTTATCACCACCAGTCAACACAATGGCTTTAGTCTGTGGGTCGTCATTGAGCTGGATAAAAATATCCGCCAGTTTCTGACGCAGTTCAGTATTTAACGCATTACGAACTTTGGGTCGATTGAGCGTTATCACGCAAATACCATTCGCTAGCTGCTCAGTCAAAATTATTTGCTCTTCCATGATGCTGTCCCTCTAATAATGTCTTCAAGTAAAATACTGTTAGCTTAAAAAGCATAGATATTTGGATATAAAATACTGCATAGCGATATTTATTAACAATATATACTGTTTAATTTGTTTTGTGAAGCTAGACATCTAAATAACACAATAAAAATACTGGTATTTTATTAAAAAAAATACTGCATTGCGGTTTTAAATATTAAAGACATCTTACCAATTCAACCAAGTGATATTATTACTGTCAAAGAAAACCAGTTATTCGAAGTAAGCTATGCTGAAGAAACCGTAGAGATAAACTTGGTAAACTAACGACTCGATGAGGAGTCTACCGTGGCCAAGAAAATCAAAACTTACAGCACAGAATTTAAAGTAGAAGCCGTTAAGAAGATAGCAAACAACAACGGCAACGTTTCAGCCACTGCCAAGTAGCTTAGCATCGCCATGCAAACGTTATCTAACTGGTAGAACAAAGCCAATCAAGGCAAGCTTTTATGAACTGAGTAGTATGATCCTGAGCTTATGGCAGCTATTCAGGAAATAAAGCAGCTCAAGCGGCAGCTTAAAGTGGTTGAAGAGAAACGAGAGATACTAAAAAAGGCCACGGCGTATTTCGCAAAGCACAGTTGATGAAGTACGTCTTTATCAAAGACAACCAGTACCTTTTTAGTATTACCTGCATGCGCCGTGTATTAAACATAAAATCATCGAGCTATTACGGCTGGATAAATCGTGAGATTAGTGAACAGCAGATATACCGTAACCACCGTAAGCTATTAGTTAGAGCAGCTCATAGTGAAACTAAAGAACGTTATGGTGTTGATTGACTACATGCCTACCTAAGTGCGCAAGGGTATGATATTAGCCAATATATGATTAGAAGTATTAAAGAAGAGCATGACATCAAATACTGTCGCCACAAGCGCTTTAAAGTCACCACTGACTCAAACCATAACAAGCTTGTCTATCTAAACATGCTGGTTCAGCAGTTTGATGCTAAGCGCTCCAATGAGTCTTGGGTCAGTGACATCACTTATATTTGGACTGCTGAGGATTGGCTATACTTAGCAGGTGTTAAAGATCTCTATACTAGAGAGCTTGTTGGATACGCCTTAAGTAAGCGCATGACCGCCTATTTAGGCTGTCATGCATTGAATATGGCAATTAGGAATGAAAGGCCAAGCCAAGGGCTGACTGTGCATTCTAATAGAGGCAACCAGTATTGCAGTCATACCTATTACAAAATTATCAAGCAGCATCGTTTTAAAGGCTTAATGAGTGGTAAAGGCAATTGCTTTAATAATGCTCCTATAGAAATCTTCTGGGGTACGTTAAAGAGTGAGCTTGTATATCATCAAGAGTATAAAACAAGGTTTACAGCGATCAACGAGATCACACAATATATAGAGCTGTATTACAACCAAACTAGGATTCAAAAGGATTTAGGCTATAGATCGCCAAGACAGATGTGATTTGACTTTGATCGTCAGGCTGCATAACTAAAATGTCCCAAGTTTAATTGTACGGATTTGACGGCAGGGGTCACTTGATAGTCTGATTGATTTGGCCAATAGCCAAGATCATGAGATAAGTAATATAGAAAGCTTGTATAAGTTTAGCCAAATGGCGTGTATACCTACGCATTTAGGTTTTGGTAAATATAAGGGTGAGGCTATTGCAGGTTTAGCCATTAGTTCTGAGAGTGCTGGGTATCTTCAATGGCTGCTTAAACAAGATAGTGTTAATCCTTAAGCTCAATCATGCCAGCAAGCATTAGAGTCAGTATAAATACACTTATATAGTCGGTTTCATAGTGTTGAGCTATGCTAAAAACTGAGAGATATAGTAGAAATAGTTAACGCTCCAGTAGATCAAATTCTTATTAAAACTATAACTTATTAGGTAGTAAACCCCTTAGTATCATGGTATTTCAAACATCATCAATATCTACATATACCATGGAACAATCTTACTCTAACAAGTCAAAAAAGCTTTATATGCTATTATCTACATGGTGTAGAGGGCTTACTAATGAAGTGTGCTTTTCTTAGGTAATGTTGCAAAGGTTGGGGTAGGAAATTTAACCAGTAAAATTAAGTTATGTATCGCGCTTTGGGCTATTAATAAGAAGTAATTGCTTTCTAACAGATGATACGCTAAATATAATATTCAGCTATGGCCAAACTGTAAATTCGGCCATGGCTGAATAACTTACTAATATTTAAATAGCTTTGAGACTGTGTGACTTAAAAATTGATTTAGGAATGTAAAATGATACTACCCAGTTCGGCTGATCAACGATTTCACTGATTTTCAGCTGTCCAGCTACGCTGCATAGGGCATAAGCTAACTCTTCATCCATACCAGCTTTTTTCTTTAACCGGTCAATCATAAATCGAACAGCATTTTTTGCCCCTTCCATAAGATCAGGACCTACTCCTGTGGTAACAATGTAGCCCTCATTATGGTTATCGCTAGCAACAGCTGGCATATCAAACATGGGAGCAGGAATACTGTCGCCTTTAAGCAGTCTAATTGTCGCTGTAGCCGCCATACGAGTCTCGACCGCGGTACCACATACTTCTCCATCTCCTTGACATGCATGTGTATCGCCAATGCTAAGAAGGCCGCCTGGCACCTGAACTGGTAAATAAAGCTTAGATCCCTTTACCAGATCGCGAATATCTAAGTTCCCACCACATACACGCGGGGGAACGATAGAATGAGAACCAGGTTCAGCAGGTGCTAACCCGATGGTCCCAGCAAACGGCCGGAAAGGAATAACGATATCATCATAGAAATACACTGACTCACTATCATACTCTGAAATTTTTAACCACGGTTTTGTAAACTCTTCAGCCAGTAAACCGAAGCCGGGTATTATTCCTGTCCATCCCCAACCACTAGGTTCAAAATCTAAAAGCTCAATTTCGATAACATCACCTGGCTCAGCATCTTCAATGAATAACGGACCACATACAGGGTTCAAGGCATCCATAGGCAATCGCGTAAGGATCTCAGCCTTACTATCACGAGTAATCAACCCTCCACTAGCATCGAGAATATCGAATCGTCTAGTATCGCTAGAACTTATAATTTCAACGGGCTTCAAATCATGATCAAAGCAATGATGAACATCGTGTATCGTTTTAAAATGCATATTAAATCTCCATATCAACTTCTTGGCCGCGCATTTTCGCTAGGTAATAAATACCAAAACCTATTGCGGCCCAGACTGCACCAGTAATAATAGTATAGGATTCAAAGCCACTCCAGATATATCCCACAACGCCTATTCCAAATAGAGGACTTAGGATGTGGAGAAAAAAGTTGTAAGACTTCTTTTTAAGTACAAAATAATACATTGTACTAACGTTAAGAATCAAAAACGCTGTCAAAGCACCAATTGTGACGATAGATGTCAGTAAAGCAAGATGAGACATAAAAGCAATTGCGGCTACAATAGATATCACACTGACTAAGAGTGTACTGACATATGGTGTTTTATAACGAGAATGTACACGAGAAAGTGCGGTAGGTAATAACTTATCACGTCCCATACTGTATAGAATACGAGCTGTTGCAATTTGTGCAACTAGTGAATCCGCAATACCCCAAGCAATTGCTGTCGTCGCTGCCGTTAGTACTGCTAGCCACTCGCCACCAGCGATACGTGCTGTTTCGTAGAATGCAGTATCAAGGTTGTTAAACTGTTCTGGATCCGGTTGTATTAAAGCTGCAATCCATGTTTGAGCGATAAATAAACCACCGATAATAAACAATACTAAGAAAATCGCTTTACTGACCGCTTTTCCTCCCCCTTTTGCTTCTTCAGCCAGTGTAGAAATACCATCAAATCCAAGAAAACTCAGAACAGCAATAGGTACAGCAGAAATGATGAGTCCCAGCGAAAAGTTATCTACATCGTAAACAGGAGCTATTGAAAATACGGCCCCGTTAACATTATTGCTAATCGCTACAACTCCGACGACTAGAAATACAGCAAGAACGATAAGCTCAGCGATCAGCATCCAACGATTGAATCCAGCGGTGAAACTGATACCACGAATATTGACGTAAGTATTAAATATTACAAAAGCAATAATCAAAATCAAAGGTGAGATAGAGGGAAAAATATCGTGAATAGCGAGTGCTCCAACCACGTAGAGCAGAGCTGGTATGAGAACATAGTCCAGCAACATAATCCAACCTGTGACAAATCCGACAAAGCTATTAGTACCTTTAGACACATAAGAATACACAGAACCTGCTACAGGGAACTCTTTAGCCATTTGTGAATAACTAATAGCAGTAAAAAGCATACCTATTAGCCCAATTATATAGGCCGTCACGATCGTACCACCACTGGCGCTCATTACATGCCCAAAGATGCCGAAAGGTGCAATAGGAACGATAAAAATAAGGCCGTAGATCACAAGATCTTTCAGCTCTAGCGTTCGCGAAAGCTCTTGCTTGTAGCCAAGACTTTCAAGCGTATTCTCACTCATTGATGAACTCCTTTTATTTACAATTTCCTTTTTAGTATTTTGAAAGCTTTTTATTTATTCGATCAGCAGAGCAACACTGACTTCATTTTTAAAATAAGTGAACACCTTTAAGTTTATGTAAATTTTGGCACATTGCCGACTCATTAAGTAGATACTATATTTTCTACAGTACCAATTCCTAAAGTTTTGTATAAATATTTACTGGAAGCCCATATGCGTAGAGTATAATTACACTGTACCGAAGATATCTATGTTTCGCTCTTGAACGTCTCTAGACTGTATTGGCTAATATCATACTTGTCCTCACTCAGGTATGCGTTTAGACGAGCTTTTGTCTTCTTGTCTCACTATGCATTACTTTAACTAGTAGCTCACATTTGTTACGATATACGCGCTGTGCGCTCATAACACAACTTGCCCGCTCGTAGTAGCTTGATAGCTTCACGTCTAATATGTGACATACTCGAGGAATACTAAGAAAGTGCCTGTTATCTTTAAAGGCGTGCTTCGCGAGCTGCTCTTTGCAGAGTTTAATTAGCCCTTCTAAGTTGCATATCACTCAGAAGGATTAGTTTATGAAGACCTACTATGGCTTCGCTCTGACTAAAGAAGATGTCTCATTGGGACGATTGTCATCCACGAAGCTAAAATCACAGTATAAATTTCGATGCTTCTTACTATTAGGTATCAGATAGGTATTTAGACTGTAGGGTTATTCGTAGCTTTATCACTAAAATCGTTATTAGCATTTGGCTTAATATAACGAGGCATTTTTTGTCCAGTTTCTTTAGCGACAGTATGTAGCATCTGTTCAATCCACCCAGCATCCATAATAAACATAAGCGAGCCATCCTCATTGAAGTTCACATTAGCACCTTCAACCATGATAAACCCCTCTGCACCTTCATCACTTCTGAGTGTATGTGTTGACCCTGCTGGTTCAAATAAATAGCTTCCAGCTGTTTGCACATCATCTGGATACTCCAAATACATCCAAGATCCTGCTGTGGTATAAAAATGTACTATCCCCGTATGAAAATGCTCTGGTAATTGAGTATTGGGTTCAAAACGGGCGTAAATAACCCATACCCCTGTTTCAGAGTTCAAATAAAAGGGCGTGATATGAACACCTGGCAAGGCATTTTTTATCTCGCCTTCCTTTTTCATATTTAGTGTCAATAGATAGTCTTGAGGGGTGCCGATAGACATAATGCAATTCCTTTTGTGATATACGATTCATAGTCGGAGTCAGCATCAGTGTCCTTCAGATGCTGCTAGTTGTAAGCAAGTTAAGCCATGACTGCACCTAATCTCTTGCAGATACTCTATTAGTATATTCGCCTAAAACTTACTGCCAACCACTCAAAAGAATGGTTTTTTATAAGCATAATACTGAGTACAACCATCCTTTTATTATCAATATTTATGCTAATTTTAATCAATATGACTAGGGCATGTCTGATAGTAGACCCTGGTAGGGACATTTTATAACTATCTAACCTGCTTCATAGCCATATACCAGAAGAGTAAGTTTATTAGTTTATCTAGCTACTTAAGTTATAGCTGTTTAATAAAAGGAATATTTCGTATGGATACGAAAGCATCAGATACATTTTCAAAAGATTTGTTTGCTCATAAAGTTGTCGTGGTGACCGGAGCAACATCAGGAATTGGACAAGCCGTTGCCATTGCCTTTGCACAAAAAGGCGCTAAGGTTTGGGCATTGGGACTGAATAGTAAGGAGGCACAGTATCCACAGCAATTGGATATAGAGTCAGTGGAACTAGATGTCACTGATGAAGATAAAGTTGCCCATTTTTTCAAAAATTTAAATCAGCTTGATGTGCTTTTTAATGGCGCAGGTATTGGCTCGACAACAGAACACGAATTACCTATGTTTAAAAAGGTTGTTGATATTAATTTAACGGCAGTTTTTCATATCAGTGAATGCGCGGCGCCACTATTGGCAGAATCATCTGGTGGTTCTATTATTAACGTCTCATCTATGTACTCTATATTTGGGTCACAACTCACGCCTGCTTACGCATCATCCAAGGGCGCAATCGATCAACTGACTAAATCTCATGCTATCTACCTTGCAAAAGATCATATTCGTGTGAATGCTGTAGCACCCGGCTGGATTGATACTCCTATGATTCAACAGTTAAAAGTACTAGACGGTTTTACCGATGGTATTATGGCAAGAACGCCTCTGGCAAGGTTTGGTAACCCAATAGAAGTGGCTAATGTGGTTTTATTTTTAGCTTCTGATGCAGCTAGTTGGATTACTGGTACCATCGTCAACGTCGATGGTGGCTATTCTATTGTTTAACATGCAAATGCCCTAAAAATAGGTCATGGTCTGTTACGACTTGGCCTATTTCAGAATATACTGTTGATGTGCTTGCGCAACGGCTTGTGTTCGGGAGCGTACTTGTAATTTATGATAAATATTACGTAAATGCCATTTTACGGTGTGGATAGATAAAAAAATCTTATCGGCTATCTGTCCATCACTCAACCCCCTTTCAACCAATAATAGTATTTCAATTTCGCGCTCTGATAACACTACCCTACTATCAGAATCACTCTGATTATCACGAGATGGTTGCATAGTACTTTTTATTTGATGTTGTTTATTTTTCGATGAAAAATTGATTTCTTCACGAAAAGCATACTCCCCTATTTCTAGTATAGATACTACATATTTTTGGATATCAGACGATACGGCAATCTCACTTCCCTCATACTGATAAAGCTTATTCAACAACATCAAAATTAGCGGATGCTCATCGAGTATAATTCGATGTGTTTGAGTAGATTTAAATTGTTCCAATGCGTTTAATAAGCTTTTGTAAGACAATATAGGCTGATCTAACGCGTAATAGGCCATTGCCAACAATAACCTTATACGAGCATTACGTATCACAAAGGGTAAATCAGCTTTTAGAAATTTATTCAGCTCCACCACTGCTTGCGCTACTTGCTGACTATTACCTAGAAATATCGTCGTACGATATGGTAACAGGTCCAATCCAGTCAGTAATTCAGTCAACGTTAAATCACTAAGCTCACCGTCTTCTCTTTTTACTCTTTTTTTTATTTGATAACTAAGCCGATCATTCTTATCATCATATTTTCCTGTCACTATTACTGGCATTATTTTTTTCAAGTCTTGCTCGTCAATCCATCGTTGTATATCACTGGTTAGCCGAGGGAGCGACCATTCATCCGCTTTACTATTGGCTTTTGAGAGAGCTTGATAGCCAATACCTATCCCTGATAAGCAAGTTAGATTTAGTTCTGTCAAAAAACCTAGCGTAATCATATCCGTGATAACCATATTTTCACCTTGGCCAAAGTCTCTCAATGCTTGTTTGGCATCTTCCATACGATTGCACTCATAATAGAAGTTCGCTTTTAAACTACTTGCCACGCTTAGCATCATGTTAAGATTGCTATCGTTGGTTCCTAATTGAGCATACTCTGGACTGATACCAATGCGCTGAAATTTTTTAGTGGCCGATGGTATGTCGCCTAACAACCTGTCACAGGTCGCATCAATACTGTCTATATAAGTTAAACCGTACGGATTATTGTCCTTGATATAAAGGTTTCTTGATTGCAAAATTAGTGAATGAGCATGTTGGATATTGCCACTATTAAGTTGATATAAAGCACAGATGGCCAATAACGGTGCTCTAAAGAAATACGCCTCTAGTGACAGTTGTTTAAGACCTTTTTGCGCTAACTGATGAGACCTAGGCAAGTCATCAGCAATAAAAACGGTCATTGCTGATAAACCCAATTGCTTATCTTTATGACTAATAGAAGTTTGGTTATCCCTATCTAACAAATAGAATTCTTCTTGCTCAAGCACTTTTATATAACGGGCGGCTTTATGATGTTGACGAGATAGAATCAAACCCCAAATCAAATCGTATAGCAAAGCTGGATGTTGGCATAGCTGAACGTCAGTTAGAGGTTCTGTCAACTCTAATAAATTATAGAGCCGCCCCTCCAGTATCAAATCATGACTGACTGCTGTTAAGGCTGATAGAATCAATGTGTTATCACCGATTACCTGTGCATGGTAGATCGTCTCCAAAAACATATTATGTGCTTGATACCATTCTGCTGCTTTAGAGTGAGAAGCCAAATACTTTTCTGGCGCTCGATTTTTTAGCCTTGTTTGCAGAAACTGTCTCATTAATTGATGTATACGAAACCACTGATATTGATCATCTATGGCTTGAATAAAAAGTCCTTGTTGACTTAGGTTTTTAAGCAAGACCTGTGCATCAGTTGCACCAGTTAACGCATGACACAAGTTGGCATTTATTTTTCTTAATACGCTAATACTTAATAAAAGGTTTTGCACATGCGCATCACATTGTAAAAATACCTGCTCCGCTAAGAAGTCAGCTATTTGCCGCTGTGCGCCGTTCATTTGATGTACGAGTTGATATAGATCTTTTTCATTCTTACAGCATAAATTAATGAGCTGTATACCTGTTAGCCAGCCTTCTGTTTTTTCAATCAACATTGATACCAATTCATTATCAATCAAAGTCAAAGTGTTAGCAGCATCTACTATCACCTTTGACTTTGATTGATTGGCCGTCATGTAGGGCGTAAGCGTAGTATTTTTTATCAAATTGTCGTGTAGATATTGCTGTAGCATATAAGTGTCAGATGCTGACAAACGCAATTCATGTGCTCTAATAATTTGTACTAATCCTTGTAGTTCACCTTTTGTAAGTGGCCAGTTTGGTAACGTACGTGAGGCAATAACTAAATGATAGTTACTGGGTAAAAATAAGTATAGCCACCAGATTATGTTCAAGCTATTAGAGTTGGTTAATACCTCTAGTTCATCAATAAACAACGTATGGGAGGTTACCGTATCAAGCTGAGACAATAAATGATGAATATGACTCTTTGTCACCCTGTCTTCTACTAATAATTGTGAATCAGTTTTCTGAGTCAATATTGTCCACAAATATTGGTAAAGACGTATAGGGTCGTTGTCGTCGCTATCTAGAGTTAGCCAACTGACCGTGAGACCACGTATCTCTAGCTGTTCGCTCTGCTGTACCATAACAGTCGTTTTACCGTACCCTGCAGCGGCGTGCATCAAAGTCAACCGATGAGTAGCTTCTCCAAACACTTGATGCAGTAATTTGGGACGCTCAAGTAACCTGACTTGTTGCAATTGTGGTCGTTCGATCTTTGTGCTTAAAATAAGCATCCTTGCCTCATTTTTTAACAGTTTATTGCTAAATAATCTTTATAAATATGACTCAAGATAGCAAAAAACAAGAGAACTTATAAGCTCACCATTTAACGTTTCCAATGACTCAGAAGTTCTGATATAAATAACAGGTTAAAGGATTAACTTAGATATTACTCTCTGTTTATTATGAGTGTTGTCAGACTCAATAGTGTTCACACAAGGAAGAGATTATGCCAAATATTAATGTCAACGGAATCAACCTGTTTTATAACGATGAAGGTCCTAAAGACGCTCCGGTATTAGTACTAAGTCACTCGCTGTTTTTTGATCATAAAATGTTCGCGCATCAGATAGAGCACCTATCTAAAACCATTCGAGTGGTGAGCTATGATGATCGGGATCAAGGGCAAAGCGCTCGTTCAGAACTGAAAAGCGTTGACATGGATACTCATACCAACGATGCCATAGCATTAATTGAGGAACTCGATCTAGGACCTTGCTTTTTTGCTGGCAACTCTATGGGCGGGTTTATTGCGCTACGTTTAGCCGCTCGCCGCCCGGATTTACTAAAGGGTTGTATTGTACTTGGGTCTAGCGGAGAGCTTGAATACAAACTGGCTGATTTTTCACCTTTGGTTGAAGGCCTAGGCGCGCAAGGTACTGAGCCATTTATAGATACGCTTATGTATATCATGTTTAGCGATGACTATTTGGCAGATGCCTCTCGAGCAAGCGAGCGTGAGTACTGGCGTGATCATATGCTAAAGTTGGGAACAGATATTGCGCGCAGTGCTGATGGCGTTATTCATCGCACTGGCATATTAGATGAGCTTAAAGGGTGCAAAGTACCTACGCTAGTATTGGCAGGCGAACAGGATCATGCATATGAAGTACCTCTGTCAGAAAATATTACTAAAACAGTAGCAGACGGCAAAATGTTTGTGATTCCAAAGGCTGGCCACTCGGTAGCACTTGAGCAACCAGAAATCGTTAATAGATATATTGTAGATTTTATTTCAGCGCATTCATTATATTAAATAACTTGAGATATTGGTGATTTGATCACTTATGAAGTATTTACTCACTTAATTAAATTCAATCAAGCATGTTTGGCTTATGTCATTAGTGAATTTATCTATGTGCTTGACACTTCCAGCTTTAAAATGAAAATCGTCTTTCATTATACGCAGTATAATGTTGTAACTAAGCTATACATTGACACAAAGCAACTTAATAACATCAACAATTTTAGCTTTACCATTCAATGAAAACATATTTTATTTCCTTAACGCCTATATTTCAAAGCGTTAAGGCAACTATTAAAAATTAAGAAGTTATAGATATTCCGGCTTGCGACGTACATTGTTAGCCTGTTCAAATGCATAACCAAGTCGGAATAAGTCTGGCTCGTGATATGGTAAAACAATCAGTTCCATACCCACAGGTAAACCACTTTCACTGAATCCGGCAGGGAGACAAATTGAAGGCATCCAAGTCTGTGAAGCAATTAAAGTATTCGTTGGGAAAGTGAGTACTTGATGCTTGCCATCACGGACATCTTGCTTTGACGGAGGAAGCACTTGAACACAAGGGAATACTAACGCGTCCAAGTTGTTTTTCGCAACGATTCCGGCAACTAGACGTTGAAAATGGTCACGAGCAGCAAGCTTTCGGAAATAGTCAGGCTCATCTTCTGGATTTACTGGCCCTTCAAAGATATCAATCAAGAGGTCTAGTACGGGGTGGTACGTACCATTTTCTTTGATTTCTTCGAGGCTTTTGGTAGGCATGTCTTCACGTGAAGCCAAGAACTGATTAATATCATGCCGTGAATGCGAACCATACAAAGAGGTTTCGGTAATGTGTTCCATCATGTCTGGAATTTCGACATCAACCAATATTGCCCCAGCATTCTTTGCATTTTCAAGAGCTGAGTCAACAATCTGATTCACTTCTGCTGATTCAGTATTATCATTTGATCCATAAGCATTGCGTATAACACCCAGACGCGCGCCATTAAGACTGTTAGCATCCAGTGCATCAGCGTAGCTGCCTTTATGATTAGCGATACATGCTGCGGTCGTGTATTCATCTGCAGGATCATAGCCTACCATCGTATCCAAAAGTAGCGCCGCATCCGTTACAGTACGTGCCATTGGTCCGGCTGTGTCTTGAAACACAACAAGCGGTGATGTGCCATCGCGACTGATCAATCCTGGCGTCACACGGACACCAACAAGATTTGAAAAGCTGGATGGTAAACGTATAGATCCACCTGTATCTTCGCCTACTCCAACCAACCCTAAATTTGCCGCAATCGAAGCAGCTGTACCACTACTAGAACCACCTGGATCATGTGACAAAACATAGGGATTCTTGGTTTCACCTTGTTTTGAACAAAAGCCAAACCATGATGTTGCAAAATCTGGCAACGTTGTTTTGGCAAGGATAATGGCGCCGGCAGCCTTCATTTTCTTAACAACAGTTGCATCATTCTTTGGCTGATAGCCGTCTTGAGCAATGGAACCAAAAGTAGTCATCATATCTTTGGTTTCTATTTGATCTTTTACTAGCACCGGCACACCATGTAATGCACCAACAAATTCGCCTGTCTTAGCGAAATGTGCATCAAGGCGATCGGCTTCTTCAAGTGCGATTGGATTGATAGTAATGATAGAATTAAGAGTAGGTCCAGATTTATCAATTGCCTCTATCCGTTCAAGGTACGCTTCAACCAAACTGCGCACAGTGATCGACCCATTTTTGAGATGCGCTTGCATATCGGTGATGGTTAACTCTTCAATTTCAAAATCTTTCATAATTGTCTTCCTTGGAATTATGTTCACTTACATTGCTTAGGTTTAAACGCCCAGCTTAAATCATGATTAAGCTAAGGCGCGGCTACTTCAATACATGCATTATCGAGAGCTGATCGTACTGCTTTAATCAGCGAAATAGCCCCAGGAGTATCACTATGAATACATATAGAGTCGAATTTAACAGTCACTATCTTTCCACTGACTGACTCTACTTCGTTGTTTTGGCATGCACGTAACACTTTTTTTGCCACTAGCTCAGGATCAAGCTGCTTAACTTTTCGAACGAATACGATATTTCCTTCATCATCGTAATCACGATCTGCGTAGAACTCATGAACTCTTTGCAAACCAGCGTTTTTTGCTGCTTGATCAATGGCTGAGTTAGCTAGACAGTAAATAGATAAGTCAGGAGCGACAATTGCTAGAGCAGATGTTAGCTTTTCGGCAAACTCCTTATCGCGTGCGGCATGCATAAACAATGCACCATGCAATTTAAAGTGATGCATCTTAAGGCCTTCAAGCTTGGCAAGTTCGCGTAGAGCACCCAGCTGGTACAGAGCATCATTCACCAGTTCATCAGCAGAGGCCGAAATATGTCGACGTCCAAACCCCACTAAATCATGGAACCCTGGGTGCACGCCAACGCATACTCCATGACGAGATGCCAAACGTAAAGTTCCAATCATAGTGGAAGGGTCGCCAGCGTGAAAGCCTGCTGCGATATTGGCGGAGCTAATCAATGGCATAATATCGCGATCAACATCGTCACCAATCGACCAAGCGCCGAACCCTTCACCCATATCTGAATTCAAATCGATCTTCAATGTCATGAAAATTTTCCTTAGAAATGCGTTTTGGGTCGCGTTTTACTTAATAGCTAATAGACGATTAAGAATATTGGATATTAAGTTTATATAAGTCATAGAAACTAGCTAATTTCAGAGTGTGAGTATTTGGTCATAATATAATTTTCAATACCATATCCAAACCTTCACATCATTAAATTCAAATGGCGTAGTCCCTTTAGAGATTAAACTGAATTTAAATATTGTTCAGAATACTGAACAATATTTCAGTATGCGAGACTTGATTATAAGAACAGAGCTTTGTACTTTGCAACCCCTATTCTTACTTTAATTGTTATCCTGAAATTTTTTCTTTTCATTTATTGGTTGTCTATAGCACGCGGTATGTGCTGGCAGTTCAGATTACTAAAGAGCTCAACACACAATATTTTGCCAAGCCTATTGGTCAAGTATGTCAGTCACATCAGTTAAAACTTCAATGGAAAGCTCTACAAGGCACGCTAATTAATTGAGAACTTCTTTGCCAAGATTAAGCCGTATCATGCAATTTTTACTCACTATGATAAATCAGTCCTTCATTTCATGGGTGCTATCTATCTGGCTTATCGTATTTGTTGACTAAATTAATGACTCGTTGTAATTGATATTGGAAGAATACAGCGAAGAAGGTAAGTCAGACTACAAGCCTAATACCGTTAGATATTTCGAATACAGTATCTAACGGTATTACTTTCTGGTAAAAGAGATATAATGTATTAGGCGTTAAAACACTTATACTTATCAGTATTAAGCGTACTCACAATGTGGGTACGCTTTTTTGATACTTTGAATGAAAGATTAGTCCTCTACTGCTCATCACTTAAAAGTTTCATTTGTAGGTCCTTACTTTTCAAAGAACTGCTAATACTGTTTTTTTTGATACTATTTTGATACTCTAGATTTGTCGATAGATATGTCTGTTTGTTGACAGCTAAAGCTATCTTTCATTTCAAGCCCATGAAATTCAAGGAATAGCATTGATATTTATAGCTATTTGTTGATAAGTGTTGTGTATTGTTGTTGTAAAAATAAGGACTCATAATCCTTTGGTCGTAGGTTCAAGTCCTACTGGGCCCACCAAATTCAAACCCTTACAAGCATTGGCTTGTGAGGGTTTTTTATTGTCTGACGGTTTTGATTGGGTTATTTAATTCCTCTACTCATAATCTACCAGTATACTATTGATATCTTTCTAATTTTCTTGCATCTCTTCGAGCATAAGCCTCATCTGCTTGCTCAAATAAAAAAGCCCAACACTACTTCTATCGCAGTGTTGGGCTTTTTTTATATCACGGTTATGGATTAAAAAGAAGTACGGCGATAGTGACGGTATTCAGGTAACCAAAAGTTTGCCTCTATTCGGCGTTGTAAGTTCTCCGCGGTATCAGGTAGTGCCAGCTTATCTTCAACCGCTTGCACTGCTACTGCATAGGCTATTTTTTCACTAATCTCTCTGATAACTTTGATTGGCGGTAGTATAGCACCTGGTACTTTTTCGTACTCCATAGAGATATCTGCAAGGGCCTGGCTTGCCGCCATGAGCATATTATCACTAATACCTGTCGCCTGAGCCGCCAGAACGCCAAGGCCAATACCTGGGAATATATAGCTGTTATTACACTGAGACACCTCAAAGGTCTGGCCATTGAAGGTCGTAGGAGGAAAAGGACTACCTGTTGCAATAATGGCTTTGCCACGACTCCAGTTCATCACTTCTTGCGGTGTTGCCTCCACACGAGATGTTGGGTTTGACAACGGTAATACAATTGGATGTTCCGTATTGGCGCATAACGCTTCGATAACTTCTTGGGTAAACAGGCCTTTTTGGCCACTGACACCAAACAATACGGTGACTTCTGCTTGTTTAACCACTTGCGCTAAACCCAGTTTGTTACTTTTATCCCAGTGTGCGATAGTAGATTCTTTTTGTACCAATGGTACTTGGAATTTTTGCAGCTCGGTCATGCTATCAGTCAGTAGGCCATAACGATCAACCATAAATACTTGGCTACGCGCTTGCGCTTCAGTCAATCCTTCACGTTGCATTTGGCGAACAATATGTTCGGCGATACCACAACCTGCCGAGCCTGCTCCTAAAAATGCGATTTTTTGCTCGCTCAGTTTTTGACCTTTATTCAAGCAGGCAGCAATCAAGGTACCGACCGATACCGCAGCCGTCCCTTGAATATCATCATTGAAACAGCATAACTGGTCACGATACTTATTCAATAATGGGGTGGCATTTTCCTGTGCAAAATCTTCGAACTGTAATAATGCTTCTGGCCAACGGCGCTTAACGGCTTGAATGAATAAGTCCACAAATTCATTATACTCATCACCAGAAATACGTGGGTTTCTCCAGCCCATATACATAGGATCATCAAGGAGCTGTTGATTATTGGTGCCAACATCTAACAGTATTGGTAAGCAATATGCTGGACTAATACCACCGCACGCCGTATATAAAGACAATTTACCGATTGGAATACCCATACCGCCAATACCTTGGTCTCCAAGGCCCAATATACGTTCGCCGTCAGTGACAACGATTACTTTAACGTTTTGTTTGGTGGCATTTTGCAATATATCATCGATTTGATGACGCTCAGCATATGAAACAAATAGCCCCCGTTTACGGCGATAGATTTGTGAGAATTTTTCACATGCCTGACCAACTGTCGGGGTATAAATGAGCGGCATGATTTCTTCGATGTGCTGCTCAACCAAATGATAAAACAAGGTTTCATTGGTATCTTGAATATTACGCAAATAGATATGCTTGTCCATATCACTCGTGAATGAGCGCAGCTGATGATAAGCACGCAATGACTGCTCTTCAATCGTCTCAATATTATGCGGTAGTAGCCCAGTTAAATTAAAGCTATTGCGCTCTTCTGCTGAGAAGGCACTTCCTTTATTGAGTAAAGGGGTCTCTAAAAGAGCGGGGCCAGCAACGGGAATATATAAGGGACGCTTATTTGACATGATAAAATCTTCTTCTTAAGGGCATATGAATGAAAACTGTACTAGTGCTGCATTATACATAGCATCGGCTGATATTTAACAATATGTAACAAAATCATTTTAAATATGTATGGTTTTAGAGATGTTCATTATCATGCACCTCATCCTGATTTGTATCCAATCGCTGACAATATATAATTATCCTGATAAACAATTGCCCAATCGATATAGCGGATATATACTCTTATAAAAGCATATATTTGTAAGGGAGGCTAAATTGTTTATTAATCATAAAAGATGTCCCAAATGTGATACTAGCCTAAAACGTTCTGATTGGAACTGTAGCCATTGTGGTAACCAAAATTTGACGAATTGGATGCTCACTTTGCCTATGTGGGCCATTGGCATTTTTATCTTTATAATGGTTATCCTATTGATGATTAGCAATTTTTGTAGTGCTGAGATGTTCCGGTCATTTAGCAAGAGTTACGGTGTTATGTGCTGATTATAGACATAATAAAAGCCCAACTATTGATATAGATGGGCTTTTATTTATCAAGTAGCTAATATCTATCGAGTGACTAAAGATGACTAAATAAAATCCATGCACCGATGGCAATTAGCATCACACCACCAAATATTTCAGCTCTGTGACCGATTATGGAGCCCAATGCCTTTCCTAACATCACCCCTAGCGTGACCATTATCGTAGTCGCTAGACCAATCAGACCCGCCGCCAGTAAAATATTGACCTTGACAAATGCTAGGCTCACACCAACAGCCATGGCATCGATACTGGTACCAAATGCAGTCAAAGCGAGCTTAAAAAAAGAATGTCTCGACGGTGCTTCTGCCGTTTCATCACTTGGCTTCATTCCCTCATACAGCATGTGTAGACCGAGCGCAAAAAGTATGACAAACGCGACCCAGTGATCCCATGCCTCAATAAAAGACGCATCTATAAAGGTTGTAGCAGAGTGACCAATTAACCAACCAATAATAGGCGTGATCGCTTCAATGGTGCCAAAAATAACACCCATTCTCAAAGCTTCGGTAAAACGAGGATTTTTAAGAATTGCTCCTTTACTGATTGCCACAGAAAAGGCATCCGTAGACATAGAAAAAGCAAGTAGTAGAAGTGCGATAGGATTCATGTGATTTTCTCTGGTCGAGTATAGAGTCCACGACATAGCCACACCCCCGACCTGCAGTGTAGATATATCGATGGTCTCGCCAACCGAGAGGTGTTCGTACCATGGCATGTGGCCAAGTATGTTGATACGAACGCTTTCGCAGTACGAAAGCAGGCTACTCCCCAAAGAACGTTTAGATTAGCATTGATGCGCTATAAGTCAATCATAAAATACTAAACCCTTCATACTATAAAGATCTGGCATGAAGGGTTTTTGATACTTTTATTTTTTACATGCTGTTAGTTTTAGTAGTCGATAGTATAGCTCAACCCATAAGTCGTGCCTGAGGCAGGTAAGCGATTCAAATCACCAAATGTGGTCTGATGATAGACCGTTTGATAGTCTTTGTTGAGCAAGTTATAAACCCCATAATCTACTCGGCCAACTGGCATTTTTACCTGTCCTAATACATCTAGGGTCATATAACCGGTCACTGGCAATGCACTAGAGTCAGGGTCTTGTTGTTGGTCTTTAAAAGCTCTGTCATTACCGCCTATTGCCAGTGCTTGCAGACGAATATTGCTGCCTTCATCAAATTGGTATTGCGCAAATGCCGTGCCTTTTAGCGGAGTCAGACGCACGGCATCAAGCTCTAGCCAATCGCCATCCTTATCGTACTGACCACGGGTATAGGCAACACTACCGCCTACTTGCCATTTATCGCTAATATCATGGCTAAGCGACCCCTCTACCCCGTAGACGCGCTCATCGGTATCGACGACTTCTACAGTATAATCATCAGTGAAGCGCACGACTTTATCTGATTCATTATAAAAACCGCTTAAGCGAGCAGCCGTATCGCCATGCTTACCTTGCCAGCCAAACTCGTAGTTATTGATGGCAATAGGCTGTACGTTTTCTGAGTTGACCACAAATCCTGCCCGCACATCACGCAGCGCACGCTGGATATCTGCGGTGGTAAAGCCTTGTGAAAAGTTAGCAAATATTTGATCATTTGGGGTTAATTGATAGCTAGTACCGAGATTGAACAAGGTTTTGTCATGGTCTGTGCTGCCCTTTTTAACATCGCCTGCTTGATAGTCAATACCATAAGCGGCACTTGTCCCACTGATGCGAGGGTTATTGAAGTACTCGTCAAGCAGCTGCTCATAGATGGGCGTAAAAGCATCGGTTTCTGCTTTGAGCTTTTGATAACGAACGCCTGCACTGGTATGCCATTTATCCGTTAAGTCGACATCGGCATTGACAAAAGCGCCCCATTTATCGATGGTCGTATCTGGCCCACCATTATACGTTAGACCATTGGGCTGGGCGCTTAGACCATTACTTGCCATAAACTCATTTAAGTCTTGTCCATAGTAGGTCTGCTTGCTTTTTTCACGTTCAAAGTCAGCGCCGTAGCTAAAGAGCGTCTTTTTGCCTGCGATTTCGCTATCGGTCTGCATAGCAGCACGCAAACCTAAGACCTCGATATCAGCTTCTGATTGAGTGACAAAGGTTGCCGCGCCCAATAACTTGCCTAATGTGTCTTTATCAGTGAGACCGTTTGCTCGCCATACCTCAGATGCTTGGGTGTCCGCGGTTTTTCCAGAAGGGTAAAAGCGGCCTTTCTCGTCTCGGTAGTAGCCTGTAATGCTCAGATTTGAGCCGGCAATATCATCATTATTGTAGTTTAAGTTGACGGAGGTTTTGGTCGTCAGCGGCTCGTTTTTTATGTTGGCACCATCGATCGCTTTTAAAGATGGTTTTGCGCCAAATAACACTGCCAAACCATCACCATAATCTGGACCATAGTCGGTATCTTGCTCATCATTATAATAAGTCACGGCAAGATCAATACTTTGACTGTCGGTTAACGCCATACCCAAGCTACCATTCACACTCAAGGACTTGGTATCTTGTTGATCTGTTTGGTTGACATCAGGACTGATGCGATCGCCATGACTATCGAACTTGCCGCCTTTGGTATCATAATCGACATCTAAACGACCATACACTCGCTCGCCACCATAGCCTAGTGTCTGACCGACATGATAGCCGAATGACTCTGAGTCAAAGTCTCGGCTGCTACTGATGCCGACTCTAGTTTGTCTGATAGGGCCATAACCAACTAATGACTTGGTGACGAGGTTAATCAATCCGCCAGCCGCACCAGCACCATAGATGCTGGTCGCACCTGAGAGCACCTCTACCCGCTCAAGCTGTGCAGGATCAATACTATTTAGCTCGCGTGAGAGACTACGCGAACTGCTTAAGGGAACACCATTTAGCAAAAACTGCACAGGACGACCATGCATGGTGGTACCGTAATTACTGGTTGAGCCACTACTGGCACCTAGGCTTGGAATCAGCTGTGCCAAGATATCGCCCGTAGTACGGTCGCCTGTGGCCTGCATCTGAATCTCATTTTCGGTAATCACTTGAGTGACTGCGGGCATTTCACTAATTTTTTGCGCCAGCGCTGTCCCGGTTCTAGCATTGGCAGCGACTTTGATGGTATCCAAGGTCACACTAGGCACTTCCTTAGATGATGAGCTTGATGAGATTTCTGCGGTAGTTTGTATGTCTAATACGACATTCGCTGTATTGGTACTAGTTTGCGCATATAACTGCTGGCTGATACAAAGGGTAAGAAGAGATAGAGCAACGTGATGGTGGCTTTTCATAATTACTTCACTTAGGTTATTTCACTTAGTTGGATAGGTGGACAGTCGTTATATTTAGCGAATGATACTGTATGTACTAACTTTGTGAAAGACATCATAAATGATAATGATTATTATTTCTATAAAATAATTTATTATGTTTTTGTGCAACTGGTAAGCGTTGCCATCACCTTCCCACTACGAATCGGTTCTAGTTTTTTGTCGTAGTGGGTACCTTACGAATAAGCCATAAGAAATAGCTACCGCCAATGATGGCGGCGACTGTACCAGCGGGTAGCTCATAAGGGAAAATCACATAACGTCCGATCCAATCCGCTATCACCATCACCCCTGCTCCTAAAAGAGCTGCTAATGGCAATTGCCGTTCAAGCTTTACCGCACCTAGCGAAGTCGCCAAATGCGGCACCATCAGACCAATAAAACTCAAGGGTCCGACAGCAAGCGTACTGGCGGTACTAAGCGCGGCTACTAACACCAATAGCGCTAGCGTCACAGGCGTCACTGCCACGCCTAGATTACGAGCCACTCCTGTCCCTAAACCAAGGACACGCAACGGTTTGATAATCAATGAGCTAAGTACCAATAAAATAAGCGCAAGACCCATGAGATACCAGACAGTATTGGGCTGAGCGCTATAGGTCGTGCCTGATAACCAGCTGAGCATCGCCTCCAGACGTGGGTCGCCTGAGAGCTTGACCATGTGCATGACCCCATCCATCATGGCGGCAATACCAATACCGACCAATAATAGATAGCCTGAGCTGACCCTGCGCGCCAGCCAAATAACCAGCAGTAACACTGCCATCGCCCCTGACAGTCCTGAAACCAGCAACGTCCCTGCTCCCGCAGATAGCCCTAAACTTGGCAGTAATAAAAACCCTAAAATCACCCCAAGCGCCGCCCCTGAGCTGACACCCAAGACCTCGGGGCTAGCCATGGGGTTACGCGTTAAAGTTTGTAGTAGCACACCTGCAACAGCCAACATCAACCCTGTGGCCGCAGCACTTAAACTACGAGGTAAACGGTACTGCTGCGTCAGCGCCCAATCGGCACTAAGTCCCCAACCATTGATATCCTGTACAAAAAGGCAAGCCAGCATTATTGTGATGATAACACCAGCGCTCCATCGCCAAAACACAACGCTCTTGTTTTGACCGCTCATCATAGGCGTTACGGTTTCTATGCGCTCACGACGCTGGCGCAAAATCAGCCAAATAATCAGTGGCGCACCAAGGATACCCGTCATGGCACCAGCTGGGATTTGCATACCTAGTATCGGCTCAAGCAATAACGCAACATTGCTGGTTAACAGTAGCAGCAATGCACCTAGCCCAAACGCGGCTACCAAACGCTTGCCAATGGACGAGATACCCAGCGCATTGACCAAGCTTGCCGCACCAAGACCAATAAAACCTATCAGCCCAACTTCACTAATGACCAATGCCGTTACCATTGCCACAATGAGCACCACCAATGCGCGAATACCATTGATCGGTACGCCCAAACGCCTGGCCTGCGAGTCATCTAAACTCATCAGCGTCAGCGGTTTTAACAAAGGTAGGCTCACTATGGTCATTAAAATAGCTGTTACTACCAGTATTTGACTGGTGCCCCAACTACTTTGAGCCAAAAAACCAGCTGCCCATGACAACATGCCATTACTGCGCTCAGCGAAAAATAGCACTAATACGTTGGCGACCGCTGCTAGCAAAATATTCACGACTAAACCGGCTAATATCAAAATCAGCGGGTTAAATCGACTGGGCGCTGACAAGGCAAACACTAAACCCATACTTATAATGGCACCGACAAAAGCCACATAAATGCCACCATAAATGGCCAAACTTGGTAAAAATAACGTCACAATCAGCATAGCCAACTGTGCGCCTACCCCTACCCCCAACGTAGTGTCTGACGCCAATGGGTTTTTGACTAGCTGCTGTAGCAAAATACTGACCACACCCAACAATCCGCCTGCTAATAACGCCACTATACTGGTCGCAACCAAATGAAGCTGCGTTGCCATACTGGCAATATCCAGTTGCGAGCTTGGTAAAAATAGCTCACTGATCGGACGCGTCCATTCTTGATTTAATAATGTCCAACCACTCCATACTGATAAAACCGTTAGCCCTATGAGAGTAATCCACAATCGCCAAGATGTGCTGATCAATGAAGAGATATGAGGTCTGCTCGGTGGCGGCTTAGACGATGAAGTGATTGCTGAACAGGAGCGTGAAGCTGAGGTCATAGCATTAGTACTATTATTGGTATTAGTAGAGTTAGTATTAGTGGCAGTATCAGTGTGGATAGTCATAATGTGACACCACCTTTCAACGCAGCCGTCGATAGGTTATTTGCCAAACTGACCAGTGACGACATACCGCCATAAATCCATACTGGTGGCAGCTCTGCCATACAGCGATTATCACCGTAACCTAGACGCTGCCATATTAAACTGTCTTCAATTTCAGCTTTAGTGATTGGGCTAATAGGATCTATGATAAGTAGGCAGGTCTCATCATCTAACTGCGCCAAATCTTTCATACGTATTTTAAAAAACCCCCATGCATTTCCCTTACCTAAGACCATAAGCTCTTTACCCATCTGATCTAATGCTACTTTGAATAGACTGTTATCGACATACATGCGCATGTTATTGGCATCAACAAACTGTACCACCGCAAACTTTTTTACTTTTGGGTAGCTATTTTGGAAATGCTGGCTGGCAAGCTGTATCTCTTTTTGGCTCTGTACAATATAGTCTTCTGCCAATGTAGGGTTTTCAATAAGCGCACCAAGCGCTCGCGTCGGTTCGGTATAGTCGGCCCACGTTGCTGTCTCCCCTTTTGCTGCAAACATCACTGACTCGGCAGGCACATCACCGTATAGGCTGCGAGCATGCTCATAAAAATAGTTATCTATGACCATATCGACCGGTAGCTGGGCGACTAACTCGGCATTAGGCTGATAACGAATACCAATGTCTGTGGTTGACGCTGGGAGATTGGGGCGACCGACCCATCTGTCCCACACTCTGATATCACCAGTCGCAATCGGCGCATGTCCCATCGCGGTCAGCGTCGCAGCATTGCCCCAATCAGGGGAGACGATATTAATACGGTCATTATTAATACGGTCACTATTAATAATGACCGTGTGGCTGTTTGCTGTTTCAGTGATATTGTCAGGAGGTGATTCATCAAAGTGAGTAACATCTTTGTCGGATGCAGAGTGACTACAAGCGGTCAATGTCAACGAGGTGAGCATAACAAAGGCGAAGAGAGTCAGCACTTTGAACACGGCGGCTGGCGACGCGCGCCCTGATGTGGCTACCGAGTGCCTTGACGATTGATAGTGATAAAAAACAGCGAACACAACAGAAAACATAGAGGCATATCTTTTTAGGCAAATGAGGAAGAACAATCTCGTGTTAAGCGACTGCAACAGGCTGCCCTGTTATGGGATGACTGAGTAGCTGCATGTCAACGTTAAAAATATTGTGTAATACCTCAGATTGCATCGTGCTTTTGATAGTGCCGTTGTGACAAATACGGCCGTTTTTTAGCGCGATAATGCGATCCGCATACTGCGCGGCTAAATTAATATCGTGAATAATAATCACCACACTCAAGCCCTGCTCATCTACCAAACGGCGGATCAGCTGAATGACCTCAATCTGATAATGCATATCAAGCGCAGCGAGTGGTTCATCAAGCAATAAATACTTAGTGTCTTGCGCCAAGCACATCGCAAGCCAAGCACGGGCGCGCTCACCGCCTGATAATGTGGCCGTAATACGATCAGCAAACGCTTTGGTTTGGGTCACCTTTAGCGCTTGCTCAACTTTATCTCTATCCATTTGAGTTGGCTTTTGTAGCCACTTTTGATGCGGATAGCGTCCGAGCATCACCAGCTCACGAACGGTAAAACCAGCGGCGTCCGGCAGTTGCTGCGGTAGATAGGCCATTTGACGTGCCAGCTCTTTACTGCCGTAATCATTGATACGAGTATCATCTAGGGTGATACTACCGCCACTACTCGCCATCTCCCCTGCCAATGCCTTAATCAGAGTCGACTTGCCTGAACCATTATGTCCAACCAGCGCCACCAACTGCTTGGTATCAATCTCGCAGCTCACGTTATCTAGTAAAGTATTCCCTTGACGACTGATGGTCAGTTGGTTTGCACGTAGCATATAGGCACTCATTGTTGGTCAAAATTAAGAAAATTAAGAGGTGATAGCAATCGCTTTCTTAAAACGAAAACGACAATTAAAATGATTTTACTCGTAAATGATAATAAAAACAATTATCATTAACTAATTGACCGTTTAACTTTTAAACCCGTAATTTCTTATGAGTATCAATATGGCTAATATCCTCCTAACTTCTGAACGTAATCGTTATGGTCAAGACAGACCGTATACCCCCTTAAATGCCCCTGAACTAAAAGACATCATCAGTCATATCAATGAAGAACATGTAGATGAGCTGTTAGGGTTTTTACAGGCATTTACCCCTATATCCACTGCTGAATTAGATAATATAGAGGTACAATTGACGACGGTTTACGCTGAAGGGATGCAGTTACAAGTACAACCAAAAAATGTAGAGTCTCAATCTGTTAATGCTCAAAACCACACTGTGCAGAATCAAACCTTTTTTATTGCCTTTCCCGCAGCCCTTACCCATCCTGATGAGCTACAAGTTCAATATATTGCGCTCAAACAAAGGGCAGATAAAAAGCTGGGTAAAAAAACCATCAAATTAATCAAACAAACCTTTACGGTGGAAAACCGCTATAAAGTCAGCGAGAACATGCTCCGTCTTGAACTAAGCATGCTCGAATTAAGTAATAGTGACTCATTAAACAAACAGCCCTCCTCAGTGCCAATCAATGACGCAGGCTATGCTTACTTGTTTGACTTGGCGCACAATAGCGCCGCTAATAATAGCGTAACCACTGGTATAGAGGACAACGCACGCTCTGCACGCGCTCATCGTTATTACACCTTAAGAAAAGCATGGCAAACGCCTACTGGCGTACAAGCGTGGGTCGATGTGTTTCTTCATGGAGATACGCTGGGCGGCAGTTGGGCTCAGTCGCTACAGGTAGGTGAAACCATAGTGACCAAAAGAGAGTTCCCTGAAAAAGTGGATCATTTGCGTGACGGTCAAGCGTTATTAATCGCTGATGAGACGTCTATGCCGACTGTCGCGAGATTGCTCGAGCTTTGGGAAAATCCGACACCGCCGTTAGTTGTTTGTGTCACACACACCGCGGCGGATCAACGTTATTTTGATAACGTAAAAATGCGTAGCGGTATTGATAGCAGCACGAATAATAGTATTGACAGCAATAGTGAGCGCACTACCAAGAATACCGCTAAAGACAACTTCACCGTACTTCCCATCGTCACCGATCAGCAATGCTCAGGACAGCATTTAGCGTCCATAATCGATAGTGCGGTAGGCAATTATTTGACAGATCAGTCTTTAAAAATTGATCAGGTCTGGGGTGCGTTAGAGGCAAGCACCGTCAAGGCACTGCGCCCCATGCTCAGAGAGCGACTTGATCTTAGCCGTGCAGAGGTTGTGATAAAGGTATATTGGCGTCAGGATTAAACCCATAAAATGTGGCTTGTTGACCATAATAATCGAGCTGAAGATGACAGTTTTTCAGTATTCTAATGCACATCATTCAATACTGAACTGTTCACTACTAGGGTTTGTAGCTGCAAAGCATTGTACGTTATAGTCTTTATTCAAGACTTGATTAAAGCAAATCTCAACATTGTGCAAGCACGCACGGTTATTAACCCCACTCAAGGATGATTATGAAAGCCCTCAGAACCTCGGATGATTGTTTTACCAATCTACCCGATTATGACTTTGCCCCAAACTATCTGATGATCGATGACACCGAAGGCGGTGAGCTGCGCGTCCATTATCTCGATGAAGGCCCAAAAGACGCTGACCCTGTATTGCTACTACATGGAGAGCCTTCTTGGAGTTATTTGTACCGCAAAATGATTCCGATACTGACGAACGCAGGACACCGTGTCATCGTGCCAGACCTTATCGGCTTTGGTCGCTCAGATAAGCCTGCCTCTCGCACCGATTACACTTATCAAAGGCATGTCGATTGGATGCAATCGGTACTTGATCAGCTAGATTTGAATAATATCACGCTATTCTGTCAAGATTGGGGTGGTTTAATCGGCCTACGATTGGTGGCAGAAAACCCAGATAGTTTCGCTCGAGTGGCCGCTGGCAATACCATGCTCCCGACTGGCGATCATGATTCTGGCGAAGGGTTTCGTAAATGGCAGCAATTCTCGCAAGAGACGCCGCAGTTCAATGCAGGCGCGACGATCAAAAGTGGTACCACAACGACGCTATCACAAGGGGTGATGGATGCGTACGATGCCCCCTTCCCTGATGAGTCGTACAAAGAAGGCGCTCGGCAGTTTCCGTTACTAGTACCCACCACACCAGATGACCCTGCGTCAGAAAAAAATCGTGCCGCTTGGGGAGTACTGAGCAAATGGACAAAACCTTTTATCACACTGTTTAGTGACTCTGACCCAGTGACGGGTGGCGGCGACCGTATTCTGCAAAAACTCATCCCCGGCACCAATGGTCAGCAGCATACGACCATTGTTAACGGTGGGCATTTTCTTCAAGAAGATCAAGGCGAAAAGCTGGCTGAGCTGTTGCTTAAATTCATTCGTGATAATCCTAGGGCGTGTCCCTAATTCAAACGTTTATCACTAAATGGGCTAAAAATGGCTAAATCTTTGACGCCGTTTGCCTGTGATTTATCTCATTTTTATCACCATTTTTAAAATAGGGACACGCCCTAGTGACTCTAAAGACTCGCAGTAAATGGCATATATAAAATAGCTCATAAAAAAACACCCTGACTGTTTAAGTAGACAGTCAGGGTGTTTTTGCTAAAAAGTATCAGTCTTTATACGATGTTTTTAAAAATATCATCGATGTACTTTTCTACTGCAACGTCATCACTGGTAATCTGAGCATACGTCCTAAGACCTATGATCTGAATTTGAAGATAGCGCGCCAATTCAGTCGGGTTTTTCTCTGCGTTGATTTCGCCACTATCAATAGCTTGTGCGAATAGCGTAGCGAATGAGGCTTCTATCCCTTCCAAAATCCCTGTGGCATGTGCCAACAGCGCTGGACTATCATTCTGAGTCAATTCAGCGATCGTTTTTACAATCATGCACATACCACTTGGTGCCGTCGCTTTATTACATACGATAACGGTATGGATAAAATGTTTTAATCCATCAAGCACGGTGTCTTTTTGCTCAATACAGTCAGCCAAACGCTTGGCACCATCTGCCGCATAACGGTTTAAGGATTCTATAAATAACTTATCTTTACTACCAAAAGCCGCATAAAGACTACCAGGATGCATATTGATGACGTCTTGCAGATTGCGCATCGAGGTTGCGTGATAGCCTTTTTCCCAATAGAGATTTTTTGCTTTTTCGATCACATCCTCGCGATTGAACTTTATTGGAGCACTCATAATTTTTACCTTAATAGCTTTGCCTCAAAATCTATTTTAAGGCAAAGTTTATAGAATCAACCTTAGTTGCTGTTTTTAATCACTTTTTATTATAAAGCTTTTTGTGCATCTTTGCTTTGATTAACTGTTCTTATCAAAATTCTGTGGGTAAAGCGCGCGTGCAGCAACCTCATCCAACTCAGTTTTAAAGTCGATGTTTTTAGGAATTTCACGCGCTTTTTGCACCGCAGGACGGGCATCAATAGTTGCAAACCAACGCTTTAGATTAGGATAATTATCTAAACCTGCGTCGCCCAGTACCACCGTTGCCTTGTCTATCCAGCCCCACGCGGAGATATCAGCGATTGAATACTCGTCTCCAACTAAATACTCACGGCCTTCCAAATGGGTGTCGAGCACTTCGTAATGCCGCTCAGCTTCACGAAGATAGCGGTTCATCGCATAGGGGATCTTTTCTGGCGCCTTGTGCCTAAAATGCACAGATTGACCAGAATAAGGGCCCAGACCAGTTGCTAAAAACATCAACCACGAGAGCATCTCACTACGATCCTCTGGCTGTCCTGCCAGCAATCCTGTTTTTTCAGACAAGTACATTAAGATAGCAGTAGAGTCGAACACGCGCTTGCCATCATCTTCCAGTGCCGGCGTTTTACCATTGGGATTGATAGCGCGGTATTCAGGCGTGTGCTGCTCCCCTTTTAGCGTATCGACAGCAACGAGCTCATAGGGCAAACCAGTCTCTTCAAGAAACAGTGCCACTTTCATTGGGTTTGGCGTTTGGTGAAAATAAAACGTAAGCATAATCTTGTCCTATTACAACATAGTAGATGATCTGAAAATCTGATGACTATAAAAGGTATGAGAGATAACAAAAAATAGGCATCGTGATCTGAAAAGTTTGTTTATGGTCTGACAAATACTATAACTATAAATGAACGGTCGTTCAAGTAATAACTTATCTTATGCTGTACATCGATATAGTAGATTGCATACCCATACAGGCTACTCTACCCATCCTACTAACTAACGATAACAAGGGATTAAACATGTCTATATTAACGATTATTGCCAATATCACTGCCAAAGATGACAGCATTGCCCTAGTCAAGGCTGAGCTCGAAAAACTCATACCACCTACGCGTGATGAAGAAGGTTGTCTTGGGTATAACCTGTTCCAAGATAACGACAACCCTGCTCACTTCATGTTTCATGAAAGCTGGGCCACGCGCGAGCTGTGGCAAATACATATGGAAAACCAACACTTAAAAGATTTTTCAGCCGCAACAGAAGGCGCTATTGAGTCCTTCATACTAAATGAGATGACAGAAATTGCTTAATCCCTATAATCACTCAATGAGAATTAGATCATAGGAATATTTATATTAAAAAGAGCGCTACTGTGCTCTTTTTTTTGGCGAGTGGTTTTTGGTTGATAAGATCGCATCGTAATCATTTAACTTGCTTCATTAGCTTGACGACATTCGTTACTACGTCTCCGTTTACAAAGTGCGACTTTCTCAAACCACTGATATTATTACTATAAACCCCACAGAAGATAGAAATATAATTTCACCGTTACAATTTATTTGAACGATTACTCAAATAAATATTGAGCGACTGTTCAATATCATTTATAGTGGTTTCATTGACTCAGTTACAAAGCAATATGTCTGATTTTGAGTGAACGCTCAATTTAATCGTTAAATATAAATCAGCAAATAAACTTAACCAGCATAAATATCTAAAACACACCAAATCTCAAACCTATGATTAGGAATAACATTATGACGGAATTTACGCTTCACGATAAACAAAGCGCCCCACAAGAAAGCCAAGCATTGCTTGACGTATCTATCAATGCTTTTGGTATGGTGCCCAACCTACATGCTGTCATGGCTGAAGCGCCAGGTCTGCTAGAAGGTTATCAACGTCTTCATGAGTTGTTCCTGAACAGTAGTTTTGATGATGAAGAGACCACTGTCGTATGGCAAACCATCAATGTTGAACATGCTTGCCATTACTGTGTGCCTGCGCATACGGGTATTGCTAAGAGCATGAAAGTAGATGACGCCATCACTAATGCACTACGTGATGAAACGCCGCTACCAACCGCCCGCCTAGAAGCCTTACGTGATTTCACGCTTTCTGTCGTACGTAATCGTGGTAACGTTGATGATAGCGCGGTTCAAGCATTTTTGGACGCAGGCTATACCAAACGTCAGATCTTAGAAGTCATTCTTGGTACGGCTCAAAAAGTCATGAGCAACTACACGAATCACCTAGCTAATACCCCAATCGACAAACCATTCCAGAAATTCGAATGGCATAAAGCTGACCAATAAGTCTTGCAGCGAACGCTGATACTGTCCATTTGATGTTTCCATACTGTTGTTCGAAACATCGTCGGGCAGCAGTTTTTCATATTAATTGATAGCTAATGAGAGATCCTATGGAACAGGTCAAAAAACCCTTGCAAATAGATATCGTGTCCGACGTTGTATGCCCTTGGTGCGCTATTGGCTACAGTCAACTAGCGGAGGCACTAAAACAAACCAACACGCCGCATGAGATTCACTGGCATCCGTTTGAGCTAAATCCTAACACGCCAGTTGAAGGACGCAACTATCGTGAGCATATCATGGAGAAGTACGGTACGACTGCTGAGGACGTTAAAGAGAGCCGAGCTAGAATGACAGCGGCAGGTGCAGAAGCTGGTTTTAACTTCCAATTTACCGATGAGTTTCGTACTTATAATACGTTTAATGCCCATCAGTTGCTGCATTGGGCCGATCAGCAAGGACGTATGCACGACCTAAAACAAGCCTTGTTTGTCGCGCACTTCGTTGATAATAGCAATGTAGCTGACAGCGCTGTGCTTGCTGATATCGCCGCCAATATTGGACTCGATCGTACTGAGGCGCTCGCAGTCATCGAAGATCAACGCTTTGCCGATGTGATACGTGAGTCCGTACAGCATTCAAAACAGCAAGGTATTCAAAGCGTGCCATCAGTTATCTTTAACGGTCGCCATTTAGTGAGCGGCGCACAAGACGTAGAAAACTATAAAAATATTATTGAGCAATTGACTGAGATGTCAGAATAAAAACCATAAACCGGATTCAATTTATCAATCGCACCCTACTGAGCACAGTCTATAAAAAGGTATCCTCATTATGTCAAATTCTAATCATTACGAGCCACCCAGTATCTGGACGTGGGATGCAGAAAGCGGCGGTATGTGGGCAAGCGTCAACCGCCCTATCGCAGGCGCCACGCACGAAGCAGAACTACCTCGTGGCAAACACCCTTTGCAGATTTACTCAATGGGTACGCCTAATGGCCAAAAAGTCACCATTATGGTTGAAGAGTTGCTGGCTTTAGGTGTAACAGAAGCCGAGTACGACGCGCACCTTATTGAGATTGGTGAAGGCGGACAGTTCTCATCAGGTTTTGTTGAGATTAACCCCAACTCAAAGATCCCAGTGCTGTTTGATACAGAGACTGGTAGCCGTGTGTTTGAAAGTGGTGCTATCTTGTTTTATCTTGCTGAAAAGTTCGGACAACTGCTCCCCAAAGATGCCGCTGCACGCACTGAAGTCATGAATTGGCTCTTCTGGCTGCAAGGCTCTGCCCCTTACTTGGGTGGCGGTTTTGGACATTTCTACTCTTATGCACCAGAGAAGTTTGAGTATCCTATCAATCGATTTACGATGGAAGTCAAGCGTCAGTTAGATGTACTGGATCGAGAGCTGGCAGAACATCGCTATTTGGGCGGCGATGAGTATACGATTGCCGATATCGCCACGTGGCCTTGGTATGGCAATTTGATACTTGGCGAGGCTTACGGTGCAGGAGAGTTCCTACAAGTTGAAAGCTATAAAAACGTACACCGCTGGGCAAAAGAGATTTTAGAGCGCCCTGCTGTACAACGCGGTCGCAAGGTCAACCGCACTTGGGGCAAACCCTCTGAGCAACTCCATGAACGTCATGATGCGTCAGATTTTGAGCTAAAAACTCAAGACAAACTAAATGCTCATACCACTGAAGAACCAAACAAATAGACGCCTTTGTCTATTATTTACTCGCTTACTTAAGTAGTCTTATTGGACAATGTTCAGGGTAATGTTAACTTTTCCCATTGCTACTTTGGAGCACTGTAAACACCCCATACTTTTACAATTAAGACTGCTAAAGTAAGATTGTTCAAAACATACTCATCATAAAATGCTATTAAAAAGGATAACAACTATGTCAAATAATTACGCTCAAAAAATCAAAGCTGGTGCTGCTTTTCCTGAAATGGAGGTACAGCTATTAGATGGAGAGATGACAGAACTTGGCAAACCTGCGAACGGTCATGACTGGAAGCTGGTGGTTGTCTATCGTGGCAAGCACTGCCCAATCTGTACAAAATATTTAAATACGTTAGAGACTGTGAAAAAGTCTTTCTATGACAATGGTATCGATGTCATTGCCGTGTCTGGCGACAGTAAAGAGCAGCTAGAAGGACACTTAGAAGAATTAGATATCAGCTTCCCTATTGCTTATGGTCTGACTATCGATCAGATGAATACGCTAGGGCTTTATATCTCTGATCCACGTTCAGCGAAAGAAACGGATCATCCATTTGCAGAGCCTGCTGTATTCGTCATAAACGGTGAAGGCAAGATACAAATCGTTGATCTCTCAAATGCACCATTCTCTAGACCAGACCTTGAAGCTCTAGCGGATGGCTTGGTGTTCGTCAGAAAACCAGAGAACAACTATCCAATCCGTGGTATGCATGGCTAAATAGCCCTAATTTTTATGGGCGATAGTTTTGGAAAAAGCGTATCAAGGTCATGCCTTGGTACGCTTTTTTATGGCAAAAATAATGCGTTTCATTAAAGCGGCTGTTTATTATTTTTTGTTAACACTCGTACACTGAGATTGATTTCTGCTAAAATCATGCAGTAATATTATCAATACCTCATCACTGGTATGAGAAAAAGGACTTACTATGCGATTGAAATCAATCGTTCAAAAACTACATGAACGCGCCCCAAAATTGGGCAAAGCTGCATCACTCACCACAGCAACTGGCGTGATTACCTTTAATAGTATCTTGGCAGGACCTCCTGTATGGATAATGGGCGCTGCCAAAGCCATCACTGGAGCGGCTATCGCTGACAAAGCCGTTATCGATGTCACCAACTATTGGATCAACAGTAACAATGCCGTTATCGACAATGTCCTGCCGCGTAAAGACTGGCGTATCAGCTTGCCTGATGATGTACACACAGACGGTCAATACCTACTGATGAGCAACCACCAATCGTGGGTCGATACCAGCATCATGCAATATATCAGTGAAAAACGCCTACCATTGACGCGCTTTTTTACAAAGTTTGAGCTTATCTATATTCCGGTGATTGGTCAGGCTTTTTACTTTCTTGACTTCCCCATGATGCGTCGACATTCTAAAGAAGCCATTGCCAAAAATCCTGCTCTAAAAGGTAAAGACATCGAAGAGGCAAAACGAGCCTGCGCGCTATTAAAAGACAAGCCTTTTACTTTGCTAAATTATTTGGAAGGAACGCGCTTCACCCCTAGCAAACGTGACAAACAAAACTCACCATATAAGCATTTGCTCAAGCCCCGTGCTGGCGGATTATCACTTGCTTTGAGCGCCCTGGGCTCAGAGATCGACGGTATCTTGGACATGACGATTGTCTATCCTGACGGCATACCCACTTATAGTGACTTATGGAAAGGCAATATTAAACGACTAGGCGTCGATGTGCGTCATATCGAGATACCTGAAGACTTATTTACTGCGATTAAAAATGGCGGTTATGAAACAGATGACGCGATAAAAGCACAGATGTTTGACTGGGTCGAGCAAGTATGGCACAAAAAAGATCAGCTAATCACAGACATGCTTGCTGAATTTGAGACCAAAGACGCCTAGTATAAAAGTGCTCGGTTCAAAATACTCAGTTCAGAAGCTTTCAATTGATTCCCCATATCAATAATCCTTATTATTTGATAACCTCGAGGTGTTCAGCACGTACCAATATGAGAAAGGTAAAACCATCTAATGATGAAGTTTCGTGAAAAATGGTTTTGGGCGTTATGCCTTGCAATACTGGTACATGCTGGGGCTTTTCTTATGTTTTATCTCAACACAAATCAAGCGGATACAGCAAAAACAGCAAACAATGGTGTGAATGCAGCCAAACCCGCTGCTATTAATAGTATCAACCTCCCACCTACTGATAAAGTTTATACTACGACTGTCACCACTACTAAGACACTCGACAACCTCGATAATAGCCCTGCGGACACTAATGTCCTCGATAAAAGCACTGCCTTAACCAATTCAACCAGCAATGATGCGCAAACAACCATCTCAGAAACTACACAAACGATGTCTTCTCAAGCTTCTAACAATTTTGATAGCAACCTTGATAATAATCTTGATAGCAACCCTAAAAAAGCTCCCAATACCTCCGCAAAATTGACTCAAGATGTCAAAGATCAATCCCAAGAAAATAAACGTCTAAAAGCTCAAAAAGATGAAATATCTCAACCAATTATAACGAGTGCTGATACTAATCTAGAGAACCTCAAAAACAATGCAGGTCTACTAGAGATGGATGTGCCCACAAACAAAAACGAGACGCAAATAGCTAAAGATTACCTCTCAGCGAAATCTGAAGTAGAAGAAATCAACGATCAGCTGAGCGCCGCTATCAATGAAGTCAAAAAACGCAATCAGCAAAAAATTGATAAGCAGCAGCAGTTGAGAAATGAGGCGAACATCAAAGATAGCCAAAACCTTCGTGAAAACTCTAACTAATAGTAGAAGGTTTATGAGAAGTAGCACAATAAAGCCAAATGCCTTTATATAAAGAAACCCCAGCAATTAACTGGGGTTTTTCAATCTCATTGGTAAATACTCAATATTAAGCTGTTAGCGCTCACCCAAACCTTCTGATAAGGTCTTGGTAATGGGCTTAGTCAAATAAGACAATACGGTACGCTCCATCGCTTTGATATCGACAGAGGCTGTCATACCGGGCTTGATGACGATCTCATCACCGCGGCCCGCAAACTCAGCACCATGTATCACAATCAATACGCGATAGTAGGGTTCTTCTCCTTTGGGCGTTTGCTCCATGAGCGTATCAGGACTGATATAGCTAACCGTGCCATTCATGGCCCCAAAGATAGAGTAGTCATAGGCATCGAGTTTGACGGTTGCCTGCTGACCTTCTTTAACATAGGCAATATCAGCAGGGCTGACCTTGGCATCGACAACCAAATCACTACTGGTCGGTAGAATCTGCATAATCACCTCGCCCGGTTTAACCACACCGCCGATGGTCGTTACATTGATATTTTTGATCTTACCTTCTGTCGGTGCCATCAAACGCTTTTCTTCTAGCACTTGTGCCCGATCTCGTAACTGCTCAAGTTCTGTATCCAGCTCCTCTTGAGCTTTCGTCATTTCCGCCTGTGCTTCTTCAAAGTACTTGTTACGCTTATTGTTGATTTGCGCTTCAATATCAGCGACCTGCCGACTCAGCTTGATGACATCGGCCTGACTGACATCGCCATATTCGAGTAATGGCTCGTTCATGCTAAGCTCTTGGCGCGCTAGTACCAGCATTTTTTCGAGAGAAGAGACATCTTCATTAATGGCCTGACGCCGACGGTTATAGAGCGCTCTTTGGTTCTGTACGTACTCAGGATAACTTTGTACGTCTTTAGGGAACACCAGTGGTGTTTCAAAAATTTCGGCATTTAACCTTGCCAATTTGGCCTTTAATGCCGCTGTTTTAGAGGCAGAATTATCCACCGCTGCTTTAGCACGCTCTTCTTCTAATACCACAAGCAGCTGACCTGCTTTGACCTCTTCACCCTCGACAACCGCTAGATCTGTCAACACACCGCCTTCTGATGCTTGAATCTCCTGCGTCCGCGCGCTTGCAATCACTGTTGCAGTGGCACGGGTAACCTGATCAATCTTGGCAAACGACGCCCATACGATCAAAATGATAATACCAATCAAAGCGACCCAAATACTCAATCTGGCTTGACCAACTTTGGGTTTGGTGGGTGTGTATTTATACGATGACATACCTACTTCCCTTGATCGTCTATTGAGAATTTGGCGCTGCTAGGCTGTACGCTATTGTTCGTCGCCTCAAGCCCTTTTACTTTTGGGTCAGTCAATTGCTGCCTAGTTACTGGTTGCTGAGCTACAGTAGGATTTGGTTTCACTTTAGCTGCTGGGCGACTGGTTTGGTGCGCTGTTTTATTACTTTGTTGTGCAGTGACTTTTTGTTTTCCTTGCTCGTTTTTTTTCAGCTCATCGAGTACGGCCTGTTTTGGTCCATCCATAATAATGCGCTGGTTGTCCATGATAATGATGCGATCAGCCAAGTCAAGCAATGCGGTCTTATGGGTAGACACAATAAATGTCTGTCCCTGAGTCAGTTCCTGCCGCAAAACCTGCAAGCAGCGCTGCTCTTGGCGATTGTCCATAGATGCTGTCGGCTCGTCTAGCAAAAACACATCCGGCTTGGTCAGCAGCAAACGGGTGAATGCTACCAGTTGCTTTTGCCCACCTGACAGCCCTTTACCACCTTCACTAATCGGCAAGTCAAGGCCGCTAGAATGGCTCGATACTAAATTGATGAGTCCGGTTCTATGTAGCGTGTCCTGTAGAACATCATCATTGGGCGCTGCCATACCAATTAATAAGTTCTCCCGCAGAGTCCCTTGAAACAATCGATGGTCTTGCTGCAAGTAACCCAGACGCTCACTGAGCGTCTCACGGCTGACTTGATGTATATCAAGACCATCTAACAACACTCGGCCTTTGGTCGGTGCATACAATCCTGCCAGCACCTTTAATAGTGTCGATTTTCCTGAGCCAATAGGTCCAAGTATCGCTATGCGTTCGCCCGGTTTTATCGATAGCTGTGGAATGTTGATGGCTGGGCGGTCATTGTCTTTATAGTTAAATACCAGACCGTCACACTGATAGCCACCTTTAATATGTGTGGGTGACAATGGGTAAGCCACGCCTTGGTTGTCTTGCTCAAGGGCAAATAGGCTCTCAATGTTCATCTTAGCGGCTTTGGCATGAGCATACTGTACTAATAAATTGGGTATCGCCATAACGGGCGCGAGTACCCTACCACCCAATATCGAGCAGGCAATCAGTCCACCCATTGTCATGTCACCTTGCATCACGACAAATGAGCCAACAATCACGATACCAACATAACTGACCTGCTGCAGCATCTGTGTGAAATACGTGAGATTATCATTGGCATGCTTCATGTCCAAGTCGTTTTTGATAGTCACATCCATCACATCAAGCCAACGCGAAAGAAATTTCCAACTACCCGCCCCCGCCTTTATAGTCTCAACACCTTCTACCGCCTCGACTAGCAGACCTGTTTTAT
Source organism: Psychrobacter sp. Arc29 (assembly GCF_041431175.1). Taxonomy (NCBI): domain Bacteria; kingdom Pseudomonadati; phylum Pseudomonadota; class Gammaproteobacteria; order Moraxellales; family Moraxellaceae; genus Psychrobacter; species Psychrobacter sp. Arc29. The sequence continues at coordinate 9,740 of NZ_JASMRR010000006.1, read as the reverse complement.
AATAAGAAGCCGTCGCGCCTTCTGCTGCAATGGCATCAATGCGTTTGCGCGCAATCAGTCCCATCGTAATCGCGATCATCGCTGCAACCACTGGTACGGCAGCTACTAAAGGTGAGCCAATAAAAGCCACCAAGGTAATAAAAATAATGGTCATCGGCAAATCGACCAAGCCAAAAAGCGTACTGGCGGTAAAAAAGCTGCGCACTTGCTCGTAGCCACGTAATTGTGCTGCCATAGAGCCCACTGACCCTGGCATCTGATCGATACGTACTTTGAGTAGACGCTGGAACACTTCTCGAGACAGATACTGATCGAGACCGACCACCACTTTATCCATAATCTTTGAACGCGAAAATTTCATAAACGCTTCAAATAAAATGACCAAAAGCACACCGCTTGCCAAAATGATAAGCGTGTACTCACTGCGTGTTGGTATGACACGGTCATAAACTTGCATAGAAAACAAGGAGACTGCCAACGCCAGCATATTAATCAGAAAAGTGGCGATAACAGCTTCAACGAGAATGCCTTTATAATTACCCAAATCAGATTTTAGCAAGTCAGAAAATGAGGCTTTGCGCTGCTGAATATGATCTTCTTTTAGGCGAATACGCAACACCAACGACAGCTCATTGGCGCGCACATGTACTTGCTGGTTTGACTGTCTAAAGTTCCAGATTTTTTGCGGGGTTTGACTGTCGATGACGCCCCAGCCTAACGCCGACTGATACGCCAGCAAGGGCAAAAAAGCCGCATCGGGCTGCTCTAATATCTCGGGTGTGTCATTAATACCAATACCTTGTAACACAGCGATGACACCGCCTAACTCATGAATGCTTTGACCTTGTCTATCCGATAGCTCACTATGACGCTCAACGATATCATGGAGTCTTATATTATCTACTGGATAGCCCTGTTGCCCGAGCAAGTGCTTGATCGCATCGGTCAGCGTTTCAGTCAGATCAACCTGTTCAGACAGTGGTAATTCATTGCTGTGATCAACAGATTCAGACGTTGTCTTCTGCAAATGTGCACTCATATCACTCGCTTATTTCATTTTTTAGACAGTTGCTATATTCAAGATAATCTAGGAAAAACACTAAAGTCATTGTTATCGAGAAATGGCTATCTACGCTTTTCTATGACTTACCTATTTAGTTATTTACCATACTCTTTTGTTCAATTATCGGCGTAATACTGTAGTCTTCATTCAACATGAGATAGTGACCATTATCCAAATCTTGCTCGGCAGTCGCTGGTAGCCTAATCTCGATATACTGCTCTTCTGCTATATTGTCTCCGTAGCCAAACTCGTGACTCATGTTGCTGCTATTCTCTTGCTTATTGAGCCACTGTTTGACCGAATTTTTGGGGCTAAATAGAGTGACTGGCTGACGATTATGAGAAAACTGCTGCCACTGCATGATGCCAAAATCTACTTGCAGTCGATAAAATGCACCCAGCATCTCTGCCCGAGTTTGTACCAGCTGTACTTGATAATCATTGTGCTCACGAACGGCATTGAGTACTTCTAGCCATGACTTTCGCCCAGCAATAAACTGCCGACGATACGAGCTGACCACCAGCTGTGCACCAGCGACGGCAGCGACCAATGACGTTTCTCTATCTTTTGCACTGACAAACTGCTGGTACTGTACTTGAATGTTCTCTATCACATTACGGCGTGCTGCTTCTTGATTCTGTATTAGGCTATTGACCTGTGCTTGTGAGGCGCGTGCTAGCGCAAAATTGGAAAATCCAGCACCGGGTGCATAACTCAAACCTAATGAAAACTTGCCATCGTTTTCGTTATTTTCGTGATAGTAAGCATGTTCGTACTGAGCATAAACGGTGGGATATTGAGCAGCTTTTTGCGATTCGACACCTTGCTTGGCAGATTCAATCTGGAAATGCTCTTTTACAACAGTAGGGTTATAAAAACCTGCTCGATCAAACGCCATTTTTTCAAAATCGACAGATTGCTGCTTGGCTTGATTTACCAGTACCTTGATGTTCGGTATGCTCATCGCACTCATTTGAGACAACGGCTGACCGATAATTTGCTCAAGCCGAGCGGCGGCGATACGTTGCTGCTCAGCAGCAGCTTGATAAGCCGTCTGCTCCTGCAGGATACGGTTGGTCACAAGATCAAGCTCAATCCTAGCCGATACCCCTTGGCCAACGCGGCGCTGCATCATGGCTTCAAAATCACCCAGTTCTTTTAGATTATCGACATGGACGGCTTGTTTTGCGACAGCTTGAATGTAGCTCTGCCAAGCATCAATGGTCGTTTTGGCGACTAAATTTTGTTGCTCGTAGATATATTCCACGGCAGCTTTATCATCAAATATGGCTTGATTGACATCTGCTGTGAGCTTGCCGCCCGTCCATAAAGGCTGGCGTAGGGTCACTTGTGAGACAAAATCATTGTCTCTATCAAAACCTGAGCTGACACTTGGCGTTGGCAACAGATTTAACTTGGCCGCGCTGATACCTTCTGTGGTTGCTTGTTGACTCGCGCGTGCCGACCCCACCAAAGGATGCGTCTGAATCGCTTGCGCAACCAAATTATTGATCTGTAAATCTTCTACCGCTGCTTTGGCAGGTATGGTAAAAGACAAACACGCTGCCAAAAAAGCAGTCTTCTGACGCGATATCAGATTATAAGAGAGATATTTTCGGTAACTCGTATTTTTCATATTCAGTTTCAGTGGTCAGCATTATGAACATCTTTTTGATGCGCTGTTTAGTGTCTATTCATTAAACCTTACTAAAACTTATGTGATAAGACAATCAGATAATAACTAAAATGATATTTATTTATTCCTTATAGAGAATTAGAATCAATCAGCATTTTTAAGTCTATATTTTAAATGCTATTTTTTCGAATAAATTCTCGATAGTAGTATTTTTTTACTATATTCAAAATTAGTGATCTAAAAAATCGCTGTGAATTTACTTTTCAAAAAATCAATGACTGTAATAGTGAAGTCAAAGTGATCAATAGCGAAATCTTCAGCATCAATCATAATTATTTAATAGCTTTGGCGCTTTTACTAGCAAGCTTTGGATAATCTGCGCTTTTCAAAAAACGCTGATACGCGATTAATCCTGATAGATAGTGCTCCACGTCATCAATACGCACTCTAAATGAATGATGACGGATGAAAAAACCGTGCAAGATGGTCTGCGGAGCCTTATAGAACATAGCCATTTCTGGAAAGAAAAAACCATTCATGAGGTGATTGGCGCGTACATGTAATGCTTGATAAAAGCTTTGAATATCAAAGTCTACTAACACATCGTGAAATTCTGGATAATCATCTAGCTTTAATAGCATTTTGTGAAACGCCATGCATAGCTCAAGTAAGGTTGGAAACGTGGTGATGCGATTTTTGATAAAGTCGATATACCCTGCGATATTATTGACCGCGAAACGAAAATACTTTTTTTCAGGCTTATAAATAATCAGCTCGTTTGAACAGTAAGACAGCCAATGGTCATGGGCTTGGTGGTGCTTCGCTGCTATAAAATAATCAAAGGCTCGCGTGACACAGTCAAGCCAACGCTCATCTTTGGTCAAACCATATAGGCGCATCATTGCAAATGCAGCCTCTCCATCATAATAAATAATGCGGTGTTTCGCTTTTAGTGTTAGGTCTTTACGATGTAATACGTGCACAAAGCTGCCGTCATCTTGTTGCATCGCGACGATACCTATCGCTAACTTAGTGGCCAATGCACGGTAGTCGTCTGCAAACGGCATATCAGGCAAGACCTGCAAATACTTGACGATTGCTAATATCGCCACAGCATTCGCACCCAGTTTGATCTCTCCGCCTGTATCTATGACATAGGCCTTATCATCGTATATTTGAATAAGCTCATCAATCAGATAGCTCATGGCTTTGTCGATATTAATGTGCATTTCAGACAACGTCAGCTTAGCTAGCATCGCTGAAGCTTGACTTGATTGCGTGCTGTAGTCGTCATCAAAATCACTACCAAAGCGACGGCACGCCTCATAACCCTCTATCAACGCATAAGTACTACTGGCATGGCGTAGACTATTGTAAGTCTGTATCATCCGATCAAAGCAAGGGAAATACCCATATACATATCGGCCTGTGTGCGTTACTTGTCTAGCAAGATACTGTGTAGACATCTCAATGATAGGCTGAATATTTTCTGCCGATAGTGGCAACAGCTTACGATGACCTTTGCAACGCGGCTGAGTCTCAAGATTATGAAATCCTCCTGTCTTTCCATCTATAAACACACCTGCCGTATTAAAGCTGACAATAGGCAAATCATCGCTAAAATCTGGAATTTGACTACTGCCATGACGCGCTCTCACGTAAGTTGTCAGATTGTGGATATTGACACCAGCATGAGCGACACTATTGCCTAAATACAGACATGCATTGGCATTTAACTCCATCTCAGTAAGCAACAACCATGGCTCACGTACTCCTTTGAACGCAACTCCTGAGCGATAGTAATTGCGTTTAAAACTTTTTACATATTGCTCAAAGCTTGACCAAGTCGTAAGTGCTGCCTGATTGATCCACTCAAGTCTAAGCCAAGCGATAGGCGCTTCAAACTTAGATGATAAATTAGTAATTTTTGTAATAATGATAGGGAGTATTTTTTCAAAATCAGCAAAATCATTAATACGACTTGCTTCATTTATATTCACTAAACCATCTATAAAAAATGTCACCGTTTTGGCTCTTGCGTAGCCATCGGATACGGATAACACAAAGGTATTAAGTAGAGTATCAAAAATGACATTTACTCCACTCTTGTTATTTATTTGATTAATATGTGTTTTTGACCAGTTGTCATAAATTTTTGAGATATTTTCTTTCAAATGGTTCACTAAGACAGTCGAGTCTATACATTCATCCATGTTTTTATTATCCTTTATAGTCTTTTACTTTCTAATATTTTTAACTTAAAAAATAAAACAATTATATGAAACCTCTGAAGCACTATTAACTATATCTTAAAACAGCTAAATAAATAGCATGAAAAACGCCTCCATTTCGGAAGCGTTTTCAATATTAAAATACGATTGGCGGGTATCAGATAATATTAACTATATCAGTATCGATGTAGATCTGCGTAGAGGTGTCAACACCTGATTGCCACACATCATATATCTCACCTTCTGAGACAGTCTGTCCAACACTTGACCAACTATCCCCTTCTAGATCGACTGTATCGTCACTATCGCCTCTGACATAAATCGCGGAATTAATGTCTTTAGCTGCTACATTCAACGTATTAGCACCAATACCGCTAATATCAATGATATCGGGCTGCATCATATCAGATAGGCTAATCACTTGATCTGCGCCCTCAAAGCTAAGAATTTCGAAACCTTCGCTTGAGGTGGTTAATGATGTATCAGGAAGTTCGATAGCATCATCAATGCCAAGTGTGAAGGTGTCATCTAGTATCACGCTACGTGCAGCAAACGCCCCACTATCTGTATTGTAATCAAGCGTAATATCTAGATTTGCGATAGATATTTCGCCATTTGGTGCCGTAATCGTGTACTCAAAGCGATCAACATCACCAAACGTGCCCGTGAAATCAGTATTGGCTACGTAGGTATAGCTACCATCTTGGTTAATGGTAAGTACGCCATAGTCTCCAGTGATCTGTGTTCCTGTGGTTACTCCAATGCCGTCAACTACTGACACGATCGTTCCGGCTGTAATAACGTCTGCACCATCATCACCTATGTCGGTAATGACATTCCCACCTGCCGAAGCATTAACGGTAGCAGGTGGGGTGTAATTGGTAATGACGTCTGATTTTGTTTCAAGTCTAAGACCACTCAATAACGAAACATCTAGAAGTCCGCCATCATTACCGAGCGTGACATAGTACGTTCCGCCACCTTCAAACTCCGGTAATACAAGGTCAGCAGCACTCCATGAAGGTGCCAAGAATCCAATACCTGCTTTATAAACCAGCCAATCCTCTGTTGTTTGGACTAATGTAGCAGAACCGTCTCCATTATCTTTATATACCACAAGATCAAAATCACGATCTCCAGAAACACTTAGATTTGCAAGAGCACTTCCACGACCATCAACCGTTACCTGCCTAGTTGTGTTTTCAGCGACATTGAAAGAAAGAACATTACTACTACTCAGCGCGCTTACCTCTACGGTATCTGCAAGCAAACCAAGGTTAAGTAGTCCTCCTACCGTAGTACTCTTTAAGGCTACATTAGTAGTCGATGTCTGGAAACCTATATCCAGTGCAACGTCATTATCAAACGCCACTGGCACAGTCGTGTCAACAGTGATAGTAGCTGTCGCAGCGATAATACTTACGTTGCCCGCAGGGTCTGTTGCAGTAGCGCTCAACTGCTCAGCGCCTTCTCCCATTGCCCTCACTTCTGCTTCATCAACGTTGATACTCCAATTACCAAGCGCATCAACAATCGCCGTACCGAGAATGTTATTTGAGCCATCAGTCAAGGTAATCGTATCGCCTGAAACACCCGTACCTGTGACCGCAAAACTTGCCGCAGCTTCGGTAGCATTAACGACGTTATCGCCAGCGATAGGCACATCGATCGTTGGGGTATCTGGCGGAGTCGTATCAACGACTGCATCGAGATTGATTACCAACTCTGCTGTATCACTGACATCCCCATCAGATACTGTATAGGTAAATGTATCTGTCTGACCTGATGATGCAAAATCGCCGTTCGCCGTATAGGTATAACCACCATTGGAATCAATAACCAAAACACCGTACTGACCCTGTATCGTGAATGTCGTTACATTACCAACTGTCTGCGAAGTAGGCTCGGATCCAGTATTATTACTATCAATATCAATCAGTACGCCGCCAAGCACGTCATCCTCGCCTGGTTCACCTACTACCAATGGATCAGGATTGATGACGTTTCCTTCAATGACAGTGTCATCTGCATAATCGAACTCAGTCACTGTGGCAGTGATATCCGTCGTTTGAAGTAATGTCAAAGTATTACTTAGTAGTGCTTCGGCCAATGCATCGACCACAGGATCAATCACCCCGCCGAGCAATGTATTTAATACTGCGCTTTCTTGCAGCAAACCGACCAGTTCACCAGCCCCTATATCTGTGGTTAGATCTAAGGTAGTTTCGAGAATACCTCTAACCAAAGTTCCCACACCCAAACTCAAGTCTAAGCCTAAGTTCAATCCTAGGCCTAAGCCTAAATCTGAACCTAGTCCAAGAGTGTCATTAAGTGCAGCTTCAACAGCATCCAGCACAGCCTCTTGGTTGTCAGGACCAAGTACAACCCCTGCATCACCTAACTCTTCCAAGGTAATATCATCGATTAAAGTTTCGAGAGTACTACGATCATTACGTACCACGACCGTATAATTATCTGGAGTTAGACCTGAGACTGTTGCGGTCAATGTATCATTACCAGTTAACCCTAGTAACTCGAAACCGAGCACATCACCTATCAGTGGGTCGTCACCTGTCGTACCAACATAAACCAGATCTCCATTGCTATTATAAACTTCTATATTTATCGCATCTGCTACTGCGACTAACGCTGTCTGACTGACTTCAATACTGACTGTACCACTTGCGCCTGCATTCACGGTAAAGTTGAGGCTGCTGTCTACACCACCCGTCCCTTCTCCAACACCAAGTATGTCTAAATCAGAACCACTGACTGGACCGTAATAGGTGACCTGTAATGCTCCTAGATCCAAGTCGTCCAGATCATCGCGAGCGATGAAATCTGCGTTTAAATCAAAATCGACAGCCACACTTGGCGCACTGACATTACCAGCAGCATCCGCTACTGTCGCCACTACGCTATAAGCGCCATTGATACTGATGCCGCCTGCACCATTTGGAATGGTGATATCTGCTGTACCATTGCCACCGTTGACATCAAGATCATTTGCTGTCACTACATAGTCAACGGTAATGGCTGTGCCAATCTCTGGCGTTATGGTGAGCGTGACAATATCGCCTACCAAAGTACCTGTTGGTAACGTTACCTGAGTTTGGATACCATCTGCAAACTCAGTCGCATTTACGCCACCAGCAGCTTCAGGAATGATAACGACTGGTAGCGGTTGAGCTGCGCCATCTTCTCCTCCGGGTGCAGTGGTATCTACTATGATGGTTTCGACAGGCGCATTACCACTGACGTTGTTAGCACTATCTCTGATGTTGTAGGTCAAGTCATGCTCCCCATCTGCAAGTGGCTGGGAGGGCGTCAAAGTTACACTACCATCGCCATTTGGCACAGAAGTTGACGCTACTACCTCTCCATCGACGACCAGTTGCGGTGTGCCATTAGCCACTTGATCGGTAGGTACGATGACACCTGGGGTATTGTCATTAGTAATACCAAAATCTGCAATGATTTCTGGAGGATCTAGCAAATCGCCACTGCCATCATTGGCCACGTTGTCAGTGATAACCGGCGCATTTAAAGGCGCAGTACTATCAACACTAATATCTGCAATGACAGTACCACTTTCATTACCCGCTTTATCTCTGATACTGGCCGTCACTCTATCGCCAGGATCAACATTTAGCGAGTAACCAGTAAATAGTATTTTTCGAGTTATTAAGATTTCTTGATCATTAACAATTAAGGTATCGCCAAGTTGAGCATCATTAGGCACTTCAACCAAGACAGTAACGGTACCATCTGCATTCAAATCCTCTTCACTGTACGTACCGTTAAGCCCATTGGGTGGCGGGGCAGTAATGGTAGGATTAGTAGGTGCAATAGTGTCACCTAAGCCAATAACTACCTGTGGTTCAGAAGTATTATCTGCAGCATCTGTAGCAGTAACATCTACTTGCTGACCTTCATCCAGTGCAGGTTCGATTGTCACTGAGAAATTACCTAATGCATCTGCCAAGGTGACAAAATCAGCCCTTCCGTCTCCATTAATATCAACACCAACGATAGCCCCTGCTTCGGTTGTCCCTGTAATCGTAGTACTATCCGGTTCACCGTTACCATCCTCGTCTGGGCCATTATCAATGGCATCGACTGTTAGAATGGGGGCTTCTGTATCACCAACTCTCGCAAAGTCTTTACCAGTCCCTGATTGAGTACCATCTTGGTATGTGATTGTGGCTCTAACAAACAATGTCTGACCTTGTGCTGGAATATCTACAGAAGTAATAAAGCCATTATCAATCATGTCTTGAGTAATAACAGTATCAATGCCATTGACGGTCAGAATATCATCTACTTGAGCGTCATCTGTCAGCGCTATAGCAACTGCTATACTACCTGTCTCAAGCAAATCAGAACCAGTGATAAGGGCATCATCTCCTTCTAATATATTAACAAAAGGAACATTGTCACCGTCAATACCGTCCTGACCATCGACCCCATCGACACCATCTGCGCCATCATCACCTCTTAGGTATTCGATAAAGTCATCAACGGTGGCATTTTCTGGTAATGCACCGACTTCAATCAATAGCTCAAGAGCAGATCGACCATCTGCACCATCCTGACCATCGACACCATCTGCGCCATTGATGCCATCATCACCTCTTAGGTATTCGATAAAGTCATCGACAGTGGCATCTGCAGGTAATTCGCCCACTGCAATCAACAGCTCAAGAGCAGATCGACCATCTGCACCATCCTGGCCGTCGGCACCATCTGCGCCATCAACGCCGTCCTGACCATCGGCACCATCATCACCTCTTAAAAAGGTAATCAGATC
>NZ_JASMRR010000005.1:0-269368 GCF_041431175.1 Psychrobacter sp. Arc29 | reverse complement strand
CGTACGCTTAGCCCTTGTAGTCTCTAACTTGTCCATGAATAAGCTCCTTTTTCGTAAACTTATTTCAGGACGGGACAGTCCACAAAAAAAAGCCAAGTATCAAATACTTGGCTTTTTTTGTTTTTATACTACTTTAATATAAAAGTAATTATTTGCCGTACAGGCATAAATAAGCCGTTTCGATGTCTACTTTTACTTGAAACTTTTTGTTAGCTTCAACGGTAAATTGCTCGCCAGCATTAAACGTTTGCCACTCATCACTCTCTGGTAGCTTAACCGTCAATGCACCGCTCACCACACTCATGGTCTCAAACTCACTGGTGCCAAATTCATACTCACCGCTTTCCATAACACCGACAGTGGCAGGCTTGGTTGCTGTTTGAAAAGCAATGGAGGTCACTTTGTCATCAAAATAATTATTTACGCTTGGCATAATCTTCCTTAATTACATGTTAGTTGGTATTTGAATTCTATTTTATAGACCTGCTTTTAGACTGGCTTCGATAAACTGATCGAGGTCGCCATCGAGTACAGCGCCGGTGTTAAAGGTTTCAACACCCGTACGCAGATCCTTAATACGAGAATCATCAAGCACGTACGAGCGAATCTGGCTGCCCCAACCGACATCAGACTTGTTGTCTTCAACCGCTTGTTGTTTTTCCATACGTTTTTGCATCTCAAGCTCGTAGAGCTTAGCACGTAGCATCTTCATCGCCGTCGCTTTGTTACCGTGCTGACTACGCTCATTCTGACAGGTCACGACTACGCCTGATGGCTCATGGGTAATACGTACCGCAGAATCAGTCGTGTTGACGTGCTGACCGCCCGCACCAGATGAGCGATAGGTATCAATGCGCAAGTCAGCAGGATTGATGTCGATATCGACATTATCATCAATTTCAGGCGAGACAAACACCGCTGCAAACGAGGTATGACGACCATTGTTGCTATCAAATGGTGACTTACGTACCAAACGATGGACACCAATCTCAGTACGCAACCAACCAAACGCGTAGTCGCCTTTGATCTCGATCGTTGCCGACTTGATACCCGCGACGCTGCCAGCAGACACTTCAATCACGTCTACCTTAAAGCCGTGCGCTTCAGCCCAGCGTGTATACATACGCAGTAGCATCTCCGCCCAATCTTGCGCTTCGGTGCCACCACTGCCTGATTGGATATCTAAGTAGCAGTTGTTTGGATCCATCTCGCCGCTGAACATACGGCGGAACTCTAGATCAGCCACGCGCTGCTCGGCATCATCTAGCTCGCTTTGCACGTCAGCCAGCAACGACTCATCTTCTGCCTCTACTGCCAGCTCTAGCATGGCGGACGCATCTTCTAGCGTGGTTTCAAGAGAGACCACCACATCGATGACACCATCAAGGTGGCTTTTTTCTTTATTAATCTTGGTAGCACGCTCTGGGTCATTCCACAGCTCAGGATTTTCTAACTCTAAATTAACTTCTTCTAAACGTTCTTGCTTACCATCGAAGTCAAAGATACCTCCGCAAATCCTGCCCGCGCTCGGATAAATCTTTAATCTGTTCTTGATACGGATTGATTTCCATAAGTGTTCCTGTTTTTCTAAAAAAATAAATAACAAATGTGGCGCTATTTTAAATGAGATTAAGCATAAATGGTTGTCTAATTATTCTTGTTCCTACTATTACTAGATTAAGCAATCTAGATTGACCAGTCTTCTACTGCCCAGCGATGTGCCAAGGCATGAGCATGTAGCGCATCATCAGGCGATACACAAACAGCCACATCAGCCCATTCGAGCAGTGGAATATCGTTTTTGGAATCTGAATAGGCATAGGTTTTTTCAAAGGTGATGCCAACGGCTTGCTGCTTATTGAGCCATTTATCTAGATGATATATTTTGCCTGCTTGAAAGTTTGGTCTGTCAGTGAGCTTACCTGTATAGCGATCATCTTTGATCTCGAGCGGCGTTGCCAATACATTGGCTGACTCAACGCCAAAACGTTTGGCAATGGCGGACACCACAAAGTCGTTGGTCGCAGAAATAATTACCACATCGTGCCCTTTCTCAATATGCTGGCACAACGCTTCCATCGCTTTTGGGCGAATATGTGGCTCGATCTCGCTTTTGATGTAGTCCTCTCTTAGCTCGTCAAGTCTATCAAGAGGCAGACTGCTCAAAAACTGCGCGACAAATTCATTGTACTCTGTTGCGTCTAACGTCCCTTCGATATAGTCATTATAAAATTTTTGATTGGCCGTACGGTACTGCGCCTCATCGACAAGGTCATGCTTGACAATATACTCGCCCCAGAGATAATCGCTATCGACATCCAGTAAGGTATGATCTAAGTCAAATAATGCCAGTTGTTTTTGTTGTGTTTGTGCTTGATTTGTCTGCATGGTGAGACCTTATCGTTGGTTGCGAAAAAATATGAAGTATTTAATAAAAAGGTACAAAACGTGGGAGACAAGTCTATCTAACCTTAATCAGGTATTGCTACTTCTGTTAAACCAGTTTTGAATTTTTGGCAACGCTCAGCATAGTGCAGCGCTGACATTTTTAGCATCGCAGCTTGCTCATCGGTTAGCGTCTTAACGACTTTGGCAGGTGCGCCCATCACTAGCGAGTTATCAGGAATAACCTGACCTTCAGTAATTAAGGCTTTCGCCCCTATCAGACAGTTTTTACCAATCTTGACACTATTGAGTACCACAGCACCGATACCAATCAAGCTATTATCACCGACCTCGCAACCATGTAGCATCGCCAGATGACCGATAGTCACGTAATTACCGATAGTCACTTTGATACCTGCATCAGTGTGAATCACACTGTTTTCTTGTACATTACTATAATCACCGATATGGATACGATCGTTGTCACCGCGTATCACCGCACCGAACCAAATATTGGCCTGATGACCTAGATACACATCGCCCATCACTTGCGCCGAGTCAGCAACCCAGCCGTTGAACGGTACGGCAAACTCAGGGGTTTTGTCTAAATATTGATAAATCATAACGATTCCTTGTCATCTTCATTATTGTTATAACAAACGATCATAAAAATTGGGTCTAGCGCTGCGTTGTCCATTGTGACAAAGCCAACTGCGAAAATCTAGCGCTATTAATGGCTGATGAATATCAGGATAATCAAAACTATCATACTCTTGCTTAGGCTATTTTTTAATAGATTGCAGCTTTTATTGCAGCTTTTTATAAAGGATCAGCTATTACCTATATAATGACTATTAATCCAATAAATCGGCTAGCCATAACTCACTATTTTGTATATAATACGCAAAATCTGTGCCTAAGCGAGCGGACATGATGCAAGTTACCTATTCACTATCTAGTGGGTTTTGTAGTTTTCATCAATAATGTCTTCTCGCTTTTTTGTGGAAAATTTTTGTGTATCGTCCTTTTATTTTCTTTATCTGACAGTCTTCAGGTACTATAAATAAAAGGATACAGAGAAATACTACTTCCGCGAAACATGATGGCACTCACCAATAATAGCGGAGGCAATCCTTGAATTCATCGGTAGAAACACAAGCAATTTTGGCACTAGCAGACGGTACAATTTTTCGCGGTGTCAGTATCGGCAGCCTAGGTCATCGTGTTGGTGAAGTGGTATTTAATACCGCCATGACAGGGTATCAAGAAATTCTAACCGATCCAAGTTATGCGCGACAGCTGGTCACCCTAACTTATCCGCATATCGGTAATACAGGCACCAATGCCGAGGATACCGAGTCTGGTAACGGTCACAAAGTATGGGCAGACGGTCTCATCATCCGTGACGCTACTATGGCAACCTCTAACTTCCGTAACTCAGAGTCACTTAGCGACTACTTACGACGTAACAATACCATCGCTATCGCTGAAATTGATACCCGTCAATTGACACGCCTATTGCGTGATAAAGGTGCACAAAACGGCTGTATCATGACCGCATCAGATGGCGAGACGATCAGCGTTGAAGATGAGCAAAAAGCGATTGAGCTGGCACAAGGATTTGCAGGCCTAAAGGGCATGGACTTGGCAAAAGAATGCTGCACGACAGAAAGCTTTGAATGGACAGCAGGCACATGGGATCTGTCAGACACCCTACTCAACCGTGACGTGGCAGGTAGCCATGACAGTGGTACTGGCGGCTTCTTTAAGCAGCTCGGCACTCATATCGATGCCAAATTCAACGTCGTCGCTTATGACTTCGGTAGCAAAACCAATATCTTACGTATGCTCGTCGACCGCGGTTGTCACGTAACGGTTGTCCCAGCACAGACGCCTATCGCAGACGTGCTAGCAATGAACCCAGACGGTATTTTCTTATCAAACGGTCCTGGTGATCCTGCAGCTTGTGATTACGCGATCGATAGTGTACGTCACATTATTGAAGAAACAGACGTGCCAACGTTTGGTATTTGCCTCGGTCATCAGCTGATTGGTCTTGCCAGCGGTGCTAATACGATCAAAATGAAAACGGGCCATCATGGTGCCAACCATCCGGTACAAGATCTAGCCACTGGCACAGTGATGATCACCAGTCAAAACCATGGCTTTGCCGTTGATGAAGACACGCTACCTGACAATGTCAAATCGACCCATCGCTCACTTTTTGATGGTACTAACCAAGGTATCGAGCTAACCAATAAGCCTGTCTTTAGCTTTCAAGGTCACCCAGAAGCCAGCCCTGGCCCACATGACTGCGCGCCATTGTTTGATAAGTTTGCTGAGATGATGGAAGCGGCTAAAACTGCTCAAGCTTAACGGTTCATTATAACTTGATAATAAGTCAATGCTTGAATCGCTAAAAGCGGTTTGAGCAGTACTGTAACAACGCATTGTAAGTATAAAACGCCATAAGCGTTATTAAAAATAAAGATTACTTAAAATATCATCAAACGAAGGTAGCTCTAACTATGCCAAAACGTACCGACATAAAAAGCATTCTTATCATTGGCGCCGGCCCCATCGTCATCGGCCAAGCGTGTGAGTTTGACTATTCAGGCGCACAGGCGTGTAAAGCACTAAAAGAAGAAGGCTACCGTGTCATCTTGGTCAACTCAAACCCTGCGACCATCATGACCGATCCTGTCATGGCAGATGCCACCTATATCGAGCCGATCACGTGGCAGACGGTTGAACAAATCATTGCCAAAGAGCGTCCTGATGCGATCTTGCCAACCATGGGCGGACAGACCGCGCTCAACTGTGCGCTAGACCTAGATAAGCATGGCGTATTGACTAAGTACGACTGCGAGCTGATTGGTGCCACCAAAGACTCGATCGAAATGGCAGAAGATCGCGACTTATTTGACAAGGCGATGAAACGTATCGGCCTTGAGTGCCCACGCGCTGAAACAGCTGAAACGATGGAAGAAGCTTTTGCTACCCAAGAAAAGATGGGCTATCCCTGTATCATTCGTCCCTCATTCACCATGGGCGGTTCAGGCGGCGGTATCGCGTATAACCGCGATGAGTTCATCGAGATTTGTGAGCGCGGTTTTGATCTGTCACCAAACCATCAGCTACTTATCGATGAGTCACTCATCGGTTGGAAAGAGTACGAGATGGAAGTGGTTCGTGACAAAAACGACAACTGCATCATCATCTGTGCCATCGAAAACTTTGACCCAATGGGTGTACATACTGGTGACTCAATCACCGTAGCCCCTGCGCAGACATTGACTGATAAAGAATACCAAATCATGCGTAACGCATCGCTCGCGGTACTGCGTGAGATCGGTGTAGAAACAGGCGGCTCAAACGTACAGTTCGGTATCAACCCTGATACGGGCCGCATGGTCGTCATCGAGATGAACCCACGTGTATCACGCTCATCTGCCCTAGCCTCAAAAGCGACTGGTTTCCCGATTGCCAAAATCGCAGCAAAACTGGCAATTGGTTACACGCTAGATGAATTGCAAAATGACATCACGGGTGGCAAAACGCCAGCCAGCTTTGAGCCTGCGCTTGATTATGTCGTTACCAAGATACCGCGTTTCAACTTTGAAAAATTCCCACAAGCGGACAATATCCTATCGACTCAGATGAAATCGGTCGGTGAAGTCATGGCGATTGGTCGTAACTTCCAAGAGTCGATGCAAAAAGCACTACGCGGTATGGAAACTGGCGCGGATGGTTTTGATGAGCAAGTTGATTTATCAAAAGTCAGTGCTGAGAAGGCTCGTAGCGAGATTATCAATCGTCTAACGATTCCAACCCCTGATCGCATCTACTATATCGCTGATGCCTTCCGCGTTGGTATGAGTGTCGATGAGGTGTTCAACTTCACCAAGATTGACCCATGGTTCTTGGTACAAATCGAAGATATCGTGAAAACCGAAGCCACCGTGAAATCACTCGGCTTTGGTGGTTTGAACGAGAAAAATCTACGCAGCTTTAAGCGTAAAGGTTTGTCAGATTTACGTTTGGCTAAATTGCTAGGCGTGTCACAGAAGCAACTACGCAAAAAGCGTTGGGATCTAAACGTTTATCCCGTGTATAAGCGTGTCGATACCTGTGCGGCAGAGTTTGCGACCAGCACGGCTTATATGTACTCAACCTACGATAGCGAATGTGAAGCCAACCCAACTGACAAGAAAAAGATCATGGTTATCGGTGGCGGGCCGAACCGTATTGGCCAAGGTATCGAGTTTGATTACTGCTGTGTACACGCAGCGCTCGCCATGCGTGAAGACGGCTATGAAACCATTATGGTCAACTGTAACCCTGAAACGGTTTCAACTGATTATGACACCTCTGACCGTCTATACTTTGAGCCAATCACATTAGAAGACGTGCTAGAAATCGTCCGTATCGAAAACCCAGACGGTGTGATTGTGCAGTTCGGTGGTCAAACGCCATTGAAACTGGCGCGCGCGTTAGAATCTGCGGGCGTAAAAATCATCGGTACTAGCCCTGATGCAATCGACCGCGCGGAAGACCGTGAGCGCTTCCAGCACATGATTCAACAGCTCAACCTAGTACAGCCATCAAACGCCTTAGCAACGAGCTTGGAAGATGGCTTGGTTAAAGCAAAAGACGTGGGTTATCCATTGGTTGTACGTCCATCTTATGTGTTAGGTGGCCGCGCGATGGAAATCGTCTACAACGAAGACGAGCTAAGACATTACCTACGTACCGCGGTACAAGCCTCGAACGAAGCGCCTGTCCTACTTGATCGCTTCTTAGATGATGCCATCGAAGTTGATGTGGATTGTGTATGTGACGGTACTGATGTCGTCATCGGCGGTATCATGCAGCATATCGAACAGGCGGGTGTCCACTCAGGTGACTCAGCATGTTCATTGCCACCATACTCGCTATCTAAAGAGTTATGTGATGTGATGCGCGCGCAAACGGTCGCCATGGCAAAAGAGCTTGGCGTTGTCGGTTTGATGAATGTACAGTTCGCGGTCAAAGGCGAAACGGTATACATTTTGGAGGTGAACCCACGTGCTGCACGTACCGTACCGTTTGTCTCTAAATGTATCGGTACCTCACTAGCACAGGTTGCGGCTCGCTGTATGGCTGGCACCTCGCTCAAAGACCAAGGCTTCACGACTGAGATTGTTCCAGCATTTTATGCGGTCAAAGAAGCAGTATTCCCATTTGCTAAGTTCCCAGGTGTTGACCCAATCTTGAGTCCTGAGATGAAATCAACAGGCGAAGTCATGGGCGTGGGCAAGACCTTTGGCGAAGCCTTCTACAAAGCCATCATCGGTAGTAACGAGCGTCTGCCAGGTCTACCTACTGAAGGCGAGACTAAGACCGTCTTTATCTCAGTACGTGACAGTGACAAAGCACAAATCGCTCCAATCGCTCGTCAATTGGTAGACTTTGGTTTCAAAATAGTCACAACGACTGGCACGCAAAAGGTATTGAGCGACGCTGGTATCAAATGTCAGCAAATCAACAAGGTCACTGAAGGTCGCCCGCATATCGTTGACGCCTTGAAAAACGGCAAAATTGACCTTATCATCAACACAACTGAAGGCAAGCAGGCACAAGAGGATTCGTTCTCTATTCGCCGCAGTGCGCTACAGGGCAAAGTCTTCTATGTCACGACACTAGGTGCGGCAGATGCTGTTTGTAAATCTTACGCGATCGACTTACCGTTTGATGTCTATAAGTTACAAGATTTGCACGAGCAAGCAAAGTCTATTGGCTAGCTCTATTGACTTGGTAGAATAATTTCAGTAGATTAAGCATAACCATTAGGCTTGCCTAATCGCTCATAGCAGCATTGCTAAATACAATCAAGCGCTGCCAGAGAGTGACGCCTTTACCGTGATAGACCTAAAAAGCATAGTGGCAATATTGCGACTATGCTTTTTGTTACTTAAGTTTAAGTGTGGCTATGCTTGAATTGAGGTGAGACACACTCATAAATGATAGCCAACTTACTTATTACAACATCTTAATTATCATTCTTTTATATTTTATATCCATTGCAACAACACTGACACCATCTCATTATGAGGTGGTGTGGTGTTATTGGTTTAAGGAAAAAACATGCAACGTTACCCAATGACTCCGCAAGGACATGCGGCTTTAGAAGCCGAATTAAAACAGTTAAAAAGTGTCGACCGTCCACGTATCACAGCATCAATTGCTGAAGCGCGTGAACATGGCGATTTAAAAGAGAACGCTGAATACCATGCTGCTCGCGAACAACAAGGTTTTTGTGAAGCACGTATCCGTGATATCGAAGCGAAACTTGGCGGCGCACAAGTCATCGATCCTTCAACATTGCCAAAAGAAGGTCGTATCGTGTTTGGCGTCAGCGTCATAATCGAAAACATGGACACTAAAGAAGAAAAACAGTACAAAATCGTCGGCGATGATGAAGCCGATTTCAAGGCTGGCAAAATCTCAGTCAATTCACCGATCGCTCGTGGCCTCATCGGTAAGTTTGAAGGCGATGAAGTACGTATCGAAACGCCAAAGGGCGTGGTGGAATACGAAGTGATGAAAGTTATTTACGACTAATAAGACTCGCTATTTCTGATCATCCGTAGGCGTGATGCTTTCAATGCTGGATGAAAGGCTCTTTGAATAATAGCTCTTTGAATAATAGTGCTCTTAAATAGCAAACATATTTGACAGTGACAGAGACGGCTGGCTACTCGCTACCCAATAACATGGATATAAGCAGCATTACGTATTGATAGCATTTATACCGTTTCGGTTACACAATGCAGCTTTTATACATGATTTATTTTGGCGCATAATTATTTGAGTTTTTAGTGCATCGTAATTTTTATATCAGGTGATATTACCCCGTAATATCGATGTAAATTTATACTGAAGCACTTTTACTCAAAATAATGATTGTCTGATTATAGACACCGACTATCGTCAGTACTAACACCCTCGTTATTTGGCATACTTTTTGGTGTCATTTAGCGGGGGTTTTGCTTGTTTAGACGTTAATTATTGCTGTTTTACTTATTGCTGCTTTTTTATTGATACTGTTAAGGAGTCTATTATGACCATGAAGTCTTATGCACCATCAGCACTAACCACCACAGTATCTGCAATACTCGCAGGTATGGTGCTTGCATCCTCAGCCCATGCTGCGCCTGAGATCGCGATCAGCTCATCTGCTGGTGGTAGCACGACGGTAGTTGAACAATATTCTAATGGCCAAACAGCCACTATTACTGCGACACCAAACGGTATCACCATGCAAGATGGCATGCCTTATGCCGTGACACAAGTGACGACTGTGCCGCGCTATGTCGTTCGCCAGTCTCCTGTGGTTCAAGGAAGCGCAACCGTCACTAGCGTACCGGTCACAAATCGAATGACCAATAGCGTCACCAAGGTAGACGTCGTCACGGCGCCAGTTAGCACCGTAACACAAGTCCTGCCTGTTGCCACTGCTACTCAGTTGCCTGTTATGAATGCGCCAGCGGCAACCGTCATCACTAACCAGCCTGTCACCAATCAAATCACGACGACCACGTTAGATACCTTGCAATTGACCCCGACTTTTAGCACGCCGGGTGTCGTCAATGCAAACACCAAGGTCATGAAAATCATGAAAAATGGCGCTGGACGTGAGGTTGCGGTGCCTGCCAATCATATCGCCCCTGGTGATGTCATTGAATATCACACCACATACACCAACACCACGGCACAACCAGTTAATGACATCAATGCTATGGTTTCATTGCCAAGCGGCGTGCAGCTAGTATCGTTAAATAGCCCATTACCAACGTTTGCCACCACTGGCGGCGACACTTATCAAACCATCCAGCAAGTTGGCAATACCGTTGTTGTGCAAGAAAACTACTCTGGCCTGAAATGGAACTTAGCAAATCTTAATGCCAATGGTAATCAAACCGTCGTGATACGTGCCAAGGTTCAATAAATAACTCGCTCACTACAAAATACGTATCTTTAACAGTATCACTTTGCAAAAGGTCTTGAATATTCAGGGCCTTTTTTGATGCGTGTCATATCGAGTAGCATGTATGCTCGTTCACAACCTCTTAACGCATACGACACTATTTGTCGTGTTATTTTTTAAATTTTCTTATAAATACAATGACTTAATACATATTTTGGTAAAATGGTTACTCATTAATTAATTGGTAATAACCGACTTATGGCAAACATCAATTATGAAAGATTACAGGGCAAGCTCAATATCTTGGCCGACGCTGCCAAGTATGATGTCTCCTGCTCATCCTCTGCTGGTACACGTAAGAACCAAGGCGGCGGTCTAGGCGATGCCTCAAAAAGCGGTATCTGTCACAGCTATACCGAAGATGGTCGCTGTGTCAGCCTGCTGAAAATTCTTTTGACCAATCATTGCATCTATGATTGCGCTTATTGCACTTCACGCAAAAGCAATGACACGCCGCGCGCTGCATTTAGTGTTGAAGAAGTCGTGGATTTGACCATGCAGTTTTATCGCCGTAACTATATCGAAGGGCTATTTCTTAGCTCTGGTATCTTCAAAAGTGGCGACTATACAATGGAGCGACTGGTCGAAGTTGCCAAAATCCTGCGTACTCGCGAGCGCTTTAATGGGTATATTCATCTAAAGACCATACCCGGCGCGTCAAAGGAACTATTGCTCGAAGCAGGACTCTACGCCGATCGCTTGAGTGTGAATATTGAAATTCCAACCAAATCAGGACTGGCTTTACTGGCGCCAGAAAAATCACACGAGCAATTAAAAGCGCCGATGGAAACAGTAAAAGAAGAAATTATCACCATTCGTGAAAGCCGAAAGACTCATAAAAAAGCGCCTAAATTTACGCCCGCGGGTCAGACCAGTCAAATGATCGTCGGTGCTAGCAACGAGACGGATTTGCAAGTGATTCAGCTATCGAGTCACTTTTATAAAACCTACGATTTAAAACGCGTCTACTACTCAGGTTATGTACCGATGCTCTCTGACAATCGCTTGCCAGCGATTGGAACGCCTGTGCCGATGGTACGAGAGAATCGTCTGTATCAGGCAGATTGGTTAATGCGTTTTTATGGGTTTGGTGCGCACGAGATTGTCGAGCCAGAGTCGCCATTTTTGGACTTAGACTGTGACCCAAAACTGGCTTGGGCAATACGCCATCGCGAGCATTTTCCTGTCAATATTCAGACAGCGACTTATGAGATGATCGTGCGTATCCCTGGTATCGGTACCAAGACTGCCAAAAAAATCGTCAAAGCGCGCAAATTTAACCAGTTGACGCTCTATCATCTAAAAAAGATGGGCGCTGCGGTCAACCGTGCCAAGTATTTTATCGCCACCACTGGCAAAAACGAGCACCTCGCTCACTTAACACGCGATAACTTCCGTCAGTATGTACTGGCGCAAACTCAGACCAAGTTTAAAGATCAGCGCAGTGGTCAGCTGGCGTTGTTTTAAATTTGGCATTGTCGTAAATATAAATCAATCTAAAATCGATAAAATAAAAAGGTAGCGCTACTGGTGATATTTTTTGCAGCCTCTGCCACGCGATGCGAACAGCACGCAAGAAAAATATCCACCAGTAGCATTTGACAATACTTAAATAGATTTTATGACGAGCCAAAATACATTTCACATCGTTTCAGGACAAACCATGTCAGCACTTGTGCAAAACGACACTTACGCTATCGGTCAGTTAACGCCCAGCATTGTGCTGTATGAGCCAAGCTTTGAGGGCTGGCTCAGCGCGGTGTTTTATGTTTATGCCAATCGATTGCAAGAAGACGACTCACTCAAGCTCACCGCTCAAGACTGTTATGTACCTTCCTTAATCGCGCAAGCGACTAGCGTCGCAACGGATGCAGATAACGCAGAGCGCGTATTGGTTAAGCTAAATAGCTTGCTTGGTCGCTCAGGTATGCGCAATATCTTATGGGGTTTTTTGTCAGAAAAGGACGACATCGGCACAACTTTGTTCCGCGTGGTCAAATATGCCATCGACTACCCTAGTCGTCAGATCATGCAGGATTTGGGTAATTTGGACGTGCTTGAGCTGGTGCAAACGGTCAAATCTGTTGGCCGTGAAAAACATCGCATGGAGGCATTTGTACGCTTTGAGCACACCACTGATGATATTTATTTTGCGCGGGTTGAGCCTGATTTTAATGTATTGCCACTGATTGGAGAGCATTTTCGTCAGCGTTATCAAGATCAACACTGGGCGATCTACGATCTGACTCGTGGTTATGGCATTTATTATGATAAAAGTAATAGCACGCCTACTCGTCCTGCACCCCTTCAAACCATCACCGACCTCGATGATGCTGTCCTACGCAACCCTGCTAGCATTCATAGTCCCGATGAGCAGCGCTATCAAAAGTTTTGGCAAGGCTACTTTACCAACGTCAATATCAAAGAGCGTAAAAACCCCAAACTACATAGACAGTATCTACCACAGCGCTATTGGAAATACTTAAGTGAAAAACAAGTATTGCCCAACGCTGAGCATCTACAAAAACGCCGCTAAATACGTTTGGGCAGTTTTTAGTCAGAACAGTCATGCTTATCTATTTTTAAAAGCTAAATATCTAACGCTATCTTTTTATCTTGATGGTTGAGTTTTAAGCGCTTTTAACTGACAATAGCAGCTTGATATTACTAACCGGTGACCCACGCTATTATGAAAGTTATGCGCTTACTATCGTCTTTGAAGCATGATGAATCCGAGCGCGGTATTTTTCATCTTGGGCGCGCACTGGTCAAAAACGAGCATACCTCCATTATTGTCGCTAGTGCCAGTGAAAACAATGACTTGGTCAGACGCCTCAAGCGTGACGGCAATATCTATCATCAGCTATACATGAACAAAAAATCGTGGCTAGCACTACTGCAAGTCTCAGCACTGCGGCATTTGATTGAGAAGTATGAGCCTGATGTCATTCATGTACACTCGCGTACGCCTGCATGGATATTGCATTTAGCATTGCGCCGTGCGCGCGTCAAACGTTTCCCAAAGCTCGTCTCGACCATGTATGGGTTTTATCCCATCAATAAATACTCTCAAGCCCTGCTCAATGTCGATACAATTATCACTGTATCTGATAGCGTCACCCAGTACCTCAAAAAAGGCCTACGCCGTGAAGAAGTCGATCCGAAAGTCATCACGCGTATCTACCGCGGCATCGATACTCGGCGCTATCCTTATCGGCACAATCCATCGGTCTATTGGTTGCGTCATACCTTTGCGGAATATCCTGAGCTTGAGCATAAGAAGTGGCTCGTATTTCCAACCGTCATTGGCAATGAGTATGGTCAAGAGTGGCTGATTGATATCTTGGGCAATTTACAAGAGCAATTTCCCAATATTCATGTCATCATCATGGATGATGATTATAAAGATGGTGATGTCGCTCATGAAGACTTTCGTCAACGTACCAACAGTTTGGGATTGGCTGAGCGTATTACTTATGTGGGTAGCAAGCGTAATGACATGCGTGAATGGCTCTCAGCGGCCAATATCGTTATGGCACTTGCCAACGAGCCAGAATCAATCGGCATTAATGCCCTGCAAGCGATTCATTTGGGCACTCCTGTCATTGGCTGGGATCAGGCCGCCTTTAGCGAAATCCTACAACCACTCTATCCGCAAGGACTGGTCAAAAAACACAATGCCAACTCGTTGTGTAAAGCGGTGCGCAATCAATTAGAAAGCGTGACACGGCCTGAGATGACCAACAAATTCACCATGCGTGAGATGATCGAAAAGACCCTCGCGGTATATCAAGGATTGTACGATACTGCACTGGCAGAAGAACAAGCTGAGGCCGATGCGCTCGCGGTACGAAGAATCAAAAGAAGCCTCAAAAAAACCTCTAAACCTGCTTTTGGTGCGGCGGTCAAACATGTCGAACCCATCCCCAAACGCCCAAAAGTCAAACTGATCAAAGAAAAAGCAAACAAAGCGGAATCGCCAGAAATAGAAGATGAAGCAGAAGTAGAAGAAACAACAAGAGCAGATATCAAATTAGAGGTACCTGACGCTGATCAAAAGTCATAAGCTGACTGCCTACCTCTATCTGTGCAGACGCCAATCTCAGTTATGATGAGATATATTAAGCAAAAAAAATGCCATTTCCAGCAACGGAAGTGGCATTTTCAATCTGTATTAAGATGAGTATTCAGTTTAAAGTTACAGAACACGATCCTAATAAGTCATTGGTGTATGTGCACTGACAATACGAGACACACCATCCGTAGGATTAATAAAAGTATGCGGTTGATTGGTATCAATCACATAGCTATCCCCTTCGTTTAACAAATACGTGGTCTCATTGATACGAATAATGATTTTGCCTTCGATAACTGTACCAATTTCCTCACCTTCATGAGCAATTCTTTCTTCTGTTGAGCTGTTCGGCTGATACGTTTCGATCAAAAACCCTAAGTTTCTGGTCGCGCTACAGTTATAGACTTGCTTTAACGATACTCTGCTACTGGGCTCACTAAGCTCTAGCAAATCCTTTGGCGTTACAATCACTCTCGCCTTTGGCTCCTTCCACTCATCACTAAAAAACGTGGTCAAATCAGAACCTAACACTGCCAAAATCGCCTTTAAGGTATTTACGGCGGGACTCACCTTATTGCGCTCAATAGAGCTAATAGAAGTGTTTGTCAGCCCTGATAATTTCGCCAATTTACGCTGCGAGTAGCCTTTTGCAAGGCGCAGCTGATTGATTTTTTTACCGATGTCTTCTTCTATCGATTCGTCAGTGTCGCTAGATGTATCTGTTTCAGAATCTGTCAACTCATCTTCGTCATCACTACTGATGTCATCATCTTCCTCGATATCAATATCTTTATCACTGGCAACATCAACGTCAATGCTGTTGCCAATCTCGCTATCAACACTTTTATCTATATCAGTGTTAGCGCTGTCAATATCTACCGGATCTTTAGTGGTGCTACTCGATTTGGGGTGTGCTGGCATAGTGAATGAATTCCGTGAATAGAAATTTGGACAAGTTATCTTGTGCATAATTTAACTCAGGATGCCATTGTACACCAATCATAAAGGGATGTTGTAATAAGCTAATGGCTTCTACCAAGCCATCAGGGGCTAGGGCTTCGACAAATAAACACTCACCTACTTTATTGATGGCTTGCTTATGTAAGGAGTTGACGTGCCATTTTTCACCGAAAGCCGCAAGTCTGCCATCAGGCTGGATAATGACATCGTGTACGGGTTGATATTGCACCTCAAGTGGTTGCGTGCTGTCCTCTAAGTGCGGCTCATAAAACCCCTCTACCTCGCGCCAATCAGGATGCAGAGTCCCTTCAAAGTAAACATTCATCTCTTGCAGACCTCGGCAAACGGCCAGAAGCGGCGTACCCGTTCTGTCTGCATAAGCCAGTAATTTAAAGCTTAACTCATCACGGCCCAAATCTTGTTTTGCTTCGATATGCGTTGCGCCGTAACGTGCTGGCGCAACATTGCTGTAGCTGCCCGTCAATAAAATACCATCTGCAATAGCTAGCAGTGCATCGAAATTTTCGTCATCAGCGGCTGTACTTGGTAGCAATATAGGATTACCGCCATAAAAATTCACCGCATCGATATATTTTTGATATACCGCTTGAGAAGGCTGACCGTCGACCATCTTGTGACAAGCAACAATCGCGATGATAGGTCTAGAATTTTTCATGTCGTTTTCCCTATTGATAACAATGAAGCCTAGCAGGCGATATTGTTTGATTCCTTGTTTAGCTAAAATTTACCATAGCATTCGATTAAATGTAAACTATAAACTTCAATATTAGTAATATTTTTATATAAATTGGTCTTGTTTGCATAAATTAGAGAAAAATGGGTGATTTAATGATAATTTTAAATAAAAATTGACAACTATAGTTTTCATACCTATATTAGATTGATAAGTACCTCTTAATGAATATAAACAGCAAATAATCACTTTCTTATAAATTACTGTTTTATCAAACATTTATCGCCATTTTCATCACAGATTCATACGTACTTAGATGCAATAACCGTCTTAACCACAATCCCAATAGCTCTAAAATTCATAGGAAGAATAGATATGATGACAACCAATGGAATGGTCGAATCTGCAAATAACACAGAATATGTCTATGTTGCAGCAGGTGATATCAATGGCTTACTTCGTGGTAAGCGCATCCCCTTCGATCAAATGGAAAAAGCAGAAAAAGGCGCGATACGACTACCGATGTCGATTTTAGGGGTCGATATTTGGGGTGCGGATGTTATTGAATCTTCTCAGTGTAATGGCGATATCGATGCGATTGCCAAACCGACTGGCCGCGCCGCTTATCCCCTTCTCAATACCAGTGCGCCTTCATCGTTACTGCCCGTTTGGCTCTATACCGAAGACGATGAGCCTTACTACGGCGATGCTCGTCATGTGTTAGATTACATCAGCAAAAAATTCCAAGCGCTTGGTCTGACCCCAGTGATGGCAACGGAGCTAGAATTTTATTTGGTTGACTATACCGAAGGGGAAACGCCAAGACCGCCTATCCGCCCTAAAAGCGGACTGAGACTGAATAAAACCTCAATTTTGAGCATCAATGATTTATTGCAGTTTGATGAGTTTTTAGATGAGGTCTATGCGCAGTGCGAAAAGCTCGATATTCCTGTTGATGCGGCGTTGGCTGAAAATGGTTGTGGTCAGTTTGAGATTAATTTATTACACGTGAACGATCCGCTTAAAGCGGCGGACGATGCGATTTTGTTCAAGCAGGTCGTCAAAGCAGTAGCTGCTCGCCGTAAGCTCACCGCCACTTTTATGGCAAAACCTTTTGGTTTGCAATCTGGCAACGGTTTTCATGTGCATTGCAGCTTGTTAGATAAAGACGGCAACAACGTCTTTGACAACGGCACAGATGAGGGTTCAGAGATTTTGCGCCATGCGGTCGCTGGTCTGCTAACAACCATGTCGGACTGTACATTATTGTTTGCACCGCACGTTAACTCTTATCGCCGTTTCACACCCGGTACGCTTGCACCGAACAATGTGTCATGGGGTTATGAAAACCGCACAGCAGCCGTACGTATCCCTGGTGGCGATACCAAAGCACGTCGTATCGAGCACCGCGTCTCTGGCGCTGATGCCAACCCTTACTTGGTTTGTAGTGCCGTGTTAGCAGGCATGCTATATGGCATCGAAAACAAGTTAGAGGCACCAGAACCCGTCAATAGCATTACTTATAACGAAGCGGAACTGAAGACCTTGCCGTTAGATTGGCTATCAGCCATTCGTAAATTTGAAAGCAGCGATATCATCGATTCGCTATTCCCAAGCGAGATGATTGAGCTGCTGATCGCCGTCAAAAAGCAAGAAGCCAAACGCTTTGCCCAGCAAGTCACCAACCTTGAATACCTCACCTATTTACAGGATGTGTAATATGTCTAACAACACGCGCAATATCCCGCACTATTCAGACAAAGGTCAATATCCTGACAGCTATTACGCTGCCAGTCGTAACCCTAAGCCTGATAGACCGACGCTAGAAAATGACATCCAAGTAGAAATCTGTGTGGTCGGTGGCGGCTTTAGCGGCCTATCCACTGCCCTGCATCTGATTGAAACCGATCACGAAGTCGTTGTGCTTGAAGGCGCGCAGATTGGTTGGGGTGCATCAGGTCGTAATGGCGGGCAAATCGTCAACGGCCTAAACGCTAGCCTACAAAAAATTAAAAAGTCTTATGGTCAACAAAACGCAGACTTCGTCGGTCAACTGGTGACTCGCGGCGGCAAAATCATTCGCCGTTTTGTCAACGACTACGATATCAATTGTGATCTCAAAGAAAAGAATATCTTTGCCGCATTAAACAACGGACAGCTAAAAGATTTACAAGAAACGCATGCACTGTGGGAAAGCCACGGTATGCATGATAGAGAGATGTTAGACAAGCAAGGCATGCAAGAACATATCAAATCAGATGCCTATGTGGGCGGCGTGATTGATCATTCAGGTGGTCATATGCACCCACTAAATCTTGCACTAGGTGAAGCGGTGGCTATCGAACAAGGTGGCGGCACGATATATGAAAACACCTTGGTAGTGGATATTGAGTATGGCGATGACTCTATCAAAGTCATCACTGAGTTTGGCTCTGTCACTTGTAAACAAGCGATTCTGTGCGGTAATGCTTATCTTAATAAAGTGATTCCTAAGTTGACTGACCGTGTCATGCCTGTATCGACACAAATCATTGCGACCGAGCCGTTAGGTGATTTAGCCGATCAGCTGTTACCCACCGACGTCTGTGTCGAAGATGTACGCTATATTCTCGATTACTACCGTCTCTCGGCAGACAAACGCATGTTGTTCGGCGGTGGTACCGTCTACGGTGGTCAAGACCCCGCTGATATCACTGCCAAAATCAGACCAAATATGAACAAAATCTTTCCAGAGCTGCGCGATGTCAAAATCGACTACGCGTGGAGTGGCAATTTTGCCTTGTCGTTCTCGCGCGTCCCGCAAATGGGCAAGCTGCACGATCGGGTATTTTTCGCCCATGGGTATAGTGGTCATGGCGTGACAGGCTCCCATCTGTTCGGACAAATCCTAGCCGATGCTATTAATGGTAAAACCAAAGAATTTGATACTTTTGCTCAAATCCCATGGATTCCGTTCCCGGGTGGTCGAGCACTGCGCGTGCCCTATTCAGTGATGGGCTCATGGTGGTATGCACTAAAAGATACGACTGGCCTATAAACCCACTAACACTGAGTCTTAAATACTGAGCACTGAACAAATACAACGCTCTTAATGACTGTTATTAGATCGACCTGTCATAGCAATGGAGTGCTGTGGCAGGGTTAGATAGAAAGCCAATCCGCTACTTTCTACCTGACATCAACCACAATGTAGAATTTGTCCTAAAAATAGAGTTTTACAGGGAGCGTAAGTATGAACATGAAACTCAATGATGCTGTCGAGGGGCAGTATCACAATAAGCGAGTATTTCTCACCGTATTAGGCGCACTCGCTATCTATTTAGCGTTTGCGTGGTTATCAACGACTCGTGGCCCAGACGAGTCGTGGGGAGCCCTATCCTTATTGCCGACGTTATTGGTGCTCGTCACCGCCATTATCTCTAGGCGACCGTTCGAGTCTATGATGGCAGGCTGTGTCGCGGGCCTTGTGATGCTTAACCCCTTTGATCTGGTCTCCCCTTTTGCAGACAATATGTCAATGGTATTAGGTAATGAAACCATTATTTGGATTGTGCTCGTCTGTGGTCTGATGGGTGGACTCATCCAATTGCTTGAGATTAGTGGTTGTCTTGATGGGTTTAGCGAATGGCTACAAAAAATCATTAAATCGCGCCGTCAGTCATTACTCGCAACGTTCGCTTTGGGTATCGTGGTCTTTATTGATGATTATTTAAACTGCCTTGCTGTCTCCACTTCTGTCAAAAAACTTACTGATGTCTATGGTGTCTCTCGCGAAAAACTCGCCTACATCGTTGACTCCACCGCAGCGCCGATGTGTGTAATCGTGCCTATCTCTACATGGGCGGTATATTTTGCAGGTCTGTTAGAAGAAAACGGTGTGGCCGCAGACGGTGCTGGTCTCGGCCTTTACATCAGCGCCATTCCTTATATGGCGTATGCGTGGTTCGCTCTCCTAATCGTATTTTTGGTCGCGTACGGTATATTGGGTGATTGGGGACCGATGAAAAAAGCTGAAAAACGTGCCAAATCAGGCCACCCTGTCCCTGAAGCTTTTATCGAAGAGCAGCTGGTCTCAAATGTCCAGGCCAAACGCAAATTATCGTTCAAAGCCAATATCGCAAACTTTGCCTTTCCGATGATCTTGCTCATTGTCTCAACCATCTACTTCGAAGTCGATCTGTTGCGCGGTGCGTTGCTCACCTGTTTTGTCACCGTCATTATCTATTGGATGCAAGGTATTTTGAGCTTTGAGACGCAAGTAGAGTCTATCTTTAAAGGCTTTAAAGTCATGCTTTATCCACTCTCAACGGTTATTGGCGGCTTTTTCTTAAAAGCGATCAATGATGATCTTGGCATGACCACCTATGTGATCGAAGCCATCACGCCTTATATGACGATTATTATCTTCCCTGCGGTCATCTTTGCGGTTATGGCGTTCTTAACATTCGCTACGTCATCAAGTTGGGGGCTGTATGTGTTGGCAATGCCGATTGTCTTCCCGATATCGCTTGCGCTTGGTGTGAGTACGCCGCTTATGATTGGGGCGTTGTTGTCAGCATCTTCATTTGGTAGTCATGCGTGCTTCTTTAGTGACTCATCATTACTTGCCGCGCAAGGTGCTGGCTGCTCACCCATGCAGCATGCCTTTACCCAGTTCCCCTATGCCATGCTGGGAGCGGGTCTATCTGTCGCAGCCTTCTTAGGATTGGGTTACATGATGGCGTAGGCCAAACCCAATGTTAGCGTTGTCACTATGGTTTAACCAACAGTCTCTAATGGTTAGTTAGACCACAAACCCATTATTTTTATACCCTATTTACTGTTTATTATTAAAAGGATTTAGATCATGCGAAATGTTACCGTTGCCACCACACAAATGGCCTGTGGTTGGGATATTCAGCAAAACATTGCCACTGCCACTGATTTGGTCACCAAAGCGGCCAAGGCTGGTGCCAATATCATCTTACTGCAAGAGTTATTTGAGACGCCGTACTTCTGCCAATTTCATGAATTTGACTATTTTAAGCTGGCAACGACCGTTGCTGATAATGCCGCTATCAATCATTTCAAACAGTTGGCCAAGGAGCTAGAAGTGGTATTACCGATCAGCTTTTATGAAAAATCGGGCAATACCTTTTTTAATAGCGTGACCGTGATTGATGCCGATGGCGAGATACTCGGCACCTATCGCAAGACCCATATCCCAGATGGCATTCCTTATGCCGAAAAATTTTACTTTACCCCCGGTGATACAGGGTTTAAGGTTTGGGAAACCCAATATGCCAAGATTGGCGTGGGTATCTGCTGGGATCAGTGGTTTCCTGAATGTGCCCGTAGCATGGCATTGATGGGCGCAGAGCTGTTATTTTATCCGACTGCGATTGGTGATGAGCCGACACTAGATATTGACTCAAAAGGTCATTGGCAGCGCTGTATGCAAGGCCATGCCGCCGCCAACCTCATGCCTGTTATCGCATCCAACCGTATCGGCACGGAGACCATCAGCCAAAATGGTCATGACAGCACGATGCAGTTCTACGGTGGCTCATTCATTACTGATGGTCGCGGCGACATCATACAAGAAGCATCGGCGGATACTAGCGAAGTGATTAGTATGACCTTTGATTTAGACAAGCTTGCTATCGAACGTCGTCAATGGGGCGTGTTCCGTGATCGCCGTCCATCTATGTATGGCACGCTACTGACACATGGCTAATAGACACCCTATTTTCAATTATTTCTTACTACTTTTATCGTCGCATGAATGCGATAAGGTGATTTTATGTCCAGATTACTGACCGACACGACACCACAGCAAGACGGCTTTTACATGCCAGCAGAATTTGAGCCGATAGAAAAAGTATGGATGGTATGGCCCTATCGCGCGGACAACTGGCGACAACAAGCTATCCCGGCCAAGAGGGCTTATACTGATGTCGCATTGGCAATTAACAAGTTTTGTGAAGTTGGCGTACTGGTTAATCCTAACGACTATGAGCAATGCCGCGATAGCTTGCCTGCCGATATCGACGTTACTTCCATGCCGAGTGATGACGCGTGGGCGCGAGATACCGTGCCAACATTTTTAATTAATGATGCGGGCGAGCTACGCGCTTGTGACTGGACGTTCAATGCATGGGGCGGTGACTATGATGGCCTCTACTCGCCATGGGATGATGACGATAAACTCGCAGAACGACTATGTGAGCAGCTAGATATTAGCCGCTACCGCACAGATGACTTTGTGATGGAAGGTGGCGCGTTTCATGTCGATGGTGAAGGCACGGTTCTGACTACACGTATGTGTCTACTGAGCCCTGGACGCAACCCACACCTGACTGAAGCACAAATTGAAGACAAACTAAAAGCCTATCTCAATGTACAAAAAGTACTCTGGATTGATGATGGGATTGATCCTGACGAGACCACTGGTCATGTCGATGATATCGCCTGTTTTGCGCGGCCTGGTGAAGTGGTTTGTTTATACACTGACGACCCTGAGCATCCTTTTTATGAAGCAACGCAAAAAGCCTTCGAGCAACTCTCAAATATGATCGATGCAAAAGGCAGACGCTTAACAGTTCACAAACTTTGCTGTACCCAGCAGCCAGTGACCTTGCCTGATGACTATGACATAGTCCAATCTGATGATGCCAAATCGCGCTTGACAGGTGACGTTTGTATTGCCTCGTATGCCAATTTTCTCATTTGTAATGACGCTGTCATCGTACCGCAATATGATGATATAAATGATGCTTTAGCCATCGCACAGCTTGAAAAAGTCTTTCCGCAGCATCAAGTAGTGGGAGTACGCACAAAAGAGATTGTCTATGGCGGCGGTAATATTCATTGTATTACCCAGCAGCAACCAAAGCCATTAATCAAAAGCACCCGCATAAAAATATAGACCCAAATGGATTTTGAACCCAAGAATATTTTAAACTAAAGGACATAACTATGAGTGATTATCAAATCAATAACCCAGCCACTGGTGAACTAGAAGCAACCTACCCTACCGCTACTGATCAAGATATCCAGCAAGTCATCGAGCAAGCAGACAGTGCTTATCAAGACTGGCGTCACGTTCCACTAAGCGAGCGCGGGGCGTTTTTGCACAAAATTGCTGATATCTATCTTGAACGTCAAGAAGAGCTGGCTCGTATCGTGGCGAGTGAAATGGGTAAACCCGTTGCACAAGCCAAGGGGGAAATCGGTCTGGTCGCTGAAATCTATCGTTACTATGCAGACAATGCTGAGCAATTACTCGCACCGAACACCATTGACGTTGACTCAGGATCAGCTTCGGTAGAAAAACGTCCTGTTGGCGTCCTACTCGGTATCATGCCGTGGAATTATCCACATTATCAAGTGGCTCGTTTTGTCGCGCCAAACTTTATGGCAGGTAATACCATTATCTTAAAGCATGCGCCTCAATGCCCTAAGACTGCAGAAGTTATCGCTGACATGTTCAAAGAAGTCGGCGTACCTGAAGGCGTTTATAACAATGTTTTTGCCACCAACGATCAGGCAGCGACTATTATCCATGACAAGCGTGTACAAGGCATCTCACTCACTGGCTCTGAGCGTGCTGGGCAAGCCGTTGCCAAAGAAGCAGGCGGTGCACTCAAAAAAGTCGTTCTAGAACTGGGCGGCTCCGATGCCTTTATCGTTGCAGCAGATGCCGACATCAAACAAGCGATAAAAGGCGCGATTTCTGGTCGTTTTGGTAATGCCGGTCAAGCCTGTAACGCCGCCAAACGCCTAATCGTTCTTGAGTCTGTCTATGACCAGTTCGTTGAGGGCTTTACCGAGGCTGTACGTGGTATGACATTGGCCGATCCTCTTGATGCAAAAACCTTTATCGGTCCGATGTCTTCAAAGGCTGCCGCAGTCAATCTGCAAGCGCAATTAGATAGTGCCGTTGAAGCAGGCGCGACGGTCCTAGTAGAAGGCGGACTGGTCAAAGATAAGCCTGGTGCATGGTTCAAACCTGCGGTACTAACAGACGTCACTGAATCAATGGATGTCTACCGTGAAGAGCTGTTTGGCCCTGTCGCCGTTGTATACAAGGCTCGTGATGTCGATCATGCTATCAAGATCGCCAATGATGTGCCTTTCGGTCTTGGTGCTTCTATCCAAACGCAAGATGCTGCCCTAGCTGCTGACATTGCTGACAAATTGGAAGTGGGCATGGTCACTATCAACGCACCTTCTGGTACGGAAGCAAACACACCGTTTGGCGGCGTTAAACGCTCAGGATTTGGTCGTGAGCTTGGTACACTGGGTATCACTGAATTCTTAAACTATAAGCTTATCCGTGATAAGTCTTAAAGTTTAAGCACTTGATTGTATGCACTAAAAAAGCCTAACGTTTGACGTTAGGCTTTTTCGTAAAATTTACTTATGGTATCGGTCAGCAACGATACTTTAATCAATCACTTGATACCTAAATCTGCTGATAAAAGTACTAAAGTAAGGCTGCCCAAGCAACCGCCGGAAATGATAGATATGTTGTAGATGACTATTGGTTCAGAAAAATTACTGGTTCAGGAAGCTTGCAGAATAACCTTACTCCATGAAATTAGAACAAATGACCAATCCATTTATTGATAACCATATAATAAATAGTGCTCCATATCTTCATCTGAATCTCAAACGCACACTTAAGTTTTAAAAATTTCTTAAAAAATCTAGCACTGGCGTTTTAATAAAGCGAAAAAAGCATCATTTACTAGATGGTCTTCTGCATTAAAGCGAACATATATCCCTTCGCTATCTTTCGTTGCATACCAATGCTCGTCATTCGCACCAACATTTATTTGGAAAAATTTATCGCTTATGATACTACCTACAGTATAAACCGAGCCTTCTACAAAAAAATCATTGCCGCAGGTGCATTTGAGTTTATCTCCACTTTTGATCATATCCTTATCGTCCACGAAATTAGAAAAGTAAACAACAGTACGTAATTTTACTTTTTAATTTACAAATGTCAATAAATGAATATAATACTTACTCACTAATTACAAAAAAACACATGCATATATTCTGAAAAGAAAATGTATAAGTACTAGATATTGTTTAAAAGAGCTTCTTATAAGATCTAACCACTCATCTTTCAATGACAGTAAAAGCAGATATAGCTCTACTTAAAATCTCAAATGCTCCTATATGGAAAAATTAGATTGCCATTACCCCTTTAAATAAAGAATCAGCATGTCACTTCAAGCTCTATTCTGACGTTCCAAACGTATCGACTCATTTTCAAGCAGCATAAAAACTATAAAAAAAGCCTAACGTTTGACGTTAGGCTTTTTAAGGTAGTTGACTGACTAAAATGAGATTATTATTTATATGGATTTTCTTTTAACCATTGTTGATTAACAATTTTGAGCTCATGCAGCTCATGATCCATAATCTCTTTACTCTTGCCAGGGTTTTTCATTGACGCATAGCCATACATTGCGCCGCCAAGCACCGTCCAGCCAAGGAAGATCCACCACTCGATAGGAACAAGTGCGGATGGCATACCCGGTAGATAGAGCGCCAACATGCCAAGACTTAAGATAATAGTGATGATACCAACCAATTTACCTGCTGGTACTCTAAATGGACGTACCATATCAGGCTCACGGTAACGTAGTACTAAGAATGATAATGCAACACAAGTATAAGCGATAACAATACCAAAGCCGCCCGCATCAACAATCCACACAAGCATTTTACGACCAAATAATGGCGCTAGTGTCGCAAGGCCACCGATCAACAAGATCGCATTGACTGGGGTGTTGTACTTAGGATGTAGCTTGCACAGAAACTGTGGCAACATGTGCGTTTTACCCATGGCGTACAATAAGCGACTGCCACCGATAAGAAATGCATTCCAGCTTGATAAAATACCCAGTACACCGCCAATAACGAGCAACGTACCCGCCCATTTACCATTCCAAGCATTGGTCATCGCATCAGCGGTCGCCAATGTTGAGTCTTGCGCTTGTAATAGTGGGAGTGTTTTACCCACACTCCAAGCGACAGCCACGTACCAAAGTACGGCAATGATAATAGAGACAATCAAAAATTTGCCGATATTTGGACGGGTTAGATTGATTTCTTCTGCGGCTTGTGGAATCACATCGAAGCCCACGAATAAAAACGGTACCATCACCATCACCGTCATGATGCCGCCCATACCACCGATAAAGTTTGGTGCTTGTACTGAGTTGGAGGTTTCAGGATTGAACAACAACGCACCAACGAACAGTAAGATACCGACGCAGAAAATACCGACAACTGCCAGCTTTTGGAACCACGCACTGACTTCCATACCGCGTATATTGAGCCATGTGACAATCACTGAGCCGAGCATACCGACCGCTACCCACGTGGCATAGACATCCCAACCAGCGATATTCCAGAGATAGCCTTGGCTATAATTGGGAATAACATATTCAACAACGGTTGGCAGTGCCACCGCCTCAAAAGCGACGACGGAAAAATAACCAAATAAAATACTCCATGAGCAGATAAAGGAGACATTTACCCCCAGTGCACGGTGTGTATACGTGTGCTCACCTCCTGTGATAGGCATGGATGCGGCCAATTCAGCATACGTCACACCAATCAAAACCACCACGAGACCACCGATTAAAAAGGCGCTAATTGCGCCCCAGATACCTGCCGAGATAATCCAACCACCCGCCAGCACGACCCAACCCCAACCAACCATCGCACCGAATGCCAGCGCAATGATATCGAACACACCTAACGTTTTCTTCAATTCAGACATAACCTACTCCTTGTCTGTGTGTCATCCGTGTGAACCTTTTATGGTTACACTATTTCTGTTTAATGAGATATCACTCATCATATTTACTATATATCGTTTCCGCCAAAGAAAGCCGATTGCTCGTTGTTTGATATTCACATAGCAAAAACGGCGCCTTGACTTGCAAGGCGCCGTTTAAAATCACACTCCATGTGAGTGTCATAAGGGCAGCCTTGCCGTTATCTTAACTATAACTTTTCAATCAAAATCAATGTTTGATTGAAAGCGATCCATCGCTAAAGTAAATGACACTCGATAACTATTAAGCCGCTAGGATACCTTTAATGATATCGAGACCTTCTTGTAGCACGTCGTCTTCAACCGTTAATGGCACCATCACACGGATAGCATTGCCATACATGCCACAAGATGCAAGTAGCAAGCCTTGCTCAAATGCTTTTGCTTTTAGATTGGCTGCTGCTGCTGCATCAGGTTTGCCTTCGCTATCGATTAACTCAAACGCTAGCATCGCGCCTTTATAGCGGATGTGACCAATGCTGCTTAGGTTTAAGCCTTTTAGGAATGAAGCAATGGTATCGCCAATCTCGACACTACGCTCCAGTAAGTTTTCTTCTTCGATCACTTCCATGACAGCAAGCGCGGCCACACAAGCCAGTGGGTTACCAGAGTAAGTACCACCTAAGCCGCCTACTTGCGGCGCATCCATGATATCAGCACGGCCGATGACCGCAGAGATAGGATAACCACCCGCCAAACTCTTCGCGGCAGTCATCAAATCAGGCTCAACGCCTAACTGCTCAGTGGCGAACAACGTACCGGTTCTCGCAAAACCACACTGTACTTCGTCAAAAATAAGCACGATGCCATGCTCATCACAGATCTCGCGTAGTGCTTTGGCAAATGATGGCGTTACCTGATGGAAACCGCCCTCGCCTTGGACTGGCTCAACAATCATCGCCGCCACTTCACTCGGATCGATATCTGCTTGGAAGATCATATCAAGGCTGTGTAGCGCTTGTTCTTCGGTCACGTTCAACTCTTCTGCAGGGAACAATGCATGGAACACAGGTCCTGGCATCGGGCCAAAATTCTTTTTGTATGGCAGTACTTTACCAGTCAGGCTCATGCACATCATCGTGCGACCATGCCAGCCACCAACAAAAGAGATCACGCCTGGACGACGGGTTTTAGCACGCGCAATCTTGATGCAGTTTTCTACCGCTTCTGCGCCAGTGGTCAAAAAGAACGCCTTGGTGTCGCCGCTGATTGGAGCTTTTTCACACAGCTTTTCTGCCAAATCCACATAGCACTCATAGTTGATCATTTGCGCCGCAGTGTGCGTAAATTTGTCGAGCTGCTCATGAACACGCTGGGTGATTTTTGGATGGCTATGACCGGTGTTCAATACTGAGATACCACCGACAAAGTCGATATAACGCTTGCCTTCGATGTCCCAGATTTCTGAGTTCTTTGCTCGTTCTGCAAAGATAGGAAAGGCAACCCCAAGTCCTGTTGGTAAAACAGCTTTGCGGCGCTCAAGTAATGATTGATTGGTAGTCATGGGAATGTCCTTTTCTGTGTTCGTAACATAAATGCCATCTAGTGATTGGCGGTTTGTAGTAGGGGTGACTTAATTCATACTTGCTGAATATCGAATGGCACCTTTTTCAAGGCACCAAAGATATTCAAAACTTTATTAGCTGATGTCAGAGCACCAGTATTTAGTCGTAATATAGTCTTCGATACCATATTTTGAGCCTTCACGGCCAAAACCAGACTGCTTCACGCCGCCAAATGGGGCAACTTCTGTAGAAATCAAACCCGTGTTATGGCCGATAATGCCGTACTCTAATCCTTCAGTTACGCGCCATGAGCGTGCATAGTCGCTACTATAGAAGTAAGCAGCCAAGCCGTAAATGGTATCGTTGGCAGCACGAATTACTTCTGCTTCGTTTTTAAAGGTAAATATGGTCGCAATCGGTCCAAAAATTTCTTCAGAAGCGATATCCATGTCACTGCTAATATCAGTGATAACAGTCGGGTTATACGTCAGCTCTGAGGCATCATTGACGCTACCACCCGTGACCAGTTTGGCACCTTTATCCATTGCATCTTTAAGGAGTGCTTGAACTTTATCTAATGCTTTTTTGTTGATAAGCGGGCCAATATCGACGCCCTCTTCTAAGCCGTTACCGACTTTTAGCTCAGCCACTTTTTTGACAAAGACGTCTAGAAATTCATCTTTGATGCTGTCTTGCACGTAAACACGGTTGGCGCATACACAGGTCTGACCCGCATTACGGTATTTAGAGGCGATGAGGCCTGCGGCGGCTTTCTCTAAATCTGCATCATCAAAAACGATAAATGGCGCGTTGCCACCCAGCTCTAACGACAGCTTCTTAATAGTCGGCGCGCATTGTGCCATTAGCGTACGACCGACTTCGGTAGAGCCTGTGAACGACAGCTTATGAATACGTGCATCACCCGTTAGGATTTCACCGATAGTTGATGATTTACCCGTTACAATCTGGAGCACACCTGCAGGAATGCCCGCTTGCTCTGCCAAAGCGCCCAATGCTAATGCTGAAAATGGCGTTTCGGTGGCTGGTTTGACGATAATCGTACAGCCTGCTGCCATCGCCGGTGCGACTTTGCGCGTGATCATCGCAGCTGGGAAGTTCCAAGGGGTAATAGCGGCACAAACACCGACTGGCTGTTTGAGCACAACATGACGTAATTGCGTACTATTGGCAGGAATCACGTCACCGTAAACGCGCTTGCCTTCTTCGGCGAACCAGCGAATAAAGCTATTGGCATAGCCAATTTCACCACGTGACTCAGTAAGCGGCTTACCTTGCTCAGCGGTCATGATGATCGCAAGATCTTCTTTATTGGCATCGATAAGATCCGCCCATTTTTGCAGTAGCTCTGAACGCTCTTTGGCGGTTTTTGCCGCCCAATCAACTTGAGCCTCATGCGCATAAGCAACGGCTTCATTGACATCATCGGTCGTGAGGCTAGGCACGGTACCGATAAGCTCGTCGTTAAAAGGGTTGTTTACATCAAGCGAAGCATTGTCGCTAGCAACATGCCAGCCGTCTTTCACGAAGCAAGATTGTTTGAGTAGGTCTGGATTTGATAACTGTAGCGTATTTGACATGTTGACGCTCCTTGTCATATAAAGGTATGTGTATGAGAATGGATATAGCCGTAGCCACTAAATAATTATTGATAATTGTTTTTTTGTTCAATATACTGAACACGTATTCTATATACGAGACATCATTATAAGAACGATATGTCGCGATTTGCAACCTTTAATCTCATTATTTTGATAATTTTCTTGTACTCCTTTATTTTATTTCACTTTATAGGTTACTTATGAGCTCGACTGCCGTACCTGCCCTAGACAAAACCTTTCAGATTTTGGACTTGATTACCGATAGTACCCAGCCGCTAACAGCCGCTTATATTGCCAAAGAATTGGGGCTTCCGCGCAGCTCTACTCATAATATCTTGCAGAGTCTATTGTCCAAGCATGTCATTTATAAAGATCCTGAAAGCCGTTTTTATTTGGGTTCGTATTTGATGTATTGGGCGGGTAAGTATGAGCAGCAGCAAGGCGTGGTACGGTTATTTAAAGATTTAATTGCTCAGTATCCAGTATTACTTCAACATACCGTGACGTTGTCAAAACTGGATTTGGGAGAAGTGGTGTTTTTGGCGTGTCATGAGTCGCCTGCCCCACTTGGTTTTACCTTCCGGGCGGGGGTGCGCGTACCTGCGGTTTTTTCGGCGACAGGCAAAGCCATGCTCTCAACCTTGTCGATGGACAGCATAAAATCATTGTACAATGAAACGTTTCCAACGCCCATGACGCCGCGTGGTGTTAAGAATTTTACGGATTTGGCGATTGAGTTGGCAGTGACGCAAGACAGTCGAATATCTCTCGATGATGGGCAATTGCGTGATGGGATGTATTGCTTGGGTACGTATATTCGTAATGCGTCTGGCACGGCGGTCGCGGGCATGGCAGTGAGTTTTTTGCAAGGAGAGTATGAGTCTAAACGGGCTGAGGTTAGTGCGGTATTGATTGAATTGGCCGAACAAATTGAGCAGCATTTAGGCTTTAATCCTAACGCTGAAAGGTAGCGTTAGGATTGAATATCGGTGCAGGTCTAAAAAATATAATCCAAAAAATTCTGTTAAACAATCCCATCGGCTTTGAGCTTAGCGATCATATCGCTGTCATACCCTAAATCAGCAAGTGTGTCATCGGTATGCTCACTCAACTTCGGTGGCGGTGTGCGATAACTAACAGGTGACGCCGATAATTTGATGGGATTGCCAAGGGCGCGTACCGGACTGCCTTGTGCCGCAAAATTGACGATCATTTCACGGGCCTGTGCTTGCGGCATTGCCAAAGCTTCGGCAACGTTATGAATCGCACCGCATGGAACACCTACCTGATCCAAAGCTGCAAGCCAGTAAGCCCGAGGCTGCTTAGCAAATATTTTAGTCAATTCAGCACACAGCAGTTCGCGATTGGCAACGCGATTAGGGTTGGTCGCAAAACACTCATCGGTATGCCAGTCAACTGCGAGCACATCGCACAGTTTGGCAAACTGACGGTCATTGCCGCAAGCTAGGATAAAGTGCTGCTCACCCTGACCAGCAAACACCTGATACGGCACGATATTGGGATGCTGATTGCCCAGTCTTGGCGGTATCTTACCTGATGCCAGATGATTCATACCGACATTGGCTAGCATAGACAGCGCACTGTCGAGCAACGCGACGTCTACGTGTTGGCCAGTACCAGTATGTTGACGCGCCAATAGCGCCGCCTGAATACCTATTGTCAGCTGTAACCCTGCAAACAGATCAACAACTGCGACGCCAACTTTGTGCGGTTCGCCATCGCTAGGACCCGTGATACTCATCAGCCCTGACAACCCTTGAATAATATAATCATAACCCGGACGCGCCGCATCTGGTCCTGTCTGCCCAAACCCTGTCAGAGAGGCATAAATCAGACGCGGATGATCTTGTTTGAGGCTGTCGTAATCTAAGCCGTATTTTTTGAGACCACCGACTTTAAAATTCTCAACCAAAATATCACTATCAGCAATAAGTTTTTTAATGATTGTCTGCCCTGCTGGCGTGGTGATGTCTACCGTGAGCGATTTTTTATTGCGATTGATGGTGGCGTAGTAGGCTGAGGTATCATCGCTGAAGGTTGGCGGTGCCCAGTGGCGCGTTTCATCACCGATATGCGGACGCTCGACTTTGATGACTTCGGCACCCAGATCAGCGAGCACTTGCGTACAAGAAGGCCCTGCCAACACTCTCGATAAATCAAGCACCTTGATACCATGCAATGCGCCCTTTGGCATACTATCCATGTCCGTCATAATCATCCCTTATTGTCTTTGATGGCCTGTTTGAGCATAAAATTGCTATTCATCAGGTATTTTTCGTCTTTTGGAGTGACGCGTATTGAATAAATGAGGAATAACAACTGAAAAGCGTACGCTCCTGTTGATGCTCTTTTAAAAAAGCCAAGCAGCAACGTACGTCATAAAATAAAGCTGTGTTCACTATATCTAGTAGGAACGATTAAAAGAACGCTTGAATGCCTGTCTGCGCACGGCCTAAGATAAGCGCATGAATATCATGTGTACCCTCGTAAGTATTGACGGCTTCCAAGTTCATCACGTGACGGATGATATGGAATTCGTCAGAGATACCGTTACCGCCATGCATATCACGAGCGATACGAGCGATATCCAGTGCCTTGCCACAGTTATTACGCTTGATGAGTGAAATCATTTCAGGCGCTGCGTTGTCTTCATCCATCAAACGACCGACACGTAGCGCCGCTTGTAGACCTAGACTGATTTCTGTCTGCATATTG
This sequence comes from Psychrobacter sp. Arc29, assembly GCF_041431175.1. Lineage (NCBI taxonomy): Bacteria > Pseudomonadati > Pseudomonadota > Gammaproteobacteria > Moraxellales > Moraxellaceae > Psychrobacter > Psychrobacter sp. Arc29. The sequence goes on along the minus strand of NZ_JASMRR010000005.1, from coordinate 236,522 downwards.
GCCAGCTTCAACTGCACCAACTGCGTTGCCGCTAGTGGACGACCAAACTGCTTACGATCTAACGTATATTGACGCGCCGCTTTCCAGCAGAACTCTGCCGCGCCCATACTGCCCCAAGCGATACCATAACGGGCTTTATTCAAACAGCCAAACGGTCCTTTTAGACCACGGATATCGGGGAAAGCATTGGCTTCAGGAACGAATACTTTGTCCATGACGATCTCGCCAGTGACTGAGGCGCGCAGCGAGAACTTACCCTCAATCTTCGGTGCAGACAGCCCTTTCATGCCTTTTTCTAATACAAAGCCGCGAATCTCGCCTGCATCATCTTTTGCCCAGACCACAAACACGTCCGCGATAGGACTGTTGGTAATCCACATTTTATTACCCGTCAGCTCATAACCACCATCGACGGCGCGCGCACGCGTCGACATTGAGGAAGGATCAGATCCCGAATCAGGCTCGGTCAGACCAAAGCAGCCGACGTATTCACCCGTGGCAAGTTTTGGCAAATACTTTTCTCTTTGCTCTTCTGTGCCATACGCCCAGATCGGATGCATCACGAGGCTTGACTGCACGCTCATCGCTGAGCGGTAGCCCGAGTCGACTGCTTCCACTTCCTTGGCAATCAGACCATAAGCCACGCTCGATAGACCAGCACAGCCATAACCCTCAATCGTCACACCAAGCAAACCCATCTCACCCATTTGGCGCATGATATTACGATCAAAATGCTCGTTGCGATTGGCCTGAACGATACCGGGCATTAATTCCTTTTGAAAAAACTGACGAGCGCTGTCCGTGACCATACGCTCTTCTTCAGTGAGCTGGTCGCGTAGTAAAAAAGGATCTTCCCAATCAAAGCGCGGGCTGGTAGATGTTGCCATGTGGATCTCCTTGATATCAGTCATCCTGACTGACGAATAGTGGTTGATACATCATTTGGTTTAACAAGTCGTTGACTTTATTATTCCGCTGTGCGAAACTTAGTTTCATAATATAAAACTATTTAAGCAAACTTTCGCCGCGCTGTAAACCTTTATTAAAAAATAGGCATCAAAAGAGACAATCATTAAGAGAAATGGAAATAAAATGACAACATCTACATCAACAGCTAATTCACTACTTGAACGAATGGATCACCTGATGGGTCAAAGCAACGAGGATAATGATCGACAGTTTGTGACGGCATTAGGTCGTGGATTGGTCATAATGGCTGCCTTTGAACATCATGAGCGGCTCACCCATCAGCAGTTGTGTCAGATGACCAAGCTTCCAAAAGCGACTATTACTCGCCTGATTCATACCTTGACCACGCTTGGTTTTTTACGTGTCACTGAGCACGGACAGTATCAATTGGGCAGTAGTGCTGTACGCCTCAGTGCGACCGCATGGAGTCGTCACGATATGGTAGCCTATGCTGAGCCACTATTACGGCAGTTCGCTAGCGAAAATGAGGTATCGGTAAATCTAGCGACCGAAGTTGAAGGAGAGATGCGCTATCACGCTTGCTGTCGTAGTCCTGCACGCCTATCGGTCAACTTGCAGGTTGGCTCAGCGGTGCCGGTCGCACGTACTGCGATTGGGCGGGCTTTTTATGCAGTAAGCTCGCAAGCGAGACAGGCAATGATTATTAGCAATTTGAAAGAGAATTTATCTGATGAAGAATTTAACCATGCACAAACTGCCCTAGCCAGCGCGGCAGAGCATTATGAAAGATACGGCTATACCGTCTCTGATGGGGAGTTCTCTACTGACATACTGGCAGTCGCGGTTGGTATATATGATGTCGCCACTGGACAATACGCGTATTCGCTGAATGCCAGTGTACCAAGTGCTAATTGGGAAGCGGATGAGTATGCGGCAATGATAGTGCCCAAGTTGCAGGCGTTGGCGGAGCGGATTGGTGGTGGGGTTTAGCGGTAGCTGTATGGAAGGATGCTTGTTTGCTACTTCTATAAAAATGCGGACATTGCCTTTTTTTATTTCGTGTTTTTATTATCGTACTCTCTTGAAACATTGAGACGTAAACCACCACTGGGCAATTCGTAGTGATTTACATACTATGAGATAAAATCTGGTTTAGGAACGTTAGGCATATTTTCATAACACTGAAACAGGGTTTGCTCTGGAGTTAAGTTCTTTTTGTTATGCCAATATACTATTTTTAACCACATAGCCGCTGTAGAGTACTGACCATAGCCTAGCCATGGGTGATCTTCCAAATTAGTCACCAACAACTTCATCCCTAACTCAGTCATAGTTACATCGTCATGAACTGGGTTTAGCTTGTTTTGACAAACTAAATAACCATAATCTCTAGGAGTTATCACTTTTGTTTTTAGCGAAATCTTTTTCTGTCCGTGATACTTTTCAAATTCATCAATTCCAGCTTGATAACTTTCTGCTTGGATACATAAGGCTAAATAGTCATCTAAAGCATCAGTTCTAAACTTTCTTTTTTCATACCAATCTCCAGAGACATAGTTGTCAGCGAAAATAACTCTGGCATGTTGCCAATCCACTTGGCTATCTACTCCTGTATAGAGCCATTTTGCAAGTGCTAGATGTTTATATAAATTATATTTATGGAAAAACGCATCGTCTCCATAGCTATTTTTTAACCTTTCATCTGAGTCGATAGCAAGTTGCATCCACTTAATACGACTAAGTAGAATAGCCTCAGTTTCTGATTTTAAGCCAACTATCCAATCACCAATAAGCATGTTTATATCGCTTAAAGCAACATTACCCATCGGACTTTCCGAATCATATTCAGTATTGACTAAAAAATCGATCATTGCAGTTTCTCTGCATCTTACTGGATTGAACAACATAGTAACGGCTCCTTTTTATTTAATAACACTGTTTTTACCTGCACCTGCGATAAACCTCTAAAAATTACTCCTTATTTTACTCATTAATAATGAAGTCAAAATTCCTCTATCCTAACCCATCAAACCTCAGCCCAAACTTTAGCAAATACTTACGCAATCGGTCGCTGTCGTTATTGCTTTTTAGCTGGTTTCTGGAGTTGGCATATAGGTAGCGCCCAGCCGCCGCTTGGCTTCTGTGCTGATAGCAGACCTCAATCACATACGCCAGCTGCACCGCGTCAAAGGGATCGAGCGCGTCTTTGTCGTCGCTTGATAGATGGCGGCTCAGCACCGTATCCGCATGCGCTTGCTGCTCGGTTAGGCTGGGCGCATACGCCTTGTCCGCTTGATGCTGCGCGCTACTGGGCAATGCCCAGAGATGCTTAAGGCGGGTGATTTCTGCCTTAACATCGGGCATACGAATCACTTTGCCCTCGCACAATGTCGTTAAGCGCGTCATGCTGGCGCTTAAATCACGAAAGTTGCCCTGCCATGTCGCCTCAGAACTTGTGGCAAAGGCTTCAAAATACGCCCGCGCCGCTGGCTCAAAACGGTACTGGTACTGCTGCTCACTGCCAAGACGCGCCAGCTCGTAATCAATATTGGCGGGCAAGTCCTCGATACGGTCTTTTAACGACGGTAAAAAAAACGTCCACGTGTTCAGCCGCGCAAACAAGTCGGCACGAAACTCCCCATCTGCGACCGCTTGGCGCAAATCCTTGTTTGTTCCCGCCATCAGCTGAAACGACACATCGATCGGCGTATCGCTCCCAAGTGGATAAAAGCGCTGCGCCTCAAGCGCGGTCAAGAGCATCGCCTGTTCGTCCAGCCCCAGCTCGCCGATTTCATCTAAGAACAACAAACCACCATCGGCTGATTTGAGCAGACCCTCACGGCTCGATGCCGCGCCCGTAAATGCGCCTTTGACATGACCGAACAGCACGCTCATCGCCGTATCACCGCGCAAGGTAGCGCAGTTGACCTCGACGAATGCACCGAGCGCCTGTTTGTTGTTGGCTTTGTTTTTCTTGAGCGCGTAGATTTGCGTTGCCAGTTGCGACTTGCCCGCCCCTGTCGCGCCCATCAATAAAATCGGCGCGTTGGAGCGTGTGGCGACCTTTTCAATATCAGCTATCAGCTGTTGATAGGCGGCGTTTTGGGTGACGAGATTGGCTTGTAGGGTTTGCCAATGCTGGGCTTTTTCTGCCTCGAAACGCGCGCGCAAACTGTCATAGCGCGAGACGTCCAAGTCAATGATTTGGTAGCGCCCTTGTGGGTCGTATTGGTCGGGCTTGGGACACGGCGAGGTCTGAATCAAATCGGCAGGCAAAAACCCCGCCTCGACCAGTAAAAACCAGCAAATCTGCGCCACATGCGTGCCCGTGGTTAGGTGCAGCAGATAATCTGTGTCCTCACGAAAGGCAAAGCCTGTGACAAAGTCATACAGCTCGGCATAGACATCGGCAAAATCCCACGGACTCGCCAGCGTCACCCGATGCCCAATGACCTTGGTATCGGCGCTGACCTTTGCCACATCATCAACGATGACGTTAAAGAGTCGCTTATCGCGCTTGCTATAGAGGATATGCAGTTCATCAACCAACAAGTCATCTTGCAAGCCTAAACTGACCGTTGGCCGCCAGCGTTGCCAGCGTTTGTCATTAAAGCCATTGTCTAACGTGGTGCCCAGAAAGCCGATAATGGCGGTTTTATTATTTTCACTCATGATGATACGCTTGGCTTATTGGTTGTTATTTTACTTTTTAATTGTCCACGACTTGGTGCTATCAATAGATAACGGCTCGTCCGCCATAATCTGCTGCGCAAGATGGCGATTGAGTGGATACAGCACGCTAAAATGATCGTGTCGCGCGATAAAGGCACAGTGCAGCATGGGGTTTTTGTTCTTATCACACATCGGCTTTAGATCATAATAGTTACCGCTACGCTTGCCCTCAATAACCCACGTAGGCATGCGAATATCATTCGTCCAATTGGTAGGCGCACGCAACTCTATTTCTCGCTGCTCATCGCCAGTAAAGGTAGCCTCTTGCAAAAACATCGTCTCTTGCGTAGCACCAAAGCTGATGACTTCTTTGAATAGCTCAGGATGCGTGCTGCTGGCCACCTCACTGACCAATAACGCCAGCGTACCGCCTGTACTGTGTCCGCCCAGATAGATGCGACTGCTATCGACATACGGCAGCGTCGCCAGATATTCTGCCGCTGCAATGACGTCATCGACTTCGCCATAGTTCACTTCGATATTGCCTGCATTGTCATTGCCGCCGCGCAAGGTCGGAAACATCATCATCACCCCCGCATCACGATACGGACTGGCGGTTTGGTCATTTTGCCTTGAGCCTTTGCGCCAAAAGTCTGCTAGCGTGTTCGATTCACCGCCCGTTACCCAGACGATGGCAGGATGCTTTTTTTGATCTTGCGGATCAGGCGTGACAAATGCGGCAAGTGACGTCCCATCGCTGTCATAGCGCACTGTGTTAAACAGCTTTGTTGGTGGCGTTGGCAATGGCATCTGTAGCATTGGCTCGATAGTGACACTCGTTTCATAATGGCTGCGCAGTGATGCCAGCGTTGGCGCGGCTGCCGCACTGATAGTAGCGCTCGCGCCCATCAGCATCAACGCGCCAACCGATAGCACACGCGGCCACATTGTCCCTTTCCCTTGCATACCCGTTCGCTGCATATCTTTATCCTTTTAAAAAATGATTTACCAACCGCAACTATTACCCGCTGATTGTAGCAGAATTAGCCATATACCAAACAAATGATAGTCGTTAAATTTATAATAATAACTATTTTTATAGAATATTTTATCTTTTATTTTTCTTACTTAGACAGCTTAATTTCTCAAAAGCTGCTTTTTTAATTTTATTTTTATTATTAATATCATTAACTTAAGTATATTAATCAGCTTTCCCAACAAACTTGGCACATCCTTCGCATTATATAAAGTACAGACAAAACATGTTTATAAAAAGCTAAGGAGCACATGATGCAACCTATGACACACAACATTATTCAAGATGGCGGAACTCCAATCCGCCTATGGACCAAAGGTGTGCCTGTCGATCCAAAAGCGCACGACCAGCTGATCAAAGCCTCAAAGATGCCCTTTATTTATAAGTGGCTCGCGGTGATGCCTGATGTCCATGTCGGTATCGGCGCGACCATCGGGACGGTGCTGCCGACCAAAGAAGCGTTTATCCCAGCAGCAGTCGGCGTTGATATCGGCTGTGGCATGATGGCGGTGCAAACTACCCTAACCGCAGATGATTTGCCCGACAATCTGCACGGACTGCGCACGGAGCTGGAAAAAGCCATTCCACACGGTCGTAGCAAAACGCGCGGTCGCGGCTCGCGTCGTGATGTGGGCGCATGGGCAAACCCTGATGACACCGTGATGAATGGTTGGGGTACGCTGGTCGATGATTTTAATTACATCACCCAAAAGCACCCCAAACTAAAAAACACCAACAACCTAAAGCATTTGGGCACGCTGGGTACAGGCAATCACTTTGTCGAGGTGTGCCTTGATGAGACCAATCAAGTGTGGATCATGCTGCATTCAGGCTCACGCGGCGTGGGCAATGCCATCGGGCGCTACTTTATTGAGCTGGCGCGCGAGGACATGCGCAAATGGTTTATTAATCTGCCTGATAAGGATTTGGCGTACTTTGCCGAGGGCACAGAGCATTTTGAGGATTATTGGTTTGCGGTTGGCTGGGCGCAGCGCTTTGCCTTTAAAAACCGCGAAATCATGATGGAAAAAGCCATCAAAGCACTGCGTCAGATCGTGACAAAACCTTTCGATGCAGCGGTCAAAGCGGTCAACTGTCACCACAACTATGTGGCAAAAGAAGAGCACTACGGCGAGGAAGTCTTTGTCACACGTAAAGGTGCGGTGCGCGCAAGCGTCGGCGAATACGGCATCATCCCAGGCTCCATGGGCGCAAAATCCTTTATCGTCAAAGGTAAAGGCAACGAGGAGTCGTTTTGCTCTTGCTCGCATGGCGCAGGTCGCGTGATGTCACGCACTGAGGCGAAAAAAGTATTTACTATTGATGACCAAATTGCCCAAACCAAAGGCGTAGAATGTCGTAAAGATGCAGACGTGATTGACGAAATCCCAGCGGCGTACAAAAACATTGAAGACGTGATGAGCGCACAAAGCGACTTGGTGGAAGTGGTGCATACCTTGCGGCAGGTGGTGTGTGTGAAGGGGTGATTTATAGAAGGACAATCATGAAAAACAAATACGAAAAAATAACGACTCCACTGCTTCGTTCTCGTAAAGAAGAAGGGTATCTATGCGCAGAATATTACGACTTGTATTGGGGACTGGCATGCGCTGAGTTTAAGTTTACGCAAGGCACTGAGACCTACTTCTTTTATAGTTTATCGAGTTTTGTAGAGCATATATTACTATTTTTGCTTTATCTGGACTTACCAAATCCGTGTCCGACTGTAAAACGTTTTGAGCAATTTTATACCAATTTTGATGAAGCATTTGACGATTGGTATGAAATTGAAAACAAGCCATTGTTTGTTGAGAACTTAAAACAAGTAATAGTAGAAAATTACGTTAATCTCAGAAGACAAAGAACTGAATTTAATGATAGAGATATACAGCTTGTTGAAATCATGGATTTAGCTAAAAGCTCAGTATGGCTAGTTGAGGACAGCGCTGACAATCCATTATTTCTTCGCTACGATTAAAAATAAGGAAAACAAAAATGAAACTCGCAGAAGCCCTACTGATCCGTAGCGATATGCAAAAAAAACTAGCACAAATCAAAGGACGCATTCGCAGCAATATCAAAGTCCAAGAAGGCGATACGCCAAATGAAGACCCAAACGCGTTGATGATCGATGCCAGCCAAATCATTACCGAATTAAGTGTATTGATTGAGCGTATTCATCGCACTAATGCCATTGCTAAGACCAATGACGGTCAATCGATGCTGACGCTGTTGATTGAGCGCGACACCTTAGAGATGCGTCACAAGCTGTTGATGGAGGCGATTGAAGCCACCGACACCGAGGTTGATCGTTATAGCCCTCGCGAGATTAAGTGGCATGTCATGGTCTCGGTAGCAGGCTTACAAAAACAAGCCGATGATATTGCCATGAAACTGCGCAAGATTAATCTTGTCATTCAAGCCAATAACTGGCAAATTGATCTTATTGAATAATAATGTCGCGCAATAAATACTAGACCAATAATACCAAATTCTCTGCGAGCTTAGCATAAGTCAGCAGACTCCCCTTTTGGAACCGATTGGGCGAGTGTCAGACCCCGCGTCCCACAGCAGGGGGTTGAAAACATACTGTCGTGGCTGCTACGCGTTGCGGGCAAACGCATTTTTCACAACTCATGCCTCGTACTCGTCACTAGGCACAATGCACCATTTAGACCTTACCACCAGACACTGACAGTCGGTTTCAATCTTATTTTAAATGCGACCCGAAAAGTATTGGGAAGCATTTTATTATGCCCATTAAAAACATCACCAATCAGTAGTCATACAAACCATAAAGACATTTATCATGCCAGCATCAACACATAAAATTCTAAAAATCGACGGCAGCACAGGCGAAGGCGGCGGACAAATTATCCGTACCGCGCTGTCGTTATCGATGCTCACAGGCACACCGATTGAAATAATCAATATCCGCGCAGGACGTGCCAAGTCTGGGCTGATGCGCCAACATTTGATGTGTGTGCAAGCGTCACAACAAATATCAAATGCGGTGGTCACAGGCGCGCATTTGGGTAGTATGGTCTTTACTTTTACGCCAAGTACTGTACAAGCGGGTGACTATACCTTTGATATCGGCTCAGCGGGCAGCACCAGCCTTGTGCTACAAACGCTGCTGCCTGCCCTACTCTTTGCCAACACTGGCTTAAATCAAAAATCAACCGTTACCATCACAGGTGGCACGCACAACCCACTCGCGCCAACGACAGATTTTTTGCAGCAGGCGTTTGTACCTATGCTGGATAAATTAGGTATGCAAATGGGTATTGAATTACAGCAAGTAGGCTTTGCCCCTATTGGTGGCGGCGTGATTAAAGCAACTATTGCGCCGTTTGTGCGACGTGCCACCACTCCACGATTAGACCTCACGGAACACGGTAAGCTTGTCAGCATAGAGCTGGTCGCAAGCGTGCTCAATCTAGAATACGCTATTTGCCAGCGTGAGCTTGCCAGTGCCAAAGCGGCGTTGGTTGAGGCAGGGATTGATGAGGCGCTTATTACAACGCGTGGTAATAAATTACACGGTATCGGGGAAGGCAATACGTGCTATGCAAAAGTCACTCATGAGATTAGTGACATGCAAAATCATAAAGAATATCACTCTGAAATATTTACCTTACTAGGAGAAAAACGCAGCTCAGCAGAAAAGATAGGTGGTCGTTTGTCAGGCTTAGTAAAGCGTTATTTGTTTGACACCGGTGCGCTGATTGATGAATATTTAACTGATCAACTGCTATTACCATTAGCCTTATCAGGCGGCGGTGCATTTAGCGCACGGATTATTAGCGAACACAGTAAAACCCAAGCGTGGCTCATTGAGCAGTTTTTACCCGTTGCGATCACGTTTGATGCTATAGAGGATGAGCAAATATTGGTCAGAATTACCTGCTGAAATTTGCCAGCATTAGTATACTGTTACCCAATGATACCGACGTGGCAACTTCATCAGTGTATGATGTACGCGACAAATTTGAGCGTCTTATCTATATTTACAATGACTATTGAGCCTCGTTATGCCTGAATCTCGTACCAATCTACACCCTGAACCCAAAACCAGATCGCCGTATTTTGTCGGGTTGCTGCTACGCTATAGCACGCTGGGTGCAGCCATTTGTCTATTATTAGCAGGATTGCTACTGATGCACGGTTGGTTGATCGTGATTGGCGGTTTTGGCGTAGGACTCGGTATTTATGATCTGATTCAGTCCAAGCATTCAGTGCTAAAAAACTACCCGATAGCAGGACATATACGCTACGTACTAGAGGATTTTCGTCCAGAGATTCGTCAGTATTTGCTTGAGGATGACAAAGAGCAGGTGCCGTTTTCACGCCAGCAGCGCGCGCTAGTGTATCAGCGGGCAAAGAACGTCAGCGATACCAATGCCTTCGGTACGCTAGACAATCTTTACACTCATGGTAAAGAATGGTTTTTGCAATCCGCCATTAGCCAGCCGTTAGAAAACAAAGACTTTCGCATCATGGTCGGTGGCGAGCGTTGCCAGCAGCCACATGACATGTCGGTATTCAACATCTCGGCGATGAGTTTTGGCAGTCTGTCAGCAAACGCAATTATGGCGCTCAATCAAGGTGCCAAGATTGGCGGCTTTACCCATGATACTGGAGAGGGCGCGATCAGCCCTTATCATCGCAAGTTTGGTGGCGATTTGATTTGGGAGTTGGGTACAGGATATTTTGGCTGCCGTGATGCCGAAGGCAATTTTGACCCACAGTCTTTTGCCGAAAAAGCCGTCGATCCACAAGTCAAAATGATCGAGATCAAACTGTCACAAGGTGCCAAACCGGGTAAAGGCGGCGTGTTGCCATCGAGCAAAATCACTCAAGAGATTGCCGATACTCGCCAAGTGCCGACGGGTCAAGACTGTATTTCGCCCTCCTCACATACCGCGTTTAGTACACCGCGTGAGCTTGTCGCCTTTTGGCAGCAGCTACGTGAATTATCTGGCGGCAAGCCAGTCGGCTTTAAGCTATGCGTGGGTCAGCCTTGGCAATTTATGGCGATTGTCAAAGCCATGATAGAGACAGACAACTATCCTGATTTTATTGTTATTGATGGTGCCGAAGGCGGTACAGGTGCGGCGCCTGTTGAGTTTATGGACAATGTCGGCATGCCGATGGTCGAAGGGTTTTTGCTTGTTCATAACACTTTGGTCGGTGCAGGCATTCGTGACAAGATCAGACTTGGCGTCAGTGGCAAGATTGTCTCAGGGTTTGATATTGCACGGATGATTGCGCTAGGTGCCGATTGGTGTAACTCGGCACGCGGCTTTATGTTTGCGGTTGGCTGTATTCAGTCGCGCTCTTGCCACACTAATACTTGCCCGACAGGCGTGGCTACCCAAGACCCTTACCGTCAAAAGGCGCTCGATGTACCTAGCAAAGCAGAGCGCGTAGCAAGTTTCCATAAAAACACGCTCAAATCATTGGCCAGTATCGTCGGCGCAGTGGGTTTACAGCATCCGAGTCAGCTGCAACCTTATCATATCGCCCGCCGTCTAGATGACGGGCAGATTAAGCTACTATCTAAGTTTTTTTACTTTACGGATAAGGGCGCATTACTTGATAATAGCGCGCGTGCGGATATTTTCAATCAAATGTGGGTGATGGCCAATCCTGATAGTTTCTTAGCCAATAACGATGCGCTTATCGCTTATAATAAAGACTCCCGTGATAGAGGCAAAGAGACCAGCGCACCCACTGGACACCGCTCTATGTATGATACTGACCACTCGATCATAACCGATGGTGGACAACTCATCGGCAATGTGAATAATACATTCCGTGACTATCCGCCTAATAGCAATTAAAAGGTATAGTTGATTCAATTTAAGAGTGGTACAAGGCAACCGAGCGCAGATGTATCTGTCATACTTCAAGCGAGGTTAACGCTGTAACGCTTTTATAATGGATTGACTATAGTACGCAAGCGTTATTCATGAAGCAGTAGCAAACCACAAATACCCCTATGTTAAAAGACGTGTGATTGATGCCAACCTCCATTTTTACCTTATCGTTATCATTGATAGTGCTTACGCTAGGCCTTAGCGCTTGTCAGCAGACAGACACAGATACTGTCAATAGCGACACAGACAATTGGTCATGCCAGACAAAAGACTCGCCATTTACGTATAGCGTCTGCCGTGTGAATACAACTGCATTAGCAAGTGCGCGTTACTCACTGCAGCTATTTTGGCAAGCCTCTCATGACCAACCACTGCTGACCTTTGATACGTTGTTATCTACTTTACCAAAGACTGAAACTTTAAACTTTGCCATGAATGCAGGAATGTATAACGAAAACTATGCACCGATTGGCTATACCGTCATCAAAGGCAAGGAAGTCAAATCGCTCAATCTAAAGGAAGGTGGTGGCAATTTTCATTTATTACCCAATGGCGTTATGTGGTGGGACAAGGCTGGTCACGTACAAATCACCGAAAGCCACGCCTTAGATGAGCAGATCACTACTGGCAACGCACAACCTTGGTATGCGACGCAATCTGGTCCTATGCTAGTCATCCATGACGAGATACATCCGCAGTTCAATCCTGATAGCACCTCCATCAAACTGCGTAACGGTGCTGGTATTTGCCGAGATGGCAGCATAAAATTCGTCAATACAGACGTACCTGTGACGTTTTATCAGTTTGCGACTCTATTCAAAGACGAGCTAGGTTGCTCAAATGCGCTATTTTTGGATGGCGGCATTGCCTCAGCACTGTATGCACCTACTATCGATAAACTAGATAAAAAAGAGATGGGCGTGATGATTGGACTGGTTGAAAATAAAAACTAGTATCTCTCTTTACCATAGCATTTGTCGCTAATATGCCTCCTCAAAATTGGCACTACTTAACATAAAAAAAGCACTTAAAACGATAACGTCGCTTTAAGTGCTTTTTTATATTACTCGTCTAAAGGTAGACTGATACTACCGCGCCATATACTGGGTCATCTCCTCAACACCATGTAAAGTCATCGGATACATCTTATTTTCAAACAGTTTCTTGATCTCAACGATGGTTTGCGTGTACTGCCAATAGCTTGGCGTTTCAGGATTGAGCCACGCCACTTTATCAAAGTGTTCAAGTACGCGCTTTAGCCATACAATACCTGCTTCATTGTTCATATACTCGACGCTACCGCCCACGGTCATCAGCTCATAGGGCGACATCGATGCGTCACCGACGAAGATGACACGATACTCGCGACCATATTTATTGAGCAGCTCAAACGTTGGCATCGGTGCACTATGGCGACGATTATTGTCCTTCCACACATAGTCATACAGACAGTTATGAAAATAGAAAAACTCTAATGTTTTAAACTCGTTCTTTGCCGCAGAGAAAAGTTTCTCAAGTGCTTCAACATGGATATCCATACTACCGCCTACGTCAAATAGCATCAATACCTTGACACGGTTGCGGCGCTCGGCTTGCATATGTATATCAAGCACGCCTTTTTTGGCAGTACGTTTAATGGTCTCATGAATATCGAGCTCATCCGCACTGCCTGTGCGCGCGAACTGACGTAGATTGCGTAGTGCCATTTGGATTTGACGGGTACCAAGCTGATTATCATCATCAAGATTACGATATTTACGCTGTTCCCAGACTTTTGCTGCGCTACGTTTACGCGATTCACCGCCAACGCGTACTCCTTCTGGATGATCCCCATAAGCACCAAATGGCGAGGTGCCGCCCGTCCCTACCCATTTACTACCGCCTTGGTGACGCGCTTTTTGCTCTTTTAACCGCTCCTCTAACGCCTTCATTAGCTCCTCAAGCGAGCCGTATTTTTTTAGCAGACGCCTTTGCTCTTCGGTCAAGTTCTTTGGGTCGAGCTTTAGATCGAGCCATTCTTTAGGCACATCCGTCAGCTTAGCCAACAGCGCATCCATATCAAGGCTATCAACCCCTTCAAAATAATCTGCCATGGCACGATCAAATTTATCAAAATGGCGCTCGTCTTTGACCATGCACAGCCGAATCAGCCGATACATGTCCTCACGGCTCGCAAAAGTCGCCAGTGCTGGATCTTCAGGATGCGGCTGCATCATTAGACCTTTATCTAGCGCGGCATTGAGATCAAGCAGCTCACGCGTACTGACTGGTACGCCATAAGTCCGCAAGGTATAGAATAGTTTTATGAACATAAGAGACGCACCACTGATTGACGTAAAACGGAAAAATCACTGAACACCTAGATACGCTTAACGGCGCATCATGTTGGCAAAACGCTGCAATAAATTCACATCAGCTTCGTTTTTCAGTAGCGCCCCATACAATGGCGGGATAGATTTTTCGCCGCGTAAGTTTTCTTCTAGCTCATTTTGTGCCATGTCATCAGCGAGCAATAACGTCAACCAATCGACCAACTCAGAGGTTGATGGTGGTTTTTTTAGGCCTTGAATGTTGCGCAGTTTGTAGAATATATCTAAGGCATCGTTGACCAGTTTTTCTTGAATATCGGGGAAATGTACCTCAACGATTTGGCGCATGGTTTGCTCTTCTGGAAAGTCGATGTAATGAAAGAAGCAGCGACGTAAAAACGCATCGGGCAGCTCTTTTTCATTGTTTGATGTGATAATCACCACAGGACGCTGCTCTGCGGTAATGGTTTCACCCGTCTCATACACATAAAACGACATCTTATCCAGCTCATGCAGCAAATCATTAGGGAACTCGATATCTGCTTTATCGATCTCATCGATGAGTAGCACACTGCGCTCAGTGCTAGTGAAAGCATCCCACAGCTTGCCCGGCTTGATGTAATTACCAATCTCATAAACCTTGTCATCACCCAACTGCGAATCACGCAGGCGCGATACCGCATCGTACTCGTATAAACCCTGCTCAGCTTTGGTCGTCGACTTGATGTGCCACGTAATCAGTGGCATCCCTAGACTTTCAGCAACTTCTTCTGCAAGCAGTGTCTTACCTGTACCAGGTTCACCCTTGATAAGGAGCGGCTTTTGTAATGTCATGGCCGCATTCACTGCCAGTTGTAAATCGTCTGTTGCGATATAATTTTGAGTGCCGGTAAAGGTTTGCTTGCTCATAATCAGGTCTCGATTGTTGTTATAGATGAATTGTTATGAATATATGGTGATAAATAAATAGAACTAAAAATTTGATAATGAATAAAAGATAAATTAGATTAGCACAGCCTGACGTATTGCCAAAATACTCATGCGTTCGCCTTTATGAACCATGGTTATATACCTCTAACCATTCATATGATTGGTAAACACTCTGACATAAAAAAAGACACGCATTGGTGTCTCTTCATTCAGGTATTTGGTTATTTTTTAAGACAATAACTTTATATTAATGCCTAGTCTACTTTTATCATTTATCGGACATATCGCTATTAGCTTTCTTATCTAATGTACTGTCTTTTTCTAGGTTTACGTTAGTATCGGACTTTTCGGTGACGGTAGCATCTTCTGCCAAATAACTGCCTGTCGTCAGTTGCATCGTCGCTTGCGTATCCTCGGCCGTACGACTTCGAGCTTTGTCCAAGCTCGATGCGAATGCGCCGCGTATCAGCTGCCACATAAAACCGATAAACAAACCGATGACCAGTACCACCAATATTGGTAACATATTGGCAATCGCGCCTGCAAAGTCCTTCATCATAACAGCGTAGACGACGCTGATACTGGCCGGTGCAATTTGACTAGAATCGCCAAGCGCTGTGCCTGGCGCCAATAACACTGCAAACAGTATCATCCAGCTCATACCACCGAGTGGTTTGGGCAATATGCGAGCGACTAGCAACCATAACACCAACACCAAAATGGAACCGCCAAGATACGCATACATTGGCAAATCGGCGGGCGGTACGTTTTTTACCATTTGACCCCACCAGATGGCAATCTCACCGAGAATGTCACTGATAGATTCTAATGGTAAGCTATGTAAGATATTTTTTAACCAGTCCATGCGTGTTTCATTACCTGCGTTTATCACCGATAACACGTTGTGTGTCTAGCAGTGTATGGTGCGTTCTGTCGTACCAAAATAAGATCAAATACATAATCGATGCACACATCATGTGAGTTTCTATCTGTATTTTTTTATGTAGATGTCATGGGGTGTCAGTTTATCACGACTTTCTACCCAAATGCATGTGACCAAATGTGTCGTGAGTATTTTATCCATGGCATTATAGAGACAATTCTCTCAATCACCTTGCCACAACCCTCTTGCCAATACGCATACCAATCGTCAATGCTATCTAGTCGTAAAATGTATCTAGTCGTAGATATTGTCTTGCGCTTCACGAGCGCGCAGCTCTGCTTGGCGGCGCATGACATCTTGTGGTGGCATCTGCACAAAATAGCCTTGGGACTCTAGCTTTGCCAGTACTTCTTCTTTATCAACACGCGCCAGAGTAGGCGTCGTCGCCAAATCAAGATGCATGACAAACTTGCTGCGGCCTAAACCTGCACGAAAATCCTTTGGCAGTACGCCAAGCCAATCTTTGATCTCATCGGTATCATCAGGATAATCAGGACGCGCAATATACACATACATGTCATCATGTTTGGGAAATTTATAAATATCGCAATGCATAAAAACCACCTATCAGTAACTATGGGCGTAGGTTAGCATATTTCAGGCAAATACCAGTAGTCGCTTTGCGTTTTGCTATCGTAATTTTTGCCGTCCTATGCTGTTTTGCGCAGTCTAAAAAATACTGGGAGACATGAAAAATCTCCTCTTACTACTCGCCTCTCTTCAACAAACCATCCTAGTAAAACATCATTTTTGCCAAATTTATTTACTTTAATGGCGTTGATGACTTGTAAAAGCGCTTTGAACCTTTCATAATAAAAGCGTTTTTCAGGAGAGAGTCTGTTGGCACAGATTTTGTATCAAACCGCATTGGTGATACAAACTGCCATATGACCACCGAAGGCGCATCCACCCTGCCAATCGCTCAGGTAAAAGGACTGAAAAACGTATGTCATTATTGTTTACGTTGATGCCATCAATCACGCATCGCGAACAAACAAAAGGCATAACAAATCTGGAGAGTGGTAAGAACGGACGACGTCTTACCCACCGAAGGGGAGAAAATACGCTATCATCGACGATAGGGCTCATATAACTGCTCAAAAATGATGATTCGTATTGAAAATCTCAGGTCACAGGACAGATAGGGCTTTAGCTTAAACCGACGTTCAGCGTCTGTTTGGCCTATGTCTTTATCTTTGATTTCTGTGTCACCCTTTGATGTGATATTTGCGCCTTGCAATATTGCTTCTCGCTACTTTTACGTTGCGCATCACTCCTTACTCTGCCGAGTACGACTGATGTACACATAAGGATTTGTTATGACTGATACCCATTCTCAATACTCTAGCAGCAACCAAACCCCAAAGCGCACCCCTTTTTACCAGTCTCATATTGATAGTGAAGGCAAACTGGTCGATTTCTCTGGTTGGGAATTGCCAATTCATTACGGTTCACAAATCGAAGAGCACGAAGCAGTACGTACAGATGCAGGTATGTTTGATGTCTCACATATGGTTGTCACAGATATCAAAGGCGCAGATACCAAAGCATGGCTACAAAGACTGCTCGCAAACGATGTCAACAAACTCACTACCGCTGGTAAAGCGCTGTACTCTGGCATGCTCAATGAGCAAGGCGGCGTCATTGATGATTTGATCGTCTACCTCATGAATGCAGAGGAGACTGAGTACCGTATCGTTTCTAACGCAGCCACTCGTGACAAAGATTTAGCACAGTTTAATAAAGTCGCTGAAGGTTTCAATATTGAGATTACCGAGCGACCTGAGCTTGCGATGCTCGCCGTTCAAGGTCCAAATGCTATTGCAAAGCTGGCTCAAGCCAAACCAGATTGGGCAGATACCTTAGTAGGGCTAAAACCTTTCGTTGGTGCTGACTTGACCGATATCGAAGGCACAGATTGGTTCGTGGCTCGTACTGGCTATACTGGTGAAGATGGCGTCGAAGTCATTATGCATGCTGATGATGCCCCTGCTTTTTTTGAGCAACTAAAAGCAAATGGCATCAAACCTGCTGGTCTTGGCGCACGTGATACATTGCGTATGGAAGCGGGCATGAACCTTTATGGCCATGACATGGACGAGACCATTAGCCCTTACGAGTGCAACATGGGCTGGACGCTAGCACTTAAAGACGATCGCGCCTTTGTCGGCCGTGAAGCATTGGTCAGCAAACGCAAGCAGTCAAAAGAAGACAACACCGCTATGAAACAAGTGGGTCTGCTGTTGACCACGCGCGGCGTATTGCGTGAAGGCATGACAGTGACTATCAATCAAGGCACTGACAATGAGCAAACTGGCATTATCACCAGCGGCACATTCTCCCCCAGCCTAAAAAACTCCATCGCGATTGCCCGTGTGCCTGCCAGTTTATCAGAAGATGATCACGTACAGGTCGATCTGCGCGGCAAAGGTAAGTTCGTTGATGTACGCGTATTGAAGCTGCCTTTCGTCCGTAATGGCAAGCAGCAGTTTGACTCTTAGGTCTTATAAATCTTATTATTAGAGCGCGTTGTCGTTTTAGACATAATTATAAAAATGACGACGCGCCCAGCCTCCATTACTTTTGTTAATTAACCTCTATCACTTAGGAGAGAGACCATGAGCAACATCCCAGCAGAGCTAAAATATATTGCGAGTCACGAGTGGCTACGCCTAGAAGACGACGGTACGATCACTGTTGGTATCACTGACCATGCTCAAGATCTATTGGGTGATGTGGTATTCGTTGAACTACCAGATGTAGGCGATATCATCGCTGTTGATGACGAAGTTTCAGTCGTTGAATCAGTAAAAGCCGCTTCTGACGTTTATGCACCTATTTCAGGTGAAGTGATCGCTATCAACGAAGCACTAGAAGATGATCCTGAAATCATCAACTCTGACCCATATGGCGAAGGTTGGTTCTTCAGAATGAAGCCTGACAACATCGCTGACTACGAAGCACTAATGACTGCTGACGAGTACGAAAGCGACTTATAAGCTAAGCACGTAAGCTAAACATACTCTCACAAGACATTAGCACTTGTAAGACGTTAGCTTATACAAAGCACTAGCCCCGACTAAACATTATAGATACTGGCAGCAGCTGGTATCTATACTCTCTATTTAAACGATTTAAAAACCTTTCTAATGAAAAGTATTGGCTCATTGACCATGCTTGTTATTTGAAAGCAGCTTTATATATAGATCTCCAACAATCATTATCGTCCGATGTTATTGCTCTCAAGCGTTATCTCATTGACTCGTATTGATCACCTATTCGAATCCCAATGAATACGTGCTATCAATAACGACGCAAACTGATAACCCAATTCTCAGCATGGATCCTAGTATGAATGCCAACACCGATAATAAAGACCCCATCGCCACACCAAACCATACGCCGCAGCTACAAGCGTTTCGCGATATTGTAGAGTCACGCCGTTCCGTGCGTCGTTTCACTGACACACCTATCCCTGATGACGTATTGGCAGACTGTCTGCGTTTGGCCATGCTAGCACCAAACTCTAGCAACCTACAGCCGTGGGAATTTTATGTTATCGATGATGCTGACAATCGCAAACGTGCCGTCAAAAACTGCATGAATCAAAACGCAGCAAAAACATCAGCCCGTTTGATAGCCATCGTTGCTCGTACTGATGTTTGGCACGATCACGCTCAGCAAGTATTGCGCGAATACCCTGATCAACCAGTGCCTAAGAAAGTGAAAGACTACTACAATAAAGTCGTCACGATGGACTTTTTGCGCGGCCCAGCCAACGTGGTTTCGGCTGCGAAATGGGGTGCAACGCAAGTGGTCAGACGCGTAAAAGGCCCGATCAAATCGCCTTACTATACGTTTGAAGATACCAAAAACTGGGCAACCAATAACACCGCGCTTGCCGCCGAAAACCTCATGCTAGCATTACGTGCTTATGGGTTTGATAGCTGTCCTATGGGCGGCTTTGATGAGCCTGCCATGAAAGCGTTGCTCAATCTTAGCGACGACCATCATATCGTTATGATGCTTGGCGCAGGCGAGCGCGCTGACAATGGCGTTTATAATACCCAGTTCCGATTTGATCAAAAACAGTTCGTGCATTACGTATAACGTACCGCTCACATTATTTCTTTAATTGCTATTTTGTTTATTACTCCCTTAACCAAGGATTGTCATGACTATCTCTCAAAACCCATCGTTTGATACCTTTCAAGGATTGTTCAACGAAGCTGAATTTGTCTATCGCCACTTAGGTTCGAACGAGACCAAGCAAGCTGACCTACTCAGCGCTGTTGGTTATAAAGATATGCAAAGCTTTATCAATGACACTGTGCCTGAGCCAGTACGTTTGCACAAAGAGTTGGACTTGCCAGTGGCGATGAGTGAGCACGCTGCACTTGCCAAACTGCGCACGATGGCAGACGACATTACTGTTAACAAAAGCTATATCGGTCAAGGTTACTCTCCGGTTCGCATGCCTGCCGTCATTCAGCGCAATGTGCTTGAAAATCCAGGCTGGTATACCGCTTATACACCTTATCAAGCGGAAATCGCTCAAGGTCGTCTAGAAGCATTGCTGAACTTCCAACAAGTATGTATCGATTTGACTGGTCTTGAGTTAGCTGGTGCGTCATTGCTTGATGAAGCAACGGCCGCTGCAGAAGCGATGGCGATGTCAAAGCGCGTAAGCAAAAGTAAATCAACACAGTATTTCGTCGATGAGCGTGTCTATCCGCAGACGCTAGATGTTATTAATACTCGTGCCAAATACTTCGGTTGGGAAGTGGTCGTTGGTGATTTTGAAACGGCTAAATCTGGCGACTACTTCGGTGCGCTATTTCAGTACGTTGGTGCTGAAGGCGACGTTAAAGACTTAACAGACGTCATCAGTGCAGTAAAAGAAAACAAGACCTATGTCAGTGTCGTCAGTGATATCATGAGCTTGGTGTTATTAAAATCACCAGCTGACATGGGTGCTGACGTAGCGCTAGGTAGTACTCAGCGCTTTGGTATTCCAATGGGCTTTGGCGGTCCACATGCCGCTTATTTTGCATTCTCTGACAAAGCAAAACGCTCAGCACCTGGTCGTATCATTGGCGTATCAAAAGACGCACAAGGCAATACTGCATTACGTATGGCGCTACAAACGCGTGAGCAGCATATCCGCCGCGAAAAAGCCAACTCAAACATCTGTACCTCGCAGGTATTGCTAGCTAACCTCGCTGGTATGTATGCGGTCTATCATGGTCCAGGCGGCGTGAAACGTATTGCCACTCGCATTCATGCGTTTGCGACTGCGTTTGCTGATGCTATCAAAGAAGCCAATGACAGCAGCCTAAATGTGGTACATGATCAATTCTTCGATACAGTCGTGGTTGATTGTGATTCAGAGAAATTGGCTACGCAAATCTTTAAAAATGCAGACAACGTTGGCTACAACTTATGGCGTCTAAGCGACACCAAATTGAGCGTTGCTTTTAGTGAAACTAGCGATCAGCAAGATTTCAAAATCTTGACTCAGCTATTCGTCAACAAGTCACACGATCTACCTGAAACAGCTCGCATCTCACTTGACAGCGCACACCTACGTACGGATGACATCTTGACTCATCCAGTATTCAACTCGCATCATACCGAGCATGAAATGCTACGCTACCTAAAGTCGCTTGAAGACAAAGATCTAGCGATGAATCGCAGCATGATTTCACTTGGCAGCTGTACCATGAAGCTCAACGCCACCAGTGAGATGCTACCAATCACTTGGCCTGAATTTGCCAATGTGCATCCTTTTGCACCGCGTGATCAAGTTACTGGCTATATTGCGATGATTGATAGCTTGCAAGATCAATTAAAAGCCATTACCGGTTTTGATGATGTCTCTATGCAGCCAAACTCTGGTGCCTCTGGTGAATATGCTGGTCTGCTCGCGATTCGCCGTTATCATGAGTCATTGGGTGAGATGGATCGTGATGTATGCTTGATTCCTCAGTCAGCGCATGGCACCAACCCTGCTACTGCAATGATGATGGGCATGAAAGTCGTCGTGGTCAAAACTGATGAAAACGGCAACGTCGATATCGATGATCTAACGGCCAAGTGTGAAGAGCACAGCGAGCGTTTGGGCGCTTTAATGATCACTTACCCATCGACTCATGGCGTGTTTGAAGAAGGCATCCGTCATATCTGTGATTTGACTCATAAGCATGGTGGTCAGGTCTATATGGACGGCGCGAACATGAATGCTCAGGTAGGCATGATGCAGCCTGCAGACGTTGGGGCTGATGTACTACATATGAACTTGCACAAAACCTTCTGTATCCCGCATGGCGGTGGCGGTCCAGGTATGGGTCCTATCGGTATGAAGGCGCATTTGGCACCCTTCATGGCCAACCATACGCTAAGCCCTGTTCATAATGCACAAAAAGACTGCTCAGCGGTATCGGCTGCGCCTTATGGTTCAGCGAGCATCTTGCCTATTTCATGGATGTATATTGCTATGATGGGCCGTGATGGTCTATTAAAAGCGACGGAACTGGCGTTACTTAACGCAAACTATGTGGCAGCCGAATTAAAAGGTCACTACCCTGTCCTGTATGCAGGCAAAAACGGCCGCGTGGCTCACGAATGTATCATCGATATTCGTCCGTTAAAAGAAGAAACTGGCATCACGGAAAGCGATATCGCTAAGCGCTTGATGGATTATGGTTTCCACTCACCAACGATGAGCTTCCCAGTCGCTGGCACGCTGATGATTGAGCCAACAGAGTCTGAGTCAAAAGAAGAACTAGATCGCTTTATCAGCGCGCTGAAATCTATTAAAGCTGAAGCGATGAAAGCTAAAGCGGGCGAAGACAACTGGACGCTAGAAGACAATCCATTGGTCAATGCACCGCATACGGCTGCTATGATTACGGGTGAAGAATGGACACATCCATACAGCCGTGAGACTGCTGCGTTCCCACTGCCTTACATCCGTGCAAACAAGTTCTGGCCAAGTGTGGCACGCGTCGATGATGCGTACGGTGACAAGAACCTTATGTGTTCTTGTCCAAGTATCGAAAACTATATGTAATCGAAATTTTCGATAACTGCTCGTTTTTTTATAAAAAACCGCCAAATCAGTCGCTGATTTGGCGGTTTTGTTTTATACGTGTATTGTTAAATTTTTACACTATTAATGAGACTTAACCGCCCAACCAACCTTTATTCAAACCACAGTCTATCCAGTTGAGCTTTATATTTTCACCTGTCAGGATTCCTTTAGGATAAGTAAATGCTCCGCCACCAAGATAAAGCTCATCGCCAATCTTATAAGGCTTTCCTTCAAATAGTAATATTTCCTGAGCGTCATCCCATGAAAAAGACGTATCTGCTAATACTAACAGAAGACTATTATCTTTTGTCGGCACCTCGTCACTATCCCTAGTTAAAGCAAGACAGTTATTAAATTTTGTCAAGTATCCAGCTGTCATCGCTACAAATCGACCATCAGTTTTATCTGGAGACCAAGTAGCAATTTGCAGAGGTGTCTTAGCTGCTACAGGTTCGCTTACTACAACCATTTCTGGCATATCTACTTGAACAATTGGTAGTTTCTCCGCTCTATAAGTGGTACAACCTGACAGCGCAAAAATAGCTAACATTGAAATTAATAAACTTAGATAATTTGACAACCCTTACCCCTAAAGCGCTAATATAAGCAGACTACTTATTCGCTTGTTATAATAAACCAGCGTTGATAAAAGTTGTAATATTATTCACTTGGACACCGTTATGCAACAAAAAGACATGGAACAAAAAGCGCCTACACGAAAAAACCTTGTGATTTTGATACATGGCTTGCATCAAACAACTTGGATGATGCGTCCATTAGCGAAGCGTTTACAAGCGCAAGGCTTTGCCACCCATCAATACAGCTATCGCAGCATGCGCGACAGTATCCAAACCAACAGCCAGCGACTACATGAGTGGCTGAGCGCCAACCATAACCCCGATCAACCGATAGATTTGGTCGGTCATAGTTTGGGTGGATTGATTATTCGTGATTTTTTGGCCAATTATCCCAAATGGCAAATTGGGCGCTGTGTCACGCTGGGCACGCCGCATGTGGGGAGTG
This sequence comes from Psychrobacter sp. Arc29, assembly GCF_041431175.1. Lineage (NCBI taxonomy): Bacteria > Pseudomonadati > Pseudomonadota > Gammaproteobacteria > Moraxellales > Moraxellaceae > Psychrobacter > Psychrobacter sp. Arc29. The sequence continues at coordinate 212,704 of NZ_JASMRR010000005.1, read as the reverse complement.
TTTGCGCCGATTATGTATGGCGTCTGAGTCCTTTGATTGTAGGACGTTCTTATGTTGATGCGCTTGATGGTACAGCGACGTCCTGTCCTGAACATATCCATTTAGGCGTGATCGCAGGCGATAAACCGCGCGGCTTGGGACAGCCTTTTTTGCAATATCATAATCGCAAACTGAATAAAGAAGGCGAATCAGCAGTGGCAGAAAACTGTGCTCATGATGGCACTGTCTACGTCAGCGAAACTCGACTAGAATGCGCCAACGACCATATCGTCCTTCCCGTTACCCATACAGGCATGCTGGTCAATAAAGAAGTGGCTCGGCAAGTCATTTTGTTTTTGGAAAACGGTGAGTTTGAACACTAGGGCATATTTTTTAATACCTAAAATGCCCTAGATGACAGCGAATAATGGAATAGATATGACTGAGTAAAAGTATAAGCAAGATTATCAAAACGGCCATTTATCGATAGCGAAAAAATTAATACTGCCATTGATTGATTTAAAAAATTGGTTTAAAAAACAAGCAATGTGAAATTAGGCATCAATTTTTTTGAGTTAGCTGTCTTTGCTATCTGATACCCATACCTTGCTGCAATTCAGTTTTATGCTTTTTTATTACTGGGATCAACGTCTGGACGACCCAGTCATTGCGCCAGCCTTTTAACCCTTGTGGTAATTCGCTGAAATCTTTATCAAGAGCAATGACTTCATATAGCTGTCCTAGCCATTTTTTACGCATCAATACGCTAGCAGGTATACCAATCTCGCGCGCATGCTCATCAATCGCTTGCTGCACTGCTTTTGACAGGATTTTGTTTTTTGAGCGATATGGCGGCACAAGACAAGCTGGATGCTCAGCAGGTGCTAGGCTTTTGGCTTCTCTTATTATCTTAAGCAGCTCTTCACCATATAAGCGCAGCATGCTACGGTGCATCGTCGTTTTGTGCGCCAGCTCACGCATACTGTTTGGTTTTTCAGTGACGATCTCGCGTACCGCTTGCTTTTTGATGATAAACGTACGCGGCTGGTTGGTCGCACGTGCCAGCTCTTCTCGCCACGTCGCAATCCCTTTGAGTATCGCCATTTGCTGCGAGTTATAACGATAATCAGCCATTGTCAGATACATCGCTTCATCTTCAACGTGCTGCAAGTCATACAAATCACTGGCATAGAGCTGACAGTCAGCCCAGACATAATCATATAACCCTTGCACCTTAAGCGCATGCTCGATACTAAGATACAGCGCTGGCAAATAACGCACATCATCGATGGCATACTGCTCCTGCTCATCTGTCAATGGGCGCTGTAGCCAATCAGACTGACTGTGCTCTTTATCGATATGCATATCTAGCTGATCTGCCAATGCCTGCTGATAGCCCATTTGTAATTGACCGGTTAAATAAGACAACGCAATTTGCGTATCAAAAATATTGGTCAATGGCGGACAACCAGATAGCAGATAAAAAATGCCTAAATCTTCGCCGCAAGCATGCCAGATAGCAACATCTACTTTGCGTAGCGCTTCCCACAGTTCAGCCAGTTGCAACTGGGGTGCATCCAGCAAATAAACATGATCACCAGTATTTAATTGTACCAGTGCCAGACGGGGATAGTAGGTGTCGCGCTTGATAAACTCAGTATCCAATGCGACGCGGCCACAAGTTGCCAAGGCATTGATCACCTCAGCCAATTGGTGCTGCTCGCGCACCCATGTGACATCGACGGCATCAGCGATATCCAACAGTGCATCGATATCAATTGTATCAACATCATTTGATTCCGAAGGTGTCGCCACTGATGTCATCTCAGTATTAGCTGCTTTTTGTGATGAGTTATCAGTAATCTCGGAAGGGTTTGATTTGACTGAAGCGTTTGAAACGTTGTTGGACACGGGCAGATACCTGCATAAATAGGAGAAAATAAAACGCGATACTGCGTCTTAATAAAATTAAAAAGGAGAACAATAATAAAGCAATTATAACAATTTCGTAGAATGAAAGGTGCAAGACTTTGATGCAATCAAAACCTTATAAAAAAGAGCGATTTTGCATGGCTTGACCCAGCGTCATACTATCCAGATACTCAAGCTCGCCGCCCATCGGTACCCCTTGTGCCAAACGTGTGACTTTATTGACATGACGACTGACCGCCTCGCTAATAAAATGTGCGGTGGTCTGCCCTTCAACCGTCGTACCTGTTGCCAGTATAATCTCTTCAACAGGCTCTTGTTTGACTCGCCATACCAGCTGATCAATATTTAAGTCATCAGCACTGATCCCATCAATTGGGGATAAATGTCCACCAAGCACAAAATAGCGACCACGATACCCTGCGGTTTGCTCGATAGCCATCACATCTGCCGCTGTCTCGACCACACACAGCAGCCCATCATCACGCCTAGGGTCTTGGCATAGAGGACACACCGCTTCATCACTAAAGCTATGACAGCGCTGACATTCAACAATATCGCGCATGGCTTCATCTAGTGCTTGGGCAAGCGCCATGCCTTGCGGACGTTTTTTACTAAGCAAATGTAGCGCCATTCGTTGGGCACTTTTTTGACCCACGCCTGGCAATATACGCAGCTGTTTGACCAGCTGATCAAATTTGGCTGTAAGCAAAGTAGCTTCCTTTAGTTGACTTTATTTAACTGAATTTAAAAAACCGTAGATATAAAAATGGGGTCGTATCGTGTTGATAACAACCCCATTTTTGTGTTCAGTCTAAAGTATTTAACGCTTAGAACATGCCTTGCATACCTGGTGGCAGACCCATACCTGAGGTCGCGCCAGCCATGGTTTCTTCGTATAGCTCATCCGCTTGACGCACCGCATCATTGATAGCCGCAGCGATAAGATCTTCGATCATATCTGGCTCATCTTCTAGCAAACTTGGATCGATGGTCAAACGCTTGACCACATGGCGACCAGTCATGGTGACTTTAACCAGACCACTGCCCGCTTCTGCTTGCACTTCTTTGTTCGCAAGCTCTTGTTTAGCGTTTTCAACGTTTGCTTCTACTTTCTTTTGCATCGTTTGTGCTTGTTGCATCAATGCTTGAATGTTCATAGTTACCTCTTTGTCTTATAATAATAAATGGGATAATTTAAAGTTTAAAATAAAATACTGACGGCATTATACCGCTATCTTTACAAACTGTCTAAACCACGCGCCAAATCTTTGATAATATCTTCGACATCTTCCAAACCGACTGATAGACGAATCAGACCGTCTTTAACGCCAGCTTCGGCACGAGCCTCAGGGGTGAGACGGAAGTGCGTGGTCGTCGCAGGATGGGTAATCGTGGTTTTGGCATCGCCCAAGTTATTGGTGATGGAGACCATTTGAGTCGAGTCAATCACATGCCAAGCCGCTTCTTTTGTATTACGACTGTCAGATGCTTTGACTTCAAAGCCCATGATAGCACCGTAGCCATCTTTCATATGATGTTGGCGAGTGGCGAGCTCATGTGCAGGATGATCACTTAGGCCGGAGAAATGCACCGTACTAACGTTAGGGTGATTGACCAAAAATTCTGCGACTTGATTGGCGTTGTTACAATGCGCTTGCATTCGGAGTTTGAGTGTCTCAAGACCCTTGGTAAACACCCAAGCATTAAACGGGCTCATGCTGATACCGCCTGAGCGTACCACCGTAAACGCTTCTTGCATTAGCTTGTCACTACCAACTAACGCCCCGCCAAGTACACGACCCTGACCATCCAAATATTTGGTCGCAGAGTGAATAACGACATCGGCACCTAAGTCTAACGGGCGCTGCAATGCTGGCGTGGCAAAGCAATTATCGACGACCAGTAATATGTCATTGGCTTTGCACAGCTCACTCAAATAACCGATATCGCAAATCTGCGCCAATGGATTACTTGGACTTTCACAATAGATCACTTTGGTGTTTGGTTGAACGGCATTGGTCCATGCATCATTGTCAAAGCAATCAACATAGCTGACTTCGACGCCAAACTTGGCCATATAGTTGTTAAATAGACCGATAGACGAGCCAAATAACTGATTGGCAGCGAGCAGATGGTCGCCCGCTTTTAGGTACGCCAAACACATGGTCAAAATAGCGCCCATACCAGAGGCCGTTGCAACCGCACGCTCACCGTTTTCTAGCGCGGCGAGACGACGCTCAAAAGTACGTACGCTTGGGTTGGTATGACGAGAGTAAACGTTTCCTGTCTTTGTACCATCGAAATGAGCAGCAGCATCAGCGGCTGATTGATAAACATAAGAGCTGGTGGTAAAAATCGGCTCTGAATGCTCGCCCTCGTCGGTACGGTGTTGACCTGCCCGCACAGCAATCGTCTGCATACCGTAATCTAATCCTAAATCTAAGGCATCGTTACGCCAGTTTGGATCTAACCCATCGTTTGAGTTTTTTTGGTTCAAATTATTCTCATCTTTCGTTTGCGACTGACTCATAGACGTTCCGTTGCTTTGTTTTGGTTGGTATAAAAGGACTGCTTATTTTTTTGATTATCAAGCAAATTCATCAGCGTTATCATAACATGCCGACTTATTCCACACATCTGGTTTCAGATAACATCTAATTATTAATTTTGCTTCTTAAAATAACTGGATGTTCAATATGACAGCCATTATGCAGATTTAACCGACAGTAAATCACGATAAAATCAATCGTCCAACCTAACAAAAATAACGTATTTATAATAGGCAGATATGCTAACAGCTGCTAAGCTTAGCGACGATTTGAATTTTGGCGTTGGTGATATTTTTATAGACCGTCCAATCAATGCTATCATCCTTAAAAATAGATGAACAATTTCAGCAAATTACTTATCCATGCATTTTATTTATCAGTATATTTAGGCTCATTAAGGTAAATTCGTTATGTCGATGTTCAGTATAGAACCAAGCAGCTTATCGTTGAGTCTGACACTTGGGCTGACTTTAGGTCTGAGCGCTTGCCAGAGCCTACCCAAACAGCCGCATCTACCTGAGAGCCAAGCGCTATCAGCGCGAGTCAATGCTTTATACCAACAAGAAGACAGCCCAAAGATTGAGCAAAATACAGCGACTACAACCAACAATACTGATCTAGTGGCCGCTGTTAGTGCACAAAATGAAATTCACCCTGACTTGTCAGGCTATCATCCGATCGTCACTGGGGCAAATGCGTTTGCCGCCCGTAGTATCTTAACGGGTATGGCCACGCGCAATATCGATGCACAGTATTATATTTGGCACAATGATCAGGCTGGCCAACTTCTATTAAAAGACTTGTGGGAAGCCGCTGAGCGCGGTGTGATCGTACGTTTGTTGTTGGATGATTTTAATAACAGTGCAAAGTTTGATCAGCACTTACTACGTTTTGCGAGCCACCCTAACATCGCGGTGCGTATCATCAACCCATTGATGCATCGTAAGTTTTCAACATTGAACTACGTCACTGGTTTACCGCGTATCAATCGCCGTATGCACAATAAAAGCATGACGTTTGATAAACAGATTACCATTATCGGCGGACGTAATATCGGTAATGAATACCTGAGCAACGATCAAAGCAGCCAGTTTGCAGATTTGGATGTTTTACTGATTGGTAAAGTCGTCGCAGACATTGATAATAGCTTTGCCAGTTATTGGTCATCGCCGCTGTCGTTTGACATCGAAACTTTAGCCAAATTCGACGATGATGTCACGCCTGATTTCTTAAAGGCCTTGGACAAGCTGGGTATAGATGAGGAAAACAACGAAGGCAGTAGCTTGACGGTCTATAAAGCCGCCATCAAAGACTCGACGATAGACACTGATCTGATCAACAAGCGTGTGCCGTTTCGTTGGACAGACATGCAGTTTTTGAGTGACGATGTTGGTAAGCTGTCCAAAAGCGTCTCATCTGAGACCAACTTGGTGCATCAACTGCGCACGTTACTCGGTAGCCCAACCAAAAAACTGACCATCATCTCGTCTTATTTTGTCCCGACCAAAGACGGGGTCGATACTTTGGTGAAGCTAGCCGAATCTGGCGTTGATATCAAAATATTGACCAACTCATTTGATGCGACCGACGTGACCGCTGTTCATTCTGGTTATAGTCAATGGCGCCCTAGCCTGCTTCGTTCAGGCGTAAAAATATATGAGCTAAAATCAACGGCAGCTGAAGAAAAACGTGACAATAAACTGTGGCGCGCGCGCAGTCAGTCATCAACGAGCTTGCATGCAAAAACGTTTGCGGTAGACGATTACCAAGTGTTTATCGGCTCCTACAACGTTGACCCTCGCTCTGCCAATATTAATACTGAAATGGGTGTAATAATCAATGATGATGAGTTGGCAAGACAGCTGCACGGGGCGCTGAGTGATGATTTGTTAAACCAAGCCTATGAAGTTAAGCTGCTAGACAACGGTAGCTTGGAGTGGCACACCATGGAAGATGGCAAAGAAGTTGTCTATGACTCAGAGCCACGCGTTGACATGAGTGACCATGTTTGGCTGACCATCATGTCATGGTTACCCATTGATTGGCTGCTATAACATGTGAAATGTCCTACGCATCAACACTTAAACATTCAGGATAAAAAGTCTAATCTCTGTTAGATCAACATCCTGTCATCGAAGTCTTTAGTATAAATCTCTAAGTTTATTTTTTCGGCAAATCATTATCTCTATGCATTGATTTGCCGGTTTTTATTGTGTGCGGTTATCTAAATGATAATCGTCTTAATGACCACATTACTCCGTGGATGCGTGATCTATTATGCCGACTCGTTCTAAGTATGCCTTGATGTCTGCTAAAGACAAAAACGTCGTGATGTTTATCAGCTTTATCAGCGCTGTAGTCTTTTTTGATTTTTTGATTTATTTGTACATTGCAGACATTGTCTCGGCTGCCATCTTCCCTGCTAACAGCGATCCTACGGTTGCTAAGCTGCAAGGAATGGGGTTGTTTGTTATCGGTTATTTGGCACGGCCAATCGGAGGTATTCTCTTTGGGCGTTATGGCGATATAAAAGGTCGAAAACCCGTCCTGTTGATTGCGATAGTTGTCACCGCATGCAGTCTGCTAGCAATGGCATTTTTGCCCACTTATGCACAGTGGGGTGCGCTTGCTCCTGCTTTGTTTATTTTGTTAAGAATAATACAGGGTATGGCGTACGGTCTCTATGTTCCTTTATCTTGGGTATTTGTGGCAGAGCATGTCCCTCGTCAGTACCTATCTGTAGCCTGTAGTTATGTGACTGCCAGCTTTTTAGTAGGGGTTTTGTTTTCAAATACGTTTTTTATGTGGCTTTCTAGCATTATGACGACGGATCAATTGACCGACTACGGCTGGCGTTTGCCATTTTTGGTTGCTGCTGTATTGAGCTTTTTGCCGTTATTGGTGTGGCGACTCGTTGGAGAAACCCCCTTTTTTCTAGCGCTAGACAAGCCCAAAATTGGCACTGACGTACGTAAACCGCTCACCATACTGTTCAAACACTGCAAGCATTCTATATTTGTCGGTATGGTACTGACATTAATCATCTCTAGCATCACCTCCGTTATTATTCTAATGTTGCCTGATTTAATAGCAATAAACTTTGCTTTAGATACTGACTTGTTTAATTTTTCTCATAGTCTGGGCATCATCTTTATGATTTTTGGTTGTATATTCTATGGTTTGATTTCTAATCATGACAACTTTGGCAAAATTCTAGTGACTGGTTCTATTTTGCTTATCGCTCAAATGCTGGCTTTCTTTTACCATTTGCAAGCAGGTGGCGACTATATTTTAATCATGTATGCGATTTTGGGCTTCTGTGCAGGCATTGTCGGTATGGTTCCTGGCATTCTCATCGAGTTATTTCCGACCAACATCCGTCTCACAGGCGTTGCTTTTTGCAATAATGTCACGCAGGTTATTACTGGTGTGTTGATACCTTTTGGGCTTGGTTATGCGACGACACTCATCAGTTTCTCGCCAGCGTTATACATTGCATTTATTGGCTTTATCGGTATCATTATGGGGCTATATTTTTACAATCTGCCCGAAATCAAAAAAATTGATCATGTGATCTTGTAATCAACTGATCAATATCTACATAGAGATTAACAATTAAGGTGCAATGGGTCGTCTCGTCCATTGCACCTTATCCATTTATTTCAGACACAAATATTAAGGCTTAACAATCATGGTTGATATGACCAACAAACGCCTCTCAGTTGCGCCAATGATCGATTGGACAACGACAGACTATCGTTATTTTGCGCGACTATTTAACCCGCACACGTACCTGTATACCGAAATGATTAGCACTGGTGCATTAATACACGGTAACCGCGCACGGCACCTACGCTTTGACACACTTGAGCACCCACTGGTATTACAGCTTGGCGGAGCAGATATCAGTGAGATGACACAATGCGCCGAATTTGCTCAGCAATACGGCTATGATGAAGTCAATATCAATGTTGGTTGTCCTTCTGATCGCGTACAACACAACAAGATAGGTGCCTGTCTAATGGCAGAGCCTAAAACGGTGGCTGATTTGGTCAAGCACATGCAAGCTGCAGTCGATATCCCTGTGACGGTCAAACACCGCATCGGTATCGATGATTTTGATAGTTACGAGTTTATGGTGGATTTTGTGCAGACCGTTGCAGCGGCTGGCTGTACACGTTTTATTGTTCATGCACGTACTGCATGGCTACAAGGGCTGAGTCCCAAGCAAAACCGCGAGATACCACCGCTACGCTACGAGGATGTCTATCGTCTCAAACAAGACTTTCCTGAGCTTGATATTGAGATCAATGGCGGTATCGATACCATTGAAGACATCAAAATGCACCTGCAACATATCGATGGCGTGATGATTGGTCGGGCGTTTTATCACAACCCATATCTATTAGCAGAGGCCAATAGCTTATGGAGCGAGGCAGCACCCGACGCAATACCTAAGCGCTCAGAAATTTTAGAGCAGCTCTACCCTTATCTACAAGAACAAATCGCCAAAGGCGAAGCACTACCCACGATGACACGACATTATCTAGGATTGTTTCAAGGGTTGATGGGTGCACGCAAATGGCGGCAAGCATTGAGCGGCAAACCTCAGCTCACGCTCGATGACATTAAACGAGCAGCCGATGAAGTGTTATCGTTAAATCCTGACGCATAGCTAATGGTATAACTGGCTTGATAGCATTCACATGCTATCCATTGTCATGGCTAGCATGTTATCTACGCCGCTTGCGCAAGATACTGCCACATCGCTGCGCCATTATTAACGATATGCAGTACGATTGGCAGTAATAGCGACCCTGACTTGATACGTGCATAACAAAATATGAATGCCAACACCACAATGGTACTGATTTCATAAATGCCATACTGTACATGGATAATGGCAAATATCAAACTGGTCACGATACTCGCAACTATTGCACCGCGGTGCACTGGATCCAACGGCGCCTTGAACTGCTCTGCGATGGCTGACCATAATATGCCACGAAAAACCACTTCTTCATAAATAGGTGCAACCACGACCATTGCAAATACTAGCAGCCACACTGAACTAACAGACTGGTACAATGGATCTACAAATACCAACGGCGTCATATCCAGCATATAGGTCAGCGTCTGGCTGACTATCATAAATATCAACAGCAATCCTAGCATGCCTATACCTACCGCAAATGAAAACGGCTTTAATGCTAAATACTGCCGCCATTCACCGCCTCTTATACGAATAATGAGAACACTGGTTGTCATTAGAAGCACGCAGCCTACGAGTATCGATAAGCTCACGACTGTTCCATCGTTACTGCCAAAAAAGAAGATATCGCCCATCGAGGCATTTTTAGTCGCAGGTAATACCAGCTTGCCAGCGATATAGACGCCCACCAATTGACTGATAAAAAACGCAAGTACCATCCCTACCGTTAGCATAAATATACCAACGCGCGAAAATAACGGCGGACGCTCAGGCGAGGTTGCGATATCCGGTAAAGCTGTCACGTTTTTTGGCATATATATGTCACTTAAAAAATACGCTGTCAGCTTGTATTAGACACAAGCCTACATAATGATACGTTGCTTTTATTTTGATAGTTGCTGCTTAATCAGTTCGAGTACCTGCTGCGCTACAGACTCTGGGTGCTCAAGTGGGAACATATGGCCACCCTCATGAGTCTCATAAGGGATACCCAAGCGCGACTTTATCTGTTGGGGAAACCGACGTTTTAAAAAGATACTGTCTTGACCGATAATCAAGGTAATAGACACCTTAGGGCCGCGATTCGGTGCCAACCAATACCAAGAAGGATTGGTACGGAATACTTCCACTTCACTAGCTTTAGGAATGGCTAATGTGACCTTACCATCCGCGCGCTCATGCAAGCCATGATCAATATATCCTTGAAAGCTGCGCTCATCAAAGTTTTTAAAAAACCCTTTATGCCGCATTTTTTCATACGCATCTGCTCGACTGTCCCACACATCACGGCGATGCTTAGAGATACCCGCTGGCGACAATTTATCCATCAAACGTTTACTCGTAAGAGGCAATTTATCTACTGTCTTTGCCAAATGCCATAACAAGCTAACTTTGCCATAAATCCAAGGCGGATCCATGAGCACTGCTTGAGCAAACAGCTTGGGCTCACGGTAAGCCGCCTGTAAGGTACACATGGCGCCAAGTGAATGACCCACGCCCACCACCTGAGTGACGCCGTGCTTTTCGCAGGCGGTTTTTACGCTATCGATCACCTGCTGTGTCAGACTGCGCCAATGATTATCCACTGGATAATCTGGCGTGTCACCCAACATGGCAATATATTCAATTGTAAAAAATGCTGATAATCCTGCAAAAAATGGCTCATACACAGCACTTGGCATCCCATTGGCATGGGCAAAATGTAGTACAGGCTTTTTTGTTATCTTGGAGACAGGTAGCGCAGCAAAGGTCTGCAAATTGATTTCATCACTCATAACAGGCTCTCGTGGGATGGTTTATATATTATTTTTAATAATTCAACTGTATTTCATATTAAGGTAATTTTTAGCACTATATACAATTAAGGCTGAGCATAATTATATGCTCAGCCTCAACAATCATACACAGTATATCTAAAACATTAAACGCTTAACGCATTTTTGCATTGCCTTCTTCTTGGGGCAAGAACCCATCAAGACTCATGCTAGAACCGATGCCTGCGCCCAGTTGTACCGCAAAACGATCCATAAACATTTGGAACGGATCGGTTGGGCTATAGCTGATGATCGTATCAAGATCTAATTGTTTACTGAGGCTTGTGATACTGCCTGTTTTGTCTGCCAGACCTAACTCGATAGATTGCTCACCTGTCCAAAACAGTCCTGAAAACAGTTTGTTTTGCTCAGGATTTTTCAGGCGATCGCCGCGGCCTTCTTTGACGGCATTAATGAAATGCTTGTGCGTATTGGCAAGCACACCTTCAACATGTTTTTCTTCGTAGTCAGTCAATGGACGCGACAAGCTCAAGATGTCTTTGTACTCACCCGCCGTGATAGTACGATCTTCTACGCCGACTTTGTCCATTAGACCTTTGACATTGTAGCTTGGCATAATGACACCAATAGAACCAACCAAGCTCGATGGATTAACATAGATCTCATCTGCGGCAGAGGCGATATAATAAGCACCTGAAGCACCAATATCACCGATAACGGCATAAAGCTTTTTATCTGGATATTCTTTACGCAGATCCATCATGGTCTGCCAAATTTCATCAGACTGTACCGGTGAGCCACCAGGTGAGTTAATGTCTAACGCCACCGCTTTAGAGTTACTGTTTGCAAAAGCGTCTCTCAATGCTTCATTGACATCGTAAGCGTTGGCCACGTCATCATTACTGATCACACCTTGCAGCTCAACCACTGCTAAATGCGGCGAGCTAGTATCAACGGCATCCATTCCTGTTGGCGAACCACTACACCCGCGGCCTATGGTCAAAAATATCAATAAGATATAACCAAAGGTCAACAGTTTAAAGAAAATACTCCAGCGACGAGCACGGCGCTGCTCAACCACACTAGCTAATAAGGTGTTTTCCAGTACTTTCCACTCTTGTCCGCTCGGCGCGTTTGGTTGCTGCATTGGCGTTGGCTGATTTGCCGAATTATCAGGACGTTTGTTTGGGTCTGGTGGCCAGTTGGGCATATAACTTCCTAAGTCAGAAACAATCTAAAACAATAAAAAGATGATATTGGTAGATACGGCTAAAGATAAATATCTCCTCGCCATGTCAATCATCGGTATTAATAGGCTGCTAAGTATGGTGGTATTTCGATAATGGTTCAATAGTATAACTGTGAAATATCACCATATTGTAACACTGCGAATATAAGCGATATTTTTAAGGACTCATCGCTTCTGCATCAACACCGTTGTCGATTATATCCAGCGATAAAGACCCTTCTAAAGGTTTGTCATCGTAGGTGATAATATCATTGATGCTTTGACGACTTATGACGTCAGTCGTCATCTGTGATGCACTATGACCAAGCCAAGTGATATTTTTAAACCTCATACTGTCGTTATTCGAATCAGCTGAACATAGCAGTGACCACATCTGCCAAACGCGTGGATGCGTATCGATGTTCAAAATAAGCCGTGATTGAGACAAGTTTTTGTGATCCGTATCTAACTGGTTATCTGCTATTTTCGTTTGAGAGTTTACAGATAATGACTTTAGCGGATCGGCTGCGTTATATCTTAGGACTTGTATAGGTACGCTGCTATCAATCGCAATTGTACAGTCCCACACGCTGGTATCACCTATCTCGCTCCAGCCTGTCATTGCTTGGATGGATAAAACACCACTAGCTACCTGCCATGTTTTGCCTTGCTCGCAACCTTGCGCACTGATATTCGTCTTACCTTTAGATTGGGCTACTGTGTTATGCGCTTGCTGAAATGCAGCCCAACGCTCAGAGCGTCCCGCCTGCCAATATTGACTGACAGGTAGCTGCTGATTTAACTGCGCAACTGCCAGCGGGAATAACTCAGAATTTTTGGTACTAACGGCCATATTTTGCTCACTAGCACTCAACGTGTCAGTCAGTACGGTGCTACTGCTCTGCACTATGATGCCTTCTAACTTATCGACTGACAAACTGCCCATTTGCTGCTCTAAAGACGCAGATAGTCTATCCGCTGTAAGACTACTTGGCACGGTCCGTGTTGCGGTTGGTCTATGATCAGCCAAAAACAGCCAGCTGGTACTGCTTTTAGCAAGTGAGGAATCATCCTTACTTTTACTAATTCTCTGATCATTTAAAGGGAATTGTAGCAAGGCTGCACTGATATATGGATCACTCGTTGGCAAAATATATAACGTCGGCATTGTTATGATTGACTGCTGATTGGCATACACCGTCATCATTAACAGCGTCAGTGGAGGCAATGCCAACCAGCGACTGAGCAGCCCTCTTGGCAAAAGCCAAGGTACTATACTTAACAACACCATGAGCAATATCGCCATATTCACTGGTGTATAAAGCCATGCGTCTGTTAATGCTGGCAATGATGTCAGCCAACCAATCAACTCATGTAGATTGCCGACGATGGCACTGACTAAAGACCAAATGCTGTCGGCTATCGTGGGTGATAACAGGTAAAAAAGCCCTGCTAACAGATTGAGCGGTACAATCACCCACCCAAACAGCCCAATGGCAAATAAATTGACAACAAGCCCCCATAGCGACGCCTTTCCAAATAAGAGCAGCGTGATAGGCAATAAAGTCAAAAACAACCAGAATTGTAGCTTGAATATACGCCGAGCAATTTGCAATGCACGATGGAATAAAATATTACTTGTATAAGCACGCCCATTATCGCCATTATCATTGTATGGTAGCGGTGCAGCGGCTGTATTGCGCTGATATGATGTGTCTTCATACTTGAGTAGTAGCGCTACTGCGATGAAAGATAGCCAATACCCTGCCTGCCACAAGACATACGGATCTTGCCATGCCATCAAGACAGCTAATGCTAATAACACGCGCATGGTACCAATCGGTAGCAATGTCAATCTCACCAAGCCGATAGCCAGTAGCATCCAAGCCGTACGTGCAGCGGGCACATCAAAACCTGTAAATAGTGCATAGATAAAAGCAGCACCAATCATTACCCACCAACGCACTTGCCAGCGTGGAATATAGCGATAAACCACTGGGCACAATCGATTGAATAGCAATACAACGGCGCCGCCCAATACAATGGCTAAAAACAGTACATGTGTCCCTGATATTGCAAGCAAATGCGAGATACCCGCCAGTTGATACAAATCCTTGGTGTCGCGATTAATCAAGCTACGGTCACCTGTGAGCAAGCTCAAAGTAACCACCTTTGCCTGTTGCTCTGCCGTAGTCTGTGCTGACCAATCTGTATAAAAATGCTCCCTTAATTGCCAACGTCCTATATCAATACGAGTACGGAGTCGCTGGAAATAAGAGTCAAACATCGATGCTTGGTGTAAAGCTTCATCGTTACTGCTCTTGCTGACAGTCAACGGACTCACCGCCAGTATATTCGCCACACCATCAATGTGTCGACCGCGCAACCAGCGATAACTATCGAAACCAGACGGGTTGCTTATTGCTTGCTTGGAGGTAGACAATGGTGCCAGTGCCAAGCTCATAAATAGCTCATCACCTGGCTGCAAATCATTTAAATTTGAGAACGAATCATCATTTGATGTGTTTTTTGGATAGGCATTGAGCAATACTCGGTATTCGATATCAGTACTGTGATTTTTTTCATAACTGTCATCATAGCTTCTACTTAGGCTATTATTTTTTTCCTCTGAATAATCACTTGTACTATTTGCCAAATCTTGGGGAGTCAACGCAGCGACTAATGGCATTAACTGTGTAACCACTGCTACTTGTCGATAGCCACTATCTGTACTGGCATCATATACGCTGTCACTTATCCCTTCGATACGAACGATCGCTTGTACACGTATAGAGTCAGTAATTTTGGTCGTTTCGGCTTGCTGATGTGCAACTAGCGCTTGTAATGCACTACCCATGACCAACGCAATGGCTAATAGACCAAATAAGAAGTATCTGCTAAAAAGTGACAACTTAACATCATTAGGTGAGCTGACAGAGCGCGTTTTATTGGTACTACGAGTATTTATTGAAGGGGTGTTAAGTTGCGTAGCAATAAGCAGTACAATGGCAAATACGACAAGCAACCAAAGCAAACCGGAGGCGCTGACCATATCCAATAAAGGCATGTCGATCGGCATCGCTACATTATCTGCAACTGCCAACACACCCATCATAGCAATAATTACTAGGCTACCAACTAACCAATACACCAGCACTCCTTGCTTGATGAGCAAAATATTATAATGCAGCTAACACCAGTTATTGATGATAATAAAGCACCAGAGCAGCCATTTTTATCGACATTTTAGAAGCGACTGAAGCATCATATCTGTGAGGCAATAGCATTTATATTTATATTACCCTATACTGATGAGGCATATTAAAATGATGGCTTTCTACCATCACCACTCTATGTATCCTCATCGGTATTTTTTATCCATAATATTACTTTATACCAGCCCATCAATACAATTGAGCGGACTGTCGTTAACGATTAAAGGCGATACTGTGCCCCACAAACGTCTAAAAGACCTGCTTCCTACACCGGAAAAAATCCTAGAAAGTCGCACCCTAAAACTGTTCGCCCCGCATTTGGCAGATCCTCGGTTATGGCACTTCAACCGCCATAGCTTAAATAAAGCGGTCTATATTGGCGTGCTTAGCGCATTTTTTCCACTGCCAGGACAGATGTTGCTGGCTTTGATTGGCTCGCTTATTTTTCGAGCCAATGTACCTATGGCTCTCGGTCTCACGTGGATTACCAATCCAGTCACCAGCTTGCCTATCTTTTATGCTGGGTATTATATCGGTGCAAAAATCATTGATGCACCAGTGATCAGTTTGCGCTTTATCGGCAGAATGATTGCTGATTTTAGCTTATGGGCATTATCAGATGGCGCCAACCCTTTTATTACTTATAAGGGCACTGTATCGCTGGCAGCATTTTGTATAGGGTTAACGATTTTAGCGGTTATAACCAGCATCGTTTGTGGACTTGCCTTTAAAGCGATTTGGCGTTACAAGACGGTCGTGAGTTGGCAAAAGCGTCAGCAAAAACCTGATGACAAATCGCCTAAATATTAATACCGTTTAACATCATTAAACGGTATTAATATTAAACAGTATCAACGTCAGCGTCTTAAGCAATAGCTATTACTCTTCTTTGGTTCTTTCTATGGCATCTATAAGCTTATCTGTAAAATCCTTATCCATAGAGACGATCTCAATAACCTCGTCGTTTTTACAGAGCGTATAACGCTTACCTGTGGCGCTGTCTTGAGCTTTTAAATCGTAGTCAACCCCAGCCAAAGTAATCGCATCGAACACGGGTGTGATGAGATCCTTTTGTTCTTGTCTATCGAGCGTTTCAAACAAGGTTGGATCGATATAGGGCTTTAACGGCTCATCACCTTCTTCAGCACTGCCAAAAGCGGCGATTGGATTGTCATCTTCGTTCATTGTTTGGAGTCCTATAAAATAGATATAGCGGCTAGTTAATCAGTTTTCTATATCTTTTGCTATGAAATATTTACTTGATAATACAACAATATATTTCGTCAGAACAACCCTTATAAATGCCAATTCATGACACTTATATTCATCTGAAAATCTCAACACATATAGACGTTAATACTGTTCCCAATGACCATTACGTAGCAGTAATTGACGATCAGCAAGCGCCGCCAAGTTGCGATCATGTGTCACCATCAGAAGTGCTGTTTGCATAGTGCTTTGTAGCTCTGATAGCAATCCAAAGACACTTTGCGCATTGTCATAATCCAAGTTACCAGTCGGCTCATCCGCCAAGATAAGCGAAGGCTTGGTAACTAGCGCGCGCGCAATTGCTACACGCTGACGTTCACCACCTGACAGCTCACCCGGCCTATGCATCAACCGATGATCCAGACCGACGTTTTCGAGAATCTCAATCGCTTGCTTACGAGCGTCAGTCGTTGACACTTCTGGACGCATCAATAAAGGCATCGCAACGTTTTCGACTGCGGTAAACTCTGCTAGCAAATGGTGAAACTGATAAATAAAACCCAAATGCTTATTGCGCATCGCGCCGCGTTCGGTCTCATTCATGCTATTTAATAACTGACCATGTAACCAGACTTCACCACTCGTGGGCGTGTCTAGACCACCAAGCAAATGTAGCAAGGTACTTTTTCCTGAACCACTGGTCCCGACAATAGCAATGCGCTCACCAGCATGAACCGTCAGATCGAGGCCAGTCAATACTTGCGTACTAACGGCTCCTTCATCATATATCTTATTGATATTGGTCGCCTTTAAAATGGCAGACATAGCGCTTCCTTTATTTTATTTATGTCGATATTTATGCGATTGAATTACTCATAACGTAGCGTCTGGGCAGGCTGAATCTTAGCTGCTCGGCGTGCTGGATAAATGGTTGCCAAAAAGCTCAATATAAATGAGGCACCTGTTATAAGTACCACGTCGAGCAAACGCAGCTCTGACGGCAAATAATTCACAAAATAAGCATCAAACAGATTCAGATTAAAGACTTGATTAATAAAGCCTAAAATATCACTGACGGTGAGTGCGAATATTACACCCAATATCGTACCAGCAACGGTACCGATCACACCAATGACCACGCCTTGCACCATAAAGACTTGGGTAATCAAACGAGGAGACGCACCAAAGGTTTTTAGAATGGCAATATCTGCTTTTTTGTCAGTGACGAGCATCACGAGACTTGAGACAATGTTGAAAGCGGCAACTAAGATAATCAAAAATAGTAGCAAACCAACCATGGCTTTTTCCATTTGAATCGCACCAAACAGATTGCCATGAGTTTGAGTCCAATCATTAGGATATAATTGTTCAGGTGCGATGGCTGCCGCTTTTTGTGACGCGATCGGCGCAGTAAAGATATCATTGAGCTTCATACGCACGCCTTGCGCCCCTTCTGGCAGGCGCAGCAGTTTTGCTGCATCACCCATCGGGATGAACGCCATCAGACTGTCTACCTCTGGGCTGATGGTAAAAATACCTGTCAAAGTAAAGCGCTTAAATCGTGGTATCACACCGGCTGGCGATGGCGATGCTTCTGGTAGCACTAGAGTCACTTTGTCCCCTATCTGCAAGCCCAAAGACTGTACCATCTCCTCGCCCAATACAATACTAAAGTCACCACTTTGCAAGGTATCAATACTGCCCTCGACCATATGATCATTAATGATAGAGACGTTTTTTTCGTATTCAGGCTCGACGCCAGTCACCATAATCCCGGCGACCTGACCGTTTGATGTCAGCATCCCTTGCAATTGAATAAAGGGTGCGACAGCTGATACTTCTGGATCTTCTTTAATCTTATCAGCGAGCTGCTCCCAATCACCAATAATCTCCGTTGAGACTACGGTGGCTTGCGGCACCATGCCCAAAATACGGGTTTTTAATTCTCGATCAAAACCATTCATGACCGATAGCACCGTAATCAATACGGCAACCCCAAGCGTCAGACCAATCATTGAAATAAGGGATATAAAGGAGATAAAGCCATTACTGCGCTCTGCTCGGGTGTATCGTAAGCCGATAAATAACGCTAAAGGACGAAACATATTCAAACTCTTTATCTTATCTACGTGCGACTTTATATAGGCTACAAAATGAGCAGTGGCAAATGCATCATAAACTGACACTCGCCATACTCACATATAAATCGAACACAAAAACAGGGTTTCAGACGAGCCGAGGACAGCCGTCAAAAGGGAGCTAGTTTGACACAATTTAGCCAATATGTGCCAGTCATTAGCCGATACTGAGAGTATTTTTTACCAAAAAACTGGGTTTTGTTATTATTTTTTATAGAGGCCTTGCTATTAGATGTGTCAATACCTATATATTATATGCTAAAGACAATTGTCATTAACCCTCATTGTGGTTTGTGCACTCTTTGCTGACAATGTCGCTGACATCATAAACCAGTTATTTGAAATACTGAATGGTATGTAAGTAACCGTCGTATCACAGTATTAGACACAAACCCCACGCTGACTTAATTTTGAGTATTTTCATGACCATAAATTATCAATATAAAAACATTCAAACTCCTACCAAGATCACACTGACCGACGAGCAGTCTGCAGGTCATGGCGATCACTGGCGTATTTTGACCGATGATATGAGCAATGATGTGCCAGAGTGGCTACAAAAAATGATCGAAGTAGCGGCAATGCCTAAAGGCCTGAACAACAACGTCAGTGCAAAAGACAGCTGTTTGTTGTTATCAGAAGACAAGCCATGCCATATCAATCAAGTACTCGCAATGAAAGACGGTAAGCCTGAGCGATTCATCAATGCTTATCCTTGTGTTGATAGTCCTTATGGGCTTGACTGTAAAATCGAGCGCGTCATCGCCAATGACAACTCACATGATGCAGTGCTACGCTTGCGTACCGCTGATGGCAGCATTATCTATGCATTTGATCAGCTCTATACGACCAATCGTCATTTGTATCAGCGCGATACGTCTTATTTCGTTAACTTTAGCGCATGGGCACACGAGATCAAGCTCAGTGAGCAAAACGAAGTCATCATGGTAGAAGACCAAGAGTCTATCCGCTACCATCGTGCGTTTAACGATATCGTCGCGGCTAATGACGGAAAGATTCCAGACGATCTGCAAGAGCAAATCAGCGAATGGAAACCTGAAACCAAAGAACAAATGGCGCCGGTCGAAATCAACTTAGGTCACATGTGTGCTTATTTGTTTGGGGATACTTTGGGGCAAGAGGATGAGGCTTGGTGTCAAGGTCAAGTGCTTGGCAAACAAGAAACGATATTTAATGGTAAATCTGTCATTTTGTTTGATGTAGTGACATTGCGTGAGCAAGACGCAGATCCATTTGTCGTACGTATTGGTGCGCTTAATACGCCAGAGACCGCCAGTATTAAAGTGCATGACTATGTACAAGCCAATGTCTGGTTGCAGGCAGCGATATATAAAGAAAATCAGACAAGTGCAGCACAGCAGTCAAAAGCCAGCTAGTTATTGAATATAACAGCCTGCTGTATTACGTGTTATGCCTAGTTTTTTACACAATAAAAAGCCCCTAATATGAATTAGGGGCTTTTTTACAACTTACTATTGCTTATGATCTACAAATCTTCGATAAAAACGATTAAGCCATAGTCGTCATTGATTTGATACGCTTGTACAACTCTTTTTGCTCGGCGCTTGGACGAGCAGTCTGTACTGCCATCAATTGTGACATATCCCCTTCAACGCGAATTTTACCGCTCATGAAAGCACCCATAATTTGGTTGGTGTCAAAATCAGTGATGATAGACTGTAGAATGCTACGATCTAATAACAAAGTCGTCGTGCCATTACTATTTAGACCACGATGTAATAATCCATTAGCAAAGTTGGCTTCGATGTCTTTCTCAGTATCAGATACTTTTAGGTTAACAATCATGTTAGCAAGCGCTGGTGGTAGGTTTAACTCACCTGCTTCACTACCCAGCTTCTCCACTTGCTCAAACCATTCATCTGTCAAAAAAACTGCCATATTATTATCCTTAATGGGTGTTTTGTTGGGTTAACGCTGCTATTTGACGCATTAACCTGACTAGCAAATTATTAAAATGCTTGTTATTAATAAACCGCAAATATGAGGCCATTAGATATGTTCAGACTCATTATAAGGGGCGAGTTGATAAGAAGTAAAACCTATTTATGCCACTAGTGATGCGATTGTTACAAAATACCTTTCGAAGCTCACGCTTGTATTTAGCAACGTTTGTCTTAGTTTGATGCAAACACGCATCTAGAATAGTGACAGAATTGTGTATAAAATAAGCAAGTAGCGCAATAATAATAAGTTGCTCGCTAACATTTATACCAAAGAGTTTGTATTTTGCCGCATAGTTCTGATGATATTTAATTAGGATTGCGTTACAATACCCTTAAACAGAGTCGGGAGTTTTAACCAAATATTACATAAACATGTTTTTTGTCAGCCGCCGCTAGCATACATCTATGGTCAGTGCATTTTTATAGCCCTATAGATATGGGTATCTATCTTCATTAGTACAGATTTTTTCGTAATAATTAAGATACATATTTAGCCTCATAAGATGTTTGATGTTCAAAAACGGCGCGTCTTTTTATTTATCTTGACGATCTATTAATAATCCTACTATCGATTGGCTGTAAGCAAGGTGCACGAAGCGCCTCATTTTATCCATCAGTATCAACTGATATAAAGTCAAAGCCTAAATTGATAGTTAATAAGATTATGGTGATAAAAGGGTCAAAAAACAGTATGTACCGTAGCTATTGTAGGTTTATAAATTTTTATAATATCTATAATGCGGACTGTTGGTTAATTCTGTTGATAATTCGGGCTGTAAAGGAATCATCCAATGAGTTTACAAAACACAGCAGTCGCCCCAGTTGACCGTGAGTACGAAATTACTATCGTAAGATTTTTTACGATCATGGCTGTCGTTTGGGGCATCGTCGGCATGAGTCTTGGTGTGTTCATTGCTTCACAGTTAGCATGGCCAGCACTCAACTTTGACATTCCATGGCTGACCTTTAGTCATTTAAGACCACTGCATACCAATGCGGTGATTTTTGCGTTCGGTGGTTGTGCCTTGTTCGCAACGTCTTATTATATCGTTCAGCGTACCTGTAAAACGCGCTTATTTGCGCCATATTTGGCTTGGTTCACCTTTTGGGGTTGGCAGGCAGTAATTGTTTCTGCTGTTATTACCCTTCCTCTAGGTTTGACGTCAACTAAAGAGTACGCTGAGCTTGAGTGGCCTATTGATATCTTAATTGCTTTGGTATGGATCTCTTATGCCATCGTATTTTTTGGTACACTCATCAAACGCAAAACCTCACACATTTATGTGGCTAACTGGTTCTTTGCCGCCTTCATTATTACGATTGCCCTACTGCATATCGTAAACAGTATGGCCATTCCTGTTAGCGCGTTCAAATCTTATTCGCTATTTGGCGGTGCAACTGATGCGATGGTGCAGTGGTGGTATGGGCACAACGCGGTAGGTTTTTACTTAACGGCAGCATTCCTTGGAATGATGTATTACTTCGTTCCGGTACAGATTGGTCGCCCTATCTACTCTTATCGCTTGTCTATCGTTCACTTTTGGGCATTGATTGCTTCATATATGTGGGCTGGTGGTCACCATTTGCATTATTCAGCGCTTCCTGATTGGACGCAGTCATTGGCAATGGTATTCTCAATCATCCTATTTGCTCCATCTTGGGGTGGTATGATTAATGGTGTACTCACGCTATCAGGCAGCTGGGATAAGCTACGTACCGATCCGATCATTCGCTTTATGATTGTGGCGTTGTCGTTCTACGCGATGTCGACGTTCGAAGGTCCAATGATGTCGATCAAAACAGTGAATGCGCTATCGCATAACACTGACTGGACAGTTGGTCACGTACACTCAGGTGCACTTGGCTGGGTTGGTATGATTACGATTGGTTCGCTATATGTGCTGTTACCACGTATTTATAACAAACCGAAGATGTACTCTATCAGCTTAATCACCACGCATTTCTGGCTTGCAACTGCAGGAACGATCTTCTATATCGTGTCTATGTGGATCTCAGGTATTGGCCAAGGCATGATGTGGCTTGCTACTAACCCAGACGGTACTTTGGTATATAGCTTCGTTGATACTGTTGAATTCTCGCATTTCCCATATATCGGTCGTGCGTTTGGTGGCTTCTTATATGTATCGGGTATGTTTGTTATGGCTTATAACTGCTATAAAACACTCAAGATGCCAGAAGGTAAGCCTGTAGATGTCGCTGATCCAACGGATCATGAACCTAGTGTCGAAAAACCTTCGACAGCTAACGTATAAGGAGCGATCATGGCTGGTACACCGCATGAAATTATTGAAAAAAATACAGGCTTGTTAGTCATTGGTATCGTTATTGCCATTAGTTTTGCAACGCTAGTTGAAATCGTGCCTTTGATTTATAACAACGATAGTCCTGAAGAAGGCGGTTTGAACAAACCCCTTCCCGCTATGGAGCCTTGGACTGCGCTTGAGTTTGAAGGTCGTGATATTTATATCCGTGAAGGATGTCACGTTTGTCATACACAAATGGTTCGCCCACTACGTGCAGAAGTTGAACGTTATGGACCATACTCACGTGCCGCTGAGTCGACGTGGGATCACCCATTCTTATGGGGATCGAAACGTACTGGACCAGATTTAGCACGTGTTGGTGGCCGTTATTCTGAAGATTGGCAAAAGCAGCATCTAATCAACCCACGTTCGCTAGTGCCTGAGTCAGTTATGCCTGGCTTCCCTTGGTTGGCCGAGAACGAAGTCGATGGTGAGAACATTCAAGCTAAAATGCGTCTATTCCGTGATCGCTTCGGTGTGCCTTATACTGAAGAAGATATCGAAGGTGCTCCAGATGCTGTACTTGGTGCCACTGAGCTTGATGCTCTGGTTGCCTATCTACAGCAGTTAGGTACCGCAATGGAAGGACAGCGCTAATGGGTATTGGTGAATTACAAACAATTGCGACCGTTTCTGCCTTTATTGCCTTTGTAGGCGTTGCATGGTGGGCGTATTCGCCAAAAAACAAAAAACGCTTCGAAGAAGATGCACAACTTGCGCTTGATGACGAGGATATTAGATCTCTGTCTGAAGAGCAGCGCAATAAGGATAAACGATGACATTTTTTTGGAGTTCTTGGATTACGCTAATCAGTTTTGGTTGTTGGGCGTTCATTCTTGGCGTTCTGCTGTTTGTATTAAAATACAAGCCAGAGGTTGAAGAAGACGGTACCACTGGTCATGAATACGATGGCATCCGAGAATACGACAAACCACTCCCTAAATGGTGGTTGGTGATATTTTTTGGCTCAATCGTCTGGGGTGTGGTTTACTGGGTATTTTTCCCAGCGATGCTTCCGGGAAACTGGAACGGTCTTGCAACCGTAAAAGTCGATGGTGAAGATGTGCCATGGACCTCTAAGAACGAGCTGTTCAGTGAGCTTGAAAGCAATAATAAAGTATTTACAGATAACTTTGAAAAAAGTATCTTGGTCAAAGCGAATGCAGCGGGCGCGACCTCGACACTTGGTACGCTAAACGAATTACAAGCAACCATGCGTCGTAGTGAAAACCCACCAGCAGATTTGCAGACTCAAATCGACGACAAAGTTGCAGAGCTTGCCCCTTACGTTGAAAAACTGTCTGAAAATCCAAATGCTTTGAAAGTTGGTAGCCGTTTGTTCTTACAGAACTGTGCAGTATGTCATGGCTCTAACGCTAAAGGTGCGACAGGCTACCCTAATCTAACTGATAATGATTGGTTGTATGGTGGCGAAGCCAGTAATATCTTGACTACCTTGCACAACGGTCGTGTTGGCGGTATGCCAGCATGGCGTGATCAGATCGGTGAAGATGGCGTACGTGCAGCATCAGAATACGTGCTGTCACTATCTAGCGACCATGGTAGCAAGAGCAATGGCAAGCTTGACCAGACGTTGGTTAACCAAGGTGAGGCTATCTTCAAGCAGCAATGCGTGTTGTGTCATGGACCAGATGCTAAAGGTATGATTTCAGCGGGTGCACCAAACTTGACTGATAATATCTGGTTGTATGGTGGTGAGCGTGAAACTGTACGTAACACTCTACGTTATGGCCGTGCAGGCGTAATGCCTCAGTGGGAAACGAAGCTAGGTAATGAGCGTATTATGCTACTTGCTGCTTATATCTACTCATTGTCAGATAAGACAGGTAAATCGCCTGAAGTAGCAATGGCTGCTACAGCTAATCAGCCTGCTGCGACTGAAGTAGCAACTCCCAACTAAAACGCTGTTACTGTATTTTATATGGACGAGATTTAATAAAGGGAGAACTGTCATTGCAGTTCTCCCTTTTTCATATTTTTTTACAGATTTGTACTCAACGGTTGCTATCAAAAACGCATATAAGCGCTAGAAATCATTGAGACATATTAATTGCTTTTCATGATTATTACCCCATTATTAGTAGGGAGAATGTTAGAATAGCTATTTCCAAAATAGCTGACGAGTCACGACGTTATAACGTCCTAGCTTGATCTAATAAGCTACTTACAATCGATTATTTAGTAGGTGGACTAGCGTTTTTTTGTTCAGTTCTCTATCCACTATTTACTGACATTGATAACATCGTACACTCATATACCTCAACACGAGAGGTGTTTGTTCATCATGCCAGCAGACTGATTCTTTTTTTAAAGAGGCACGTTTATGTCAGCACAACAACAATCTAATAAAATCCCCGTACAGCAGGTCGATCTTGATGCGACCAAGCAACGCGTCCATCCAAGGTTTGTCACGGGTTTTTATCAAAATATTCGTGTTATCACGATGTATGCCCTTTTGGCCGCTTTTTTAATTTTGCCATGGCTGCGCTATAATGACAGACAAGCAATATGGTTTGATGTGCCTTCACAGCATTACTATATTTTTGGCATGACTTTTTTGACCCAAGATTTTTATTTTATTGCGGCATTTGCCATTATTGCAGCGTTTACCCTATTTATGGTGACCGTGTATGCTGGTCGTGTGTGGTGCGGGTATGCCTGCCCACAGACGATTTGGACACATTTATACCAATACGTTGAAAAATGGGTCATCGGTGATCGCAATAAGCGTATGAAGTTTGATAAATCGCCGATGAGTGCGAGTAAAGTCTTCAAACGCACTGTCGTCTATGCGATTTGGTTTTTGCTTTCTGTGATTACAGCGGCGACTTTTGTCAGCTACGTGGCAGGTACGGACTCGCTATATCATAGCTGGCAGACAGTGGGTCTTATTCCTATCCCTGATTGGCCAACATGGGTATGGGTATCGATGTTTATCTTTACTTTTGCCACCTATGCCAATGCAGGTTACATGCGTGAGCAAATGTGTGTACAGATCTGTCCTTACGGCCGTTTTCAGAGCGTGATGTTTGATAAAGACACGCTAATCGTCTCGTACGACTATGAGCGTGGTGAGCCGCGCGGTGCCCGAAAAAAAGGCACACATCCTGAAGAGCTGGGTGATTGTATTGAATGTACGATGTGCGTGCAGGTCTGCCCTACTGGTATTGATATTCGTGATGGCTTGCAAGTCGGCTGTATTCAGTGTGCAGCCTGTATTGATGCCTGCAATGAGATCATGGATAAAGTCGGCTATCAGCGTGGTCTGATTCGTTATACAACCGAACGTCAGCTGGTCGAAAAAGAACCAAGCCGTGTGCTGCGTCCGCGACTATTCGCTTATTTGGCTTTGTTAGCTGTGCTATGTGGCGGGGTTATC
This sequence comes from Psychrobacter sp. Arc29, assembly GCF_041431175.1. Taxonomy (NCBI): domain Bacteria; kingdom Pseudomonadati; phylum Pseudomonadota; class Gammaproteobacteria; order Moraxellales; family Moraxellaceae; genus Psychrobacter; species Psychrobacter sp. Arc29. Next base: position 186,259 of record NZ_JASMRR010000005.1, on the reverse strand, counting down.
TATGCGTTGACAGACCGCGTACCACTAGAGATTGATATACGTCGTGATCGTAACCAGTTATCATCTATCAATACCCAAGGCATGATTGAGAACAGCTATATCGTCAAGCTGACCAACAAAACCCAAGAGCCTCACAATTATAAAATAACGCTCGCACCGCAAGAGGGTTTGAGTTTAGAGCTGCGCTTCAACGATGTACCCCTAGAAGCAGGCGAAAGCTTCGATATGCCTGTCAGTATTTATGGTGATCCTGATGTGATTGAGTTTGGTCAAACGCCAGTGACGTTAAATGTGACCAGTGAAGATGGTAAGTACAAAGTCAGTAAGCAAAACGTCTTTACGACTCAAGGTCAGTAATTCATCACTGAACTGATTATTTAGTTTCCTTTATGTCATTCGGTAGCCAGCAAATTTGAAAGTCAAAGGCTATCGGGTGAATGATTTATGATTAAACTGGCAGCACTTAGCCGTCCAATTGTCCGTTGATACCATTTGTCGATATCTGATAAGCAGATCTTTGATAAATAAGTATCTGATGAATAGGTATTTTATGTCTAATCCAGCACCGAATTTTAAACATCAAGATACTCAGCCATGGTACAAGAATTACATGGTTATGATCTTTGTGATTGGCATGCCAGCTGCGGTCGTGATCGCTTGTATCTGGTTTGTCTACTATTCTTACCAGATCCGCGACAGCGTGGTACGTGACGACTGGTATATGGATGGCAAAACGCTCTATCACGACGTATCACGTGACAAGCTTGCTTATGATTTGGACTTGCATGGCAAAATGCAATTTGCGGATAATGGCGATGTTGTGTTTTATCTCAATTATCCTGAGCAAAGTGTGCAGTCAGGCAAGCTATTAAACGGTCAGCCACTTACTTATCCTGATACGCTTGATCTTTCAATCTCGCATGCCACCGATATCAAAAAAGACCGTGACGTCGTGCTAAAGCATGTTGAGGGCAATAAATACAGCGCCCAAGTAGATCTTGATTCGGTAAAAGCCAAATATTACCTGCAAGTGAATAACGACGGTAAAGACGATTGGCGTATGCAAGATGTCGCCAAGCTTCCGCGCTCAGAGGTTAGCTTTAAACCCTTACCTGTCTTTGATAAAAGTTAATATTATTAATCTATGTCCTAATATCTACATTTAAAAAAACCAGCCTCTTCTTTATGAATGGCTGGTTTTTTATGGGTTACTCGATCAGTATTCGCTCATGAGACGCTAAATAACTGGGTTAATTGTTGGGATTTTCTGCGGTGTAGTTCTACTTGTTACATCATTGTCTGATTCTGTTGCATAGGGCTTATCGCTAGCAAACTTAGGATTGAACGTTTGCGTCTTTGGTGATACTGGCAAACCAATCTCAGCCAGACTGTCGGTCTGCCCTGATTGAATGTTATCCCCTTCGAATAAGCGCTCGTCGTTATCACGGTCAAGACTGAGTGTCTCAAAATCAAACAACTCACGATCCGCTAACTGTGATGGCGCTACGTTTTGCATTGCCTTAAAGATCGACGCCAAACGCTGCGGATGAGCGTCATCCCATTCACGTAACATGTCATTGATAATGGCACGTTGTAGATTGGTCTGACTGCCACATAAGTTGCAAGGAATAATCGGAAACTCTTTTAACTTAGCGTATTCGATGATGTCTTTTTCTTCGACATAAGCCAATGGACGAATCAGCAGGTTTTGCTTATCATCACTTAAAAGTTTAGGCGGCATTGATTTGAGCGCGCCGCCATGGAATAAATTCAAAAAGAAAGTCGCAAGCATGTCATCACGATGATGACCCAAAGCAATTTTGGTCGCGCCAATCTGCTTAGCAAAACCATACAATGAGCCGCGGCGCAGACGTGAGCACGCTGAGCAATAGGTTTTGCCTTCTGGCACCACACTTTTGACAATACTATACGTGTCTTTTTCCAAGATATAATGGGCAATACCTTGCTCATTAAGATAGGCAGGCAAAATATCTTCAGGGTAACCGGGCTGCTTTTGGTCAAGATTGACTGCGACGATATCGAAATGAATGGGAGCGATACGTTTTAGTAGGAGCAAAATATCCAGCAAGGTATAGCTGTCTTTACCGCCCGAGACACAGACCATCACCACATCGCCGTCTTCGATCATATTAAAATCGCGAATGGCCCAAGAGACTTGGCGACGAAGCTTTTTTTGTAGCTTACGAAAAGCCGCAGATTCAGTAGGTGATTGTGAGTCAGTAGATTGCTCAGCAACGATATCCTCATTGCTACCCTCTTCAGCATCGGCCTCTAAAACATAACGATTAAAGTCTGATTCATCAGACATATGATCAGACATCTCATCAAACTTAGGAGGGATGTTTGGCGTAAATAAGGTTGCTGCGGTCATAAGTTACTCAATATCTTTATAAGGATGATTTTACTATAAAGCGGTTTGCGATAAAGCACGATCAATGAGGTAGGGTTATCGATGCTTTAAAAGCGGCAATTATAACAAATATTGCTAACAGATTGAAAAGATGACAGTAATACGCACTTTATTTTTATTGCAATGCTGCTTAGCATGGCTTTGTCACCTTAGTGACGCGCGATTGGTCGCTTCGTGGTTCTGTAATAGCCGTATTTTTGCTAAAATAGCCGTTTTCGTAAACCAATAATAGATACCACTATGACTAACGTTACTTTGCAGAATAACTCGGCCAACCAAGCGTCCGATACTGAACTAGATACTCTCAATAAAGATCAAAACGCCGTTGTACTTTTATCAGGTGGCCTCGATTCGGTGACGTGTTTGTATTGGGCAAAAGCGCGCTATGCCTCTGTGACAGCGGTCAGCTTCAACTATGGTCAGCGTCACAATAGTGAGCTTGTCGCAGCAAAGACCATCGCTGAGACAGCAGGCGTCAATCATAGAATCATTGATATTGATATCGCTCAACTTGGTGGCTCTTCATTGACAGACCACAGCATGATTGTACCAGATGGCGATTCGGACAAATTCCCTAGCAAGAAGCGGGATGAGATCGATAACGATGCCATTCCGAATACTTATGTGCCTGCGCGCAATACGATCTTTTTGTCTTATGCACTAGCCGTTGCAGAAGTGGCCGATGCCAACCACATCGTCATCGGGGTCAGCTCAGTTGACTACTCTGGCTATCCTGATTGCCGTCCAGAGTACATAGCAGCATTTGAGCACATGGCCAACCTTGCCACAAAAGCGGGCGTTACCGGCCACCGCCTATCAATCCAAACGCCATTGCAACAGCTATCTAAAGCACAGACTATTGAGCTTGGCCTGTCATTAGGCGTGGACTATGGACAGACTATTTCTTGTTATCGTGCAGATGCAAATGGTCTCGCTTGCGGTGTTTGTGATAGCTGTGCATTACGTCGTCAGGGCTTTGCTCAAGCTGGCGTCACCGACCCTACTCATTACCAAGCTGGATAGACATACTGACTTTTTATCAAACAGCGGCATCAATCAACATTAGCGAAACATTCGCTTGCATTAACACAGCACGTCGACATTGTATTTTAATCAATATACTTGCTATGGTATGGACAATTATCTCTGCCACCAGATATATTTTTCATTAGATATCAATAATCGTAACAGTCACCTATATATTAATAAGCTGACTGTGCATTGGTTACAAGATCTACAAAATTGACACTACCTGTAAGAGGAAATTTATGAAGTTATTGCCATTATTACCCCTAGCCTTAGTGGCCGTATTTGCAATGCCACAAGCGAATGCTACTGATATTAAGCAAAGTAATATCAACTCATGTGTCAATGGCGCAGTCAAATATAAAGTTGCTGACAAGGGCGACGCTACCAAATTATGTAATTGCACCATCGGTGTCCGTAGCAATATGACGATTGGTCAAATGTGGGAAATCGAAAGCTACGCAAAAGACAAAAAAGACCCTTCAAGCTTGCCATACGTCAAGACCATGCAAAAAGACTTGCAGCAGTGCACAGTCGGCTTAGACTTGAAGCAGCCGCAAAAGCCTGCTTAATTTACTATTTGTTTGATATACAAAAGACTGGCTATTGCCAGTCTTTTTTGTTGCCAATGAATGAGCAAAGTGTAAAACTGATTATTTATTGCTACCAATCTGCCTATAATAAGAAGACGATAAGTAAAACCCTATCTAAACCATCAAAAAAACCAATATACATAACCAAAATCAATAAGGATTTTACCATGGCAAAGCCAACAACAGAAACCATCAACCTACCCGACTTTCCAGTGACCATTGTACGCAAACTTGCCGGAAACTTTATCCATGATGAGATCAGTCTCAAAGAGATGGTTGCCAATACCGATAAAGGTCTTATTCTCTATTTTTATCCCAAAGACAACACACCAGGCTGCACCACGCAAGCGACGGAGTTCACGGAGCATATCCACGACTTTGACGACTTAGGCTATGACATCGTTGGTGTCTCTCGTGATGGCGTTGAATCCCACGAAAAATTCATCGATAAATATGACTTGCAGATTCCACTTGTCAGTGATGCTGATGAAAAACTATGCCAGTATTTTGAAGTCATTAAAGAAAAGAACATGTACGGCAACATTACTTTGGGGCTGGTACGCTCGGCATTTGTTTTTGATAAAGAGGGCAAGCTGACTCACGCACAGCGTAACCTACGCGCCAAAGATTACACCAGTCGCTTACTCACCATATTGGCACCATAATCTACACAATAGACTAGGTTAGATTGCTCACCATAAAAATGCTAAAAGAGCGCATACGCAAGTCTGAGCTGATAACTGGAAATATCACTACCATCCTTCCTTACTAGAGAATAATATGAATAAACAGTCTGGTACTACTGCTGACAATGCACCGCATGAAGTCACACGCAAAGTATCTGTTGCCATTATTGGCGCAGGTACTGCAGGTCAAAATGCCTTTCGCCAAGCAAGTAAAATCAAAGACGATGTCGTCATTATCAACGAAGGGTTTTGGACAACAACCTGTATCGCTGTCGGCTGTATGCCTAGCAAACTACTGATTGCAGCGGCAGATCGTGCACATGATGCCAATCATTCGGCTGAGTTTGGTATTCATGCAACTGCGCAAATAGACGGCAAACAGGTGATGCAGCGTGTACGTGATGAGCGCAGTCATTTTGCTAGTTACATCAAAAAACAAGTAGATAGCTGGCCCGATCACAAAAAAATCGATGGGCGCGCTCATATTAACGAGCAAGGGCTAATCGAGGTCAATGATGAGCGCATTGCAGCTGAGCAAATCATTGTAGCGACAGGTAGCTCACCGTTTATACCGGATGGTTGGGCGGATAAGCTTGGTGACACCCTACTCACCTCTGATAGTGTGTTTGAGCTTACAGATTTACCCAACTCTATGGCGGTGGTAGGTGCAGGCGCCATTGGTCTAGAGCTTGCGCAAGCATTTACGCGTTTGGGCGTAGAGGTGACGCTATTTAACCGAGTCAAACGAGTGGCTGGCCTAAAAGATGATGACATCAATGACAAAGCAATCGACTGCTTAAGTAGTGAGCTGACCATGCATTTGGGCAGTAAAATTACTGATGTCGGCACAAAGGCTGATGCAGGTAGCGATAGTGCGTTTATTGAATACGAAGATAGTGCTGGTGCATCGCAGCAGTGGCAAGGTGAGTGTGTGTTAGTCGCTACTGGCCGCCGCAACAATATCAAGCAGCTTGGCATCGAAAATCTAGGCGTTGAACTCGATGACAAAAACCGTCCGAAAAACTTAAGTAAAAAGACGGGCCAGATTGGTGATTCAAATATCTACATCGTTGGTGATGCCAATGCTCACATTCCTCTGCTGCACGTAGCAAGTGATGAGGGCTATAGTGCTGGTAACATGGTCTGTGAAAATACAGAAGATGCCTATATCCGTCCGCCAGCTACCCCTTTTTCTATCGTATTTTGCTCGCCACAAATCGTCAATGTCGGTATGTCTCTACCCGAGATTCAAAAAGACCCTGAGTTAGAGTTTGTGATTGGTAGCGTAAGTTTTGATAACCAAGGGCGCAGCCGTGTGATGGGTGTGAATTGTGGTCTGCTACATATTTATGGCTGCAAAAAAACCGACAGAATATTAGGTGCTAGCATGGTAGGCCCTGATGCTGAATACATCGGTCATATATTGGCCACAGCGATTACCAATGACTTGAGTATTAAAGACATGCTCGATACGCCTTTTTATCACCCTACGATATTAGAAGGATTGCGTACGGCATTACGTGATGTGCAAGACAAAATGGAAATACCCTATCAATCTCAGGACGCTCAGGAAGACAATTTTTAATTTACAGCCAAGCCTTGCTCTAAAAAATAGAGTTAGGCTTAGGCATCACTCATGCTATATTTGATTGACTAGACAACTTGAGGTGACATGTGACCAGACACCTCATTTATCAAACTTTGTATAAACACACCCTGCATGGACGAAAAAATGCCAATCGCTAGTGTTACCGACTTTTTTAAAGAAATCATTCGTGACCTGCATACTAGCCTCTACCTTGCGCTTGGCGGATCTATAGACGAAGAGTCGCTCAATTGGTCTTCTCAAGCAGTAGAGCTTGCCAGCACTGGCATAAAAATCCTGATACTGCTTGCGGTATTGGGATTTTTTTATTGGTTGGCCAATTATATTCTCAAGCAAAGCAGAGCCAAAATTCGTTTAAATGATCGCCGTACCAAGATTGCCCGCTCAACGCTACGTTACGTTTGGATTGTCGCCAGTCTGATAGCGATCATGAGTCAGATAAATTTTGAACCAGAAACCATCAAGGCGACAGCAAAAGCAAGTACGTGGGCTGGTATCTACTACGTACTGTGGGCATCGTCTGGTCAGATTATTCATAAAGTCCTACAGCATTATGGACTCAATGCCTCGATAGAGCAGCTGCTCAAAAACATCTTGTCGGTACTCCTATTGGTACTCGGGCTTGCCAGCGTGATGGCACAATTTGGTTTTGATATCGTATCGTTAGTTGCAGGTTTGGGTATTGTCGGCTTAGCTGTCGGTTTCGCTGCTCAATCGACGCTTGCCAACTTTATCGCCGGTATCACTATTTTGCTGGAGCAGTCCTTTCAAGTTGGGGACTGGATTCATATCAACGATAATGAGGGGCGCGTGGTGCTTATTGCTTTACGCACTACCCATATCCTAACTCGAGACAATATTACTGTTATTATTCCAAACTCTAATGTCGCCTCCTCAGAAGTGATTAACTTAACCTCCAAAAACTTTATACGTTTTGATATTCGTGTCCGTATTGCCTTTGAAGATGATATCGAAACGGCGCGCAAAGAGATTTTGCAAGTACTCAGCAATACCGATGCAGTACTCAATCGTCCTGAGACTTCAGCGACCGTCGCCGAAATTGGGGAGTATGGCGTATTTTTTATCGTGCGTTTTTGGGTCAAGCCAGCAGCCGTGGCACGTATACCCAAAATCAAAGAAGTGCTACAAGAAGAGATAAAAATTGCCTTTGATGCGGCCAATATCTCGACGCCCTATCCACATATGCGCCTGCTTATGCCAAAAGACGTCGACTACCCTATCGCTACTAAACCTTTTGCAACCACTACTCAAGTTGTATCAGGAAAGGCATCATTGGCAAAGGGAGAGTAGCTAACTTATTTTCATGTATTTCGCTATCGCACCTCAAACTTGTCGCACCTATTGCACCTTAAACATTGCCACTTTGAACCATCCTATCGTGAATTATGGTAAAATTACTGGTTAAAACATCTATTTTATTATTTGCCTCTTTTGTCAATTTAGCCCACAGGTACCCGTATGACCGAACAAACCGCAGCTGCACCCTCTTCTACATTGTCGCTTGATCTTATCATTACTTGTGCCGATGGGCTTGAGGCACCGCTGCAGACTGAGCTGACAAGTTTCGGTATTGATAGCGAAATCAAAAGTACTGGTCGTCTTGCCGTCACGGGTGATTTACGCGACTTGTATACTATCTGCCTTTGGTCACGTGTGGCTTCGCGGGTATTAATGCTCATCAAACGCAAAAACATCAATGCAGAATACGATGTTGCAGAGCAGCTATATGGTTTGGCAAAATCCGTCAATTGGACTGAGCAGTTTAATTTGGAGCAAACCTTTGCCATCCGTCTATCTGTTGATAAGCGCGTTGCCGTCAGCCAGCAGTTTGCCATGCTACGTGTCAAAGATGCCATTGCGGATACATTCAACGAAGTATACGACAGCCGTCCGAATGTCGATAGCAAAAACCCAGATTTTTCTATCTTTGCGACCGTCAATGACAAACAAGCCGAGCTGTATTTAGATTTATCAGGGACCAGTTTGCATCGCCGTGGTTATCGCGTGGCTATGACAGAAGCCCCATTAAAAGAAAACTTGGCAGCTGCCCTACTCTATAGCGCTGGTTGGCACAAGAAAAACGAAGCAGGCGATGCGCCTTACTACAATGCGTTAATAGACCCAATGTGTGGCTCTGGTACTTTCCTTATCGAAGCGCTACTCATGCACTGTGATTATGCCGTAGGTATTGATAAAGCTGCCAATCAATTTGGTTTCTATGAGTGGCAGCATCATGATGAGACGCTATGGCAGGAGATGATTGAGGATGCACAGACACGTTTTCGCGAAGCATTAGAGATTGCCAATGAGCAACCAGATACGCTGCCGCTTGTGTTGGGTTTTGATGCTGATAATGGCGCGATTATCGCAACCGAAAAAAACCTCATCGCAGCAGGTCTTCAAGATTTGCTCCCGCTACTCGACATCGAACAGCGTGCGCTTGATCAACTCGGTAACGCCCTAAAACCGCTCGTGGATGATGGTCGATTGAGTAATCCTTTAATCATTACCAACCCGCCTTATGGTGAGCGTTTGGGTGATGAGGAAATGATCAAGCCACTGTATCAAGCCATTGGCCTAATTGTGCAAGACAGCTTTGCGGGCAGCGGTATCGATCCAATGCTTGGCATATTGGCTGCTCGTGTCGAGCAAGTAGATATCCTACCGATTAAAGAACCAAAAACGTTACGCTGTCATAATGGCGCTATCACCGTCTATTTCCGCTACGGAACGCTTATCGCTGGGCAGACAGGCAATCTTGTCAGCCGTTTTGAAAAGCGTGAGATCGAAGTAGAAGACGGACAGGACTTTATCAATCGTCTACAAAAAAACCTGACCAAGCTTAAGAAACTGGCTAAAAAAGACAATGTCAGCAACATTCGTGTTTACGATGCTGACTTGCCTGACTTCAAAGTCGCGATCGATTTATACGGCGATTATGCCCACGTGCAAGAGTATGCACCGCCTAAAACAATTCCACCTGAAACGGCCAAAAAACGCTTTAACCTAGCACTGATGGGTATCCGTGAAGTCTTTGATATTAATCGTGAGCAAATCTTTATCAAAACACGTGCCCGCCAGTCTGGTAATGATCAGTACAGCAAACAGAACACCACAGAAAAACGCGGCAAGTTTCATGTCGCCCGCGAAGATGGTGCTTATTTCTATGTTAATTTTACGGATTATCTAGATACGGGTCTGTTCATCGATCACCGTAATATGCGTGCACGGATCAAAGACAACAGCCGCGGCAAATCTGTACTTAACCTGTTTGCTTATACTTGTACTGCCAGTGTGCATGCAGCGCTTGCTGGTGCCAAAAAAGTCACGAGCGTTGATTTGTCACAGAACTATTTAGATTGGGGCAAACAGAATTTTGTGCTCAATGGTCTAGACGTCAGCCGCAATAAATATCAATTCGTTGCTGCCGATATCTTTGAATGGATAAAAGACAATACCGAACAGTTTGATATTATCTTTATTGATCCGCCGACTTTCTCAAACTCGAAGAAGTTTCAAGGTACTTTTGATGTACAGCGTGACCATGCGGCCCTTATAAATCGTGCGATGAACCGCTTAACATCCGATGGCGTTTTGTATTTTTCTAATAACTTCACGCGCTTTGAGCTAGATGAGCAGTTAGTCGAGCGCTACGATATCGTTAATATCACGCAAAAGACGATTGGCTTTGACTTCAATATCAAAAAGCCCATTCATCAAAGCTTTGAGATTCGCCATCGCTAAAGTTTATAAGCTAGTATTTATAAATAGAGTAATTCATCGCGGCAGCATAACTACCTGAAACTTAGGTTTTTTGTCCAATGTATATGAAATATAACCATGACCCAATCGGCTTTGATTGGGTCATTTTTTGTTGTTATGATAGAGCATTAATAGGCGATGGATTTGCGCAGTGATAGCGTAATCATCGCCTTTTATTTCATAAAATCGCTAACATCTAATAACAAGGGTAATCTTATGGCTTTATCATTAAATAAAGGCGGCAATCTATCGCTGACGAAAACAGATCCAAACCTAACCAAACTGCTTATCGGTCTTGGCTGGGATGAGCGCGCGACTTCTGGTGCTGAGTTTGACCTAGATGCCAGTGTGTTTTTGTTAAATAGCGCAGGTAAAGTGCGCGGCGATCATGATTTTATCTTCTATAATCAGCTCAAATCTGATAATGGCGCGGTCGAGCACACAGGTGACAACCGTACTGGCGAAGGCGATGGTGATGATGAAGTTATCAAAGTAAATTTAACCCAAGTACCTGCTGACGTTGATAAAGTAGTCGTGACGGTGACTATCCATGACGCTGCTACTCGCAACCAAAACTTCGGTCAGGTAGCCAATGCCTTTATCCGTGTTGTTAATGAAGAGACCGGCACTGAAGTGGTACGTTTTGATCTAGCAGAAGATTACTCTGTTGAGACAGCCATGGTATTCGGTGAAGTATATCGCCACAACGGTGAATGGAAATTCCGTGCGGTAGGTCAAGGTTATTCAGGTGGCTTACAGGCGATGTGCCATCAGTACGGCGTTGATATCTAGAGCCTTATTTTTATTGGCATTTGGGCTATCAGCCATTCCGATTATCACGTCCAAAATATCAAGCGACCATCGTTGCAAATAGTCACAATTTTTAATGCCCCAATGACTAGTAATGCTTTACGTTTCGTTTAAAATTATGCATAAAAAGTGGTTAGCAATAACCACTTTTTTGCGGCTTGTGTCTATACTAGACCAGCTTTACGCAACCAGACAGGATGTGTCATGAGACATTTTTATTTAGACATTATCTTCACAATCATTGCCTTAGCAATAGCGGCATGGTGGGGATATTCACATGGCGGTATGGGTGGTTTAATCACTACACTATCTATTACTGCTATTTTGGCCGTCATGGAGATTTCGCTATCTTTTGACAACGCGGTGGTCAACGCTTCAGTCCTCAAGGGCTGGGACGAATTTTGGAAAAAGATATTTTTAACCGTGGGTATTTTAATCGCGGTATTCGGTATGCGCTTGGTCTTCCCTATTGTCATCGTTGCGGTTACCGCTGACCTTGGTATGATGCAAGTGATCGATTTGGCATTGAACAATCCTCAAGAATACTCAGCCAGATTGATGGCACATCACGCTGAAATTTCAGCATTTGGTGGTATTTTCTTACTATTGGTTTTCTTGAACTTTATTTTTGATGACAAAGATGTCCATTGGTTTGAATGGCTTGAGAGCCGTTTGGTCAAGCTAGGCAAAGTCGATGCGATGAGCGTATTTGTTGCGCTTATCGTCCTAATGATTGCCGTATCATGGGCCAGCGCAGAGCAGTCAAGTGCTGTGCTCATTGCTGGCGTTTGGGGCATTCTAGTATACCTTGGAGTACAGGTCGTATCTGGTATGCTAGAAGGTGATCTCGAAGAAGACTTAGAGAACGAAGGAAGTGGCGCCGCCGCGACCAGCGCTATCATGAAAGGCGGTATCATTGGTTTCTTATACTTAGAAGTCCTCGATGCTTCATTTAGTTTCGATGGTGTGATTGGCGCATTTGCCATTACCAATGATGTCATCGTTATCATGCTTGGTCTTGCCATTGGTGCGATGTTCGTACGCTCGATGACTATCTTCTTGGTAGACAAAGGCACGCTTGATGAGTTTATTTATCTTGAGCATGGTGCGCATTATGCCATTGGCGCACTGGCCATCATTATGCTGTTGTCTGTGAAGTTCCATGTACCAGAAATCATTACTGGCCTTATCGGTATTGCCTTTATTGGTTTTGCATTATGGGCATCGCTGAAACATCGTAAAGCGGAAGCAGCAAGGCTTAATTAGCACCTGTTGTCCGCATGATGCTGTATAGCTTTGAGCAGGTCGTATCATCAGATATGGCCTGCTTTTTTGCGTTATAATGTCAGGCGTTAGTCACACGGCAAATCCTTATCTATCGCCAAAATATGTGCGTATTTTGCCTCACATACAATTTTTTCATCACTACTATACGTTATTCGGTTAGAATCCTCGTCCTTCAATCACTCACCAAAAATGAGACCCTTCAACTACTATGCAACAGATTCTTGATGATATTGCCGCACAGATGGCACTTGAAACCGATCGTGGAAAAGTAGCGGACTATATCCCGCAACTGGCACATATAGATCCAAACCAGTTTGGTATTGCAGTAGCGACACCTGACGGAAAGATGTATACAGCAGGCAATGCGAGCACTCTGTTTTCGATCCAAAGTATTTCTAAGATATTTACTCTAACCATTGCACTTGGCAAATTGGGCGATGGGCTTTGGACACACGTTGGTCGTGAACCCTCAGGTGACCCTTTTAACTCAATCGTCATGCTAGAACATGAAACTGGTCGACCACGCAATCCATTCATCAATGCTGGTGCCATTGCTGTGGTAGATGCGATCATGATGGGTCACGAACCTAGAGAAATATTGGCTGAGATTCTACAGTTTGTGCATTTTATTACGGACGATGAATCCATCCGCTTTGACCATAAAGTGGCAGCGTCTGAGATGGAGCACAAAGACCGCAACGCCTCGCTTGCGCACTTTATGAAATCCTTTGGTCGTCTCAAGCACGATGTGGATAAGGTGTTGGGTACTTACTTTCATCAATGCTCGATTGAGATGAATTGCCAGCAATTAGCCAGCGCCGGTCTGTACTTGGTCTCTAACGGGGTTGATAAGCACTCAGGGGTACGTGTAATCAACGAGCACCGAGCCAGAAGGATTAACTCGCTAATGATGATGTGCGGTCATTATGATGGATCTGGTGAGTTTGCCTATCGCGTCGGTTTGCCTGGTAAAAGTGGGGTTGGTGGCGGTATTTTGACTATAGCTCCCGGTAAAGGCTCTATCGCTGTCTGGTCGCCAGGGCTGGATCATATCGGAAACTCCAAGCTTGGGTTAAAAGCATTAGAGCTGTTTGTACAAGAAACGGGCTGGTCGGTTTTTGCGGAATAAAAGCTTTACCTAAATACTTTCATCGATGGATTATTCAGCACAATATTACGTCTAAATTTTATTGAGTTGTCAAGCTTACAGCGGGTCGTACCAACATATCTGGTACGATCCGCTTTTTTTGGTTATGCCTTTGCAACCTAACGTAGGTTCCTCTTCATTCTATAGCTTAATCCAAAGGAAACAGCCATTAAATAATTTACCTTTGCATAACAATACGTTAACCACTATTGCTAAGATGATTAAAAAGTATCAAAAATGCAGGGTTATTATGTCGCTTAGTAAGCATATAGTAAGCGCACAAAATACGCCTTGCTTAGTGAGCAAACGCTTAGTATAGTAAAACGTAATGATATGCAGGACGTGGTGTACAGCTAGGTTCTTTACCAGTTGTCCTTTCATATCAGTCACTGCACAACTTTTAGTTTATTTTTTAAACCCAATCCACTTAATTATTAATCCAAAGGATATTTGTATGGCTATTAGCTTAACAAAAGGCGGCAACGTAAACTTATCAAAAGAAGCACCAGGTTTAACCAACATCACAGTTGGTCTAGGCTGGGATCCACGCGCAACTGACGGTCAAGAGTTTGACTTGGATGCTATTGGCTTCTTAATCAATGAAGCGGGCAAAGTCCGTAACGACCAAGATTTTATCTTTTTTAATAACCTAAAGTCAGACAATGGCGCCGTTGAGCACACTGGTGACAACCGTACTGGCGAAGGCGATGGCGATGACGAAAAAATCAAAATCAATCTTGCGAGCATCCCAGCTGATGTGAGCAAAGTTGCCATTTGTGCGATCATCTATGAAGGCCAAGCACGTAACCAAAACTTCGGTCAAGTTGGCGATGCTTATATCCGTGTTGTAAACGACAATGGCGCAGCTGAAATTGCCCGTTACGACCTATCAGAAGATGGCAGCACTGAAACGGCTATGATCTTTGGTGAGCTATATCGTCATAACGGCGACTGGAAATTCCGTGCCGTCGGTCAAGGTTTCAGCGGTGGTCTTGGACCATTAGCAGCGTCTTACGGCGTGAACGTATAACGTTAAATTGACGTAAATATCTAGCGAGCCAAGCGTTGCTATCAGTTTTCTGATAGCGACGCCTATAAGCCATCAAGTGTGCCCTTTTAACGCATTTGATGGCTTTAAATTTAATAGGCTCATCAATATAAAAACGCTAAAACACATAGGTCTATACCCGCACATTAAGAGCACCTATCAAAGATATTAGAATAAGGATTTGCACCCTATGGCCGCAACATTCAGTTTAATCGGTACTATTGAGCCTTTTTTGCATTGTAATCTCAAAAAAGGCGATTCAATTTATTGTGAAGCCAATGCAATGGTGATGATGGAGTCTAACCTTGAGCTAAAAGGTAAGCTACAAGGTGGCTTGATGCAATCGCTCATGCGCCGCTTTGCCAATGATGAATCTTTGTTTCAACAGCAGATTGAAGCGGTCCATGGTGAAGGTGATTGCTTGCTTGCGCCCACACTAGATGGCGACATGCAAATCATTGAGGTGGGGTTACAGCAATATACATTGAGTGATGGTGCTTTTGTCGCGGCGCAAACTGGCGTTGATATCAGAGCCAATATTCAGCGTAATCTGGGCGGCGCGGTATTCGGTGATACTGGTGGCTTTATGGTCATGCAGACGCAAGGAAAAGGTCAGGTTGTGGTATCTGGTTTTGGCTCATTGTTTGAGATTGAGGTCACACCAGACAAAGATGTCATCATTGATAATGGTCATGTGGTTTGCTGGGATTCGAACCTCGATTATAAACTGTCCGTCTCGACCAGTAAGAAAAAAGGCATCATGAGCAATATCATCAATTCCGTCACCAGTGGCGAGGGTATGGTTCTGAACTTTTCAGGAAACGGCAAAGTCATTATTTGCTCGCGTAATCGTGACAGTTATCAAGGATGGCTGCAAAGCGTCTTAGGCACTAGCTCAGGTGGACGCGGCGGCAACGGTGGTTTTTTAGATAATATCTTATAGCATCTTTTAGAACTATGTTTAAGCAGTTTTACTCACAATTACCATAAGGATACTCACATGGCAGTTAGTCTACAAAAAGGGCAGAAAATCTCCCTAAGCAAAGAAGCAGGCGGCGAGCTGACTCAAGTTAAATTGGGTCTAGGTTGGGATGTTGCTCAAGGTCCACAAGACAAGAAAGGTGGCTTTTTAGGTAAATTATTCGGCGGCGGTAGCGGCGGCGATTCTATCGATTTGGATGCTTCGTGCATCATGTTTGACGCAAACAAACAAGCGGTCGATGCTATCTGGTTCAGTCAGCTCAAGTCAAAAGATGGCAGTATCGTTCATACGGGTGACAACCGTACTGGCGACGGCGATGGTGATGATGAAGTCATCAATGTTGATCTCTCAAAAGTCCCGGCCAATGTGACTTCATTAGTATTTACGGTCAATAGCTTTACGGGTCAGACATTTGAGACGGTAGAAAATGCGTTTTGCCGTATCGTTAATGCCAATAATAATAGCGAAGTAGCTCGCTACAACTTATCCGCCCAAGGTGGGCATACAGCGATGGTGATGGCAAAAGTCTATCGTCATAACAACGAATGGAAAATGCACGCTATTGGCGAGACTGCGTCTGGTCGCACCTTCCATGACTTAATGCCAGCGATTACGCCACATGCTTAATTGAGTTGAGCCTTTAACTGGACTATTAATAACTTAGTTAATTAATACTCCAGTTAAATAGTTTATTTCAAAAAAGAGCGGCCCATCTATTAGTAGATGGGCCGCTCTTTTTTGTTTATCATTTATATAGTACAAATATTATTTACGTCCACGCTTCCAGCTAAAGCCCCAATTAAAGGCCTTATCCATCTCTTGATGACCTTTGAAATATTGGTTAATACGTTCAACATTGATACTGCCTTGCTGATTGACAAGGCGCGCAATCGCACACATCGGCAAGTTACCAGCCCCTTCTGTTAGGCGCGTCTCGATCGGTGACTGATCGGGTACATGAATCGTCACGACCCCATCGGTTTTTTCCCAGTTTGGCGCGCCCTCATAAATAAAGGCAAAGATAAATACTTCTTCAATCTGTGACCACTGCTGACCATTGATATCGAGCCACTCGCCACCACTTACCTGCCCCGTTCTATCATCCGCTCGCAAGCACACATACGGCGCTGATTGCAGACTACCAAAACGGTCACCCAATGCTTGAATGAGGGTCTTTTCGCCATTTTTCAGATGAATCATCGCGCCAACATCTAGATCAATACCACTTGATTGATGCTGCTTAAACAGATCGCCTAATAGGCCTTTTTTGGGTGCTGACTTATTACTCTCTGGACGTTGGTTCCAATCTAAGTTTACGGAAATTTTGCCAAAGTCGTCACGTTTTTTGAGATTGATGCTCGATTGGTTCTTGGTTAAGGTGATTTTGCTAAGATTAATCGAAGGAGTAGCAGGAATCGGTGGCGGGGTGCTCGCTTGAGAGGTACTGCCTGCTTTTTGCGTATTGATGGGTCGCTGGGTATTGATCGGCTGAGCCTGATTCTGCGATGCGTTCTGGTTTTGAGCTGGCGCTTCATCTGCAATCTCGACCCCGAAGTGTTCAGATAACGGTTTTAACCCTCCCTCAAATCCTTGAGCGATAAAACGAAACTTCCAGCTGCCCTGC
The DNA here is from genome assembly GCF_041431175.1 of Psychrobacter sp. Arc29. Taxonomy (NCBI): domain Bacteria; kingdom Pseudomonadati; phylum Pseudomonadota; class Gammaproteobacteria; order Moraxellales; family Moraxellaceae; genus Psychrobacter; species Psychrobacter sp. Arc29. The sequence goes on along the minus strand of NZ_JASMRR010000005.1, from coordinate 169,236 downwards.
CGACGATAGCATTCGGCCAAAATAATGGCTTTTTCGTTACGTCCAGCACTGCTCAGCTGACAAGTCATCAATACCTGACTGCCTTGTAGTACTTGAATATCCACATCACCAACTTGTGCCAATGTCTGCGCGCTAGAGAATGCCAAGGCAATTTTTTCAATATCCGCAGGCTGCGCAGATAGGTTGATATCAAAAAATCCGTCGCTGTCGTGACCACGAAAACTAACATTGCCGTCATCGCTACGTTTCTGACCATAAAATATCATGTCACCATCGCCGCGTACTTTGCCATCAGTCGTCAGACGATAAGCGGCGCAATCAATGGCATTTTGGCTTAAGATGCGAACACTAATATTATCAGTTGGTAATGGCGCATTGGCACCTGCGATCAGTTGTTGAGGTTGATTCATCATACGTCCTTTGGATTCTTTATTATGTTGTCGTCGTTGTAATTGGCATGCTCACTATTGTCATATAGTAGCATGAATATTACGAACATTTTAAACCGAGCAATCGCGCTACTAGCTACCAAATCACTATTACAAATCCTTTTGCCTATTTCATCAGGGGCATTTATAACCTGTGCCATTTGTATATAATATATGCTGCTGAATGATCAAATTTTGACTATACTGCCGCCAGTTTTCAATAACCGTATCCACTCATCCAACCCCCTACATATGATAATAACGCTGAGAGAATTATGACTAACCTTGCTAACGATAGCGTCCACTCCACATCAATAGCTGCTTGGTTAGCTGAAGGTCAATCCAGCCAGCGCGATATGTTAGAGAGCTTACAGAACTTAAAAAGTAAATCTAATACTCCTTTTAATATTATCGCCTCACACCGTCATAACCGACCTGAGATTTTTGAATTTGCTGATAAGGTCTATCGCGAACCGTATCCGGCAAAAGCAGCCATAGTTGATGAGATAGAAGATAATATAGAAGATAATATAGAAGAAATGACTAAGTCAGCGACGCCTCGCTGGCAATTCGTCTTGGAACACGCCAAAGAGAACAACGTTAAAGTCTTATTGACGGGCCGCAATGGGGTCGATTATGAAGCGCATCGTGAGGCGTTTGATGCCGCTGGTATTCGTTTGCTAACAGGGGCAACCAGCGTAGCCGCACTAGAGTCGATCGAAGATAAATTTGCCTTTATGCAACAGTGTCACCAGCACAATATCCCCGTCGCTGATGCTTGGCGCTTTGATAATGTGACAGAGCTGGAAGCATTACTTGCCGAGCACGGTCATCAGCCCCTATGTGTCAAACCAGTTATTGGTATTTTTGCTCAAGGGTTTTGGCGATTGGATTTAGGCAAAGAAACTGATAAGCACTACGATAGCTTTGAGCACTTGTACTTCACTGAAGAGAAAAAAATCAATACTGCGCAATTTATCAATGCCTATACCAACAGTCTGATGGTGCGTGAGCGACCTATTCCTATGCTACTCATGCCATATTTGTCAGGGCAAGAATACTCTATCGATGTAGTCTGCGAATACGGTGAAGTATTGGCCGCTGTCACTCGTTATAAAACCGGCAAAATACAACATATCGGCTATGAGCAATCCGTCATGGATGTGGTGACTCCATTGATTAGAGCTTTTGGCTGTGATGGTATCGTCAGTGTGCAGACCAAAGCTGATGATGACGGTCAGCACCGTGTGCTTGAGATCAATAGCCGTCCGTCCGGTGGTATTGGTTACACGACGCATAGCGGTGTGGATTTGACACAGGTCGGATTTGGCTATTGGCTTGGTCTAACTGATAAACCAACACTGGCTGATATCACGCAACAAATAACACCCTGTCAAGTACGCTCCATTATGGTGGGCGTAAAAATTGAAGATGCTGCTGAATAAGTAAAAACAAGCAGGCAACGTAAAGAACGACTGACGACCGAGTATATACCAATAAGAGGTAGACGATGACAGCACAGACCACACTCGTGTTAGGCGCCAATGCTGTTATCGCAGACGTGCGCTGCTTGGTCGCATTTTCTAGCGCTTCTCCGCTTAGGTTTGGACAGCAGCTTGGGCTACTATGGCTGCCTCTAGATGCCAATCGTCAGGCCGTTTGTAGCCCAGCTTATTTACATGAGCCCAAAGACTGGGCAACGATAGATGATGCCAATAACCCAAGCAAATGGCAGCTTGATCTACCCAAATTGTTTGAGCAACAAGGTGTGCATTTTTTACAGCTGATTGCTTATACTTACGATGAGCCTAGCCTGAACTTGCCTGCGGTTGAGCTAAGCGACGTTTGCCTAAATCTCAATCATGGTGCACTTCGCTATGACTTTACAGCACGCGAACGCCACGTCAAAGCCGCCATTATATTAGAGATATATCAGCGTAATGGACAGTTTAAATGTCGAGCGCTTGGCGAAGCTTCGACCCAAGGTTTGGTGAGTCTTGAACAGAGAGTACAAGTCAGTCTTGATGTTCGTCCACCCAACACACATGCACGTATCCAAGCAGCACAGCAACAGCAACAGCAAGCCTACCCTCACAATGAAATGCGTCCGCCTCGTCAAGTGCAGGCAGGTGAAACATGGACAGGGACGGCGTTTGCCATTGATCCGTACCACTTGCTTACCTGCTATCATGTGATTGAGTCGGCTCAAATAATTGGCATACGTCAGCAAGGTCAGCCTGATCGCGAGGCACAAGTCTTGCTCAGTGATATCGGTAGCGACTCCGCTATTATCAGAGTCAGCGACCCATTGCCCAGCCATATCCCATTGGCACAGCAATGTAGTGATATATTGGGTGAGACCATTACCACGCTGGGATTTCCATTATCAGGACTGAGCAGTCAACTACAAGTCACACAAGGCTGTATCTCAGGGCTAACGGGCTTAAACGATGATATTCGTTATCTTCAGTTTACCGCGCCCATTCAGCCTGGCTCTAGTGGTAGTCCTTTACTACTACCAACTGGCGAGGTCGTTGGTATGGTGACCGCCAGTCTCGTTCATGAACATGCACAAAACATGAACTATGCGGTGAAATTTCAGTTATTATCTGCCTTAATTGCGAGCGCTGGCATCAGTTTGGAGAGTAAGGCTGATTCATCAAGCGCTATGCCTTTGACTACACCGCAACTCAGCAAGCAAAGTCGCAGTGCATTGTGGCTGGTTGGCTGTCAGGGTTAAGAAGTCTATACCTATATAAAATGAAAAGTGCAAAGGAATATGAATGTTAAATAAGCAACACAGTACGAGCATCACCCTACCTCGCGGTACCCTTGATCTGACCTATCAGACCAACTCAGCAACTAACAAAAATAGCTTGGAACAAAATGAAAGTTATCAATTAGAAGACCTGCTTGGGTTTGCCCAACGCATTAACCCAAAACGGGCGTTTTTGTTTGTCTCAAAAGTATTGGGTCGTCATATTCCTGTGGCACCTAGCACCATGCGAAATGCCTTTACTGACTTAGCCAATTTAGTTCCTAATGATTTGCCTGCACCCGTTCTGGTCATTGGTATGGCAGAGACAGCAGTAGGTCTATCTGCTGGCGTGCATCAAGCGCTGCAAACACGCTATCCGCAAGCTCTATTGTTGAACTCTACTCGTCATGCTCAGCATAGTGACAATAACTCCGAAGCGTTACTAACAACGTTTAATGAAGATCATAGTCATGCCAGCCAGCATTTGATTTATCAAAGTACAGATACCATCACGCAAGAGCAGCTGCTTGCCAGCAAAACGCTGATTATGGTCGATGATGAAGCATCAACCGGCAATACCTGTGTCAATGTCGTCACTGCCTTACGTGATGCAGGGCTCACTCAGTTAGAGCAAGTACATCTAACGACTTTGGTTGATTGGTCATTGGATCAAGAAAACACGAACCAGCAGACAGATGGCGAGCAGCCTGCGCGTATGGCAGATCGCTTGACTGGTATTGAGTTTCATCGCCATCACTTACTGTCTGGCGCTTGGCAATGGACAGACGCGCCCAACCCAGAGCCTATCACTATGCCATCGGTTGATACTACTGCCGCTGGTAGTCAAGCGCTTGGATTTACAGGCAATTGGGGACGTTTTCCCACATTAAATAGCACAGATGGGTTTGACAATTACCTATCAAACTTTCAGGCTGCATTTGCAGGCTTCTATAATCAAGACAGCTTTGATATCACTCAATTGTCCAAAAAAATATTGGTTTTGGGGAGCAATGAGTTTGTTTGGTTGCCGTTTTTATTGGCTGAATGGCTTGAGACAACGTCTCAAAACCTAAAAGATGACACGGATACTATCGTTAAATTTAGTGCATTGACGCGCTCACCGATTGCGCTTGGCGGGGCCATCACTACCATGCTGAGCTTTCATGATAATTACGGGCTGGGCATGACCAACTTTGCTTATAATGTCGATTCAAAAGAATGGGACTTGATTGTGTTGTGTGTGGAAACAGCTGCTGATAGCGTGGATGCGATGTGGCGCAGTTTAGAGAATGTTTTGGTAGTCAGTCCGACGACTTAAACCATTCTTTCACCTTCATACTTACTGTTTATGGACGATGTCATGACTATCCCATTTTTCAAGCCCAACCGCGATATTATCAAACCATATGCCTTAATGGATTTGGACGACACATTATTTCAAACCCAGCGTAAAATTGATACTTGGCAAGTCCCAACTGCAGAGCCAGAATACTTGGTTTGTGCGACGGTCAATAAGCAAAACGAGCCACTAAGTTTCATGAGTCAGCGCCAAGTGACTTTTTTTAATTGGCTACTCAATAGCACTGAATTAATCGTAGTAACAGCACGTGACCGCAGTGAAATTAAGCGTGTAAAACTGCCATTCGACAGTTGGCAAGTATTGACTCATGGTGCCATTATTTTGACGGCTGATGGGCAACTACTAAGCGCGTGGCAGCAGCATATGTATAACAAGCTTGCACCGCTGCAAGATAAGTTAAACCAACTGAGCGAGATTTTTGCTAGTCATAGCAAAAGTGAGCAGAGTCATTTGGTATTTACGCCGCATGTCGATAGCTTTGACAATGGGTCTGTAAATGAAGAATTAAAGATTTATCTAGCGATTAAACACGCGCAAAAAGACCATCAAGCGTTAATAGATTTGGCTAAAAAATTGCCCACGTTAATACGCGATTTTGAGCAAGATTTTTATGTGCATGTGAATGCCAATAATCTAGCGATATTACCGCACTCGGTACATAAGCGTCATGCCGTACAGTTTTTATTAGACAATCATTTAGACCATCAGCGTCCTAGTTTTGGTTTTGGTGATAGCTTGGCAGATTTGCCTTTTCTGCAACTGCTTGACTGGTACGGTATGCCAAGCCGCGGTCAGATGCACGAGCAATATCAGTCTCAGCTATCTGTCTAATTGTTCGGGCTAGATCGTCAGGCTAAACGATCAGTTTAGAGCACCCGTTTAAATCATTAGCCTAAAGAATCAGCCCAGAAAATTAGTCCAAAAAACAGTCACAGAACCTCCTTTTATCATCACGAGTGCCATTATTCATATTATGACTTTACCTAACATACAGACTAATAGAGCCAATCTAAACAATTACGGCTCAGGTAGCTATCTTGCCAGCGATGTGACAGTCCTACTCGATATCGTTGATAAAGACGTTGTTGCTGATGTGCCCGTCAGCCAAAAAGAAGCACTTATCCAAAATGGGCAACGTCACTACTCTGATATGTTGACTTTGGAGCAAGCGCCTACCGCGATGCATGAGCAGCTATACAGTCAAGCGCTAGCGCAAGGTGGTGAGAGAGCCGCAACTGATATCGCACGCTTAGCGCATACCATACATCATGTTTTTCAGCATAAAGTAAGTGATGAGCATCCGCTAGTCTTGGTCAGTTTGGTACGGGCAGGGCTACCAATTGGCGTGCTATTGCAGCGCGCGTTGTCTGACACAGATAGTAGCTATCACTTACCAAGCAAGCATTATGGCATCAGCATCATTCGTGATCGTGGGCTTGATCCTGTGGCGCTGCAAATGCTGCTGGACGATTATCCAGACAGCCCAATTGTATTTGTCGATGGCTGGACAGGTAAAGGTGCGATTTATAAAGAGCTGGCTCGTAGCTTAGAAGCATTTAGCGACACGGCTCATGCCAACTTTGCCAATATTTTTCATCAAGGTGCTGATGTCATTCCGCTACTGACTCTTGCTGATCCTGCAGGTGTTGCTTGGTTAGCTGCGAGCGCGGAAGATTGGTTAATTCCATCGGGTTTGTTAAATAGTACCGTATCAGGGCTGATTTCACGCAGTTTATACACCGAGCCTCAATCAGGGCCACACCGTAGTGTCTTCTATGATAATTTGATAGAGGTAGACCATAGCTTGGCTTTTATCGATCATATTGATGCAGCCAGACGCTCATTGACTATGCTGCCAGAGCATTTGCCGACCTATCAGCAGCCGCGCTACCAGACGGCAGCATTAATAGATACGCTCGCAGTAGACTATGATATTACCAATCGCAACCGTATCAAGCCAACTATCGCCGAGGCAACACGCGCTATCTTGCGCCGTGATCCAGAACGTATATTGCTCGCGACCGCGGCGCATCCCGATACCGTACTACTGCGTCATTTATGTGCGCAACGAGGCATCACTATTGATGTATTAGGTGATAAAATACTGCCTTATCAAGCCATCACCCTTATCAAGCAACGAGCCAAAGACAGTTAATGCTTTTGGCATGAGCACCACTAGCGCGATTGAACGCTTGCCCTTTACCTCTCTATTTATGATGCCAATTATGTCAGATATACAATACAACGAATCAGAGCTTTATCAGGATACTCAGTCTTATGCGCATCTGATTACTGAGCGTCATGCGATGGTCAGACCGCACACACATCATCCATACCAGCTGGGTGCTAGCCTATATATGCCTGCCACTCGCCAAGACATCTGGCAAGTGATTAAGCGCGACAAGCTACCAACGATCAATAGTATTATTATTTGTTTAGAAGATGCCGTCAGTCACGAAGATGTGGATCTGGCACTTGAGCGTTTGCGTACGCTGCTGGGTACGTGGGCTGAGCATGTCAATAGCATCAATGATCCATCGCGAGCTGCTGCTATTCACGCACAGCACCCAACGCGTCCACTGGTCTTTATACGTCCGCGTAGCCCGATGATGCTACAGCAATTGGCTGACTATGCGCATATTGATCTTATTGATGGCTTTGTCATGCCAAAAGTCGATATGTATAGCTTATCCAATTGGCGCATGGCTTGTCAGAATCTCAGTGTTGACCATCTGTTGATGCCGACGCTTGAAACGGCCGCATTATTTAACCCGCATCATAACCAAGAGCTGGCTATTGCCTTTAAAGAAGCCTTTAGTCAGCCAGTGTTTGCGCTACGTATCGGTGGTAATGACTTATTTGCTGCGCTGCGCTTGCGTCGTCCAAAGAATAGCATTGTCTATGATACGCCTATCGGCACCCTTGCCTATCAAATGCTTGGCTGCTTTGTACCGCATGGCTTTTATCTGACAGCACCAGTATTTGAGTACTTGGACCAGCCGACCCTCTTTATGCAGGAGCTAAACCGCGATGTCAGTTTGGGACTGGTAGGCAAAACCGTCATTCACCCAAGCCAAATTGCACTCGTGCAACAAGCCTACTGTGTACCGCTAAGTAAATTGGATGAAGCGCAAGCGATCCTGCACTCTGAGGCCAAGGCCGTATTTAAGTACAATAATACCATGCTAGAACCTGCAACCCATCGTGCATGGGCAACCGAAATCGTCAATCGTGCAGAAGCATTTGGCACCATTGATGATGGTCACAGTCAATACAGCTCACGAATGTAATCGTTAACTATGTGATATCTCTTAATACCATACAAAAAGCCGCTACCTTTTATTAATAGCGGCTTTTTTTTATGGATCTTTATAGACTACTGCTTAAACAACCTGACAATATAAAACCTCTCATTAACCGCTAAACATTACACGCAGTTTTCCAAAAACTGATTGAGCACTCGGTTCACTTGATCAGGCTCTTCCACTGTCGACGTATGGCCAGCGCCTTTAACAATAGCAAGCTTCGACCCAGCAATAGCAAAATGCATGCGCTCAGACTTTGCATAAGGCGTGGCGGCATCTTCATCACCCACGACGATAAGTGTCGGTGTCGTGATATTACCCAATTGCTCATAAGTGCCAGTGCGATCGATGACACCCATTGTTGCCTTAACGACACCATCCTTGCGATTACTTTGTAGCATCGTCAGCCACTGTTTGCGATCAGATTTGCGCAGCTTGTCGGCCAAAAAAGTGCTGCCAAACATAATCGGCATGACTTTATTGCTCACGCGCTTCATACCAAGCCAGCGAATGGCTTTGACTAACTTACGATACTGCGGGACATTTTTTGGATCTTCAGGGTCGGCTGATGTCTCAAGCAGCGTTAATGATAGCAGCAAATCCGGTCGCTTAAGCGCAATACGTTGAGCGACAAATCCGCCCATGGATAACCCAACAAAATGACATTTAGCAATAGCGAGTGCGTCAAGTAACCCTAGCGTATCTTCGGTCAATGTCTCCATATCATAGCCAGATTTGGTAATCTGTGACTGACCCTGCCCACGAAAATCAAACGCAATACAGCGATAGTCTGTTTGAAAATACTCTACCTGCTTGTCATACATCTGCGAGCTCCACAGCAGACCATGAGCAAACACGATAACGGGTTTTTGCGTGTCATTTGGCGCACTGTCTTCATAATAGATATCGACATCGTTGGCTTTTATCGTTGGCATAATCACTTCCTTGTTTGATGAAAACTTTGATTAATCAGTTGGGCTGCGCATGACCTAACGCGCTACCTGCATAGTAGCATAGTCTATTAATATGTCAGGAAGTCACCTTTTTATGAACCATGCGTCTCATCTGTATCTTATTCATACACTCTTTTTGTTCATACAGACATGACAGTTTATACGAGCAACTCAAAGACTTAACCGCCATGTAGATGTGTCTTAAGCGCCCACAAAACCTGCTTTTATAATGAGCGCAAGCTGCTATAGTAATCAGCATTGCATTATTTTTTACCATTAATTTGTCCTGCTGTCTCTTATATGGGCACCCAGAATCGCCATTTAAAACAGTCATTGAAAATAAGGAAATCTCAGATGTCACAGCCTATCGTTGATTATCAAGTGAATAATCACATTGCCACCATTACGTTTAACGATCCAAAAAGCCTAAATGCGTTTGGCACGCCACTAAAAAACAATGTATTAATAGCGCTAGATAAAGCGGCGTCTGATGATCAAGTACGAGTGATTATCTTGCAAGGCGCTGGTGGTAATTTTTCAAGCGGCGGCGATATCAAAGAGATGCTATCTGAAGGACTGGACAAAAACGTCATCTCAACCAAGTTGAGAGGTATGGTAGAAGGCGCCGGCGAAGTCAGCCTAAAGCTACGTGATGTCCATAAACCAATCATTGCCAAATTAGAAGGTGCCGTAGCAGGCGCTGGTATGAACTTAGCGCTTACTTGTGATTTTCGTATCGCAGCAGACAATGCAAAGTTTGTCCAAGCCTTTGTTAATATCGGTTTAGTGCCAGATGCAGGCGGTATTTATTTATTGAATCAATTGGTTGGTGCCGCAAAAGCCACTGAGCTTGTGATGCTGGGTGATAAGCTAAAAGCAGAAGATATGGCGCGCTTAAATCTGGTAAACAACGTAGTCAGTGCTGACGAGCTAGATGCCACCGTACAAGCATTGGCGCTACGATTAAGCCAGTTGCCAGGTAAAGCCCTAGCCGCTATGAAAGAGAGCTTCAATGTACATGCGTTTGCTGGGTTAAGTGATGCGCTAGATACGGAAGTAGAACAACAGACCGTAATGGCAAAAACCGATGACTTTATCGAAGGTGTTAGCGCCTTTATCGAAAAGCGTAAGCCTGTTTATCAAGGTAAATAACTGAGTAGTAGGCTGGTTGATTTGACGGCTAAATGCATTCCTAACCAGATAAAGCATATTGAAAACATCAAAAAAAGGGCTGCCAATATAGTAGCCCTCTTTTCGTTTATGTCTGCGGTTAAGAAGCAGACGCTGACTTATACTGATACGGTAAAGTAAATATCTTGTCAAAAATAAAGGTAAATACGAAATTGTAAATCAAGAAAAACACCAGTAAGGCCGCTTCCATCATAAACGCTTGGAGCAAGCCAACGTGATACCAAATCATATATAACGGTAAGCAGATCAAAACCAAACCAACTTCAAATATCAAGGCATGAACACTACGAATAAGCAGCGTACGCTCTGCTATTTGCCTGCGCTCCTCCCAAGTCTCAAAAGCGGTGTTGTATACAAAGTTCCAAATGATTGCAGCCAGCGATACCATCATCGCGACAGGTAGAGAATCCGATGCATCGCTATTGCTGAGTTTCATTAATACAAAGGTAGAAGAGATAATTGCGACAATCTCGAACACAATTACGTAGGCAATACGACGTTTGAACGGTGATAACGTAATCATCAACCAAGACTCCAAAGCACCTGTTCTTAAACAAAAAAGTGCGTATCAAAGTATCGGTCCGTCCCGAGATAAAAAAGAGAGGTGAAATGCAGAGCCACGGTTTCCGCCTGCACTTATATTATACATAAGATGACTTAGAAAATCAGCCAGTACATTTATACAGACGTAAACAGATTTATCAAAAACCGACCTTATCCTAGGCCAGACTATTTTGCTGGCGGGCCCCATTGATTGGTTTCAGGCTTAGTATCATTAGCACAAAATACAAGAAACACAATGCCGCCTATCAGTGGTATTAAGGATATTAAAAACCACCATCCTGAGCGACCCGTATCATGTAACCTGCGAATACCAACAGCAATACTGGGTAAAGCAAGACCAAGCGCTACAACTATATAAACAGGCCCTGTTTCTGCGTCAAAAATAATTGCATCTATTATCATCGCAAAAATTGCCAAGATCATATATACCAAAGAAAAATACCAAAACTCTTTACGGCGAGCACGACCAGAGAAATTGACATAATTTCTCATGCCCTTTTTAAACCAGTCAATGATGCCGTAATTTGCTTCAGCGCTATGATTGTTAGCCATCGTAGATCTGGGCAGTGGCGGCGGAGTCGCTTTATCAAGCTTAATATTATTTTCCATAGGGCTTTTTATCTCAGTCGTGAAAAGTAGAAATCGTCAGTGAAAATTACCAACAATTAGCTTTGATTATAGATACTCAATAAAAGTTTGTAAATGAATACTAGTTTTCTTAGAGTCATCAATAAAAAACCCCGGATCATCACGATACGGGGTTTTTATTTATTCAAAAACGTTTAGCTTAAACGTCAACCAAGACTAGCTCAATTGAGCAACGTTGATCTTGTCTGCTTCTTCCGTATAGTCTTCCATACGATCGAAGTTCATGTATTGATACACTTCATCACCCATGCTATTTAGCATGCCAGCATACTGCTGATATTCATCGTTAGTCGGCAATTTACCAAGTACGGCGGCAACTGCGGCAAGCTCTGCAGAAGCTAGGTATACGTTAGCGCCTTGACCTAGACGGTTCGGAAAGTTACGAGTCGAGGTCGATACCGCAGTAGATTTCGGTGCGATACGTGCTTGGTTACCCATACATAGTGAACAACCTGGCATTTCAGTACGAGCGCCGGCTTGTGCATAGATGTTGTAGTAACCTTCTTCCATCAACTGGCGTGCATCCATCTTGGTCGGTGGTGCAATCCATAGACGAGTTTTCAGGCTACCTGCTGGTACGTCTTGTAGCAATTTACCTGCCGCACGGAAGTGACCGATGTTAGTCATACATGAACCAATGAATACTTCATCAATGGTATCACCAGCGACGTCTGCTAGCGTTTTTGCATCATCTGGATCGTTCGGGCAGCAAAGGATCGGCTCTTTGATGTCTGACATGTCGATCGTGATGTCGATCGCGTATTCAGCATCGTCATCAGCGCGCATGAGGCTTGGGTTAGCCAACCACTCTTGCATTTGCTCAACACGGCGACTAATCGTACGCGCATCGCCATAGCCTTCACTGATCATCCACTTAAGCAGCGTGATGTTTGAGTTTAGGTACTCAGTCACTGATGCTTCAGACAAAGTGATAGTACAACCAGCCGCACTACGCTCAGCTGAGGCATCAGACAATTCAAACGCCTGCTCAGCAGTCAAATCTTCTAGACCTTCGATTTCAAGAATACGGCCATTGAACTCGTTGATTTTACCTTTCTTATCAACAGTCAAGTAACCTTCTTTGATCGCTTGATAAGGAATAGCATGTACTAGATCACGCAAGGTGATACCAGGCTGACGCTCACCAACAAAACGAACACGGACAGATTCAGGCATATCAAGTGGCATCACACCAGTTGCCGCTGCGAAAGCAACTAGACCAGAACCTGCTGGGAACGAGATACCCATTGGGAAACGAGTATGCGAGTCACCACCAGTACCAACGGTATCTGGCAGTAGCATACGGTTCAACCATGAGTGAATGATACCATCACCTGGACGTAAGCTGACGCCGCCACGATTCATGATAAAGTCAGGTAGTGTGTGCTGAGTCTCAACGTCAACTGGCTTTGGATAAGCCGCCGTATGACAGAATGACTGCATCACGAGATCCGCTTGGAAACCCAAACATGCCAAGTCTTTTAGCTCGTCACGGGTCATTGGGCCAGTCGTATCCTGAGAGCCGACCGTCGTCATCTTAGGCTCACAGTACATACCTGGACGTACGCCTTCTAGGCCACATGCTTTACCAACCATTTTTTGCGCTAGCGTAAAGCCTTTACCCGTATCGGCTGGCTCTTCTGGCTTAGCAAACACGTCTGAGTGACCAAGACCCATGTACTCACGCGCACGGTTGGTCAAACCACGACCAACGATCAATGGGATACGGCCGCCAGCACGCACTTCATCAAGCAAAGTAGGTGAGCTTAGCGTAAACGTTGAGAGCACTTCATCAGAGTCATGCTTGGTGATTTTGCCGTCATGTGGGTAGATGTCAAACACATCACCCATATTTAGGTTATCAACCGCAACTTTTTCGATTGGCAATGCGCCAGAATCTTCCATGGTGTTGAAGAAAATCGGAGCAATGTTATTACCGAGTACTAGACCGCCGCCACGTTTATTTGGCACGTTAGGGATGTCTTCACCCATCAACCACAATACTGAGTTGGTTGCAGACTTACGGCTAGAACCCGTACCAACCACGTCACCAACATAAGCTAATGGATGGCCTTTTTCTTTCAATTCTTCGATTTGCTTCATTGGACCAACAACACCCTCTTCGTCAGCATTGATGCCGTCGCGAGAGTTTTTGTGCATGGCTAGTGAATGCAATGGGATATCAGGACGGCTCCATGCGTCTTGCGCAGGTGACAAATCATCCGTGTTGGTCTCACCAGTGACTTTAAACGTCGTGTAAGTGGTTTTCTTTGGTACTTCAGGGCGGTTCAAGAACCATTCTGCGTCAGCCCAAGATTGAACGACTTCTTTAGCAATGGTGTTGCCCGCTTCAGCTTTTTCAGTCACGTCATTGAATGCGTCAAATACTAGCAAAGTTTTCTTCAATGCTTCAGCAGCGTCTTGTGCGACTTCGCTGTCATCTAGTGCCGCAACCAATGGTTGAACGTTGTAACCACCTTGCATAGTACCTAAAATTTGAACCGCTTTTTGCTTGCTGATCAATGGTGATGATGTCTCACCTTTTAAGATAGCAGCCAAAAATGCCGCTTTGACGTAGGCTGCTTGGTCAACACCAGCAGGGATACGGTTTTCTAGCAAGTTCATCAAAAATGCATCTTCGCCTGCTGGCGGGTTCTTTAGTAATTCAACCAACTCTGCTACTTGTTTTTCGTTCAATGGTAGCGGAACCGTTCCTAGCTCAGCACGTTCTTCGACATGTTTACGATAAGCTTCTAACACAATAGTCGTCCTCGTCAGTTGGGGTTTAGCACATTACGTGGGTAGTCAGCATGACCGCCTGCGTCTATATACTATAGGGAATAATTATCCGTGCAATCATAGCTTAAAACGCTCTAAATGTTAATGGCTCAGCCCTGAAAAGGCTCATAGTAAGGCCATATCCAACATTTATTATAAAAATAGTCCCATCAATAATATGATTGCACGCCTTATAATCGCTCGTATTTACGTACCTGCACTGATCGATAAAAACTTGCTTTATGAGTGCGCAGACACCATATGACTGTTATACGCTTTTATAAGACATTTTTATAAGACATCAAAGGACGAGCTGATATGGATAGCAACACCAACTATGATAATGGCCTCAAGGTACGCACAGAAGTGATGGGTGAAGCGCATGTCAAACGCTCGCTTGATGCCGCCACAGGATTTACTCAGCCATTACAAGACTGGATCATTGAGCACGCTTGGGGCAGCACATGGCAAGATGATTCAGTATTGCCGCGCAAATATCGCTCATTGATCACTATTGCCTTTTTGATTGCGCAAAAAAGCCCAAGCGAGTTAAAAGGACATATCCGCGGTGCCATCAACAATGGCGCTAGCGTCGCTGAGATTCGCGAAGTGCTGATGCATAGCCTGCCGTACTGCGGTGCACCTGCCACGCAAGAAGCGTTTCGCGCCGCCATAGATACCCTAAATGAGATGGAAATCGATATAGATATTTAAAACTATGGTCGCTAGGTTAATCATAGTAATCTTAATGATATTGTACAAAAACTGCCTGATAAATTTCTGCTATAATATCGCCACTCATAAAACATTCTGATCATTCCATAAACCCTTATACTATAAAGGGTTAAGAGATAATTCTATTATGACAACTGCCGTACAAACCCATGTACCTGCTGCTAAGGTCAAACCCAAAAAAGCCATCCAAGGCGAAAAACTACGTGGCTATGATAAAGTTGCCCGTATCCCAATTAAAGTAATCCCGACCGTTGAGGCAAAGAAAAAGCCTGACTGGATTCGGGTAAAAATGTCATCGCCGGCTGAAGTGGCGCGTATCAAAGCGACTTTGCGTGAGCAAAAGCTCTATACCGTCTGTGAAGAAGCGGCCTGCCCTAACTTGCCGCAGTGCTTCGCGGATGGTACCGCCACCTTTATGATTATGGGTGATATCTGTACGCGTCGCTGCCCTTTCTGTGATGTTGGTCATGGTCGTCCTAATGAGTTAGACAAGGATGAGCCACGTCATACTGCTGAGACCATCCAAGGTCTGCAGCTCAAATACGCGGTCATTACCTCTGTCGATCGTGATGATCTCAAAGATGGCGGAGCTGGACATTTTGTAGAGGTGCTAAACGAATCAAGAGCGCTTAGCCCAAACTGCTTGATTGAAATCCTAGTACCAGATTTCCGTGGTCGTATGGATATTGCGTTGGATTTATTGACAGAGACCGCGCCAGATGTGTTTAACCACAATATCGAAACCGTGCCACGTCTATACAAAGCTTTCCGTCCAGGTTCTGACTATCAGCATTCACTCGACTTGCTTAAGATTTATAAAGAGCGTCGTCCTGATATCGCGACCAAATGCGGTTTTATGGTTGGTCTTGGCGAGACAGAAGAAGAGATCTATGCCCTACTTGATGATCTAAAAGCGCATGACGTAGATATGATCACGATTGGTCAGTATCTACAGCCTAGTAAAAACCATGCTCCTGTTGATCGTTATGTCCATCCAGATGAGTTCCAGCGCTATATGGACTACGGCAAAAAGATCGGCTTCTTTAGCATTTGGGCAGGCCCAATGGTGCGCTCAAGCTACTTTGCCGATCGTCAATACTATGGCGAAGATTGCCCAGCACCTATCCGTAGCAAAAAAGCATTAGAAGCTGAAGGCAAACTTGGCTGCTAAGCGCTGATTTGATTATTGTTAAACCAATATCAAAGTACTAAAGATAGTAGCCAAAAATATAAAAGGGTGAATAACATGTTTTGTTATCCACCCTTTTTTTATGATTCGATCAAATAGCTCTATCTTTAAAATATCAGTAACTACAGTCTAGATCCTTTATATCTATACCATTACCAAAACTTTGAGTAGCAAGGAAAACGAGTGCAAGTACTACGTATTGTAGACTAAACGAGTTTGACACAGCTAATCATAGTTTTGGGATTGGTACTCTATATTCAAAATTAGACACTCATCGTCGGGGTTGGCGCTGCACTCGTTTTTATATTGAATACCGCAATACCCACCACGATAACCGCGCCAATCATACCTGTGGTAATTTCAGGATAAATGAGCAATAAAGCACCAATAGCTAAAATAACGCGAGTCACGGTGTTCATATCGCCTTTGAAGTACCCTTCAAGTGCCGAGCTTAATGCAATCACACCTGTCACTGAGGTCACAACGACTGTGATGATATCCAAAATAGGCGGTAGCGGGAAGTCTTTCGCCGTAACTGCCAAACCGGTCGGATCTATCATGAGCATCGTTGGATTATAGATAAACATAAACGGTACGATGAATCCGGCAAGTGCCAGTTTAAGCGACAAGAACCCTGTTTTCATCGGATCGCCACCGGATATACCAGCGCCAGCAAAGGCTGCTAGACACACAGGCGGGGTAATATTGGCAAAGATACCAAAGTAGAATACAAACATATGCGCTGACAAAATTGGAATATCAAACCCTGCCAATGCTGGAGCAGCCATGGTCGCGGTAATGATATAGGCAGGGATAGATGGTAGCCCCATTCCCAAAACCATAGATGCTAGCATCGTCAAAATAAGCGTAAAGAACAACGATCCCGCACCTAGCGTGACAATAGAAGATGTCATTACTGTACCAAAGCTGGTCAAACTCACAACCCCAATGATAATACCAACGACCGCACAAGCCGCCATGACCGCAAGCGACTGGCGCGCACCGTCTTCTAATGCACCCAAAATATCAGAGAAGCTCATGCGCGTCTCAGCGCGTAGCATACTGATCACCACGGTAAAACCAATCGTATAAGCAGCGGCATATCCCACAGGGACGTTTCTAATTAATAAGAAAATCAAAAAGACAATCGGTAATAGCATGTGACCGCGAGCTTTTAACACTTCTTTTACCGCGGGCAAACTCTCTTTAGCGATACCTTTTAGGTCACGACGTCCAGCGCGGAAATGCACCTGCGCAATGACGCCTAAATAGTACAATATCGCAGGCAACAAAGCGGCAAGCGCAATCGTACTATACGGCAGACCGGTGGTTTCCGCCATAATAAAGGCACTGGCACCCATAATCGGAGGCAAAATCTGTCCGCCAACCGAGGCACTCGCCTCAACCGCGCCCGCGAAGTCTTTGTGATAACCGACTTTTTTCATCAATGGAATGGTAAAGGCACCAGTACTGACAACGTTTGATAATGCAGAGCCATTGATACTACCCATAAAGCCACTAGAGATAACCGCGACTTTTGCGGGTCCGCCTTTTTTGTGACCGGCGATGGCTAATGCCAAATCATTGAACAGCTGTCCCATTCCAGAACGTGCTAAGAATGCACCAAAGAGAATGAACAAAAAGATAAAGGTCACTGACGCGCCAATCGCAACAGAATAAAGACCTTCGGTTTTTAGAAATAATTGACCAAAAATATCGCCCATATCATAAGGGCGAGTCAGCAATCTATCAGGCATAAAATCCATGTGACTGACAAACGGATACGCCAAAAATATCCCTGCCAATATTGGCAAAATCCAACCAGTGATACGGCGACTGCCTTCTAGCACGCAGACCACCGTAATCAGAGAAAATATCACATCAAGCGGATTGGCCATGCCACCACGCGAGGTCACAATATCCTGATACTCGTAGATCAGGTAGCTCATACCGGACAAAGACAATAAAAACCAAATCCAGTCATACCATGCGATTCGACTGCGACTGCTTTTTTTACTGGCAGGAAAGATCAAGAAAATTAAGGCAAAACCGACACCGACGTGTACAGAGCGCTGTAGCAATGCAGGCATTGGGTTAAAGGTAATATACAAATGGAAAAGTGAATAGAGTATACAAATACCAGCGATAAAGTACTTTACTGGTCCTTGCGTGATATGACGTGTGATTGACTCTCGGTCATATTTTTCCAATACCGCTCTGTTGACAGCCTCAGCGTCTTTGTCAACGCTATCATCTGGTGTGGTATTCACGCTACCGTGATCCGTCACTTGGGAGTTCATGACACAAGTCCTTTTTAAATCTATCAATTAAACCATACGTCTTAGGCATGATCACCACTTCAGAATAATCTGGCACCCACTGATGAATCAAAAAACGATGACTAGCGTAATCGATCTCGCCTTTGGTCAGTCTAGAGACTACCCAATTTAGGCTAGGTAGTTTTTCATTGATTTGATAACCCAGATAGCCAGGTTTTTGTATGGGTGCAAGGGGTTCGGTCGAAGGCGTACCAGCACCAAATGCTTCAAAGTATGTGGTGGTGAGGAGTAGCATAGCGTCTTCTGTACTACTTTTTTCTAGACGCTGATATTGCTCTTCCCACCACTGCTTTTCTACAGAATGTATCCAGCGCAGCTGAAAGTCAGGGTCAGTGAAATAACACACTTTGTCGTCACTACCCTCTATTGCAACGCGAACTTCGACCACGGACTGACGCGCGACACCTATCCATAGGGTCAAAAAAACCAGCGCCGCAATACATGCTGCGCCAGTCGATAACCATAATAAATTATTTGGCCGCTTGTTCGTCATAGTACTTTTTAGCGCCAGGATGAATTGGAGCGACCATACCTTCACTAGCCGTCTCTAGACTGATATCGTTGGCTGCTTGGTGTGCTGTTTTTAGACCGTCCAGATTATCAAATAACGCCTTAGTCAATTTATAGCCATCAGATTCAGATAAATCAGAGCTCACCAATAGCGCATTCATGATTGCGGCAGTTGGAATCGCAGCGTCATTGCCATACGTGCCAGCAGGAATTTCAAAGGTTTTGAAATAAGGCTTGGTCGCAATGATTTCTTTTAACTTGTCTTGATCGATAGTAACTAATTGCAAATCTAAACCTTGCTCTAGCTCCATAAGCGATGAGTTTGGTAGACCACTACTAAAGAATGCCGCTTCAATCTTACCTGCTTTCATACCATCAGCTGCTTCAGCAAAGCCCAAGTAATCAACAGTGATATCATCATAGGTGATACCGAAGCCTTCTAGTAGCGTTCGAGCATTCACTTCCGTACCAGAGCCTTGATCGCCAACGGCAATACGCTTGCCTCGTAAATCCTCAATATTTTTGATGCCAGAGTCTTTTGTCGTTACGATTTGCACCACGTTCGGGTACAAGACTGCAATCTGCTGAATGTTGGTAATAGGCTTGTCAAAGTTGTTTTTGCCTTCAACCGCATCCGTGACCACGTCACTGAGCGCCAATACCATATCGACTTTGCCTTGCGTCAATAGATTGACGTTTTCAACCGATGCGCCCGTAGTTTGTGTCTTTGAGTTGACGCCAAAGTTTTTTACATAGACTTCAGACAATGCAGTGCCGATGATGTTATAAGGGCCAGACGCACCGCCTGTGGCAATGGTTAGGAACTTAGTATCGAGTGTGTCAGTAGCCGCATCAGCTGACGTACTATCCGCAGCAGCTGTCTCATTGCCTTCTGAGCTTGGAGATGAGCAGGCGGTTAAGCCTAGCATGGCGCTTAATATCGCTGACAAAAGTAAGGGAGATTTTAGAGAAGTGAGCATTGAGTTCATCCTTGAAATAATCGATTTAATACAACCAACGGCATTAATATATAGGTATTAATCCGTTACACTTGAGTAATGATATAGCAATTTTTGTTATAAATAAACCAAAGACTGTTTTCTCTTTTGCTTTCAATGCCTTATATTTCAGGCTTTTTGAGAAAATATTTTTATTCTACATAATAGCTGACACCTACATTGTTCCGCTATGTGAAACAATGTTTCATCTTCATTTAACCAAATTTTAATGATGTTGTAAACCTTTATCGCGGTTTGTCTATATGCATTACGCTGTATATTTTGATTTATTTTCATTACCACTTTGATTCTGCTATATTTTGACTGGATATTCATTCATTGGCTTTGTCTAAAACATGTTTTACGTAAGTCGATGAATGCTTCATTATATGAACCGAAACCATTATTTTTTATGACTCAACTTGGATAATTTTTATGACAATATCTACAACAGAAGCGCTGGAATCGTTGTCTGCTGACATTGCCATCATTGGTGGTAGTGGCTTGTATCAGATCCAAGCACTGACTAATAAGCGCAGCGTGACGATACAGACACCTTATGGCAGTCCATCCGATGACATTGTTTTGGGTGAATTAGAAGGAGTAACGGTTGCTTTTCTGACGCGGCATGGTCAAGGTCATAAACTGACCCCATCTGAAGTACCCTACCGTGCCAATATCTATGCGCTAAAAGTATTAGGCGTACGCTACATCGTCTCAGTATCGGCGGTCGGCTCGTTGCAAGCATACCTCAAACCGCTAGATATGGTCGTACCAAATCAAATGATTGATATGACCAAGCAGCGAGCAAGTACGTTTTTTGGTGAGGGCGCAGTCGCTCATGTATCAATGGCAGACCCACTCTGTCCTGCCCTATCAGATATCCTAACGCGTGCCTATAATAAGGCAGATATAGCTGAAGGCATCTGTCACAAAAAGGCGACCTATGTCTGTATCGAAGGGCCGCAGTTCTCAACCCGTGCAGAGTCGGAATGGTATCGTCAAATGCAAGCGGATATCATCGGAATGACAAATATGCCAGAAGCCAAATTGGCACGTGAAGCCAGCATGGCTTATGCGACATTGGCCTTGGTGACAGATTTTGATTGTTGGCATCCTAGCGAAGAAGCCGTCAGTGCAGACTATGCGATAAAAAACCTGATGAAAAATGCTGAAAACGCTCAAAAGGTGGTTCAAGAAGCGGTTGCTTTGATTGCCGCTGAATCACCCGAATCCATCGCCCACAATGCCCTTTCCCAAGCTTTGGTCACGCCTGTGGATATGATGGATGAACACACTAGAGTCAGACTGGCTGCATTGCTATAGTAAATATTTAAAGATATTTAGATAAATGATTGTCTAGGATACACATTACCTATGCACATGCAAAAAGGCCATTAAGTATATTAATGGCCTTTTTATGATTTTAATCAGTCTGTTTGGGCTCTAAGCTAACGAGACACCTTTACTCTTAACAGCAACCGCCCATACCAGACGATGGCATCATAGCTTGATCAAATGGCATCAGCTCACCGCACCCTGCAAAAATACCATAGTGGCGACTGTCATCACCGATAAACTCAAAATGCGGCGCAAAGCGTGACTCTTGTAGCATAAGAAAGGTATTGCCGCAGACAGGAAATACTCGGCCTGCTTCAATCGCATGATGCTTGTCTAGATCAAACCGATGCGGGGATTGCTCGATAGACCCTTTGTAGATCACCGCTTGTCCATGATCTTCACAGGCATCTTCTAACGTTGCAATTTTGAATAAACGATAAGTGGCTGAGAAAAACTGTATATCACCGATTTTGGCAGCCAATATAGGATCTGTAATCTCAAGCGGTCGATCTTCGACCAGACGTGGGTCTAAAAACCCTGCGTCTCTTGATAAACGGATAAAGTCTTTCCAATACAACGCGCCACTCAAGCACTCTCCATATAATACAGGATCATCGATCAAGTGTTGCGGGATACGGCGATCGGCATAAACATCAGAAAAGTAAAATTCGCCGCCCGGTTTCAGCAGTCTCTGCACGCTCGCCATCACGGCGGCTTTATCTGGTGATAAATTGATAACACAGTTTGAGACGATAATATCAAAGCTACCATCAGCAAGGTTTAACTCATCTAGCTTTTCGATATAACCATGCAAAAACGTCACATTGTCATAGCCAAACTTCTCAACATGATAAGCTTGATGCTGCTTGGCAACTGCCAGCTGCTCATCGGTCATATCCACACCGACCACATGACCGCTCTCACCTACCAATTGCGCCAGTGCGTAAACGTCTCGGCCTGAGCCACTGCCCAAGTCTAAAATTCGGCAGCCTTCAAGCAATGCAGGACACACCAGTCCGCAGCCATAATAGCGGCTCAATACCTCATCATGGATATTTGCCAATAACGGCTTAAGCCACTCAGGCATATTGCTAATATCACAACACGCTGAGGTTTTTAGGTCATCGGTTCCTTGCAACTCTTTGCCATAGTAATTTTGCACAACGTCATGCATAATAATGTCCTTATTAATAGTAAAATCCAATTACAAGTTAAGTAGATAACTATAGAAAATCATGTTTAATTTTTAGATCTTGTTGAGCGTATTGCGCCAATCTGATGGTAGATGCTTTAGATCTTCAGGCTCATCAATGTCATGCAACGCTGGCAATAACGCCAATGTCCAACCTAGTGCCGCAATACGTTGCTTAGTGACTTCAGCGACGCTAGACGTACTCCAGTTGATGTTTGAAAAAAGGCTTTCATTGATCTGCTTAAATCCGAGCAATACATATCCCCCATCGGTTGCAGGAATCATCACCGCGTTATCTTTCTCTAGCTGCTGTACGGCGGTCTGTATACGCTCTGCCGTGAGACTAGGACAATCTGTTCCAATTAGGACAACTTTTTCATATTTTTCCAATGCGTTCTGACTGGCTGTCAGCATACGCATACCCAAATCACCCTTTGCCTGAGCAGACCATTGTAGAGACTGGGGTAAATCAAGCGATTGCCAGCAGGCATCCATTGGCGCTGGACTCACGCATAGCTCAATGGCAAAGTCGCTCGCCACAGCTTGCTCGACACTATGTAATAACAACTGCCTTGCCATATCCGCAGCACCATCGATACCCAATGCAGGTTGCAGACGAGTCTTTGCTTTATCACGTGCTGGATATTTGGCAAATAAGATGACGCAGGTAGGTTGCTCTTTTATCTGTGAGTTGACATCTATGGTAGTGGTTCGGTCGCTGGTCGCATGCATCAATACGAAGCCCTTTTTGTTATTGTTATTAGTCCAATATGGCTGGATCATTCCTACTTATAATAACGCTGTTTTAAGCTGTCAGGCGATATCCCGCGCCAATAATCAAAGCGCAAATGCCACATCAAAAATATGGTGCGGAAATATCCATGTTGCTGCCAACGCCGTGCGGACGTCGTCACTGTGCTTTTTAAACAAGCGGGCCTACTAATGGTTTTTAGGCGCTTACATAGCTCGACATCTTCCATCAATGGCTGATCAGGATAGCCACCCAGTCGTTCAAATAAAGATTTTTTGATAAAAATAGCCTGGTCGCCCGTTGCAATACTGACTAAACGTGAGCGCTTATTAATCATCATACCAACGACTTTTAATAACGGATGATGACTATCTAAGCGCACATCAAAGCGCCCCCAGTCATGCTCTGCCATTGCTCGCTGTACCTGATGTATTGCATCAGTCGGCAACTGAGTATCCGCATGTAAAAACAGCAGCACATCCCCAGTCGCTCGCTTAGCACCAGCATTCATCTGCCGAGCGCGTCCAGCAACAGACTCGATAACATGCCAGTCAATCGATGACTGTCTCGTTTTTGGCAACGCTTTTAGCAAATTATGGACGGCGGTAATCGAGCCATCCGTTGACCCCCCATCAACCACTATCACTTGCTGCGGCGCGGGGCTGAGCGTATGGATATGAGAAATGAGGTGTGGCAAATTATCCACTTCATTTAACAATGGAATAATGATAGAGAGGTTCAAGGTATGTCCCGTTTTAATAAGAATAAACTCGCGAGCATTGATTAAAACCTTGACTTATTTTTTGTTCAAATTCCAATTGTAGTCAGTGTAGCTGATTTTTATTTTGCCTTGGTTTAGATCTGCTGTCTGCGCTTTACTCATTCCGAGTGATGAGCTATAACGACCCAAAAACCCTTCTAAGTTTTTTGTACCACGCCAATTACTCTCAAAATCCGACTTATACCATTTAAAAATCGGCGACACCCTTAGTGTATTACCCTTAAGATTGTTGCGACTACCATCTGCCAAGAATTTAGCAGTTGCCTGCTCTAATTGACCATCCAAACCTTTGCCAGTAAAGGCGTCATCTTGCAGTGCAGGACAACCAATACTCGCGCAATTAACAGCGAAGTGAATACGCGGATCTTTGTAGCGTTTGGAACCACGAATGAGGTTGTGCTCGATATCGTCAAGCGAGCGCGTTTTACCCAATAGCGGAATAAACTCTTGCTTCCACGGCGAGCCAAACAGACCGCCAATGTCTTTGATGGATTTAATATTAGGATATTTCGTGAGTACCAAATCGACCGTACCTGCATTATAGACATTGATCAAAAATGCCAACTGCTCGTTTTTACTCCAACGATTAAATTCTGCTTGAGAGACTTTGCTCGTCGCTTCAAGATAACTTGCCAGCTTGCTCTTATCCGCTTGCATGCCCGCATAATTCACCACAGAAGCCTTACCACCGTTGGTCATGGTGACATGCTTATTTAATAAGCTATCCCAACTTTGATGGTTGAAATCT
This sequence comes from Psychrobacter sp. Arc29, assembly GCF_041431175.1. Classification (NCBI taxonomy): domain Bacteria; kingdom Pseudomonadati; phylum Pseudomonadota; class Gammaproteobacteria; order Moraxellales; family Moraxellaceae; genus Psychrobacter; species Psychrobacter sp. Arc29. The sequence goes on along the minus strand of NZ_JASMRR010000005.1, from coordinate 144,667 downwards.
GCATAGGCAACCGCGCTTGATGATAAAATCGCGAGCGCAATGATGGGTTGCACGATCAAGGCCTTTGTTGAAACATTCAATCTTGACATGAGATTCACTCCACTTGAGTTGATGATGTTTGTCTGTCGCAAGTGTCCAGCTCGATAGCCTAACAACTATTTATTATCAACGACCCTTAATGGTAAATATGGGCGTCTAAACAGTCGTGTCTGCTATCGTCTGCTCTACGATCTCTTCTTCTAACGCGCCGCCGCAGCTGCTCCCTTGTCCTGCTGTGCATCCATAGCAGTGATCCGCAATAGCAATCGCATCGCCAGAGGGATTTTGAGTGAGTAGATCGCTGAGATGACGGCGCGATTTATTAGGTACAGGCATCTCTAATTGCTGATTAAAGTCACAGTCGAACAATTCGCCCAGCCAATTAACACTGATTGTCGAGCGGCACATCACTTCACTCAAGTTGTCCGCCACGTAGTTCTCTTTGAGTAAATCCATATACGGGTGAAATTCATTTTTGGCCAATAGTACCGCGCCAAAACGCTGAATCGGCATATTGGTGAGGGCAAACAAATGGTTGAACTCGATATTAAAGTGTTCTTTTAGCTCCCGCTTATAGTCCGCTTCAAGCTGCTGCTGATTGGGCGGTAAGGTAGCGCCTTGCGGGTTGTAGACCAAGTTTAAGGTCAGTCCTGAATCAGTCCTACCATATCCTAACTGGTTGAGTTTTTGTAGACCTAATATACTGTCGTCGAATGCCCCTTTGCCGCGCTGCTTATCTACGTTTTCTAAGGAGTAACATGGCAAGGATGCCACCACTTCGACTTGGTTATCTGCTAAAAACTGCGCCATATCCTCATAGCCATCTTCCATAAGAATAGTCAGGTTACAGCGGTCTATCACTTTGACGCCCAGCGCACGAGCCGCTGTGACCAAATACTTAAAATCTTCATGCATTTCAGGGGCACCGCCCGTCAAATCGAGCGTATCGATATTTTGCGCTTGCAATACTTTGGGAATCAGCTCAACCAACTCACGTGACATCATCTCCGTGCGATAAGGACTGGCCGCCACATGGCAATGGACGCAAGACATATTGCATAAGTAGCCCATGTTGACTTGCAGTATCGTTAGTTCGCGACGTTTGATCGCCGGAAAGTCGGTGTGCTCAAGTAGTTCGATAGTCGATTTCATAATCGTATAGACCCCGTTAATAACACAACTCAAAAAAGATATGTTTACATATAAGTAATTGCTTTTATTTGCTATTTGATAAACATCATACCTTATTTACTGACCTGTCATTTTACATTTTGTTTAATCAATCATACCTGATTGTGAATCACTGGTAATATCAGTTTTGTAAGATCAATTTTGTTATTTATGCCAACCAATGCTGCTCTACTTAGCCTTCACAAAACGCTGATCGATATACCGTTTTAGATACCAAAGCCCGAGACCTTGCAGACTGAGCGCTCCCCAACTGGCAATGGCGTACTTGTCCCCGCAAGACAATAAATATAGCGTGCGTGTCTTGGGTTGATAGTCTTGCATAGGTTCGTCTTTGAGATAGGCCAATAGGTTATCTGCCTCTATCGAGCCGCCATGTACCGCATGAACGCCTGAATGCGCCATATCTGCATCTACTCGCGTGGCAACATCACCAACGGCAAATACATTAGAATGAGAGACACTCTGCTGCATGGTATTAACGGCGATGAAACCATTATCTACCGTCTGTAAATCAGTGGCAGCGGTCCATGCTGAACCCACTACCCCAGTTGCAGCGATCACAGCATTCATGGGCAGCGTGTCATGTGCGGTCAATAAATGACCATCATGATAACCAGTCGCTCGCTCATGGACTATCTTAATATCATGGCGATGCAGCTGCCTAATAACGCGTTGCTGAAATCGTGGATTAAATCCTGATAACAGATGCTCACCGCACACCAGTGTCACTTGATGGTTACGATTGATATGCTGTAGCGCGACTTGAGCTGCCATGACCAATTCGGTCGCGGCAGCCCCAGCACCAACGATTGCCAATTGATATTGACTAGCTTGCCGCGCCTCAGCCAAAATCTGCTGCCAATGCGTGATAAAACCTGACAAGGGACGAATAGCGATTACATCCGTGCTGGCGTGAGTATCCGTCTTAGCATAGCTGTCTCGTTTATCTAACCAACGCATATCTGTATCTGCGCCAGTATTCAATGACAACATATCATAATCAAGTGCCAATCGCTCATCGCCCGTTGTCGCGACCATATTGGATGCCGCATCAACCTGCACGATCGACTGCTCAATAAAGCGCACACCCGCTCGCCTACAAAGTGATTTTATATCGATACTGATATCGTCAAGCGAGTAATGTCCTGCCATCCAACCAGGTAGCATTCCTGAATATATAGTCTGCGGCTGCTCGCTAATTAGAGCGATGTCTATAGCCGTTCCCTTGAAACCCGTACTCTCTAGCTGCCCAGCAACAAGCCGACGTAACAGTCCAATATGAGCATGACCTGCCCCTGCTAATAGTAGTTTTTTTGGCGACAGCTGTTTCATTGGCATCCTAATCAAAGTGATGGATATATGTTTGACGAACGAGTTGTAATGCCTTTCATATAAGTAGCATAAAAAACGGCCTACAAATAAGATATGTCTGATAGACGACCCTGATGATCGGGTGGATGGTATAAGTGGCTTAGATAATTTAGATAATATTGACCATACTCATTTTTGTCATTAAATGGTGCTACCAAGTATAGATTTCATTACCCTGTCACGTAACACAAAAAAATAAGGTAAAATGGTCGACCAATCAGCGCCTAGTAAAATAAAATCATAACGACGCCACCTAACTGATCGGTATTTTTGAAATAACGATCCATAAAAAATATAGACCATTAAAACCTGTCAAGGAAGCTTATATGAGTAACACTCTCGATACCAGTAATGATAACATTCTCTCCTCCGACAACACTCACTACTTGCACCACAACTTTTTTGAGCCAAGTGACAAAAATGTTGCCATCAGTGCGACGCTATTGATTGTGCATGGTATGGCAGAGCACAGTGGTCGCTATGCAGATTTTGCACAGTTCTTGGCGGACCATGGCATTGCTGTCGCAACCTATGATCATCTTGGACATGGCCAGACTATCAAAACCGAAGCGGATTTGGGTTTTTTTGGTGAAGAGCATCCAGTACAGTCGCTGCTAAAAGATGTGATTGTTATGGCAGATAGCCTAAAAGCACGTCATCCTGATGTACCGCATTTTGTGATGGGCCACTCCATGGGCTCGTTTATCGTGCGTAACGTACTTAAGCATCATGCGCATAATTTCACTGGCGCGATATTGATGGGTTCAGCAGACGTCAATCCATTGACCAAAGTTTTGCTACCTATCAATAAAGTATTGGCAAAAGTGGCACCTAGACAGCCGAACTCAGTACTTGACAATACCATGAACAAAGTATTGAACAGTCAACTAAAGGATCGCACCGCATCATCGAAGTTTGCTTGGCTAAGTGAAAATACTGCAAATATTGAAGCCTATGAAGCTGATCCAAAGACTGGTTTTGACTTTACCAACAATGGCTTTATGACATTATTTACTTTGATGGATACCGGACTAAACAAAGGCTGGGCCACCACCATTGCTAAAAACTTCCCAATGCTATTTATCAGCGGTGAAGATGATCCTATTGGTAACATGGGACGCGGTATTCGCCGAGTGGTCAAACGCCTACATAAACAAAAATTTAGCCATGTTGATATTCAACTGTACCCTGATATGCGCCACGAAGTGTTACATGAAACAGACCATCAAACGGTTTATCAAGATATTTTGGCGTGGATAAAAAACACTGCACCAGACGCTTAAAGCACGATAAACAATTTATCTTGAGTAGTCTTTTGAGCGCTTTTCCTCGGGCACTGCCATAATGAAATACTGAACTTGTTTGCTAAAAGTGGTCAAATTAGCGACAATATGGCAAGCAAGTTTTTTGGCCCAGTTATCTTGTACAATCGTCCATATTTTATAAGCATTGTATTTTAAGCTGGTCTACCCAAGTTATGTCACTATAAATACGAATCACCTCTCCCTTTTACTTATGTTAGGAACCTTTATGTCATTACAACAAACCATCGAACAAGCTTTTGAAAACCGCAACGAATATAGCCCAAGCACCATGCCACAAGACGTGCGTGATGCCATCGAAGAAGTATTGGCTAAGCTTGATGACGGCAGTCTGCGTGTCGCTGAGAAAAAAGACGGCGAGTGGGTCGTTAATCAGTGGGCAAAAAAAGCGGTCTTGCTATCATTCCGCCTAAACGACAACTATGCCATGCCAGCGGGCGAGCACGTCCAGTTTTATGACAAAGTACCGACCAAATTTGCCAATTGGACTGAAGCTCAATTCAAAGAAGCAGGCGTTCGCGTTGTACCGCCAGCAGTTGCCCGTAAAGGCTCATACATCGCAGCGGGTGCGGTATTGATGCCTTCTTATGTCAACATCGGTGCGTATGTCGATCAAGGCGCGATGGTTGATACGTGGGCGACCGTTGGCTCATGTGCGCAAATCGGTAAAAATGTACATCTATCAGGCGGTGTTGGCATCGGCGGTGTCTTAGAGCCATTACAAGCCAACCCAACCATCATCGAAGACAACTGCTTCATCGGTGCACGCTCTGAAATCGTTGAAGGCGTGATCGTCGAAGAAGGCGCAGTTATCTCTATGGGTGTCTATATCGGTCAATCTACACGTATCTATGACCGTGAGACTGGCGAGATTCATCGCGGCCGTGTACCAGCAGGCTCTGTTGTCGTACCAGGCAGCTTGCCATCAGAAGACGGCACTCACAGCTTGTACGCTGCCATCATCGTGAAAAAGGTAGACGCGCAAACTCGTGCTAAAACATCAGTAAATGAGCTATTACGTTTAGCCTAGTATTTTTAATATTCATAGCCTCTTACCCGAACGGTACGGACGGCGATAAACTATCTTTACTAAAGACGCTGAAGAAAACTTCAGCGTCTTTTTTGCACCCTAATGCAGAGCGTTGCGTTATAATCCGTTTTTTGGTTTTGTTTTATCCAAACATAAAACGACAAATACCACAACCTGCCTTCTTCTTTATTACGATTGATAACCGCTTCATCGCCTTATCAACCTTTAACTGTATTTGACACATTATGAGTGAATCACTATTGCGCACCGCCGCTATCCCCGTCACTGACCCTGAAGCAGGGTTGCGTTTGACTGAGATTTTTTATTCCCTACAGGGTGAGGCACTGACGTCTGGCTTGCCGACGATATTTGTACGCCTAACCGGCTGTCCGCTGCGCTGCGTCTACTGTGATACCGAATATGCCTTTACGGGCGGCGCGCGTCAGTCATTAGAAACCATCATAGACACGATCAAAAGCTACCCATGTAAGCGTATCTGCTTGACTGGCGGTGAGCCATTAGCACAGCCAAACGCGATTGAGTTGATGAAACGCTTGCTAAGCGATGGCTATGAGATATCCCTTGAGACAGCGGGCGCGCTCTCGGTGCAAAACGTACCGCCAGCCGTCAGTAAAGTGATGGATCTCAAAACCCCAAGCTCAGGCGAAGTCGATAAAAACTTATGGTCAAATCTTGACCATTTAACCGAGCACGACCAAATCAAGTTTGTAATCATGAACCGCAAGGACTATGACTGGGCAAAAGACCAATTAGTCGAGCATAAGTTAAATGAATTGGTCGGTACGGTTTGGTTTTCTCCGATGTTTAACGTTGTCGATGATATTGATGAAGCGCTTAGCCCTGAAGTGCCTGTATTGGCAAGAGAGCTTGCTGAATGGATGCTGGCAGATGCCTTACCCGTTCGCTTCCAGTTGCAATTGCATAAAATCATTTGGGCAGATGCCAAAGGCAAATAAAAAGATAAACTATACGCTCGTCACTGATAGAACATCCATTTAGAACAATAAATACAAATCCATATGCAGGCACACATTTTCAAGGAGGAAACATGATTCGGCTGATCTTACTAGGGCTACTGTCAGGTGCGTTTTTTAGCTCAACCTTTGTATTAAATGAGCTGATGAGCGCTGCTGGTGGGCATTGGTTTTGGTCAGCAAGTCTGCGCTATGTCTTTATGCTACTGCTACTGACAGCGATGATTGGTGTTCAGCATGGCGTGGGACGGATCGGTGAGCTATGGGCGATTTTTCGTCAACATATAGGGTTTTGGTGCCTTACTGGTAGTATTGGCTTTGGCGTGTTTTATACTGGCATCTGTTACGCAGGTGATCATGCCAGTGGTTGGGTCGTAGCGGCAACCTTTATGTTTACCGTCGTGACCAGTTTGCTTGTCTTACTGGCATTCGGACAACGCTTTGATAAAAAATTCATCGTTTATGCTTTGATTGTCTTTATAGGCGTCGTACTGGTCAACGTCAGTGAAGGTCTGCATGCACCTAGTGATGCCAATGCCATACCGCTCACGCAAATGCTACTATATGGCGCGCTACCAGCATTGATCGCGGCGTTTAGCTACCCTATTGGCAATCAGTTGGTCTGGCAGGCCTCTTACAATGCGAAACAGCATAAAGCTAGGCACCAAGATAGTGAGCACCATTCGCAGCCGATGCGTGCAGAAACAGCGCTATTGGCCAGTGCCCACGATGCTACTGATACGCATAGCACTGACCGTGATACTGCGAATAGCGCCACGCTACAAACCTTGATCGGACGTATTCCTGTTATCGAGACGGATCTGTTACAAAATGCCTTTAACAAAGTATGGCTGATGACCGTAGGGAGTTTGCCATTTTGGCTCGTTTTAGGCATCATAGTGCGCCCTGAGTTACCGGGCAGCGCGCAGGTATTTAACACGCTGCTGGTCGCCTTGTTATCAGGGGTGGCCGCGACCAGTCTGTTTTTATATGCGCGTGAGCAAGCGGTGACCTCAAGCGAGGTCGCTGGCGTTGACTCGACCCAAGCCAGTGAAATCATTTTTGCCTTAATTGGTGGTATGATCCTGCTGGGAAATCCACTACCGTCAGCCTTAGGTCTGGTCGGTATTGTACTGATTATCATCGGCTTGATACTGTTTGCAAAAGACGGCTAAATGACTATCTGACAATGGTCTGATTTTATTTGGCTCATCTACAAAACACCCATTTAAAACGAGAATATCCATCATTTTTTATGATCAAGAATTGGCAATATAACCATGGTTAATGATTTAATTTTTCCTGATATTCTATTATATTTATTGGACATGGTGGGTATCATCGCTTGCGCAATTGCAGGGACGTTGCTCGCTCAGCACAAAGGCTTTGATATTGCTGGCTGCATCTTGGTTTCGATGGTCAATGCCATCGGCGGCGGTACGCTACGTGACATGGCACTAGATCGTCATCCACTGTTTTGGATGACGGATCTTAACTATGTGATCGTCATTACTGTGACATCCCTTATCTTACAAATATTCTTTCATCTCTATCACAAGATTGATAATGCGCTTAAGCTTTTTGATGCCATTGGTCTCGCCGCATTTAGCGTGATTGGCTTTAAGGTCGCATTGACCCAAGGTATGTCACCCCTTGTTGCGATTATGATGGGCGTCTGGACAGCCATTATTGGTGGGATGCTACGTGATATTATCTGTAATGAGATACCGCTCGTATTACAGCGTGAGATTTATATCACGGCCAGTATCGCAGGGTCTGTGACGTATTTATGCCTACAATACGTCGGTGTCAGCGCTGGCATCAATGAGTTTATTATGCTGTTTGTGATCTTTGCGGTACGCATGCTGGCGCTTAGATTCGACTGGCATCTGCCCTCTATTCGTCTGGTTGCTTAATTAGCTACTTGGTAGATTGATGGCTCTAGACATGACGAACGATAATTAAAAATAGTGAGAATGGCTTATGTTGGCTATCGCGTTGGATCCTGCAGCTCTAATCACTACTTTTGACCCCCGCTCTTTGATCTATTTCTTTGACATGATTGGGATTATCGCCTGTAGCGTTTCAGGGACGATACTGGCCAAACATAAGAACTTTGATGTCTTTGGTTGCCTACTAGTCTCTATCGTCACAGCTATCGGCGGCGGCACCGTACGCGATGTGATTTTGGATCGTCATCCGCTGTTTTGGATGGTAGATATGAGCTATCTGACGCTCATTACGATCTCTTCACTAGCCATGCAGATATTTTTTCATCCGAACTCAAGACGAGTCGATAAGTTCCTAAAACTGTCTGATACAATCGGTCTATCCGCCTTTACGCTCATAGGTATCAAGGTCGCTGATAGCATGGGTACCAATGTACCAGTAGCATTATTATTGGGCGTGATTACCATCATCGTTGGTGGCATCATTCGCGATATGATCTGTAATGAGATTCCACTGGTATTGCAGCAAGAGATTTATATCACCGCAGCATTAACTGGAGGTATTCTATATTTTGCTCTAAAAAATTTAGGCGTTGCCGATTGGGTTGCTGATATCTCTGCAATGAGTACGATTTTTACCTTGCGTATGCTGGCTATTCGTTATGATTGGCAGTTCCCCACTCTTGAGTGGAAATATTGATGTTAAATCAAAAAGTAGCAAATGGTATCAGCACACTCAAACTTGACTATACTGATATCATTTAAGCCTTAACCCTGCTCTACCACAGCCAAGTCTTTTACCATCAACTGTAGGCTTTGTTTGCCATTCCATTCATTGATATCTAGCTGAAATAATAAATGCACTTTTTTGGCACGATAGTCCCAAGCGTCATTATCAAAGTTAAAACAGATTGCTTCAATCGGATATTGAACGTCTGGATAACGCAGCGATAGTTTAAGGTGCTTGTCTTTCAATATCTTAAAACTCAATACCTCAAAGACACCGTCAAAGATCGGCGGTGCAAATCCATGACCCCAAATGCTAGCATCTGCTAAATGTTCAGCGAACCACAAGCTAAAATCTCCCGCTTGCAAAGGTCCATCAGTGAATTTCTGCTCTGCAAATACGTCATCATCCATTTGAGCCATAACTTCGTTAAACGCGGCGACAAATGCCTCAAAATTACGACGCTTTAGAGTCAGACCTGCTGCCATCGCGTGACCACCAAAATGACTGATTAAATCAGGCTGACGCTCGGCGACTTGTTCAATCGCATCACGAATGTGCACGCCAGCGATCGATCGTGCAGAGCCTTTGATCGCATCGTCTTCACCAGTCTGCTCCGTATCGGCTGGCGCAAAGACAATGCTAGGTAGGTAATGACTTTCTTTTAAACGTCCAGCGACAATACCAATCACCCCTTGATGCCAATCATCCTGATACAGAACGATACTACGAGTGTCTGTATAGCTTGTCTTATGAGTAGTGGCGAATTGAGTATTAACTTCCTGAGTAATGAGGTCATCGCCACTGTCACTTATGCTTTCATTGACCTCAATATCAGTTTCAGTAGCCAATGCCTGTACGATACTATCTGCCTGCGCACGCATCTCGCCTTCTACATGACGGCGTGTACGGTTTAGTTGCTCAAGCTCTTGCGCCAAACGCTGGGCGGTGCTCCAATCTTCAGTCAATAGGCACTCAATCCCGATACGCATATTATCCATACGTCCAGCCGCATTGATACGTGGCCCTAAGACAAAGCCAAAATCTTGCGCGTGTAATTGCTTGGGGTCACGGCCTGCTTGCTCAAGCAACGCCAAAATACCCATGCAGCAGCGACCTTGACGAATAGCAGATAGCCCGTGATGCACTAAGATACGATTGTTTTTATCGAGCACGCCGACATCTGCAATCGTGCCAAGCGCTACCAAATCTAAATACTGACTGACCTGTACCGTAGACTTGCCAGCGTCGCGGCGTAACTTTGCCAATCGTCCCAGCACATAAAACGCGACTCCTACCCCGACCAGAGCTTTACTGGTGAAATTGCAAGCAAGCTGATTGGGATTGACGACGGCTTCAGCGGGTGGTGTCTCTTTAGTTGTGAGATGGTGGTCAGTGATAATTACCGTAATACCATCCGCTTGGGCGCGCGCCACACCTTCATGACTGGAGATACCGTTATCGACCGTCACTATCATGTCTGGCTGAAAGGTTGCGATGCCCAATTCGACAATCTCTGGTGTTAGCCCATAACCGTACTTGAAACGATCGGGTACTAAAAAATCGACGACTGCACCCATCTTCGTGAGTGCGCGCATCATCAGCGCGGTACTGGTTGCGCCATCACAGTCAAAGTCACCAACGATCAGGATACGCTGACCGTCATCAATAGCGATGTCCAATAGACGCACGGCATCAGTGATACCGTGCAGCATGTCAGCAGGCAACAGGCCAGACAAACCAGTCTCCAGCTCATCAGGCGCAGTGATACCTCGACCCGCATATAAGCGAGCGAGCGTCAATGATTGGGCGGCCAGTGGTTGCAACGCGGCGGGCAACTCGTCAATGCGAGTGCTGGTATTACGGGGGGTTAAATTTAGCATGAGCGTATTTTACTGCCTTTAAGGCAGGGTCACAACGACAATTTATAGCGTCTCTGTACACTAGCTAATATTGCATTTATTTACCAAAGATGTTGGTTTAAATGGTAATTTGGAAAAAGGATTTATCCAGTGAACACGTATCGCATATGGTTCTTTATTTACAAAAAGGATGCATAGTGACCGTACTTTTCTGCATTTTGCTACAAAGCAATGATTGTATGACGCCTATAAATCCATAGAATAGTAAACAACTGAGAGACTTGCTAATTATTGAATTTTACGTCATTAATATTTTAATTATTTATAAGGATACTTTATGAAAACCACACCAGCTGCTGAAAAACTACCAAATACGATTGATCCTAGCTTAGATCTTGATCAAGTTAAAAAAGAATGCCTCGGCATGGTAAAAAAACGCGCCAGAGTATCTGCTGGTGTTGCCATCGTTCCTGTACCGTTCTTTGATGTGGCGGTTGATGCTGGTATGCTGACACAATTGATTCCTGAGATTAGCGAACGTTTTGGTTTGATCGAAGACCGTCAATCAGCCATTAACCTAGAATCACGCGAAGTGCATTGGAGCGCTGTCAAAGACCGTACCGTCGATTTTGCAGGATTGATGGCGACACGTGGTATCGTTAAGAAAACCATTCAAGGCTTTGGTGGTCGTATCGCCGCAAAACAAGTCACCAAATTTATCCCATTAGGCGGTCAATTGGTTGCAGCAACGATGGGTTATACGATTTTTAAGAAAATCGCCACTGATCATATCAACGAGTGCTACAAGCTAGCAAAAGACATTCAGCAAAAAGAACATGGTAAAAATGTCTAATAGAAATTAGATAACGCCATATCTATAGAGCCAGCTATGAGCTTTTTTAGCTGGCTTTTTTGTGAGTGATAGCATTGCAGACTGCCTCAAGCGACTGGTTAATGATGCCATTACTATGTTTTACTGATAATATACAACTTTAGAGATTATCAAATACCTTAAAGGATTCATGTATGAAAAAACTTTTGGCTTCGACAGTTATGCTGGCTACTGTCGCCCTAGCAGGCTGCACCACGACAGGTGCTACAAATAATGGCACAGGCACAGCAATCGGTACCGCAAATGAGATTGGCATGAATGTCTTTAGAGCGGCGATCGACAACCAATGCCGTAGCCAAATTGAAAAACAAACCGCTTGGCGTGTTGCAAGTGTCGCTATGACAGAAGCGCAGCAAGAGTCTGTCAAAACTAACGTTTGTGGTTGCGTGAGTGAGCAAGCGCCGCAGCAAGTGACTATCGTTGAATTGGGCAATGCCGCTATCGACTCACAGTATCGCACTCAATTGGTCGCCAGAGTTGTCGCAAAATCTCTACAAAGCTGCTATGCCAGTTTTGTCAAATAAGCCGTAGCCTATACAACGATGTGCATCATCCTATCGTTGCACGTCAAAGCAAGCTAATAAAAAGGTGCGTTATAGATAACGCACCTTTTTATTAGCTTGCTTTTTTACCATATACGCAATTCAGTACAGCGGCCTAGAACTTATTGGAGTCCGTTGGGTTCTGTGATAGAGCGGCGGTAAAAGGCAATAGCTGGCCACGGCGGAAATATTTAGAAGAACCGTCGATGATTTTATCCACTTCCTTAACCAAATCACTGATAACGTCGTCATAGATACCGTGATATAGCTCTTTTTCGAATGCAGTAAACGGATGCTTACGCGATGCTGAACCGACCTCAGTCACGCCTTCTTTACTATAAAAAATATCTACGCGACCATCACTATTCAATACACAGTTCAGTTGACCACCTTCGAGCTCCATCTCTACGCGCTCAGGCATAAAAATATAATCATCTACGTTAATGAGCTTTTTTTCTACTTCTCTTTTAAAAAACGACTTGATATCAAACATAAGTACATCCCTAACTTTATAATTATCAGATACGTGAGCATGCCTAACTTTATAGTTATTGCACAGCATTTACATAGATGCTTAGTGGGTCATGCTTTACACCGTTATCTTATAAGATAGAGAGCGATTTTTTAAGGTACGATATGTAAAACTGCGTTTGATGTTGGTAAGAAGGCAGTTTGGCTTTATCTTCAATATAGAAGTAACAAAAAAGAAAGCGACCAATGAGCAACGTGACTTTCTGTTGTCGTGACACTATTCTAGCTGTCTTGATTAAACCAACCTTTCTCGCGAAACAACTTGAGCACCTACACGAATATTGCCATCTCATCAAGCCTACCCAGTGTTAATCGATTAAAGCCCGTGATAGATACAAACTCACGACCGACCAACAGCAATACCATGCACGCGCATTCTGTTCATATAAATTTCCACATCACAATCTTTTTAGATGCTCTACTATAGAATTCAACCATGAAAAAAGGTGAAGCACTTCCTAAGTACCTCACCTTTGCTATATCCATCCTAATCTATCAGATTAAATGCGCTTTAAGCTCCAACACTTTATCACGTGTTTTTGCCGCTTCCTCAAATTTCAGGTCACGCGACATTTGCTGCATTTGTTTCTCAAGGCGTTTGATTTCTTTGGCAAGCAAATCAGGACTACGCAAGATACTGATATCCACATCAGGCAAATTGCTCTTGATTGGTATCACTTGATTGTCATTGGCATCGTGGTCATCACCTGTATCAATTTTATCAGTGATACTACGGCGTGCGCCTTTTGGCGTGATGTTATGCTCAAGGTTAAAGGCGATTTGCTTATCACGGCGTCGATCTGTCTCGTCTATCGCCTTTTGCATACTTGGTGTAATACGATCAGCATAGAGAATGGCTTTACCGTTCAAATGACGTGCTGCACGACCAATGGTCTGAATAAGTGAACGCTCAGAACGCAAGAAGCCCTCTTTATCAGCGTCAAATATCGCTACCAATGAGACCTCAGGCATATCCAAGCCTTCACGCAGCAAGTTGATACCGACTAGCACATCATGCACGCCAGTACGTAGCTCATGAATGATTTCCATGCGTTCTACCGTGTCGATATCCGAATGCAGATAGGCAACCTTGACACCATATTCTTTCAAATAGCTGGTCAAATCTTCTGACATACGCTTAGTCAGCGTCGTAATCAGTACACGCTCGTCTTTTTCACGGCGTTTGGTAATCTCAGACAGCACATCATCGACCTGTGTCAAGACCGGACGTATCTCAATCTCAGGGTCAATCAAACCCGTTGGACGTACGACCTGCTCAACCACCTGCTCACTGTGTTCCAGCTCATACAGCGCTGGCGTGGCACTGACGTAAATCGTCTTAGGCTTGATGCGCTCCCATTCTTCAAACTTCATTGGGCGATTGTTCATCGCACTTGGTAGGCGAAAGCCATAGTTGACCAAGTTTTCTTTGCGTGATCTATCCCCTTTATACATCGCACCAATCTGAGAGACCGTAACATGCGATTCATCGAGGAACAGTAACGCATCTTCTGGAATATAATCAAACAAAGTCGGCGGCGCTTCCCCTGATGGACGACCAGAGAGATGCTGAGAATAGTTTTCGATACCGTTACAGTAGCCGAGCTGCTGAATCATCTCAAGATCATACTGGGTACGCTCTTTGAGACGCTGTGCTTCAATCAGCTTGTTGTTTTCACGGAAGTACTCCAAACGCGGCTCCAGCTCAGCGCGTATGGTTTCACTGGCCGCTTCTAACTTATTGCGCGGCGTCACATAGTGTGATTTTGGATAAATGGTAATACGTGGCACGCTGCGTACAGTTTTGCCCGTTAACGGATCAAACCACGTGATTTTCTCCACTTCATTGTCAAACAAATGCACGCGTACCGCCAACTGCTCAGACTCAGCAGGATAGATGTCTAACAGCTCACCACGCAAACGATACGTACCACGGCCAAAATCTAGCTCATTACGTGTGTATTGCATTTCAACCAAGCGCTTAATCGTCGCGGTACGATCTATCTGATCACCAACAACCACATGTAGTAGCATTTTTAGATAGCTTTCTGGATCACCCAAACCATAAATACAAGACACTGAAGCAACAATGATCGCATCACGACGCTCTAATAAAGCGCGTGTAGCGGACAGACGCATCTGATCAATGTGATCGTTAATGGCGCTGTCTTTTTCGATAAAGGTATCGCTAGCAGCGACATACGCTTCTGGCTGATAGTAGTCATAATAGCTAACGAAGTATTCAACCGCATTGTTCGGGAAAAACGACTTGAACTCACCATATAGCTGAGCAGCAAGCGTCTTGTTGTGTGCCATGATGATGGTTGGGCGCTGACATTCAGAGATGACCTTAGCCATGGTATAAGTCTTACCAGAGCCAGTCACACCTAGCAATAGCTGTTCATCCATCCCAGAGTCAATACCTTTGACCAGCTTTTCGATGGCTTGCGGCTGATCGCCTGCTGGCTCAAAATCTGTGACCATCTCAAAGGCACGGCTTGAGATTTGCGTCCCCGATGCATTAACACCACTGATTTCAGCTTCGCCTTGGAGCTGAGTGGCCAATTGGTTTAACTGACGCGATGAGCGCGGTTCAGGCATTCTCATAATGATTTTCTTCTTATTAAAGTTTATAACAATATGGGGTCTGAGCAGCGGTTTTTAAAGGCTTTTTAAAGGATAGTGACAAGGCTTATCTTATACATATTGCCATATCGCGCTACGCAAAATATAAGTCTGTAAAGATACTATTTATTGATAAATAAACCTGCCGTTGTTATAAAAAACGCACACAGACTTTGACAAATTTACAAAGATTTTCACGGTTAACAAACCCGTTACACGACCACCTAACAAAGCCTAACACTCAGGGGTTCCAACATCGATTTAAGCTGCTATTATCGATCATGAATTAACAAGCAGGTGACTTATCAGCCGATTGATAGAGATATTTCTGATATCGTTTATTTTGGATTGATTGTCATCAAGTAAGAGTAAAAGACTAATAACAATACATTGAACTTTTCATTCAATATAATAATTTTAAATAAATAACGGAGTAAAATATGAGAGAACGTTACGCAAGTGGAATTTCAGACGATACCGCAAAAAAAATGATTGATTTGCTAAATGCTAACCTAGCAAACGTCATCGATTTAACTTTAGATGGCAAACAGTGCCATTGGAACCTACAAGGTACTGGTTTCATCGGTGTGCATCAGTTATTAGACGAAACGTCAGATCGTATCCTTGAAGTATCAGATACTATCGCTGAGCGTATTGTGATTTTGGGTGGCCAACCAAATGGCTTAGCAAGTCGTGTGGTAAAAGAGTCTATCTTAGATGATTACCCAACTGATATTACTGAAGTAGATCAACACGTACGTGAGCTAACTAGCCGCTATAAAAAAGTAGCAGAGGCATTAAGAGAAGCAATCGCTACTGCTGGCGACGCCGGTGATGAAGATACCGCCGACCTATTCACTGAAGCCAGCCGCATCATTGATAAAGATGCTTGGTTCATCGGTGCGAACGCGCCAAAGAAATAAGTATTCATGAATTAATGAGTTTTTTAGACTCATAATTATCGATATAAAAAGCCGTCATTATTGACGGCTTTTTTGTGTCTTCTGCTTGCTGTCAATGAATCCGTCTACTGTATTCTCTTTTATTGACTGACTTTATGGATCAAATATCTTCTAATTTCAGAATATCAGCATTGGGTGCCGACAGTGTTAAAATGGCCTCTTGGAATACAGGGTTATCTCGGAACAAGTTTTCAATCTCTTCAAACTTTCGAGCGATATGCTCTTCTTTCTGATTGCCTGCGATATCCACTGCGGCGACCATAAAGATCTTTTTGGGACCAACCCACTCTAAATGCAGATAAGACACACTATCGATATCTGGATGATTAAGTAGCTCGCCTAAGACATACTCATGCATGCGATCGGTAACTCTATGCCCGACCAAAAAATCACGATTACGGCTAATCAAAAATATCGCGACCACACCCAATAGTAAGCCTACAATGATAGAACCAAGCGCATCCCAATAAGCCTCTCCAGTATAAGCATGCATGCCCATAGCGGCGGCGGCAATCACCAAACCAATAACGGCAGCTAAATCCTCAAAGAACACACCGCGCAATGTAGGATTAGAGGTATCTACCACATAGCCAAGCGCGCTAATATCAAGCGCCTCACCATGCTTCTTACTTTGTCTATAGGCCTGAACTAGCGAAAACCCTTCAAGTACAAACGCTACTGCCAAAACGATAAAAGCAATTGTATAGTTGGTCTCAGATTCAGTAGCATTCCACTCTTTAATGCCCGTATAAATAGACACAATCGAGCCTGCCGTAAATACACCAAAAGCAGCAATCATTGACCAGACATAGGATTCTTTGCCATAGCCTAATGGATGGCTCTTATCAGCAGGTTTGACAGATTTTTTTTCTGCGACAATCAGCAACGTACCATTGCCCGCATCTGCCCATGAGTGAGCTGCTTCAGCAATCATGGAGGCAGATCCTGTCATAAAGGCGGCAACTGTTTTTGCAATGGCGATAATGAGATTGGCACCAACGGCAATCAACACCGTAATGAGCGAGCCTGAATGCTCATCGTTGGTTTCAGGACTTTGGTTGAGGGTATGCTTTAATTCAGGATCATTGAAGGTTGTCAGATTGCCAGCTCCGCGCGCACGATGACTCGGCACTTTAGAAGGAGCTGACGAATGATGTTGGGGATTACCAACGGATGGCTTTAGACTCATACTAAACTCACTGGAATAACACGTTTATAGTGAATATATTCACCATGGACGAATGGCTTGAAATACCCATCAGCTTAAAGTAAGCGCTTTACAATATCAGTGTCTTTTTAGTGAGTCGTTGTATAAGGTGTTGGTTATTAACCAGCTAAAAGTTGATAATTAAAATTGTTAGCTTATTTAGCATTATCTTCAGCTTCATCAAACTTGCTATTCATGGTTTCAAGGTCACAACTGGGACGATGTGAGCTATCCATTCGCAGTTTTTTTCGCTCTTTTGCAGCATCAGCACGGCACTGCTGTAGATTATTTTTTATATCAAGTGGCGGCGCAGCGGTTGGTTTACCATTATCGTCAATAGCAACCATCGTAAAGTAACAGCTATTGGTGTGGCGAACCTTTCGAGCACGTACGTCTTCCGCTTCGACGCGAATACCTATCTCCACTGACGTGGTGCCGACATAGTTGACGCTAGCCGCAAAGGTAACCAGCTCACCCACGTATATTGGCTCACGGAACATGACCTGATCCACCGATAATGTCACTACATAGTTACCACTATAGCGACTGGCACAAGCGTAAGCGACCTGGTCGAGCATCTTGAGCAAATCGCCACCATGTACGTTACCAATGAAGTTTGCCATATCAGGCGTCATCAGAATCGACATGTACAGCTCATGGTTTAATGGGGCTTTTTTGGCAGTCGAGCTGGTATTGTATTGCGGCATAACGTTCCTTAAATGGTTTGACACTTATTTGTTGTGCCTACCATTTATACAGTAGGACACCAAATAGCGCAAACAGCCCTGTGTCTCTAATCGGTCTAGGTTATGTAAATCAGAGCTATATAGGGCCAGCTTTTATGAATAAGGGCGATCTTTGATTAGCTCAACCAATGAAAGCGATACGCAAGCCATGCCACTATGGCGCTAACCGAACCCGTTAAAACACCGCCCCACACAAAGTCAACGAGCGCTGTATCTAACGTAAAACCCTTGTATAGTGCCAAATTGGTAAAGTCATATGTACCGTAAGCCATCAGGCCAATCAAACCACCAAGTAAGAAAATATGACCAACCGATGCGCCTGCTTTAATTTGTGGATATAGAATCAATATGCAGAGTGCCAAGACATAAAACATATAAAAGATACCAGCGGCCATCATATTTGGCTCATCCGCCAATAGATGACCGATACGCGACTCATAAAAAGCCCCTTTCATGGTCGTTAGCCAAACAGCGTCCACGCCCAAAAAGATGACCACAGCAGCGAGATAAATAAAAACATAACCCATGATAATACCCTTTATAAAATGAATAAAAACGGATAAAACTTATAATTTCAGTCGTGGCTGAATAAAATCTAAAAATGCTAAAATACGCGATGATACGGCACTGTTTTTGTAATATACGGCCTGTATGGTTTCGCGATTGTTTGGTCTGACTATCGCCTCAGGTAACACCTCAACCAATCGTCCAGATTTCAAATCGTCACCAATCATAAAATGTGACAGTAAAGCGATACCTTGGTGATTTAAACATAGCTGACGCAAGGTCTCGCCGCTACTGCCAGTCATATGAAAATTAAGTTTCACTGGTGTTTTTAATGGCCAGCTATTTAGTTTTGATGCATCGTTAAAGCCAATTAATTTATGAGTGCTTAAATCATTAATATGAGCTACTTCATTATGCTGATATAAATATTCAGGACTGGCTACTAGCCGCAGCTTACTCTTACCCAATAGACGCGCATGCAGGTTTGAGTCTTTTAAATCGCCAATTCTGATAGCCAGATCTGTCTTATGCTCAAGCAAATCAATAATATTGTCATGTGAGGTGAGGTCGAGAGTGATATCTGGATATTGCACCACAAAATCACCAACCAATGGCGTTAGTTGATGAAAGACAAACGGGCTGGCGGCGTCAATTCGTAGATGTCCACTCGGCGCTTGTTTTAACAGCTTAATCGCCTCTTCACCGGTATATAACGTATTTAAACCCTCACGCGCATATCTAATAAAGACATGCCCTTCCTCCGTCAGCTCCAAGCGCCGCGTCGTTCTATTTAGCAGCGTACATTGCAGCGTATCTTCGAGTCTGGACACCGCACGAGATACTTTAGCGACTTGCTGATTCAGCACGTTGGCAGCGCCAGTGAAACTACCCGTGTCTACTACCGTCAAAAATATCTCTATATCTTCTGTTTTAGCATGTCCCATCATCATGATGACCTTTACAAAATTGACAAAGGTATTTTGTCATTTGTGCTGTTTTTTGCAAACTATAAATCCGTCAAACTACGCACATCATTTAATTATTAGGATGTCGTTATGCCACTCGCTTTATGGGCGCTTACTCTGAGCGCATTTGCAATTGGGACAACCGAATTTGTCATCGTTGGATTGGTACCAACTATTGCCACCGATCTGGGCGTGAGCTTGCCTTCAGCAGGGTTGCTCGTCAGCCTATATGCTGTCGGTGTCGCTATCGGTGCCCCTATCCTCACCGCGCTCACTGGTCGCTGGAATCGTAAAATAGTACTGATGAGCCTAATGGGTCTATTTGTCATCGGCAACTTGCTGGCTTGGCAGGCACCCAGTTATGAAACCTTAATACTTGCCCGTATCTTGACCGGTCTGGCGCATGGTGTGTTTTTCTCTATTGGTTCCATGATTGCTACCAACCTTGTCAGTAAAGAAAAAGAAGCCAGCGCAATTGCCATTATGTTTACAGGACTTACTGTAGCGCTCGTCACTGGCGTACCTCTTGGCACATGGATTGGACAACATTTTGGTTGGCGCGCTACGTTTTTGGTCGTCTCAGCACTGGGCTTAATCGCTTTAATCGGTAGCGCGATATTAGTACCAAAAAACCTAAAAAAATCTATCCCTGCAACCTTCAAAGAGCAATTACAAGTCATTGTAAAACCACAATTACTACTGGTCTATCTAATGACTATTCTCGGCTATGGCGGTACGTTTACGGCATTTACCTACCTAGCACCTATCTTAGAGCAGCAGACCAAATTTGCGCCATCAGCCATCGGCCTTATCATGCTCGTATATGGCGTGTCCGTTGCGATCGGTAATATCTGGGGCGGAAAACTTGCAGATAAACGCGGCCCTATTAGTGCGCTTAGCATTATATTTAGCGCCTTAAGTATTATTCTTTTACTGTTCACCTTTACTATGCAATCCAAGATTGCTGCTGTACTGACTATTTTGGTATGGGGTGCTTTCGCCTTTGGTAATGTACCAGGCCTACAAATCTACGTAGTCAAGCAAGCTGAAAAGTATACGCCAAACGCCGTCGATGTCGCCTCTGGACTGAACATTGCTGCATTCAATATCGGTATTGCACTGGGCTCCATCATCGGTGGTAGCGTGGTTGAAAACATGTCATTGCAAGACACAGCTTGGATAGGTGCTGTTATCTCTTTAATGGCATTAGCAGTGACACGCTATTCAGGTCTGCGTGATAAGCGTGCCCTGCAAATATCATAGAACCATTCAATATATAACCTTTCAATGTACAACCTCTCAACATATGGGTCTCAAACTGTTTATACAGTATGAGACTCTATGAATATTATGAACAAACCATATCTACATCATCAGACTTATACCGATGCTGTGCCTGCCATATCTGCATCATGAAAGGCCGTCTCATCGTTCGAAACCGTTTCGTTCTTCAAGACTGCACTTGGCAAATCGGAAAAATGCAGCGTGTCAATATTGTTAGGCTTCACCGCAGTGACTTGGACCACACCGATCGTACGCTCCAAGAATCCCCCTTCGCAGTAACAGAAATAAAACTCCCATAGTCGGATAAAGGCATCGTCATAGCCAAGCGCTTGAATCTCTGCACGCTGTGCCATAAACGCAGCACGCCAATCACGCAGCGTGTATGCATAATCAAAGCCATAATCATGTAATTGCTTGACGACCATGTCAGTCTGCTCAGTAAACTGTGTCGTCAGCTCTTGGTTGGAAAGCAGACAACCACCTGGGAATATATGCGTTTGGATAAAATCAACCGAATCGATATAGTCTTGATAATTCTGATCATTAAAAGTAATGGCCTGCAATACCATAAGACCCGTCGGCTTGAGTAAGCTATTACACTTAGCAAAGAACGTCGGCAAGTACTCATGTCCCACCGCTTCAATCATCTCGATACTGACTAGCTTGTCGTACTTTCCCGTCAGCTCACGATAGTCTTGCTTAAGAAGCGTAATCTTATCAGACAATCCTGCCGCTTCGACTCGTCTCTGCGCCTCGTCATATTGCGCATCAGATATCGTCGTGGTGGTCACATGGCAACCGTAATGCTTGGCCGCAAAAATAGCAAAACCGCCCCACCCTGTACCAATTTCAATAACATTATCATCATCACTAAGCTGTAAACGTTGGCAGATTAGCGACAGTTTGTGCTGCTGAGCATCGCTGAGCGTCACATCAGGCGTCGAGTATACTGCTGACGAATACATCATCGTATCGTCCAAGAATCGCTGATACATATCATTGCCCAAATCATAATGCGCTAGGATATTAGATTTAGACCCAGATTTATCATTACCACGCAGCTGATGCTTCGCTTTCTCAAATGCTTTACTGACACCTGCAAAACGGTTTTCTAACTTATTGAGCACTTCCAAGTTACGCGCCGCCAATCGGATCAAGCCCGTCAAATCATCCGTATCCCATTCGCCGTTGATATAACTGTCTGCCAAAGCGATAGAGCCACCAAGCAGCAATTGACGATAGACAGCAGGATCATGAATTTGTAACGTCACATGCAGAGGATGACGACCAACCGCTGAACTACTTGCCACGCTAGGGGCGACAATACCAAAGCTAGTTGTCTTAGATTCTTGTTTACCGAATGTCTCAATCAAAGTAAGACTGCCAAACTGGATATGCTGCAGTGCGCGAAAGATAAGCTTTCTGGCTAAATGATTCACGCCGTCACTTACTGGTTGTAGTACGGCACTTTCGTTAACCACTTTACTCATGCGAGCGGTTAACTTCTCTAATCTTGTCACTGGTGCTCGGTCGGTCGGTCGTACTGACATCGTATGGTTGTCCTTGTTTAGGTTCTTTTATTTTGAAATTGACTATATAAAATGTGTTGCTGGGTTTTGCATTTCTAGATTATCAATCGTTTAAAGCTTCGCTTTTTAAAGAGGCAGATGTTTTCTGATTGCTGTCGGCTAGCTTTTCATCATAATTGATATAAGGCACCTTTTTGATCGCATAGAGTTTAAAGGCTTGCCCATAAATACGCGCTAACGATGTTATGTTCATCAGTGGGTTTTTTCGCAAGCTATTGCGAACGGTGGTTTCTGTCAGCGGCACCCCAGATATCTTTATACCCGTTTTTAGGACGTCACCACGCTCATCACTGATATCAATAGCGATACGAACTTGCAAGCCCGTATTTGACTGCTTATCTGCCGTATCTCGTTGTGTACGTTTTACCGTCACCTGCCAACGGTATAGCTGATCGATAGGATTAAAGGGTGACACATGAAAGTCTTTATCATGACAAAACTCTGTGTCCTCTCCCTCTAGCAAAAACCCATAGTAATGACGCCTATCCCAAGGTGTATTAGAAACTTCAGCCAATAAGTGCGTAGGTGTCTGCTGCTCATCAAACCCTAGGTAAAAATTGACCGGGCTAAAATACATACCCACATTACGGCAGACGATTAACCCCACCATATCGCCTTCAGGCGCGCTACCTGCATGTTTTTCAAATGCTTGGCTTAGACGCTGCTTCAATGCTTGATTAGACCGCAAATTGCTATCAATATCTTGATTGTCACTTATGTTCTCATTGTCATTTAGGCTTTTATTTCTGCTTAGGCTATTGAAACCCTCTAAATAATCATTAGGGCAAAATTGTTGCAGCGCCTTTGTCTTGGCTGAAAATAAAGGCAATCCTTTTGCCAATAACTTCTTTGGTAATATCTTGCTCAGGTGTGAGGCACCTAAAAACTTATGGTCACCCAAAGCTGCCGCGTTAATTTCAGGAAGTTCCTGTCCTGCGGCCAATGCACTGATATTGATACCCCAATAACGGTACGGATAAACAAATTTATTCACACTAGGTAGCAACCGACTATGCCATGTCGTGCCCTCAAGCAATTGATGCGGTAAAGCAGTAGTATCACAAGCTAGCTCATGACGTGACGTATCATTAGTAGGTTTGGTGGACACGGTCATAGACACTCTCTTCGGTAACGGCACATGATGATAGAACGATTCGCAATATTACTCGCAAGGCTATTTGGCTTTGCGGCGAGCAAATAAACCACGTTTTTTATTTTGGGCACTATCATCAGTCGCACTCTGTAAACGCTCAGCATACTCAACCAGTTCCTGATTGGTAGTCGCAGTGATAACCTGACGCTTATCAAGTTTGCGTGCCTTTGTGTCAGCCTTTATAGGCAAGTCTTTATAACGAAACGGCGTATGTGCACTATCCGCATTAGGCAAATGCGCTGGATCAACTTCATTTTTTATATCGATATAATGGCCGAGCGCCTGACACACACGTAGACCGCTGCGTACGCCATCTTCATGAAAGCCGTTAAACCAATATGCTCCGCAAAAATGCGTGTGCAACCCAGCGCCAGAGATGCTTGACCATTTGGTTTGCGCCTCAATCATCTTTAGATCGAACACTGGATGGCTATAATCAATGCTTTTGACGATTTGCTTATCATCTACCTCATAGTTAAGCGTAACCAAATAATTATGCTTCTTGGTCAGACGCTGCAGGATATTCATATGATACGTTAGCACTGGTTTTTCAGGTGCTTGTGTATTTACGCCAGCTTGTTCATCGCCTGTCATACTGTCTGAAGTTTTTTCATCGATAAGGTAATTCCAGCTTGCCCATGCCAGTGGTTTCTTAGGTAAGACGCTCGTATCGGTGTGCAATATTGCCGTATTTTTGGTAAAGCGGAAGTGATTCAGCACCTCAGACTCATCGGTACTGGCATCTTTTAGAATCTTCAACGCGGTGTCTGCATGGCAGGCAAAAATGACTTCATCGAATACAAGATTTTCGCTACGGTTGTCAACGTTACCTTTATCCTGTATTGTCAAAATCACTTGCTCACCATCACGCGTCACAGACTGTACTGGGCTATTGACTCGCACCTTACCGCCCGCTTTGATAAAGCGTGGAATCAACTTATTAACGTACTGTTTTGAGCCACCTTTGATCGTAAACCATTGCGGACGATTGACCACATCAAGTAAGCCATGATTGTCAAAGAATTGCGCAAAAAACACCAATGGGAAATCTTGTACTTCATCCAGACTGGTTGACCAAATAGCTGAGACCATCGGTAGCAGATAATTATTGGTAAATAGCTGACCATAGTTTTTTTGTGCTAGATAACCACCGAGTGTCTGCTCAGTAAATTCGCTAATGTCTTGCCCCGCAGCACGCGCATTATCATAATCTTGACGTAGTTGCTTAATGTGCTTATTAAACTGCAAGACATCTTTGATAAATTGCCAGAATTTCGGATTGAGTACGTTTTTGCGCTGCGATAATAAGGTGTTTAGCGTATGACCATTATATTCAAAATGACGTGCGGTATTTTTGACAGAAAAGCTCATATCTGTCGCCTGAAATGGCACTTGCAGATCGTGGAGCAAACGGAAGAAATTGGGATAAGTACGCTCATTAAAAACAATAAAACCGGTGTCTATGGCGCTGCTCTCTACGTTACTACTCTTTGCTTTTTTGCCGTCCTGTAGTGCCACATCAATGGTGTTTACATGCCCGCCGATATAATCATTGGCCTCAAAAACTGTCACCTCATGTTGCGCGCCTAAGTAATGCGCACAAGTCAGCCCTGACACACCCGAGCCAATAATGGCGATACGTTTTTGTGCTTCCTGATGGTCAGCATTTTTGGCATCATTGCTATCTGCAGTTTTTTGATTATTTGCACGCTTGAAACGAATAAACGGCATAAAAGCATTCCCTTCTATATTTTTGCTGTTTTTATAGTGGATAATAGGTTTGTTAATAATGATAAATTACTTTTTATTAAGCTTTTCACTGACTTGCTGCCAGACCAAGTCAGGCAATGTGCCCAATGCTTTCAAAGGCATCGTTAGTTTTTTGGGGAACTCAATGACCTCATGACCGCTTTCTATGCCATCACGGATGGCTTGACTGGCCTGCTTTGGCGTCTGGATAAACGGCATAGGGAAATCATTCTGTTTGGTCATAGGCGTTTCAACAAACCCCGGTACAACGAGGCTCACCGACACATCGTGTGGTGCGAGGCTAATCTGTAGTGTTTTCATCAGATAATGGATAGCAGCTTTTGAGCTACCATAAGCTTCAGCACGGGCAAACGGCACATAAGCAGACGCTGAACCGATACCGACTAAGCGACCTTTAGACGCAATGAGCTTTGGCAATACGCCTTCGATGGCATGAGACAACGTGCCCATATTGACTGACATCACTTTCATAAATACTTCGCTATCAAAGTTTGGCATATCTAAATACTCACACATCCCAGCACCGCAAATCGCCAAATCAACGTTCTCGACTTTTTCAAAAGCTTCAATAACTTTATCCCGATCCATGAGATCCAAATCAATCGTCTCTGCGCCGAGAGACTTGAGCTCAGCCAGCGCGTCATCATCACGTCCAACAGCATAAACCGTGTGACCCTCTAGCAGATAATCCTTGGTCAATTGATTACCAATACCAGAGGTCGCACCAGTAATGAGAATATGTAGTTTTTTAGTAGCGTCTGTCATCGTAAATATCCTTTTTAAATGTTCTTATAATATGAAAAGCGTATCGCTCAACAAAGAGTTGAATAGCTCTGTCTTTAAATTTGGATGGCAAGCTTTTAGCTGAGCGTATTTGTGCTCTGTTATATTGCTTGTTTTTATTAACCTATACGCCATCTTATTTAACAAACCTAAATAATTATAGTGGTCGGCTATAGGTTTATTGTTGTGACTTCGCAATTGCTACAACAAAAGCATCTTATCTTTACTGTGGTTTTTATATTTATATAGTGAGTCATACTGCAAGACGGTCCGCA
The DNA here is from genome assembly GCF_041431175.1 of Psychrobacter sp. Arc29. Taxonomy (NCBI): domain Bacteria; kingdom Pseudomonadati; phylum Pseudomonadota; class Gammaproteobacteria; order Moraxellales; family Moraxellaceae; genus Psychrobacter; species Psychrobacter sp. Arc29. The sequence goes on along the minus strand of NZ_JASMRR010000005.1, from coordinate 118,350 downwards.
ATGTTTTGTTATCGGGGTAATAAGACAGCGCTATATCAGCATGCTACAATATTAAAATAGCCGCGCAGACATGGATGAGCGTCTCATTTATGATCGAATTGTGGCTATCTTCACGATAAGATGAGGCAATTATCTAAACTGCCTGATATCTTGTCCTGATAGTGATAAAAGCGTTATATAATTAATATCGATTTTTACCAATCCCACTCCCATATAAAAAAGGATCTCTCATGAGCGAGTTGCAACTGTCTGACCGCGTCAATAGCATCAAACCCTCTCCTACGCTAGCGATTACTAATAAAGCAAAAGAACTAAAAGCAGCTGGCAAAGACATTATCGGTTTGGGCGCAGGCGAACCTGATTTTGATACCCCTGACCACATCAAAAAAGCTGCAATCGATGCCATTAATGACGGTTTCACCAAATACACTGCTGTTGATGGTACGCCAGAACTCAAAAAAGCCATCATAGAGAAGTTCAAACGTGACAATGACATCAGCTACGAGCCAAACGAAATCCTAGTATCGGTTGGTGGTAAGCAATCATTCTTTAACCTTGCCCAAGCATTTATCAACCCTGGCGACGAAGTCATCATCCCAGCACCGTACTGGGTGAGCTATCCTGACATGGTTATCATCGCAGAAGGCGTACCAGTCATCGTAAAATGCCCAGCTGAACAAGACTTCAAAATCACCGCTGAGCAGCTAGAAGACGCCATCACTGAAAAAACCAAAATGTTGGTATTGAATAGCCCGTCTAACCCGACTGGTATGATTTATACGTTGGACGAGCTAAAAGCCATCGCTGAAGTATTGAAAAAGCATCCACACGTGTATGTGGCCTCTGACGATATGTACGAGCATATCCGCTGGACGGGTGATAAGTTCTACAATATTCTAAATGCAGCGCCTGAGTTAAAAGACCGTGCCATTATCCTAAACGGTGTCTCTAAAGCCTATGCGATGACAGGCTGGCGTATTGGCTACGCTGGTGGCCCTGCCAAACTCATCGGCGCGATGAAAAAAGTACAGTCACAGTCTACTTCATGCCCAACATCGATCAGTCAAGTGGCAGCGACAGCAGCAATCAGTGGCGATCAGAGCGTACTTGAGCCAATGGTAGCGGCGTTTGAGAAACGTTGTGACCTAGTTGTTGATGGCCTAAATGCGATTAAAGGTATCACTTGCCTACGCCCTGATGGTGCGTTTTATGTGTATCCGAATATCGTGCCACTCATCAAAGCCGCTGGCCTATCATCATGTACTGAGTTTTCAGCATGGTTGCTAGAAAAAGTTGGTGTCGCGGTCGTACCTGGTGATGCTTTCGGTCTTGGTGGCTATATGCGTATCTCTTACGCGACTGATGAAGCCACATTGAAAGATGCCTTGTCACGTATCGAAAAAGCTGTTGCTGACTTGGACGTTGCCGAATAAGTCACAAAGCATCACTAGCCTTACAAGTGCTTTAATAAAAAAGACGCCGCGTAGTTTTTATGTGGCGTCTTTTTTATGCCCATTTTCACTATTTATCCGCAAAAGACCTCTCTCTCATCATTAAAGTGATATTTTTTACGAATTATGAAAAAAAACGCTTGACGTATTTTTTATCTTTGCTAGAATACGCCCCACTTAGCAAGAACTCGTTAGAGACTTCTAAGGCTCGTTGTAAGCGATTAGTTACTTACAGCCTATTCTCCAATAGCTCAGTTGGTAGAGCAACGGACTGTTAATCCGTGTGTCCCTGGTTCGAGCCCAGGTTGGAGAGCCACATTTTAGTAGTAAAAGTTTTGAGTCACTATAGATTCAATTATGGCATTTGCCAAAACCCTCATCAGTTTGATGGGGGTTTTTTTATGGCTGATATTTGAAGGAAACTCTGCACTTACTCTAATTCTTTGATAAGCGCCTGCATTTCTTTTATCTCGCGTTTTTGCGCTTCAATAATATCATCGGCAAGCTTCTGTACTCTAGGGTCTTCTATATCCGCGCGCGAGCTGGTCAAAATTGCAATAGAGTGATGCGGTATCATCGCTTGCATCCAGTCGACTTGATCGACCGTTGCCTGAGATCTCACGCCCCAAATTCCAACAGCAAACATCAATACGCTTAACCCATAAATCATCAAGTTGACCTTGGTCTTCTTGTACATATTGGTCATAAATGCCAGCATCACCACTGCCATACCTGCACCCATATATAGCGCCATATAGGCTCTGGTCTCACTAAAATAAATATGATCCCATTGATAGGTGTTGAAGTACATCATGATATACATCACAGCAGTGGATGTCAGAATCATAAGCGTGAACTTCACGTAAGGGTTCATATGGTTTTGCTCTGAATGATTCATCAGACAGTCTCCCCAAAATATTCACCAAAAAACGGTAGTTATCAATCTATTTATACTACTAAATATTATAGCTGCTGAGCCATAGACCCAACCTCCGCATATACTTGGTTTGTCCCGTCTTTGTTTATTTGCATAATTTGATACGGCATGAACTGGTCTTGATACTCCATGCCTGGACTACCAACTGGCATGCCGGGTACAGCGAGGCCAATAGCTTGCTCTGGTGGATTCTGCAAAAACTCTGCCACATACTTAGCAGGGACATGGCCTTCAAACACGTAACCATCAGTCGTGACTGCCGTGTGGCAAGAGCGTAGCTCATCAGGCACGCTATGACGGTCTTTAATCAATGACAAATCAGCTGGGTGCTGTACTGTCGAGCTTAGACCATGTGTCTGTGCATGACCTATCCACTCTTTGCAGCAACCACAATTGGCATCTTTGTAGACGGTTGCAGATACATTTTTCAAAATACCAGTCTGGCTCGCTTGCGTCTGGGCTGTAGATTCTAACACCGCATCAACGTTTGCATCTTTAGCATTGGTATTGACACTTAAGTCATCAGTATTATCAGACTGTGCGCATGCAGACAATAAAAGTACAGCCACCAATACGGCTGCCTCTCGTGTTGGCATGAGTAAATGATTACGAGGTCTACCGGTAGGTTTTACAGTTAGCATTGTCATTTTATGGCCTCATTTTTGGTAAAACACTGATCACATTTAGACCTTATCATGTCAGAATAAAGCTGAACATCAATATTCTTATCAAATTGCCGTCCTAGCAAGCTTGCTAATGCTTTGATTAGCTTGGCAGCATAGGCAGCCAAACAACCAAGGCCAAAAGCGTCACCAATAGCACAGGAGGCGTAATCAGCAGGCCTATTTTTATATATTGCCCCCAACTGATTTTGTAGTCTTTTTCTGCCAACACATGCAACCACAATAAAGTCGCAAGACTGCCAATCGGTGTAAACTTGGGGCCCAAATCATTACCAATCACATTGGCATAAATCATCAGCTCTCGCGTCGCGGCGGGCACTTGTGCCTGATCAATCGCAAGCGCGCCGACCAAAGTCGCTGGCATATTATTCATGATAGACGCGACAATGGCAGATAAAAACCCAGTCCCTACTGTGGCAATGACTGCGCCCTGCCCTCCTAGCCAGTTAAGTACTTGCGCGCCGTATGCGGTAAGACCTGCATTGCCCAAACCATACACCACCAAATACATACCGATCGAAAACAGGACGATTTGCCAAGGAGCCTTGCGTACAACATCACTGACAGATATCACCGCACCGCGTCCGCCTTGCCATAGCCGACCAGCGATGACCATCAGTACCAGAGCAATAGCACCTGTGACAAGTGAAATAGGTAACCCCAACGGCTCCGTTGCAAAATAAGTAACTAGTAACAAACCCAACAATGGAAAAGCTGTGCGAAAGACCAATGGGTCGGTAATAGCAGACGCTGGGGCGCTTAGATTATCGACTGGATAGTGCTTGGGAATATGACGGGCATAGACCATCCACAACACCAGTAGCGTCGCCAATACAGACACGATATTCACAGGCACCATAACCGCCGCATAACGACCAAAACCAATATTAAAATAATTGGCACTGACGATATTGACTAAATTTGAAGTGACCAAGGGCAGACTTGCCGTATCAGCGATAAAACCCGTGGCGATGATAAAAGCTAAAGCAGATGGTGGTGCAAAATTGAGACGCAGCAAAATAGCAATCACAATCGGCGTCAGTAATAGCGCCGCCCCATCATTGGCAAAAAACGCAGAAATAAACGCACCCAGTATGACAATCATCGGAAAAAGTGGTCGCCCTTGCCCATTGCCAAGCCTTGCCACATGCAGCGCTGCCCAGCCAAAAAATCCTGCTCTATCTAAGATAAGCGAGATGATGATCAGCGCCACAAAAGTAAAGGTCGCATCCCAAACAATATCCCAAACGATACCGACATCTGATAGCTGCACCACACCAAGCACCAAAGCGACCAATGCACCGCCCATCGCACTCCAGCCGATACCCAATCCTTTCGGTTGCCATATGACCAGCACCAGAGTGACAACAAAAATAGCAAACGCAAGCATGGCACAGCCTTACTTAGATAGTAATGTTAATGTAATTGTATTAGGGAGACAGTATTAGCGTGACCGTATCAAAGCGACTTTTGATTGACGCGGTTGGATAGTTCTTCAGCGCTCTCGACGCGCTCTGAATAGCGATCGGTAAGATACGCTGAGCGTCCGCGAGTGAGCCAAGTAAATTTCACCAACTCTTCGCAGACATCGACCAGACGCAGATATAACGGAGACATATCCATGCGATTGTTCTCGTTGAATTCTAAAAAAGCTTTGGGTATAGAAGATTGATTGGGGATAGTGATCATCCGCATCCAACGTCCAAGAATACGCATTTGATTGACCGTATTAAAGCTCTGACTACCGCCACTGACTTGCATCAGTGCCAAGGTTTTACCCTGTGTCGGACGGACGCCACCCAAAGACAGCGGAATCCAATCGATTTGCGCTTTCATAATACTGGTGATACTGCCATGACGCTCTGGACTCACCCAAAGCATCCCTTCTGACCACTGTGCCAACTGTCGTAGCTCTTGCACTTTGGGATGGTCTGAGTCTACATCGTCAGGCAGTGGCAAGCCTGAGGGATCAAACATCCGCACCTCACAACCATACCAACGTAACAGTCGGCTCGATTCTTCCGCGGCCAATCTAGAGAATGAGCGCGCGCGGACAGAGCCGTACAACACCAGTATTTTGGGCGCATGACGTGGATCATTAGGCGCGATCAGAGACTCAACATCAATAGGTTGAATTTGGTCTGCATCAATATTGGGCAAATCATCAAAGCCAGATGCTGTCAAAGTAGCTGACTCATGCGCAGACGCTGGCTGCGCTTTAGTGTTTATCATGATAAATGACCTCTCCATCTTCTTTGGTGAAGCTACTGACTGGATTTGCTAGCAGTTCAAACACGCGCTCTGAAGGGCGACATAAAGCAGCGCCTTTATCAGTCACCACGATCGGACGATTGATCAAAATAGGATGTGCAATCATGGCATCGATGATGTGATCATCAGAGAGCTCAGGATTGTCTAGGCCAAGCTCATCATTGATCGCCTCTTTACTTCTTAGTAATTCTCTTGGAGAGATTTGCATTTGGTCTAACAATTCAACTAAACGCGCTCGCGTTGGTGGATTTTTTAGATATTCCACCACTTCTGGCGTCTCTCCTGAGGCTTTCATGATAGCAAGTGTATTACGAGAGGTTCCGCAGTTAGGATTATGAAAAATTAAAGGTTTCATCGTGATCTTACCTATTTTATAAGTATGTTTATTGAATCAATCATTGGTTAATCATCACTTTGCTCAGCAGACTCATTTACCCTGCATCCACTTAAACTGTCGATAAGTGAGGCACACAATTCTGGATGTCCTGCACAGCAGTCTTGCAGTAAAAACTGAATGACGCTATCCATATGTGAGAGCGATGCCCGATAGATAATCTGTCGGCTTTGTCGTTGTGAGACCACCCACCCTGCTCGTGCCAGCACCGCTAGATGCGCTGACATCGTGTTGTGTGGCACACCGAGCTGACGAGCTATTTCACCCGCAGGGAGACCGTCAGGCTCGTGGCTGACTAGCAATCTAAAAGCCTTTAAACGAGTGTCTTGAGAGAGTGCAGCAAAGCTTGCAGTAGCAGTAGTTATTTCCATATGTCCAATAATATAGACATATGGAAATAATTCAATGGTTTTTGGATGAATTTTTTTCTTTTGGGAGTGCCAGAGCTTACTCAAAATGCGACGATAAGTAGAATATCTAAATAGTTAACACTCATATCTGCCAAATATATGCTTAGTAATTGACCTTCTTACCGATATGATATTAACTATTGCGTATTCTCAAGTAGGTACCTTACATGTTTGCGTGCAGACAGCGCTTAACAATTTTGAGTCTGACTTTTTCTGATGGTTTGAGGCTACCATTTATCCAAAAGTCGTTATCTAGCTTATCTGTATGTTTTTCAGAGCTTCCCCAGCGTGATTCTTTAGAACCAAAATCCTTTAATTCAATTAACGTAAAGCCTTGCTTTTCCTCTTTGCTGAGTAGTGCTTCAGGAACCCAACCGTTAACCATAGTTGTATGACCTTGCTCAAAGTCGATATCGAAATTTAACCAATATTGAGTTTCCTCGCCCTTATTTGTTAAATAACTCAATGTAAAATTATTTTTATACCAAAGAATAAAACTATCCGTGGATTTTAAGAAATACCAAGTCAAATCCAACAATTCTCGACAACGCTCAATATTAGGCGGTGGAGCATCATTATGTTCAATATCGTTCCTGATAAGCATTAACTGTTTTAACATGTAAGGTCGAACTAAGCCCAAAGACTCTAAGTATTCTAAATATCCTTTTGGTGAATCAGATACAGCAATTTTCTTGAGCGAATATACGTGTTCTATAAACTTCAGCCTTTGATTGAGGCAGCGTTTTAAATTAGAAATGACAACAACCCGATCAAACTCATTTGTACCCCCTGTCGAAATTAGCTCAGCATGTTTCCAAAGATCGTATGCCCTTAGATGATCTACCTCGTTTGTATAACTATAGCTCTCTATCTTTGCAGACCAATCCAATACCGAATCACATAACCAAACCTTTTCTTTTTCCATATTATATTTCTCATTTTCTATCACTGACTAAAATGATTATGTATGCATTACTATTTGTTATTTTGTGATCGTTTGTATACTCTACCGACATGAATTAAGCTGACTAGCTTGATCAGTGGTTTTATAAGCAACTGCGCACTACCAAGGATAAACAGCCACGTCCCATCTGTGGTGAGCGACTCTTTTAAAAAGAAAAAGCTACCAATCAAAAACCAGATAGCGATAAGTAAGTCATTTACCGCGCCCAAGGCATCATAGCGCCGCTGTATCAAAATATGATCTTGTCCAATATCAACATCTAGCTTTTTACTGTCACTCAAAACTTATTCCTTACTTACCTATGTATATTGAGCCATTAGATATATCAGTCAGCCAGCACTACTGTCAACAATGGGCGGTGTAAGGCGTACGAAAATAAAACATTCAAGCCTGTGACAATGATCTATTGACGACTTTTAGATCGCTTTGCCCTTATATTTTCACTACTGATAGTATCGATAAATAAGGACACCTGATTCGAACTAATATTATTGTGGCATACTCGCCTACAAAATATCGAGATATAATAATATCGAAAAAACATACAGACACAAAAAAACCCCAAACAATCTAGTGTCTGAGGCGAAACTTGCTTAAACTTAACAGTTTAAATTCGTTTTAAATATGGCGCAGCGGACGGGACTCGAACCCGCGACCCCCGGCGTGACAGGCCGGTATTCTAACCAACTGAACTACCGCTGCTTAGGTCTCTTAGCTTGTTTAGCCACTTGCTAAGAAGTGGTGGGTGATGACGGATTCGAACCGCCGACATTCTGCGTGTAAGGCAGACGCTCTACCAACTGAGCTAATCACCCTTCGAACAATTGCGATGCAATTTATTCAACATCAACTGAGCCCTATGTTTGTCACTAAGCTCTGCTGCTGTGGGTGTGTATTATATAGATTTACACTTGGCTGTCAAACGCTATTTTCCACTTTTTTAAATATTTTTCACTTTTATATTGAAATTTTTAGCAAGCATATGTTTTTATTGATTTTTTATTTTTATAAAAAATTCATTTCTTTGAGTCTCATACTCACGCATCAGTGAGAGCTTGTTCAATATCATTCTTGAGTGCTTCTGGCTTGGTTGTGGGCGCATAACGTTCAATAACCTGACCTTTGCTGTCAATTAAAAACTTGGTGAAATTCCATTTGATACCTTCTGTTAGCACCCCGCCCTTTTGGTCTTTGAGCCATTTATAGATAGGGTGGGCATCTGCACCATTGACTTCGGTCTTTGCCATCATAGGAAAGCTGACACCATAGTTTTTTTGACAAAACGCACCTATCTCATCATTACTACCGGGATCTTGACCACCAAATTGATTACAAGGAAAACCGATAACGACCAGCCCTTGGTCTTTATATTGTTGATATAACGATTCTAACCCTTCAAACTGCGGGGTAAAGCCACATTTGCTTGCCGTGTTAACGATTAGCAATACTTTATCTTTATACTCAGAAAACGCTTGCGAGCTGCCGTCCATACGCTCAGCGGTGAAATCATAAATAGTACTCATCATCTATCCTTAATTTGAGAATTTTATTATTTTGATTATTTGTTTCAATAACGCTGTTTTCTTTATCACATGAATATTAAAAACCCTTGAAAAGGAAGCACTCTGTACTTCCCCTCTCACACTTCTAAAATCAGATAAAGGACTTACTTCTCAGATTTATCCAAATCAATAGATACTGAGTTGATGCAATAGCGCATACCTGTCGTCTCACGTGGACCATCAGGGAATACATGACCCAAATGTGCACCGCAGTTGCTACAGGTGACTTCGGTACGAGTCATGCCCAATGAGTTGTCAACATGCTCGTCTATTGCACTGTTATCAACCCCTTGATCGAAACTTGGCCAGCCACAACCCGCATCAAACTTATTGCTTGAATCAAACAAACTGGCACCGCAGCCTTTACAGCGATAAACACCATCATCAGTTGCATCGTTATAGACGCCAGTAAATGGACGCTCTGTGCCCTTTTCACGCATCACATGATACTCGTCAGCGCTCAAACGCTCTTTCCAGTCAGCTTCGGTCAATTGGCTGATTTCTTCTTTACTTAATTGATTGTCTTGCATAATTTACCCTTATTCGATTATTTATTATTGATAACTATTTTATCGCCATATTATTATAAAAACGATGGATTATATGTGAAGGTTCACAACTCACTATTCAAGGCATATTCAAAAAGAGTACTGCCAATGCTATGTGATTTGTAGTGCTTTGAGCAGCACCCTTCGAATAAAATACAGTCAATAATATTCACTTATCTATAGATATGAGCATCAAGGGAAAGGGAAAAAGACACAATATTGCAAGTTATTCTTGCGTTTTATAAAAAGAGTTTCTATCTCTTGCAATATGTTTTGCAATGCAATAATATCTTGCATTGGCTAGTCATAAAACAATATTTAGTGTTACATCGCCTATTATATGTTCACTGATTGATAAAGGCTCAAATAACGATGTCTGATAGCAATAGTAAAAGCACACAAGCGCAGCGACTGGTACAGCTACGCCGAGACAAAGGATTTACTGCTGAGCAGCTAGCACAAGCAATGACAGCCGCTGGTGCAAAGGTGAGTCGCGGTGCTATCTCCAACTGGGAGCGCGGCACTAATGGTATCGTCTCATCCAAGCTACCCACACTGGCTCGTATTTTAGGTTGTAGCGAAGGCTACCTATTGCGCGGTGAGCTTAAAAATGAAGCTGCTGACTCCGATGATTTAGCATCATCTACAAAGCAAAGCGAGCTCAATTCGACGAGCCCTAAAGCAACTACGGCTCAACCGATTTTATCTCCTAATACGACATCTTTTAATCATGATAAAACTTCACACAACCACTCGATAAATGGTCACGCTATGAACACCATAAAAAAATCCGATAAATTACAAAACGTCTGCTACGACATTCGCGGCCCACTACTACAAACTGCCAATAAAATGGAAGCAGAAGGTAAGCGAATACTGAAGCTAAATGTAGGCAATCCAGCCCCGTTTGGTTTAGAAGCGCCTCATGAAATCTTACGTGACGTGGCGATGAATTTATCTGAGGCAACGGGTTATTCAGACTCACAAGGGATTTTTTCAGCGCGCAAGGCCATCTTGCAATATTACCAGTCCAAAGGCTTGTTATCAGCAGTTGATGTGCGTGACGTCTATCTGGGCAATGGTGTGTCTGAGTTGATTGTCATGACCATGCAAGCGCTCATGAACGATGGCGATGAAGTCCTAATTCCGATGCCAGATTATCCGCTTTGGACAGCAGCGGCTAACCTCGCTGGTGGCACCGCTGTACATTATCGCTGTAACGAAGAAGACAACTGGCACCCTGATATTGAGGACATCAAATCTAAGATTACCAGTAAAACAAAGGGCATCGTGGTTATCAATCCCAATAATCCGACAGGCTCCCTTTATAGCGATGAGTTACTAAAACAAATTATCGAAGTCGCGAAAGAGCACAACTTAATCATCATGGCGGACGAGATTTACGATCGTATTCTCTATGATGATAATGTACATACCCCGATGAGCACCTTGACCGATGAAGTATTGGTACTCTCGTATAATGGCTTGTCAAAATCGCACCGTATTGCCGGATTTCGCTCAGGTTGGATGATGGTGTCTGGACGCAAACAACACGCGGCTGACTTTATTGAAGGCTTGGACATGCTGGCATCTATGCGCCTTTGCTCTAATGTGCAAGGACAATACGCTATTCAAACAGCGATGGGCGGTCATCAGAGTATGCAAGACTTGACCTCTGAATCAGGTCGCCTATATAAGCAACGAGAAATGGCGGTGTCACGTCTCAATGCGATTAAAGGTATTTCTTGTACGATGCCGCAAGGTGCGTTTTATTGTTTTCCAAAAATGGATCCAGAGGTTTACCCCATCACGGATGATATGGACTTTATGATGGACTTACTCGTCGAAGAAAACGTATTGATGGTACAAGGTACAGGCTTTAATTGGGACAAACCCGATCATTTTCGTTTGGTCTTTTTGCCTAACTTGCTTGACTTAGAAAATGCGATGGACAGATTGGACCGATTTTTTGCAAAAAAACGCCAGCAGTTTGGCACTGAGTAAATCCTCATATGACATTAAAAAACGCTTATCGGCATCATGCTGATAAGCGTTTTTTATGGCTCTAAAATAAGCTTTAGTACAGAACTCTATCGCCTTAGGGTTAAAAAATATTGCTCAATACAATATAGCTGATCGCTGATAGACCAGCAGCGACTGGCAAGGTGATGACCCATGCCAAACCGATTGGTTTCATGAGCGCCCAATTGGTGTCTTTATTGACCATACCAATACCCAATACAGCCCCAACCAATGTATGCGTACTTGATACAGGTAGACCCATCGTTGATGCGCCCATAACGACCGCAGCAGCGGCCAGCTCAGCTGAGAATCCAGAAGCTGGATGCATCTTCGCTAGATTGGTACCGACAGTTTGAATCACTTCTTTACCGATGAACCAAAGACCAACAATCAGCGCCACACCAAAAGTCAGCATGACAGCAGGTGGTACAGCCGCTTCGGTCGAGATGCTATTAGTACGAATGACATCCATAATCGCAGCAAAAGGACCAACTGCGTTGGCAATATCGTTTGAACCATGACTAAAAGCAAATGCTGACGCGGTAAAGACCTGCATCCAGCTAAACATAATAAAGGTGGCTTTGGTCAGATCTTCTTTGTGCTTGCCGCGGATACTCTTGGTATAAATGTAGGTTGCAAGCCAAACGAGGGCTGAAATCATCCCCATGATTAAAAAGCCTTGCAACGTCGTCATACCGTTATTGACGTTTTTTAGACCTTTAAAGACAACCAGTGAGGCCATAACTGCACCGCCTATAGCCGCAATCGTAGGCACCCATTGCTTGAGCGCTTTTAGCGTATCAAGGCTGCTGCGCTCATTCTCAATCTCATACAGCTCTTTGTAATAGTCGGTCTCTAAATCTTCAACAACACAGTCATCGTCTTTATAAATTTCCTGATCTCGTAACATCGCTGACGTGTAAGCTAACTGCTCTGACTCGGTTAGACCATCCAAAAACTCTTTATGGTTTTGCTTTAATACTTTTTTATTGGCTTTTAGCTCACCAATATGTGCTTCTGTTCTATCGTTATATTCAATGATATTTTTCTTTATTTGTCCGTATAGCAGATAAGACAAAACGCCACCTAATAACGGTGATAGTACCCAAGAGATAGCGATGGTGCCAATCTTGCTCCAACTTACCGTTGATAACGCCATTTCAGTACCACCTAACGTGATACCCAATACAATGGAGCTACCAACCACGCCGCCAATAATCGCGTGTGTGGTCGACACTGGCAGACCTTTTTTGGTGGCAAATAACAACCAAAATGCAGCCGCAATCAGCGCTGAAAGCATGACATAAATAAACTGGTTGGGCTCGACTGAGAGACCATCTAAATCGACAATACCGCTTCGGATAGTATCGGTTACTTCACCACCTGCCAGTACGGCGCCCGACACCTCAAATATCGCTGCGATACCCAATGCTTGCGGGATAGTCAATGTCCCTGCACCCACTGAAGTACCAAAGGAGTTGGCGACATCGTTACCACCGATATTGAATGCCATAAAGACACCAAACGCGGTCGCTACAATAAACAGCGTCGTTTGCTGACGCATGGTGTAATCTAAACCCCACCACAAAAAGTAGATGGTCATCGCAATCAATAAAATGGCAAAAAATAGATTTACTTTCGTAGAGCCGACTGATTGGGTTGGCTCTGTAGAACTGTTGCTAATACCCATACGTTGATACGTCCTGCGTAAGCTGATTGAAATTATATGCGATTAGTAACATTGCGCAGCTATACATGTGAGTTTTAAGATCACACAACAAAGTAGCATGATGATAAATGCGCAACGTGATTTTTAAACGATGAATGCTAAACAATAATGTTTAGCGGATTTTGCTGCCGTATCTGAGAATCATTCATCTATGCTTGATTCAGGGCGTTGATACGCTTCTCTGTAAAAACACATCACATATCAAAAAGCCGCAAAGTATATTGCCCAATCATTTGATTACAGCATCTTGCGGCTTATCTTTCTGGTAATGTTACGGTTTTTATCAGTACAGTTTTGATCAATACAGTGTTTATCAATACTTAGATACGGCGATAATGTCTTTTAAATATCTGTACCCATCATAAGATATGCATCTGTCAGCACATTTTATGACAGGGTAAAGACAATTGCGGCCCTATTATATTAAATATAATCACATAATGCATAATGATATTGCAAGATTTGTAACTGTGAGCGTGTCCACAGAATTCATCCTTTACCAATGACAGATTAGATTTCGTATGTTTCCCTAAGCAAAATTGGAAAAAGATGGTTTCTTAAAAGTATAAATAACTGGCAAATCTTAGTTTTTTTGATAGCTATCTGCCATCAGATGCTTCCGATAGCTGCTGTATAGCATGATCTAAGACGTCTAAACGCGCTTGTCGCTTTTCATTGGTCGCGATAATACACCATGGCGCTGTTTTTGTATCGGTGCGTGCCAACATATCTGCTGCAGATTGCACGTAATCTGACCATTTATCACGATTGCGCCAGTCATCATCAGTGAGTTTGAATTGCTTGTGCGGTGTATCTTGGCGGGCTTCGAATCGTTTTAGCTGCTCTTTTTTATCAATAGCTAACCAACATTTGATGACCAGTGTCCCAGCCTCCACTAAGTCTGATTCAAAACGATTGATTTCATCATAGGCACGCTGCCACTCCTCATCGGTGGCAAAACCTTCAATACGTTCAACCAGCACGCGGCCATACCAAGTGCGATCGAAGATAGCGATACGGCTAACATGGTTCGTTTGCTCATTAGGTAACTTTGTCCAAAAGCGCCATAAATAAGGGTGCTGAGTCTCGTATAACATCGGTGCGCCGATATTGTAAATTTGATACTCACGTGGATCGAGTGCGGCAACTAACCTTTTAATTGCGCCTCCTTTCCCAGCCGCGTCCATGCCTTCAAAGGCAAAGACAACATGACGACCTTGACGCGCCCGTAGTAACTCAGCAAGACGTGTTTGCTTCTCTACCAAAGCATCATTATATTCAGACTTACTGATCTTTGAATCATCAATATTGGTCAAGCTTTTCGGTATCTTTACTGGTTCAAACGGCGCCTGTTCAACTTTTAGTTTGGATTTTTTTGTCTTGGACGGTGGTTTTTTTTCTGTAGATTCGGTTGTACTGGTACGACTACTGACGAGCGCCATTTGCATCGCATGTAGGACTTCATGACAAAAATTATCAGCCGCTGCCGATTTATCATCACCATCAATGATGATCCAGTCATCTTGTTGACTTAAAAGAGTGGCTGCAACCTCGTTAAATTTTTCGATCACTTTTTTGCTGTTCCAGTCAATTTGATACAAAAACTGCGGATCAGCTTCACTATCTTGTAGACGGCTATGCAGTGTTTCCATATCCACATGGAACCAGCATTTCAGTAGTCTAGTGTGGTTGGCTACAAGGTCCTGCTCAAATGCTTTGAGCTCAGCTAACTGCTGCTGTAAATAGGCTTGCCATTTCGCAATAGGCAGCGCATTTTTATCGATATGTTTTTTATTTTCAGTATTTGATGTTGCTATGCGCATGACGTTGTATAACAAGTCAGCATACCAATTACCAAAATAAACCATCACATCGCCATGGCGCGGCATCGCGCCGGTATGAACTTGCCAAATAGGCTGATAGCTTAGCGGCGCATGACCAACGGTTGCCTCAACTTTAAGCAATCTTGGATCGACCCATTGCCTCAATTGCTTAACGGCAGTACCCTTGCCTGCCTGCTCCATCCCATTGACAAGTACCAGCAGCCCCGTTGGTTTATTAAGGGTTGGCGGTGTCTGTTGCCGGGTGGCTCTTAGCGCATACTGCGCCGTAACCAAGGCGAGCCTAAGTGCATCCTTGTCCATAGAAAACTGACTCAAAGGATTGGGCGTCAGGCGCTCCTCGACGACTTGCTCACTAAACTGCGAACTGACCGCTTGTGGTGCCTCTGGTTCAGTAGTATCATTTTTCTGGGACATGATTGGGCTCACTTTTATTGTTATTGAATGATATTGTTATTACACTGCTTTGCCATTGAATAATATTAGATACTCTGGCTTGGCAGACTCTTTTTGACATCGCATTTCATGCTAGAGTGATTTCATCAAAA
Source organism: Psychrobacter sp. Arc29 (assembly GCF_041431175.1). Classification (NCBI taxonomy): domain Bacteria; kingdom Pseudomonadati; phylum Pseudomonadota; class Gammaproteobacteria; order Moraxellales; family Moraxellaceae; genus Psychrobacter; species Psychrobacter sp. Arc29. The sequence goes on along the minus strand of NZ_JASMRR010000005.1, from coordinate 102,990 downwards.
ATCTTGACGCTATTTCATCATAGCATTGTGCTAATCGAGTAAATAATATTGCTATGTAACAGTTTGACATTTGTATTCTCATTTATTTTCTTTTATGGTGAACACAATTTTTAATACTTGCTAAAATAGCCATTCAAAAGCTTACGCGGTTAAATAACCACAATAACGCTGCCTCAAATTTTCAATATTATCTATTTTTATTATAGGATTCACTGCCATGACCGCTTTAGCCGACTTGCAACAGCATTTGACACGTTTTTGGGCTCTGCCTCACCATGAAAATGACGTATTGAGAGCCAAGCTCAACGAAGTACAAACATGGCAACAAGTACGTATCCGTCATACCCATCGTGCACTATTTGAACAACCCAAAAACCAGCTAATGGCAGATTACTTTTTAACGAAACTATATGGTGGTGATGAGTTCGAGATACTAGCAAAACAACTGGCCCGTATCCTGCCAAAAGCCAAAAAACTAGAACGTCTTGCCAAAGAGTCTGCATTAGAAGCTGGTAGCATGGGTATTCAAGCAGCAATTTTGGCCATTGAGCTGGATCTACATTTGGCTGAGTGGCTACTCGATCAAAACTTGCCAGTGAACGCAGACAATATGCTAGCTGCCTACCGTGCGGTTGATGAAGAAGCTGAACGCCGAGTACAGATTGCTAACCTAAAAGACGTTTGTTACCGCACTGACAAACACTTAAATACCTTTATGCTCAAAAAGGCTTTTGCATTGGCAAAAGGTGCTGCTTATCGCAGCAATTACCAGCCACTTTATGATTTCATCGACGCAGGCTTCAAAGCTATGAAGCCTTTAAGTAGCGTAAGCAGTTTTATTGAACCATTTTGTGAACGTGAACTGCTCATTGTTGATGAAGTACATAATGACGGTAAGCCAGTAGGGTTTGGTGTATCATAGAATCAATACGCTAAATAGCTAATTAATTCTTGTCATATCTCAGGCTGTACATAGTCTAATAAAAACAAACCTTAGGATAATGTAATGACCGACACTTCAAGTAATAACAACGCTCATTTGCAAGAAAAATTGGTAAAAGACAGTATCGATCATAACCAAAAGATCAGCGCGCAAATATTACGCGCGCAGACAGCTGCATCTAATAAAGATGATAGCAATAATGACTTTACTAAAGTCCAAGACCTACCAACTGGAACGCCACAAGGCCAACAAACGACTATGCCAAACACCGAAAAACCAACCAGCACGGATACTTCAGTACGCACAGAAAGGCAAGCGCTCTTCAATCAGCGTGATGATATCAATAACCCACATACGCCTGAAACTGATGGCAATGAGCAAACCCACTTTGGCTATAAGACGGTCAACAAAGCCGAAAAACAAGCACGTGTGGCTGATGTATTCACTTCTGTCGCAAAAAAATACGACATCATGAATGATCTCATGTCATTTGGTATTCATCGTCTATGGAAGCGCTACGCCATTAGCCTATCAGGTGTTCGTGCCGGTCAGCATGTACTAGATATCGCGGGCGGTACAGGCGACTTAGCCAAAGTATTCAGCCGTGAAGTCGGTAGAAATGGCCATGTTGTATTATCTGATATCAATGCTGCCATGCTAGAAGTGGGCCGCGAGCGCTTAATCAATGCTGGCTGCAATAACGTTGATTTTGTGCTGGCAAATGCGGAGACCTTGGCACCATTTGATGATGAAAGCTTTGATTTGGTCACCATCAGCTTTGGTTTACGTAATGTCACCGACAAAGATGCAGCACTGCGTGCGATGTACCGTGTCCTAAAGCCGGGTGGTCGCTTATTGATTTTAGAATTCTCAAAACCCGTGTTTGAGCCATTATCTAAAGCGTATGACTTGTATTCATTTACTGCACTGCCAGTGATGGGCAAACTGATTGCTAATGATTCTGAAAGCTATCAATATTTGGCTGAGTCGATTCGTATGCATCCTGATCAGCAAACGCTCAAACAGATGATGCAACAAGCAGGATTTGAAAACTGTGATTATCATAACCTGACTGCTGGCATTGTCGCTGTACATCGTGGTTTTAAAGCATAAAGTACAATTAGCAATGACCATATTGAACCCAATATACTATGCGCTGACTCAAAGGCGCTCACTTAATGATGCGAGAGCCTTATGCTGACTGTCTTACTATTGGCTGGTGCCGAAAAGCTGATTAATATTGCCATTGCTAGCGACGAGATTACCAAGGCAGGGTTAGCGCCGCTTGCTGGTAAAGTATTGCGTCTCAACATGGGCATGCCTGATATTGATTTGGACGTATTGTTCACTCATGAGCGGTTGCGTTTTGAGCCAGTTACGACAGACAGCGTATTTGAGCCAAGTGGTCAGATGAATGAGCGCCAAAAAGCCAGTATGGAGCGTGCCCGTTTCGGTCATAGCCGTCCGGACTGTACCATCACAGTCGATAATCCAGCGCAGCTACTCAATCTGATGCGCGGCGCGGAGGGTAACCTACCAATCGCGGGCGATTACAAAGTACTGATGCAGCTCAAACAGCTGGTGGCTGGCTTTGATCCTGATTTGGCTGGGCAGCTTGAGCCATTGATCGGCAAACCAATGGCTAGCCAATTACATCTTCTAATCTCTCAGCTTAAAGGCAGCTGGCGCCATAGTGCCAAACGCGCATTTGATGATGTCAGCGATTGGGCCAATGATGTGGCAGGCAATAGCGCGCCTGACCCTATTGATGTCGCTGAAGTAAACGATCTCAAACAGCAGATTCTAAAGTTGCGTGCTGATGTCGAACGTGAAGAGGCCAAGCTTGCGGCTATCAAAGAAGAGCAAGCACGTTTCCTTAACAATTCTTTTCATCAATAGTTTGTTTTACTAGTAGCGTATTTAATTCATGTTAAGTGAATACTATTGCTGATAGTACGTGCTTAGCATGAAACACAGCGCCTACCCTATTTTCGTTTTTGTCCAGAGTACCCAATCCCATGCTACTATCCCATCATGCCCGACTACGTGAGCTTTGGCGTATCGCCGCGATGTATCGTCTTGATACACACTTACCCCTTGAAGACGCGCCACAGCTACAACCATTAGCACGCCTAATTCGCACGCACCGTGCTGCGTGGGGTAAAAAGCACCAGCCAAATGCAATCAAGTACGCGCTTGAAGATATGGGTACGCTGTTTCTCAAATTAGGCCAACTGCTCTCAACGCGTCGAGACTTGGTACCGCCTGAGATCATCGCTCAATTAGTACAGCTACAGGATAAAGTTAAACCTTTCGACGCTGATATTGCTGTCGCTCAAATTCAACATCCAAAACATGGTCTCGGTCAGTCCGTCGATACATTGTTTGCACGATTTGATATTAAACCACTGGCAGCAGCCTCTATCGCCCAAGTCCATACTGCGGCCTTGCATGATGGGCGTGAAGTGGTGGTTAAAGTCGTGCGTCCCGATATTCGCACTGTGATTGTCTCTGATTTTGAGCTGCTACGAGAATTGGCAAGTTGGGCATCGGCTCGTATCGAAGCGGCGCGTGCTGTTCATATCATCGATATTGTCGAAGACTATCGACAAGTGATGCTAAATGAGCTGGACTTAACGCTTGAGGCTGACAATACTACTCAGATGCGCAATAACTTCTTGGGTTCAGCATTGATGTATGTGCCTGAAGTCTATGATGCTGCCAAAAACGTGATGGTCATGGAGCGTATCCAAGGGGTTCCTATCTCACAAGTCGAGGTGTTTGATCAGCTGGGTTATGACCGTGCCGCGCTGGCAGAAAAAGGCTTAACGATATTTTTTACCCAAGTTTTTCGCGATAATTTTTTTCATGCTGATATGCATCCGGGCAATGTGTTTGTTGAGACGCCGCCTGTCAAAACACTACATGCAGATATGGCAGCGGTTGATTTGGGTCATCAGCCCCGCTATATCGGGCTTGATTGCGCCATCATGGGTACCCTGTCAAAAGATGATCAGCTTATCGTGGCGCGGATGTTACTTGCGGTCATGAATAACAACTTTACCGCGGTCGTTGACATCGTTAGCCGTGCAGGTTGGATACCACCAAATGCTGATAAACATGCGCTGATGCGTGATATGAAACGCACTGTTGGCCCCATGCTACAAAAATCAATCAACGATATCGATTTTGCTGGTGTACTGATGCAGATTTTAGACATTGCCCGTCGCCATCATATGAGCATCCCGCCGCAGCTCATGCTTTTGCTCAAAACCTTGGTACATGTAGAGGGGCTCGGTCGTGACTTGTATCCTGATCTTGATATCTGGTCACTTGCCAAACCAATCCTAAGTAGCTGGATTAAAGAACAGTTAGACCCAATGCGTAACCTACAACAGTTGCGCCAACAATTACCTGAAATACTACTGTCTACCACTGATATTCCCAAGCTACTGGATCAAGGGCTACAAAGCCTTGCCTCACAAGGGTCACGGCAAGACAGCCAACTGCGTGAAATACAGCAAATTCGCGCTGATATGCTCAACGACCGTCGCCGCGACTGGTTGGCATTGGCAGGATTTGCTATTTTTATTGCGATCGCTACTCAAGTAGGCTGGTTTGCGCCTTTGTTTTATTTGTTAGCTATTATAGTGGTTGTGTGGCGTATCCTAGCTTAGTTAAAATAGAACAAATGCCTGTCATTAAAGTATATCAAATGGATATTGAATATGCTAATTTAATGCCAAATAGTCGCATTATCTATAGGGTTCATCATGTCATCACTACCATTGTCACAGACTCATAACACTATCAAACCAGACCATAGTAAGGCTATTACAGCCTTGCAGGAACGTTTTGGCAAACAACTGAGTGTGAATTCGACAGTGCGTGAACAGCATGGCCATACGATGACGTGGCTGACCAATCAGCCACCAGATGCAGTATTAACCGTACAGGACAAACAGGAAGTAGCAGCGGCGGTCGAGATTTGTAATCAGTATGAGATGCCAGTAATCGCATTTGGCATTGGTTCGTCTTTGGAAGGCCAACTCAATGCACCTTATGGCGGGTTATGCATAGACATGCACGCAATGGATGCCATTTTGCAGGTTCATAATGAAGATTTGACCGTTACCGTGCAGCCTGGCGTGACGCGTGAGCAACTAAACCATTATCTGCGCGATACAGGGCTGTTTTTTCCGATAGACCCCGGCGCTAATGCCAGTATCGGTGGCATGGTCGCCACTCGCGCCTCAGGTACTAATGCGGTGCGTTATGGCACTATGAAAGATGTGGTACTCGCACTAGAAGTAGTGACCGCAAGTGGCGATATCGTACGAACAGGCACGCGAGCCAAAAAATCGGCGGCAGGCTATGATCTGACGCGCTTGATGATAGGCTCGGAAGGGACACTGGGAATTGTCACTGAAATCACACTGAAACTGTTTGGCATTAGCGAGTGCATAGGCAGTGGCATTTGTCATTTTTCGACCATTGAAGATGCTTGTCAGGCAGTGATGCTGACTATTCAGATGTGCTTACCTATTGCTCGTATTGAACTACTTGACGCGATGCAAATCAAAGCATGCAATCAATATGACAACCTCAGTCTAACCGAGACACCAACGTTATTTGTCGAATTTCATGGCACAGACGCGAGTGTTGCTGAGCAAGCCAAGCTCTTTAACGATATCATCGAAGAATTTGGTGGGCATGATTTTGCTTGGGATACCAATGAGGTTGAGCGCAAGCGCCTTTGGCAAGCAAGGCACAATGCGTATCATGCCAGTTCTGCCCTGAGGCCTGAAGCCAGCGCGTTATCGACTGATGCCTGCGTGCCTATCTCACGATTAGCAGAATGCGTTAGCGCCACCGCAAAAGACATTGAAGGTGCTGGTATGATTGGTCCTATCGTCGGTCACGTTGGTGATGGAAATTTTCATGTTCTGTTATTGGTCGATACCAAAAATCCTGAAGAAGTTGCCATCGCTGAGGCAATTATCGGACGCCTAGCTACGCGCGCTATTGAGATGGATGGCACCTGTACGGGCGAACACGGTATTGGGCAAGGGAAACAGAAGTATATGCAGCAAGAGCATGGCAACGCCCTAATACTGATGCAAGCTGTCAAGTCAGCCCTTGATCCCAAAAATATTCTAAACCCTGGAAAAATATGGCCTGAGCCTTTATCTCCTTCCTAATGGTTTTATTAAAGCTATAGCCAAAAAAATCGCCTACTTTCAATCAAAAGTAGGCGATTTTTTAATATTTATCTTTATAGCATTTGATCAATTGCCATCTGTGTCAGTACTCGTCCACGAGCGGTACGCAGGACATATCCTTGTTGAATAAGATAAGGTTCAATCACGTCCTCTAACGTACCTCTATCCTCTGCCATTGCCGCTGCCACGGCTTCCACCCCAGCAGGACCACCATCGAAGCGCTCGTGTAATATCTCTATATAGCGCCTGTCTAGATGATCGAGACCACGTCTATCCACTGCCAACATGTCTAGCGCACTACCTGCAATCGCACCATTGATACTACCATCGCCTTTTACCTCAGCATAATCACGCACACGGCGTAACAGGCGGTTAGCAATCCTTGGTGTACCGCGTGCACGGCGAGCAATCTCAATAGCGCCATCCTCGCTCATAGGCACGCGCATTAAGCGCGCTGCTCGGCTTACAATTGTTGTGAGATCAGCAATATTATAAAATTCGAGTCGCTGTACGATACCAAAACGATCACGCAACGGTGAGGTCAATAGCCCTGCTCTGGTAGTTGCTGCCACCAATGTGAAAGGAGGTAGATCAAGCTTGATAGAACGTGCGGCAGGCCCTTCACCAATCATAATATCCAGCTGAAAATCTTCCATCGCTGGATAGAGTATTTCTTCAATAACCGAGCTCAAACGGTGAATCTCATCAATAAATAACACGTCACCCGCTTCTAGATTGGTCAGCATAGCGGCCAAATCCCCTGGACGTTCAAGCACAGGCCCTGAAGTAGAGCGCAGATTACCACCCATCTCCCGAGCAATAATATTGGCAAGGGTCGTCTTACCCAGTCCTGGGGGACCAAATATCAACGTGTGATCTAAGGCTTCATCACGGCCACGAGCCGCACCGATGAACACCTCCATTTGCTCACGCACCACTGGCTGACCAATATACTCAGCCAATAATGCTGGTCGGATATTAGCGTCAGGAGCGTCGTTCGCGCCTTCTAGCGGATTGATTAAGCGATCTTGCATCATAGAATTTATCATTATATTAAAAAATTAGGTAATAAATAGCATAACCAAACGCTACGCATAAGTCATGCAAAACCTCATTAAATAGGCGCCAAAACGAAAATAAGCGACACTTAATGTCGCTTATCTGTTGAATATACTATTTTGTTGTTATCGATAGATAACGTTGAAACGTGAGCTTAGAAACCAGACAACTGCTGTAATGTGGCTTTTAACAACCCCTGAGTGTCCGCAAAGGTGTCACCCTTACTTTTAGCTGCCTTTATGGCTAGCTGAGCCTCTTTTTCCTTGTAGCCCAAGCTAATCAGCGCCCCTTCTACTTCAGCAATGATACTGCCGTCGTGAGAAACGGCGGTTTGCTGAGGTGTTAGCTCAAACGAACCGCTATCCACTTCGATATTTTTTAGCTTATCTTTTAGCTCAATCAATAAGCGCTGTGCTGTTTTTTTACCAATGCCCGGTATGCGCGTCAATGCTGTCTCTGACTCTTGCTCAACATGCATTTTTAGCTCAGCCGCTGACATTGCAGATAGCATTGCCAATGCCATTTTTGCGCCAACGCCATTGATCTTAATCAATTGGCGAAAGACATCGCGCTCTTTACGATCAATAAAACCATAAAGCAGTTGCGCATCTTCACGTACATGAAAATGTGTCCAAATACTCGCCTGCTCATTAAGGTGCAATTGACAAAATGACGGCAATGGCAGCTCGATATCATAACCCACACCAGAGGTTGTCATGATACAGGCTGTTGGCGCCATTAAATATTGCACCTGTCCGGTAATCAATCCAATCATCACTCACCTCTGTCGGTTATTATAAAGTTAAATCCGCTGCCATTCATTATGCAAGACCACCTTTCGCTAGCATAGTCTATTGCTTATATACGCTTAGCCTTACTGATAAAAATCGACCATGCCTTCGAGGCTAATTGGACGGATTTTATGAGCTTGACCAGCAGAACCAAACGCTTCAAAACGATTGGTGCAGATATCTGACATCGCGACCATAGACGCTTTGAAGTATTTACGTGGATCAAACTCGCTTGGATTATTTGCCAAGAACTCACGGATAGCGCCTGTTGATGCTAGACGCAGATCGGTATCGATATTTACTTTACGCACACCATGCTTGATCGCTTCAACGATCTGCTCAACAGGCACACCATAAGTTTCGCCAATATCACCGCCGTTTTCATTGATGACTTTTAGCCACTCTTGCGGCACTGATGAAGAGCCATGCATGACAAGATGCGTGTTAGGAATACGGGCATGAATCTCTTTCATTCGCTCAATTGACAAAATATCGCCTGTCGGTGGACGCGTGAATTTGTAAGCGCCATGGCTCGTACCAATAGCAATTGCTAGCGCATCAACATTAGTGTCTTTGACAAATTGCTCAGCTTCATCAGCACTGGTCAAAAGCTGCTCGTGATCTAATACGCCTTCTGCGCCAGAACCATCTTCTTCGCCTGCCATACCGGTCTCAAGGCTACCTAGGCAACCGATTTCGCCTTCTACAGACACACCGCACGCGTGTGCCATTTTGACCACTTCGCGCGTGACGCTGGCATTGTAATCATAATCCATCGGCGTTTTGCCATCTTCACCAAGTGAGCCGTCCATCATGACAGATGAGAAACCAAGCTGAATCGAGCGCTGGCAGATAGCTGGTGACATACCGTGATCTTGATGCATAACCACTGGAATATGTGGCCATTCTTCGATAGCAGCAATAATCAAATGACGCAAAAATGCCGACCCTGCATAATTACGTGCGCCCGCACTGGCTTGAACAATAACAGGCGAATCACAAGCATCCGCAGCCATCATGATTGCGCGCATTTGCTCTAAGTTATTGACGTTAAAGGCAGGAACACCGTAGTTGTGTTCAGCGGCATGATCTAGAAGTTGACGTAAGGATATTAGGGCCATAAGACGCTCTCTGATTGGATTTTGAATAGTATTTTAAATGCAGCTTTGTAACAACCATTCCGCTATCTGTTAGACCTTACTGACTGTATATACATCAGTCAAAATCTGACTCATTTGGGATATGGTTATCACGCGGTGATTATAGCAAAAATTGTGCTGTCTTCGTAGCGGTTGCCTGACTATTTGTCAGTCTAACCAGTCTCTTTCTCTTATTGGTGTCTACAACAACTGAACCATCTTATCTCTTATACTCATAGCATAGAACGCAAAAAGCCTTGGCAATCACCAAGGCTTTTTTAATATTTCGAGGCTTATAAAGCAATGGCTATTATAATGAATGACTTACAATGTAAAGCATTCAAAAATTTCAGCCATTATATCGCATAGTTATTGCGTAGCTTAGTACTGTTGCTCTGCATCAACTGCAACATCGTTAGCACCATCAGCAACAGCATTGGCACCGTCAGCAACTGCTTCAGCAGTATTTTCAACTGCTGTATTAGTACCTTCAGCGATAGCATCACCAGTGTTTTCTAGAGCGTCTGTTGCAGCTGCACCAGCAGTGTCTGCACTTTCAGCAACTTCAGCACCAGCGTTTTGAGCAGCAGCTTCAGCTTCAGCAGCAGCAGCATCCGTTTCAGCAGCAGCGGCATCAGCATTTGCAGCAGCATCATCGCCAGCTGATTCAACAGCAGCTTCAGTGTTCTCTTCTGTTTGTTGGCTACATGCAGTAACTGCAAAAGTACCAGCAAGTATGCTAGCAAGTAACAAATGACGTTTTAACATAATAAACCTCTCGTAAATAATGCATGTCAAGATACATGGTCGCGCTATTTTATAGAGTACGAATGAGACATGCAATAATAATTTTCAGTGTAGAAACAAATAATTACTGCTTAATAATCAATGACTATAGATTTTAGCTATACTAATATAAATAAGCAAAATGAAAGTCAAAATATTATTTTCACAGACTACCTTAGATGTTTACTATTAGTTGTACGTCTAGTGTTACGAAAATACTGAGTAACGTTAATTAGTTAAGCGTTAATTTGTAACGCAGCAACTGCTGGGAGCACTTTACCTTCTACAAATTCTAAAAATGCACCGCCGCCTGTTGACATATAACTGACGCCATCAGCGACTTGATATTTATCAATAGCAGCCAAGGTATCACCGCCACCCGCAATTGAAAAACCGTCACTGTCTCTTACAGCTGTTGCCAGTATTTGTGTCCCTTGACCAAAAGCATCAACTTCAAAAACACCCACTGGGCCATTCCACAAGATCGTTTTTGCACGAATAATGGCATCGGCAAGTTGCTTTGCGCTTTGTGGCGCGATATCCAATATCATGTCATTTTCGCCAATGGCATCAACAGATTTGATTGTCGCAACTGCCTTTTGCAATGAACCAGTAAAGTCAGCAAAATCGATGTCGTCTTTATCAGCAACAACCACATACTCAGGCAGTAATATCTCAGTCTTGGTCATGATATCGCGCGCAGTATCGATCAAATCTGCTTCGTACAGCGACGCGCCCACACTATGTCCCTGTGCCGCTAAGAAAGTATTGGCAATACCGCCACCCACGATAATCTGTGTACAGACTTCAGCCAAGCTATGTAAAACTTCTAACTTGGTAGACACTTTTGAGCCGCCAACGATGGCAAGCATAGGCTGGGCTGGTGTTTCAAGCGCCAGGCTCAAGGCATCAAGCTCAGCTGCCAACAAAGGCCCTGCACAAACAGTTTTGTCTGCTTGACGCATCGCTTGCGTCACGCCTTCTGTTGATGCTTGCGCACGGTGCGCGGTACCAAATGCATCCATGACAAACACATCACATAAATCCGCGTATTTTTTTGCTAACGTCGCATCATTTTTCTTTTCACCATCGTTAAAGCGCACATTCTCTAGTAGTACGACTTCGCCAGATTTTACAGCAGCGCCTTGAGTCAGGTAATCATTATTCAGGCGCACTGGTGACGCTAATTGCGAGCCCAATTTGTCTGTCAAATAATCAGCAACTGGTGCCAATGAATAAATAGATTCAGGATTACCTTCTGTTGGGCGTCCCAGATGTGAACAAACAATAACAGCGGCACCCTTCTCTAGCGCCATCTCAATAGTAGGTAGACTTGCTTGTAAGCGAGCATCACTTGTGACTTTACCATCTTTAATAGGGACATTTAAATCTTCTCGGATCAATACCACTTTATCGGTTAAGTTCAGCTCGCTCATACGCAAAAAATTCATTACCTGCTCCTATGCATCAATATATCTATTAATTTACGATTACTATCATGATTGATATGACTAATAATTTTTTAACCATCATCTACTATATATGCTCTAACAATGAGCCTTATTAGACTGCACACTTGCTATCTTTATATGTCTTCATCACTGAGTCTTTATACTAACTATCACACCAAGTTACTGGAACAGATAAGTGAGTAGAAATCAGTGGCGGTGTATTCTATCAGTTTTCTATGAGATGCTCACAAGCAAACTTTCACGATTTTTAAAAACATGAAAATATTGAGTGGGTAATTTTACTCCAGCATTGATAGGAAACGGTTGTAACTGCTAGCTTTGAACTCATTCAATAAACAGTAACATTTCGTGGTGGTACTCAGCAGTCAGGCTCTTTATGATAGAAGCGTTGACAATAACAATAACTTTTTAGGAGAACACAATGAGTATCGACTTAGACACTGCCAAGCAAAATCTATTAAAACTAAAAGATGAGTACGAGTCTCGCATTGACAAAATCGAAGATCATATCCAAAACCCACAAGATGATCTCAATGAGCACTGGGAAGATCAGGCTATATCCTATCGTCAAAACGATATGCGCAAGAATTTAATGAGCGAAGCGCGTCAGAGCCTAATCTATGTCGAAAATGCCTTAAGTCGTATCGAGAATGGTACTTATGGCGAGTGCGAAGTCTGCGGTGAGCCAATCGAAGAGCAACGTTTAGAAGCGCTGCCCTATGCTACTTTGTGTATGGAACATGCTGAATAGCTAATAAATCCTATCTAAAACACATTTTATACAGCAGGTGTTTTCCATTTAGAAAATGCCTGCTGCCATTGATAGCAACGTTCGGCGATTTTTTCTACAGGCAAATCCATAATATCGCCTACTACCGCCACAAGCGCAATTGGTATGCCTGCCAGCTCTAAAATATTTTCTGCAGTTAATCCGCCTATCACACATATAGGTATGTCTTGTTGACAGCCTTCAATCAGCTTCTGACGCGAGATAATGTCAGCATTCGGTTTTGTGGTAGATGCAAATATGGCGCCCATCGCAGCATAACTTGCGCCATTATCCTTTGCCTCTTTAACCAAAGAAATATTCCCATGGCAGGTTCGACCAATTATTTGAGTCGATTCAAGAGACTGCAAAGCATCACCAATTTTGCCATCTCCTTGCCCAAGGTGTACACCAATACCAAGCTTGGCTGCTAGTGCGATATCATCATTCATAACGACTGGAACATTATGCGCTTCGGCCAGCTTAACAATCTGTTTGGCTTCCTCATAAAGCGTTATATGACCATCTGGCAGACTAAGCGTTTGCTTGCGCCGAATCTGCAATAATGCGATTAGCCCTGTTGATAAGGCAGCATCTAACTTTTGGTATAACAATTCAAATTCATCATCATTGGTCAGCAAATATAGCTTGGGTATTGCAGATGAAGTTGATGACTGGTTCATAGGGCAGATCCTTAATCTTAAACTCAACACAATAAAAAGGCTGTTATATGATATAACAGCCTTTTTTATACATTTAAAACAGCGTGTCTATACGGTACGACGTGTCGCCAAGCTGTTTAGAATGTTTTTAGCATCGCCCCAACGTGTTGCTGAGCTGTTTGCCCCTAGGATAACGATAATTGCAGGACGATTGTTAACTCGCGTTTCCATCACAACGCAGCGCCCAGCTTCATTGATAAAACCTGTTTTTGAGATACCGATTGGGTAATCACCTGCACGAACCAAGCTACTAGTGTTGTTGGCTTTATAAGTGCGGTTACCACTTGAGTAGTTTGAAACAAAGAAGTCATAGCTTTTGGTGGTAGAGAAGCGACGAATCACATCGTAGTTACCAGCAGCACGAACCATTTTTACCAAATCATTCGATGAAGCGACGTTACGCTTGTCAAGACCCGTTGGATCACCGAAAAACGCAGTAGTCATACCAAGATCTTGTGCTTTTCTATTCATCGCACGGATAAAGGCATTGTAGCCGCCCGGATAGTTACGTGCCAAGCTCTTTGCCGCTGGGTTTTCAGACTTCATCAAAGCCATCAATAGTATTTCAGCACGGTTCATGCGATCGCCTGATTTTAGGCGTGAGCTTGCACGCTTGGGACCGACAAAGTCTTCTGGATCAAGCGTGATTTCTTCACGCATATCAAGACCTGCATCTAGCACAACCATGGCTGTCATTATTTTGGTAATGCTAGCCATAGGACGTGCAATATCGGCGTCTTTTTCGTAGATAGATTCGCCTGTTTCAGCATCAATCACGGCAACACTGCGCGAGTCCGTACTGATTGGGATCATGTCACTGCTACCAAATGCACCGCGATAAGTTGTGTTATAACGCACACTATTGGTATTGTTACTGCTAGCAAAACTGTTGCTATTCGTGATATTGGTCGTACCATAGCCGTTGTCGACTTTTTTGATAGCAGAGCCATTAGACTTGTACATGATGTTACGCGCTTCAGACAAACTATCCGCACCGCCCCAACTCAAGCGTGCACTAGAAGCTGTCTCAGTGCTACCATTAATCGTAAGTGCGGCTTGTGCAACACTGCCCAAACTCAATGAAATCATAGCAGCGATCAATTGCTGTTTGGTTAATGGTAGTTGCTTCATTATGCCTCCTGCTGTCGCTATCACGCCAGTTACATACTGCCTGACGCCAAGAACGTACGTAGCGTTTATAGATGTGTTTGTAAGTACTCACATAGAGCTTTTGTATTTTTAGTGTATCATGGTTTACATTTAAGTTTAATCTATCAAACTGATTTAATGGTTTTTTTTAGCTTCATTCAAACTTTGATACAACTGATTTATATTTTAGAAACACTGATTAACAATACAGCAATATAACTTAACTTAGAATGTTATGATTCTTTGTACTTTATTATATTAAATGAAGATATTGATACAGCATATTAGTCGTATCCTATGTATTTAGAATCAAAAAATGGCTCATGTTAACTTTGTTTTTTCTGTTATTTAACCCTTATAAAAACATTCATTCTGACAAACGATAAAGAGTATGGTTATGATTAAAGTGTTGGTGGTCGATGATCATGATTTGGTACGGATGGGTATTAGCCGTATGTTGTCAGACAGCCCCGATATCGAAGTAGTGGGCGAAGCAGATAGCGGTGATATGGCAATCAAGCAGGCCAAGCAGTTACGTCCTGACGTGGTATTGCTAGATGTCAACATGCCTAATATTGGTGGTCTTGAAGCGACCAAACGCTTGATTCAGCTCGATATGGGTATCAAGATTTTAGCGGTTAGTAGTATGTCTGCACAGCCCTACCCCTCAATGCTCATCAAAGCTGGTGTCAATGGTTATATCACAAAAGGTACACCACTTGATGAGATGATACGCGCGGTCAAAAAAATCTATCAAGGTGGTCGTTATTTTAGCCAAGACGTTGCTGAACAATTGGCGGACGTCTTGTTGTCTGACAATGCCAACTCGCCTTTTGATTTGTTAAGTGATAGAGAAAAGCAAGTGGCTATGATGGTGGTCAATTGCCAAAGCCCTCAGCAGATTGCTGACCAATTATTTGTCAGCGTCAAAACCATCAATACCTATCGCTACCGTATTTACGAAAAAGTTGGCGTTGATAGTGATGTAAAATTAACGCATTTGGCCATTCGCCATGGTTTGATTCAACCATAAGTTGCTTAGTATCTCATTTGTCATCATGGTCAATTTATGAAACCTGCTACCACCATCATTTCTGCTATCAGTCGCTATGTACACCACGATGATACACTTCCTTTGCCGCAGCTGCGCAGACTAGGCATTATTTATAGCAGTTATCGTTTTGTCGTCAGCATATTTTCTATGCTGATGATATATATATCTGCACGCGCCGGTGATAGCGCCTCTCTCCCCAGTTTTTTGCAGCAGACAGCCCTGAGCTTTTATGTGATGCTAAGCTTGATTTTGCTCGGGTTATTTTACGTTGTCACAAAGCAGATGCGCCGACAGTTAGCGTTTGGGCTAGTATTAGACGTTATTATATTAAGCTTATTGCTGTATACAGCAGGTGAGCCGGACTTACAACTGACCATGCTATATATGGTCGTTGTCGCCGCCAGCTTTATGCTACTGCATGGTTCACAAGCGCTAGTTATCACCTTACTGGCTATTATTTTTGTGATCTATCAGCAGTTCTTTTATGCCATTGCCAATAGTATGAATTTGGCTAATTTAGGCGATGCTTTGCTGATGTCAGCAAGCTTCTTGGCAGTAGGTGGTTTGAGTTGGTCTATCTCACAACGCTTGGTACAGCTTGAGAAAGTAGCACAAAGTCATGCCAAAGAGGTTGAACGGCTCAATGTCATCAATCAAGAAGTGATTACACAAATGGTCAATGGTGTGATTGTCATCGATAAACAGGATATCGTCCTTGCAAATCTAGCAGCCCACCAACTGCTCAGTATCACACAGGATTCATCGTTGCGTGCATCTAGCACTTCAACTGATATAAAAGAAATGAGAGGCGATACGCCTCATGCCATTCTATCTAACTTTAAACAACAACTTAGCAAACAGCATTCTCAGCTACTCCAAGCTTGTTTGTCAGTGGCTACAGGACAATCGCGTACGTTTACGTACGATGTGCCTGAAGTAGCAAACGCTTCGATATTTGGTAAGCTACGTGTACAAATCATCCCGCTAAAAGATGATAGCAAATTAATCTTATTAGAAGACTTACGCCGTGAGCAGGCTAGCGCCCAACAATTAAAACTGGCGTCGTTAGGGCAACTCACTGCCAGTATTGCTCATGAAATTAGAAATCCTCTAGCCGCTATCTCACAAGCCAGCCAACTACTGATGGAAGACTTGACCGAAATTGAGGCAAACGACAATGCATCAAATATCGATATGACTGGCAATCATGAGCTCTATGAAATGATATTTTCACAAACCAAACGTGTCAACCGTATTATTGAAGATATTTTAAAACTGTCTCGCCAGCAAGCGGCCTCTCAGCAAGCCATTATTTTGGCTGAATGGATGCCAGCATTTTTGGAGAACTATTTTCAAGGGCACGACATTTTTCTACATGTAAAAACCCAACCAACCATATCATTTGACCCTCACCAGTTAGAACAAATTTTGATTAATTTGATCAACAATGGCTTGCGTTATAGTAGTTACAGCCATCCTCATGCTTATGTAGAAATCGAGATTTACTGTGCAGACAACGATGTTATAATTGATATATTAGATGATGGCGATGGTATTAAGACTGAAGATTTAAAACATTTGTTTAATCCATTTTTTACAACAGACAAAGCTGGTACCGGCTTGGGACTATATTTATCGCAAGCCTTTTGTGAAGCCAATCAGGCACGTTTGCTCTATATTCCTGAACATGAAAAAACATGTTTTCGTTTAATTTCGCCTGCTATTGACTCTGAAAATATCTTTCAAGCCGTTGAAGAAAATCTTTATTAATCCCAGTCATAAATCAAAATACTACCTAATTATAGGTTTTTGAACATTACATATTGGTAGCTAATAGCCACCATACATGATTGATTTACACATTTCTTTGTAAAAGAAGTTTACCCCTATTTAGACCTAGCTATTAATACTTTGTAGCCATTGAATTTGACGAGATAATGTATGACAACAAGCGCGCTAGTCGTTGATGACGAAGTGGATCTATGCCGATTGATGCAAATCACTTTAACTAAGATGGGCATCAAAAGTGATGTAGCCTATACTTTGGCGCAAGCAAGATCATACTGGCAAGACAATACTTATGATTTTTGCCTCACTGACTTGAAACTACCTGATGGCTCAGGGTTGGAGCTGGTCAAAGAAATCAGCAACAGCTCGCATACGCCGATAGCTGTCATCACTGCTCATGGAAGTATGGATCTGGCCATCGAAGCACTGAAGCTTGGTGCTTTTGATTTTGTCAATAAACCACTTGAGCTACCAAGATTACGTCAATTGGTAGAAAACGCTTTAAAGGTTATTCATCAAGATAATGGGGCAAAAGCCACACCTGAATCCTCACCTGAGCAAAAAATGCTGGACGCTAGGCTAATCGGTAATTCTGCGGTCATGCACCCTCTTAAAAACACCATATTAAAATTGGCACGCTCACAAGCGCCTGTTTTTTTATCTGGTGCGTCTGGTACAGGTAAAGAGGTCGTCGCTAGACTGATTCATGATTTAAGTCCGCGACGAGATGGCAGCTTTGTACCAGTAAACTGCGGTGCAATACCTTCTGAGCTGATGGAGTCAGAGTTTTTTGGTCATAAAAAAGGCAGTTTTACAGGGGCTGTGGCTGACAAGCAGGGATTGTTTCAACAAGCCAATGGCGGTACTTTATTTTTGGATGAGGTGGCAGACTTACCATTAGCCATGCAGGTTAAGCTATTACGTGCCATCCAAGAAAAGACCGTGAGGGCCATTGGTGACACTAAAGAAGTACCAGTGGATATTCGCATTTTATCCGCTACTCATAAAGATTTGAGCCGCTTGGTACAGGATGGCGCGTTTCGACAAGATTTGTATTACCGTATCAATGTGATTGAGCTTAAGCTGCCGACACTGAATGATCGACGTGATGACATCCCTGTATTAGCAGAGCACTTTTTAGCCATGATTTCTGCTGAATGGCAGTTAGAGATACCCCCATCTCTAACGCGTAAAGCCAGCGAACGTTTGCAGCGTCATGACTTTGCTGGTAACGTTCGTGAACTACGTAATTTACTTGAGCGTGCAGTGACATTGGCGGAAACTTCGGACATTGATATCAGTCATTTAGGCCTACCTGATGTTAATCACGACCTTAAAGATACGCAAGCTCACAGCAATGCGCAACAATCTGGCCATTACGCAAATGAGCAAAACCAATCTCAACCAACCACCCAAACGATATCTAAAGCCGCAGAAAACCGTGAACAGGCGCTTCAATCTGACAGTGAGATAACGGCTGTAAAGCACAAGCAAGAAACAACCAACTTGCACCCTTATCGTACTAATACCCAACACTACCCTTCAATGATACAGCGCTCAGTACCTAATCATGTAGAACCGTCAACTAGCCCAAGTGATACGAATGAGGAAGCACCGCTCAATCGTTCTATTCAACCAAAAGAGAATGACACTACAAGCCTGCAAGAACCGCTTGATGGTCAGTTGCCAGCCCAAGGGTTGGAGCATTATCTACAGGAACAAGAAAAGCAATTAATCATCACAGCCCTCAAACAAACTGGCTGGAACAAAACCCAAGCAGCAGAACTGCTTGGGACGACTTTTCGCTCATTACGTTATCGTATGAAAAAGTTAGAAATTGCAGAAGACCAATCTGAGTAGGTCTTTTATCGGGCCATTGAATTTTTAGTTCAGAGATTCAATGGCTGTCTGACGGTATATTGTTAATATCTTAGCCTATCAACAATATACTAATTTGCAGTCGCCTTTCGAATGAAGCGGATACCTGAATCGAGAGCGCGGGGTTTTAGTAAATCCAGCGCCTGCTGCTCCCATGAGCTCTCACTTCCTGACAAAGTAATGTCAGGCTCAACACCGATGCCGTCGATCTGTCTGCCTGATGCGGTCATATAGTTAGCTACTGTCAACTTGACTGCTTGCTCGTCATTGAGTGGTATGACTGACTGTACTGAGCCTTTACCATAGCTCACTTCGCCGATGATAGTAGCGCGTTTTTGTGCCTGTAAACTACTAGCCAGAACCTCTGCCGCAGATGCCGAGTAGCGATTTTGTAGAACAACCATAGGCAGAGGCTTGAGTATTGCATCCCCTTGGGTGGTTAGTACGCGCGATTTGTCTTGACGTGCTTGTACTTGTACTACATCGGTATCATTCATAAATAAACTGGCAACGCTCACCGCTGATGTAAGAACACCACCCGGATTGTCACGCATATCTAATAGAATGCCTGAGATCGGCGCATCTAAATTAATCAAACCCTCCAACAGCTTTTCACGGCTATTGTTCTGGAACGCAGGTAGTTTAACAATCGCAATGCCATCGACGAGTTTTGTCTCGACAATTTGAGGGTGACTGTTATTCCGCTGTAATGTCGTCGTGTGCTTGCGGCGACCTGCTTTAGAAGTGATGATATCTACTTGGGTACCAGCAATCCCTGTTAATAGCTGCTCAACGTCATTACTTTGACGATTTTCGTCAAGTTTGAACTCACCAACCTGATGTAAATAATCGCCCACTGCGATGCCTTTCTTATCTGCAGGCGAATCATCAATAACTTCTGTGATGACCCAATAGCCCACCTCTGGCTGATAAGTCACTTGGATACCGATATCACCTACGTCACCTTCGGTAAAAGCACGTAGATTTTCATAGGCCTCCGCATCCAAAAATTCAGCATGGCTATCAAGCTTAGTTAGCATACCGCTCATTGCATTATTAAATAATTCCTCATCATTGACCGTGTCAACATACTGACGGCGCACTAAATCAACAACAGCAACAAAGGTCTTTAATGTCTCAGGAGAAATTGCATTCAATGATACTTGCGCAACCTCTGATGGAATACTGGTATCGATATTATCATCATCGTCTATTAACGCACTCTCGTCCGGCATACTGTCTATTGAATCATCTGATTCGTCTGCAGCATTCAACATCTCAGTGTCATTTTCAGCCACTATATCATCGGCATTCAAACTGATAAGCTGTAGGCTTGATGTCGGACTAGTATCATCAGCTGAGGTCACTGCTGCTTGCGCGTCCATACTGACAACACATAATCCAAGTAAACCTATTGCTAGACTGGGCTTGAAGCATAAAGATTTAAAAAACGCGGGTTTAGACACAATCGTCGCTAGCAAAGACTTCATTACTCGTTGGTCTAATTGTTTAGACAAAGATGAGCGCACAAAAGAGATAGGATGCATAAAAAACTCATTTAAATAATAGAATGTATAAAGTTATTGTTATGTATTACCGTATAAGTTAACACCAAAGGCCTCTCTCAAACTAGGGCAGTTTTGCAAATCATCAAGCAAAATACATCATAAAAAAAGGGAAAGGTAATAGCTACCCTTCCCTTTTCTAATTTATATCATTCATCTAATGAGCCATATCTTTACAGATTATCTGATGTACGGATAATTTGAGACAACTGGCTTACGATGCTGAAACCAATAAACTCTCACCAGTCATTTCAGTGGGTGCATCAACATTCATTAGTGCCAAAATAGTCGGTGCCACATCGCTGAGTTTACCACCGCGACGCACTTGCAAGTTCTGTTCACCCACGTAGATCAGTGGAACATGTTCTGTCGTATGCTGAGTATGTACTTGACCACTTTCGTAGTCTTGCATTTGCTCACAGTTGCCGTGGTCAGCCGTAATAAGCATGTCACCGCCAGCAGCTTTTACTGCCGACTCGACACGGCCCACACAGACATCCAAGGCTTCTACGGCTTGTACCGCCGCATCAAAGATACCTGTATGCCCTACCATGTCCCCGTTGGCATAATTGACGACCAGCACATCATATTTGCCAGATTCAATCGCTTCTACCAACTTATCGGTGACTTCAGGCGCACTCATTTCAGGCTTCAAATCATAAGTCGCCACATCTGGAGAGGGTACCAAGATACGCGTCTCGCCTTCATACTCTTCTTCACGGCCACCGCTAAAGAAAAACGTCACATGCGCATACTTCTCAGTTTCCGCGATACGTAGCTGTGTTTTACCTTGATCCTGCAGGTACTCTCCCAAGGTATTGGCCAAAGACGTTGGATAGTAAGCGATGCTGGTTTTTGCATTGTCCGCCAAAACGTCTGAGTACTTGGTCAACATCACAAATGCGGCAAGTTTTGGCTGCTTTTGACGGGCAAATCCCGAAAACTCATGATCAGGTAAGACAAACGCTTGAGCAAGCTCACGAGCACGGTCAGCACGGAAATTCATAAAGATTAGCGCATCATTATCTTCGACAGTATAAGGCACTTCATCGCGTCCAATGACAGTCGTCGGGCTGATAAATTCGTCAGTCTCACGTGCCTTGTAAGCGGCTTGGACAGCACCGTCCGCACGTGTCGACAAGCGATCCGCCTTACCTTCAGTGATCAGCTCATAGGCTTTTTGTACGCGATCCCAACGGTTGTCTCGATCCATCGCATAGTAGCGACCGATAATGCTAGCAATCTGTACGCGCCCGCTTTCATAATGAGCATTAAGCTTATCAATGTAATCACGTAGACGATTGATGTATTTATCCGCAGATTTAGGCGGAGTATCACGGCCGTCTAAGAAGCAATGGATAAAGACGTTTTTGGCACCATGAACCAGTGCCGAATGGCACATGCCCTCGATATGGTCTTGATGTGAGTGAACACCACCATCAGAGAGCAGTCCCATAATATGTACATTACCGCCAAGCTCATTAGCCGCTTTTACTGCGTCAACCAATGCTTCGTTTTTGTAGAATTCGCGATTGGCAAGTTCACTTGAGATGCGAGTCGAGTCTTGATAAAGAACACGACCAGCGCCCAAATTCATGTGACCAACTTCTGAGTTGCCAAACTGACCATCTGGCAGACCCACATCTTCTCCTGAAGCAGAAATCAGTCCATGAGGGTATTTTTGGTAAATTCTATCTAGATTTGGCATATTTGCCGCAGCAATGGCGTTATCTTTATCTTCTTCACGATGACCGAAGCCGTCTAATATCATTAAGACATGCGGCGTTTTTTTATTCTGTGCGCCGTCTTCTTGTTTACTGCTGAGCTGCTGCGCCTGATTGTCGTCAATAGATTCTGATGCTTGCTGGGTACTGGTCATATATTACCGCTCCTCGAGTGAATGAACGCCTTTAATGCTATGTTAGGGTATGGAAAGCCCTCTATATTAACACATATCTTAAAATAGCTGAAAAACTGACAATTTTTCACTAAAAAATGATGAGGTTTGTATCGTTATCAAAAGCCCAAAACCTACCACAGATATCAGGTAACAATACTGCGTATCAATCTGTAAATCATACTTGCAATCATTCATCTCATTGGTTAAGATGAATCTATTCTGAAGTGTTGGCTAGTAGATGTTTATTCCCTGAGCCGATAATGCTTTACCAGGATGTGGTACCTATCGTCTCATTGTGTATGCCTGCACCGCTTGCGGTGTATCAGGAAACCTGCAGAGATGATGACGCATCCGCCCTGAACTTCACGGTTCATGGGTCACCATCTTACAGCGGCACTTCGGTTGTTTTATTCGGTTTGTAAATATGTTCTTTATAATTAATATATTTACTGCCATCAAAAAGCCCCTTTCGTTAATGACGGAAGGGGCTTTTTCTATGCCTAATGAATGACTAAAACACTGTTACTCATCATTAGCAGATTTGGTAATTTTTTTCACATCTTTAGGGATGTTTTTGGCCGTACCATCAACAGTCGTATGCTGTTTGAATACGTCCCCAAACGGGTTTTGCTGTTGTTGACCAAATGGATTTTGGTTATTCATACCGCCTGCGCCACCGAATGGGTTCTGACCACCCATACCACCAAACGGATTTTGGCCGCCGCTCATTTGACCACCCATCTGTTTTGCCATCATTTCCATCATTTTTTGCTGATTGTTCATGACATAGTTATTGGCAAAGTCTTTGAGTTTCTTTTGTACTGGTGGCAAGATCACGAGTAGCGCAAGCACATCACTCAGCACACCTGGAATAAGTAGCAAAATACCAGCGACTGCCATTGCAATACTCTTAATCATGGTGGACTCTGGTGGACGCATTGCAGGGTTCATCATACCACCTGCTTTCATCTGCTGAGCCATTGGATTCAAAGAAGCCATACCTTTACGCACAAGAGAAATACCGATCACTGCTGCGACAATAAACCACATGAATACCCACCAGCCGCTCATGAATTGAGCAAGCAAATACCACAGTAGCATCTCGATAATAAACCAAACGATGGCTATACCAACTATCTGACCCATAAAGTGTCGTCCTATAAAATAAAAACCAATAAATTGAGCGCCATGCAAATTAAAATGGCTAACATATGATGTATATGGGGATTGGTTGCTATACTATCAAACTTACGGCTGATTTTTAAGCCATAAAACAAAATGTAAGCAAGACGGAATACTATGGCAATTATTATCGGGATCGACCCAGGGTCACGCATGACGGGTTATGGAATAGTCCAGCAGACGGGTGATAAGCTCACTTATATCGATGCAGGCACGATTCGCACAGACACCAAAGAGATGCCTGAACGCCTTAAGCGTATTTTTAATGGATTGACCCGCATCACACAGCATCATTTAAAATATGCTGACGAGCCTATTTATACGGCTATTGAACAAGTCTTTATGGCAGAAAACCCTGATTCTGCACTCAAGCTTGGGCAAGCACGAGGCGCCGCGATTGCAGCGATGGTCGCCTTGGATTTAGAAGTATCAGAGTATACGGCTCGGCAGATCAAACAAGCGGTGTGCGGCTATGGCGCGGCTGCTAAAGAACAAGTGCAGGAAATGGTTTGCCGCATACTACAGTTAGAAGTCGTACCACAGCAGGATGCAGCCGATGGTCTTGCCTGTGCTATTTGTCATGCGCACTCAAGCCATTCTATGAATAAAATACTACTTAATAGCTCTATGCGAGGACGCGGTGGCTCTAAGAAAAAGGGTCGTTGGCGTTTGACCGAAGAAGATTTGGGTAACTTGCGTTAAAGATAAGCGTTAAAGCAGACAAGCTTTAAAACAAATAAACATTAAAATAGTGAAACAATAAAAAAACACGCCATTGGATGCGTGTTTTTTTTATGAGTACAAGCCCTGTCACTTTTATCTTTTGGAAGACGAAATTACAGCGGACTACTCTACAACTGCACTTTCAATGACAGCGTCGAGTACATATGCATACTTTTCATCATCATTATCATTTTCTACTGTCTCATCTGACTCTATTAATTCGTTAGTCTCTAATCGGTAGCGCTGTAATCGTAGTACTTCTTCGTGCATACCATCATGCTGGTAACCATCTATCTCTCCTGCAAATACTCTCCACTTCCCTTCACGAACTTTGACACCTTGGTCGTTGTAAGTGACAGGCCTAACTTGGAGACACTGCTTTTCACCATTCATATCACAATTGACTTCTTTGGCATTCACTGCCCAAAATAACGTCTCGCCCTTGCTGTTGTATTTCGCTTGAGGTGTGAGTTTACCACTCCAAACCAAAGTGACATCGTCGTCAGTAAATTGGGTCAATATTGGATTTTCACCTTGCTCCATTTTTAATTCACTGCTGCCGAGCATTAATGTATTTAATGTGTTTTCTACCATATCAAGATCGCTGCAAGACATTTTGGTGCTCATGACTTCCTCAGTGCTCAAAGCATGTCCCTGTAGCTCATAAGCAGCGCTCACCATATTGCAGCCAACGCTGTAGCTGAGTGTGTCTTGATTGAACACTAAAGTTACCTGACTATTGATATCCGTAAACTCAGGCATAGGCTTTTCATTGGCATCCGTTGCACTCATTAATGTCCAGCGATGACGGGATAAGGTGGTTATGAGCTTTTCTTCAGCACTTAGTTTGGTCGAGCCAGGTTTATCCATTGCTGGCTCGTTATCGGTTAAAAGGTTTGCGCTGGATAATGTGTCTGTTGTTTCAGTAATATCAGATGTGCCTGATATCTCGTTTTCATTAGAAGCGTCTTCTTTGTGGCAAGCGCTCAGCATCAAGCTTGCCGCCACTATACTGGGCAATAAAAACGTTGTCAGTGCTGATTTTTTGGCTCTACCTACCATATTACGAACCTCTTAGTAAGCGTATCTCAATTTTCTCGATTACTTATTTCTATATACTTGCTGGTCTTGCATCTTCTGAAGAAATATTTAATTAACTGTTCTGGAATATCGTTATTATAATCACGTTAGATTAACCACTATAGACCGAGCATTATTAGCTTATGTAATAAAATGTTGATTTTTATTATGTTTTAAATTCTTTTATTATTTTGCTATCTAATGTCATTAATTTCATGGACGAAAAAAGGATAGCTAATACACATTAGCTATCCTCGATATTATCTTTAAGAAGCAAGCATCTAAAAACAATAGAGCTTGCGATGTATCTCTTTATCTAGTCATTGGTTTCCGCAGGCTTAGCTTTAGCCATGTTCTTAATGCTGAAGCGCTCATTCATCATTTGATAAAAACGGGCTAGGTTTTTACCTTGCTCACTAGGATCAACTTTGAGCACTTTACCAAAATCTAAGCCCAAATACAGCACGATGTCAGCAAAGCTCAATTGCTCACCCACCAGATACTCACGACCTTCTAGGATTGTCTCAAAATACCCCATGGCTTTGACAGCACGGGCAATTGATGGTGCAACAAATTCTGGCACTTGTTCGACCCGCTGCGCTTTGGATGGATGACTGTGCTGAAACGCTAGCATCAAATTATACATCACTTCAAACTCAGCAATACGGCGCATCGAGCACACTTGGGCACGCTGTATCACGTCATTGCCCATAACGGAACGCTCACCATAGACGCGATCCAGATATTCGCAGACTGCTTGTGAGTCATTGAGCACGGTACCATCGTCTAATGTTAAGACAGGGACTGTCTGCATCGGATTTATTTTGGTAAATTCATCTGACATCTGCTCATTTTTGGCAAAATCAATATCAATCACATCGATGTCATCCATATCATCAACATCGATACCCTTTGATGCCAATAAGATAAGGGCTTTGCGCGGGTTAGGTGCTGTACGGGTGACGTATAATTTTTTCATGGTGAACTCCTTGTAAGAATAATTGAATAGAAATTTAGCGCTGATACGCTTTATTATGATGCTGATACGCTTTATTATGATGGTGGTACTAATGAGCACCTATCTATTGATACTCCATACCATAGTTATAGCTTACTCTGACCGTCATGGCAAAGGCTTATTACTCATGAGGTAAAAATAGCAAAAGCCCCATAACTTTAAGTCACGGGGCTTTATTCAATCATATTTATGCAACCAGTCCAGTTATTTATTAGGGGCTGGTGTCGTACGTAGGTACGGCTTGATTTCTTTATGACCTTTTGGATATTTGGCAGCAATATCTTCGTTTTTGACACTTGGTGGAATGATCACGTCATCACCGTCCTTCCAATCTACAGGTGTCGCGATGTTATACTCATCCGATAATTGTAGCGCATCAATAACGCGAATAATTTCATCAAAGTTACGACCACAACTGGCCGGATACGTCAGCGTTAGACGAACTTTTTTATTTGGGTCAATGATAAAGACACTGCGTACTGTATGCGTGCTATCTGCATTTGGGTGCATCATATCATATAGCTCAGCGACTTCTTTATTAGGATCAGCAATGATTGGGAAGTTCATATCTGTGCCTTGGGTCTCACCAATATCACTCGCCCACGCTTTATGATCCTCTAAGCTATCGACAGAGATACAGATTGGTTTCACATTGCGCTTTTGAAATTCGCCATTGAGTGCTGCTGCACGACCAAGCTCAGTGGTACATACTGGCGTAAAATCTGCTGGATGCGAGAAAAAAACCACCCAATGATCACCTGCCCACTCGTGAAAATTGATATCACCTTCTGTGGTTGTAGCATCAAAATTG
The DNA here is from genome assembly GCF_041431175.1 of Psychrobacter sp. Arc29. NCBI lineage: Bacteria > Pseudomonadati > Pseudomonadota > Gammaproteobacteria > Moraxellales > Moraxellaceae > Psychrobacter > Psychrobacter sp. Arc29. The sequence goes on along the minus strand of NZ_JASMRR010000005.1, from coordinate 75,942 downwards.
GGTGCGGTATCGCCTAAACGTAAATGTGCCATGCTTTATTCCTTAGCTATGTTGATGAACGCTTGTATTGACCCATCGGCCGCGCGCTCTATTATTATCCTCGATGTGCTCACCATAAAAATGCAAAGCACATCCGTAAAAACTGACTTTATAGTAACAAACTGGTTATGAATGTCTTGTGACGGATTGTAATGCGGTTATTCCATTTAACCCTAAGTAGGTATATCGATTATTTATTAAACCACCATCCCTGCATCCCATAAGCAAAACTCACCAAACTTGCCTTTTTTGCTCACGCCTCCAGCCACACGCCCAGCATCAGTCAATACCAATTCACCATCTTGCGCTTCTAAATAACCCGCTGCAAGCAACTTATCATTTAACTCTTGGGTCTTGAGACCTAATTCTTTAGCAAGCTTGGCGGTGGTCAGTTTAGAATAACTAGGTGCAGCGTCTGTTGTAGACGTGACGGTTGCGTTGGTAGTAGCGATCATTGTTTTGGTGCTAGGTTCAGGCTGGTTCTCAGTTTCAGTGACTTTCTCAAGAGACATCCTAACTTCATCACTGATACGAATAATGCGTTGCGCTTCTTCATAAGTATCAGCATAAAGCTTAGCATCGTCATTACGATAAATCAGTACGCCCATCTCATTATTATTGACTTGGCTAAATTCGTACAGGTTCAAACTGGTAATAATGCACTCGTTTTCATTCAGGTAGCATTTCGCATGCAAGTTTTTGCAAAAGCTGGTACGAATAAACGTTAAGTTTTTTAACCAGTTTATTTCTTCTGGGTGTAAGTCATTTTTGCCATAGACAATGCGAATATCGATTTTTAGACGGTTGCGATCTTCTAGCAGCTCTTTAATGCGTTCATTCAGCTTCAAATATGGGCTAATAATAATCAACCGATCAGACGCATTTTTAATTAACTCTTCTAAATGATAAGTCGTCCCACTGCTATTCAAAAATTTTGCCATGCTCACTTCCTTAGATATGACTGTCAAAAACTTTATAATTATTCACAAAAAAACCCATCCCTAGCGTACTAGAAATGGGCTTACTTGCAAACTACTATTGTTCAGTATTATTTCAAATATATCATTTTAGCAATGACATTTTTAGAGACTGGGCCAATATAGATTACGCTGGCTTATAGCTATCACGCAAGCTAACGATTTGGTTAAATACTGGCTTATCCGTGCTGTGATCTCCGCTATCGGTGATAAAGTACCCTTCACGCTCAAACTGGAAACGCGTGCCAGCATCAGCATTGGCTAAAGATGGCTCAACGACAGCATCCAGCTCAGTGAGCGAGTCAGGGTTTAGCGCTTGATGGACATCAGCGACGCTACTTGGGTCTTCAGCACTGAATAGCTGCTCATACATGCGCACGGTCGCTGGCACACCCTGGCTGGCTGATACCCAATGAATCACCCCTTTGACCTTACGGCCTTCAGGATTGTTGCCCAAAGTAGTAGGATCAATCGTCGCTTTTAGCTCAACAACATTGCCACTCTCATCAGTGATATGCTCAGTGACGGCTAGCACATAAGTGTTACGCAGACGAATCTCTGGCTTTTCTGGTGATAGGCGCTTGTAACCTGTAGGCGGCTCAATCTCATAATCACCCTGATCGATGTATAGCGTCTCGGTAAATGGAATTTCACGCTCACCCATATCGACATTAGGATGATTAGGCTGTGTCAACCAAAGGGTCTGCGTGGCATCGTCAAAACGGGCGTTCACGCTATCGGCTTTTTGCGACTCCCAGCTGCTGACCGCCTCGCTAAAGTTCGTAATCGTCACTTTTAATGGCTTTAGTACCGCCATGCCGCGACCAGTTGTCGTCTCTAACGATTGACGAACGCTAAACTCTAGTAAACGGAAATCAACGACACTATCCGCTTTGGTCACGCCCACACGCTCACAAAAATCTCGCAAGCCCTCTGGCGTATAACCACGGCGGCGCATGCCAGCGACGGTCGGCATACGTGGATCGTTCCAACCGCTTACGATACCTTCATCGACAAGCTGTTTGAGTTTACGTTTACTGGTCAATGTATGGTCAACGTTTAAGCGGCTAAATTCATACTGATGTGGTGGTACGTCAAAACCAATCTTGGCGATGACCCAATCATAGAATGGACGATGGTCTTCAAACTCAAGCGTACATAATGAATGAGTGATACCTTCGAGCGCATCAGAGAGTGGATGCGCAAAGTCATACATTGGATAAATGCACCATTTATCACCTGTCTGATGATGAGATTGATGCATTACACGATAGATGACAGGGTCACGCAGGTTCATATTTGGGCTGGCCATATCGATCTTGGCGCGCAATACCGCCTTACCTTCAGCGTACTTACCTTCTTTCATATCATTGAAAAGGGCTAGGTTTTCCTCAACGCTAGCATCACGCTGCGGAGACGGCGTTCCCGCTTCATTGAATGAACCACGGTTATCGCGAATTTTCTCAGGCGTTTGCAGATCGACATAGGCATCGCCTTGTTCAATCAACTGGATTGCCCATGCATGTAACTGGTCAAAATAACTTGATGCGTGGTACGCCTCGCCTGCCCACTCAAAACCAAGCCACTTCACATCATTTTCGATGTTATCGATAAAATCTTGCTTTTCTGCGGTTGGGTTGGTGTCATCAAAACGCAGGTTGCACACACCGCCGAACTCGTTGGCCACACCAAAGTTTAGGCAGATAGATTTTACGTGACCTAAATGCAAGTAACCATTTGGCTCAGGCGGAAAACGTGTGACAATTTGCTCATACTTTTGCGCATTGACATCGTCACGAATGATATTACGAATAAAATCGTTTTTTGCTTCGTCTTTTTGTGCATTGTTGCTTGAGTGCTCACTCATCGGGTATTGCTCCTAACGCAAATTGTCAATTTGTGATACGTGCCATCACGCATCACAAAACGTTCAAAATAAATTATTAAAATAAATTGGGATATAAAAACTCAGATAACGCGACCGCATTATCACAATTTGTCAAAGATGATCAAAAATGGCTAAAGTTGCGTTATTCTATCAGCTTTTGCAAACGCATTAACAGCCTGATACATGACACGGGATAAAAAAGCCGTTAGACTACCCGTAACTTTTTAACCACCAATTTTTAACCACCACTTGACAGTGTCATTTAAGGCGCTGCAATCAAAAAGGAATATCCCATGGTAGACATGCCACCAGTAGTAGAACTTGACACCAATATGGGTGCGATCGTTATCGAACTCAACGAAGAAAAAGCACCGAAGACCGTAGAAAACTTTTTAAACTATGTAAAATCTGGTCAATATGACGGTACGATTTTCCATCGCATCATTGATGGTTTCATGATTCAAGGCGGGGGAATGGACGCTGAGATGAATGAAAAACCAACCAACGCGCCTATCGAAAACGAAGCGGACAATGGTTTGAAAAATGACAAAGGTACTATCGCAATGGCGCGTACCCAAGATCCGCATTCAGCAACTAGCCAGTTCTTCATCAACGTAAAAGACAATGATTTCCTAAACCACTCTGGCAAAAACATGCAAGGTTGGGGTTACACGGTATTTGGTAAAGTCACTAGCGGTATGGATGTAATCGAAAAAATGAAAGGCGTCCCAACCGGTCGTTTTGGCATGCATGCTGATGTGCCAAAAGAGCCAGTTGTTATCAACTCAGCAACCATCATTACTCAGTAATAGTCATTCAATAGCAGCTACTCAGTAATAGTTACTTAGCGATAGCTGTGAATGAGCGAGCACTTTCTAATAAAATTTATTAAGTCATGCTCGCTATACGATAAGTCACGAGGACAAAGATAAATGCAACGTTTTAATCACTTAATCACGACCCGCCCTCATCAAGTGCGGCAAGTATTGATTAGCGATTTGCATTTATCGCCTCAGGAGCCTGCCTTAGTGCAGGCTTTTTTGGCGCTGCTTGATGACTGTCTTGCCCTGCCAGCGCTTAAGCGTCTCTTTATATTGGGCGACTGGTTTGAGGTATGGCTGGGTGATGATACGTATTTATCCCTATTAAAAGAAAAAAGGTCAGAAGACGAGCAAATAACGCATTGGCTAACCCCGTTGATTGCAAAGCTCAAACAGCTACGTATCAATGGTTGCGAGATATTAGTCATGCACGGCAACCGTGATTTTTTGTTAGGCCAACCGTTTTGTAATCTGTTCGGTGGTGAGCTTATCAGCGAGCCGTATAACTTGACTGTTGGTCAGCAGAATTACCGCTTAGAACACGGTGACGCACTCTGTACCGATGATAAAAAATATCAGTTCTTTCGCAAAATTATGCGTAATCGTCTGACCCAGTGGTATTTGCTTAATAAGTCATTAGAAAAACGCTTGGCGATCGCAGACAATATGCGCAAAAAAAGCCAGCAGAACAATGCTAATAAAGCGGCTTATATCATGGATGTGAATAATAAAGCCGTACGTCAAGCCATTACTGACAGCGGTGCCTTATTGCATGGACATACCCATCGTCCCTATATCCATCACGTCACCGCTGATAAAAAGCGCTACGTGCTTGGCGACTGGCGATTATTAGATGAAGATACCCGCCAGCCTAAAGTTAATGCGGTGATTGGCGCGGTAATAGTCGATGAGCATTCAAATGACCGCTTGCATAGTCATAATTTAAGCAGTGATGATGCTGATTTTGGATTATTTGAGTTTGAATTTTTTATTCGCTAAAGCGCGTTTAATGGCGTTTTAAACTTAATGGCATTTTAAACAATGCACCTTAAAAAATATCTTTTCAATACAAAAAGGGTCTGTTGATAGTTCAACAGACCCTTTTTACGTTCATTACATTCTTGCACTGCTTATCGCTCGCTATCTAATCCATTAATTTAAAGAAATGCTGACGGTAATGCTTTAGCTCACGGATAGAGTCACGAATATCATCTAAGGCTAAATGACTGCCACCTTTTTCGAAATTCTTTAAGATATCAGGACGCCAGCGAAAACATAGCTCTTTAATTGACGACACATCAAGGTTACGATAATGAAAGAAGCGCTCAAGCTCTGGCATTTGGCGCGCCATAAAGCGGCGATCTTGACAGATAGAGTTACCACACATTGGTGACTTGCCACTATCAACCCATTTGTTTAGGAACTTGATAGTCTCAGCTTCCGCTTCTGCCAATGTCACGGTACTACGACGCACACGATCGACCAATCCTGACTGACCATGTTGCTTGGTATTCCAGTCATCCATTTTATTTAAGACTTGATCCGATACCTTGATCGCAAACACAGGCCCTTCAGCAAGTACATTCAAATCTTCGTCAGTAACGACAGTAGCAATCTCGATAATCTCATCGTTTAACGTATCAAGTCCGGTCATTTCTAAATCAATCCATACCAACCCTTTTTTGCCTTGGTTTTTGATCTTAATCTTATTGGGATGGTCGCCGGTAGCCATAAAATATCCTATCATTCATAATTTTGGAAAAACAACTTTAGAAAAACAATTGAAAAAACGTATTACATGTAGACACTCGTGCTCAAACAGTATTGCAACACGCTACTTGGTTTAGAAAACCTATGAAGTCGTACAATATTACAAAACCACTGTCTGCCGCAGACGCTTTAGGCTGTATGTTAGCAAATTTTCACGCTACACTTAGCAATATTTTTATAATAGGTCAAAAACCCATGGCATTAATCCGGCAACGCAAACTGACCAAACAACAGATTCGTCGCATCGACAAGCAGCAATTGTCCAATCAAGACAGCATCGATGATAGCTTGATGGATGGTGTGGTCATGGCGCATTACGGTAAGCAACTAGAAGTACAAGTCACCAGCCTACCTGCGGTGATACCTGAGCAGCCAGAGATTGCCCCTGATGATCCGGAGCCGTTTTGGCAAACGCTCGAGCTCGGCGACATCTGGCGCTGCCACGTACGTACCAATCTGCCGATGCTAGCTGCTGGTGACCAAGTGCGCTGGAGTGCCGACTCCAACACAGGCTTTGGGCGTATCGAAGCCGTCAAACCGCGTACCTCATTGGTCTCTCGCCCTGATCGTTATCATAAGCTCAAACCCGTCGCCGCCAATGTTGATATTCTTGCTATTGTCTTTGCACCATTGCCTGCTGCTGCACCGACCCTAATTGATCGCTATCTGGTGGTATGCCATCACGCGGGCGTCAAACCACTGCTTGTCCTCAACAAAGCCGATCTGTTGGCCCAAGAAAACGGCGTGGATACTAATGAGTTGTTGGCGCAGTATGCCGCACTTGGTTATGAAAGCGTTCTGACTTCGGTCGATTGTCCTGAAAATATCGCCGAGAGTGACGAACAAGAAGGCCTCGATGAGTTAAAACGCTACATAGATAAAAAGTTGGTCATTTTTGCTGGACAATCTGGTGTTGGCAAAAGCAGTCTTATCAACGCCCTACTCCCAGAGTCTGGTCAAAGCGTCAATATCATCTCGCAAAACTCCAAGCTTGGTCAACATACCACCACGACCAGTCGACTACTGCCATTTAACCCAGACGATCTGACCGAAGGCGGCATCGTGGATACACCAGGTATCCGTGAATATGGTATCTGGCATCTGACGCCTGACGATATCATCTCAGGCTTCGTTGAGCTGGCGCCACTAGCCGGTAACTGCCAGTTCCGTGACTGTCGCCACACCCATAACAGCAAAGGCTGTGCGCTATGGGAAGCCGTGGCTGACGGTACCGTATTACAGCGCCGCGTTGAGAACCTCGTGACGCTACGAGAGGAAGCTGATACTAAGCCCTACTAGGTTCAGTTAGCATCATTTCAAAGGTAAAATGATAGCTTGATTATTGACCGTGTCATCGCCCGTTTACTATAGATGACCTTATCGGTATAATAGCGCCTTGTTCAATATCATTGGGCTGGCTTCTCAGCTCAATAGAACACCTATTTTTTTGGAGGTATGGTTTGGATCGTGCGCTGGAATTTGTGGGCAACCACCCGTTTTTATTTGGTATATTAGCCGTACTTGCTATCCTGTTTTTTACCATTGAAAACAAACGTAGCGGTAGAAAAATATCGCCCAACACCCTTGGCATGATGGTCAACTCTCAAAACGCGCAGCTGATCGATATTCGCGCCAAGAAGAAGTTTGAATCAGGTTATATTCAAGGCAGCCGCAACATACCGTTCACTGACCTCAAAGAGCGCTTAGCAGAGATTCGTGCGATTGAGCAGCCAGTGATTATCATCTGCGATATGGGTGTGCAGGCAGGCGCTGCGATTCAGATGATTGGCAAAGACAGTGTCTATCGCTTAGAGGGCGGTATTGGCGGCTGGCAAGGCGCTGGTATGCCATTGGTTGGTGTAAAAGACGCCAAATCAAAAAACAAAGCTAAGACCAAGCCTAGTTTAAGCAAATAGTAGATTGGCTGAAATATAGCTTCTGACTAAAAACAGCATCTGATTAATAATAGCAAAATAAAAAGACACCTTAGCAATAGGTGTCTTTTTTTATATTCTGTTTATACTGCTGTCGAGGGTTTTAAACTAAGACGGCTTGAATTTGTCATGCTCATCCCCACTTTAGTATGAGCAGAATCGAATACATTTGCACTTTACTCATTGATAACAGATTCTACCATTACTTAGACTATGATAAGTTTGTTATCTCATAAATTTATAAATAAGGACTTACTATGACTGTATCTGTTAAAGTTTATACGACCCCTATCTGCCCATACTGCTCAAACGCCAAACAACTATTAAAAACCAAAGGCGTTGATTATGAAGAAATCGGCATGCACGACATGAGCAGCGAAGATCGTCAAGCACTGATGAAAAAAACCAATAACTACCGCACTGTGCCACAAATCTTCGTTGGTGAAACCTTTGTTGGCGGTTTTGATGAGCTTAACCAAATGAACCAGCAAGGCAAACTTGACGAGCTATTAGCGGGTTAATCTGCTACCTTGCTTTACTGTCTGTCTTTATTTATGTAAAGATAGACAGTGGCAAGCTTGGAAACCGTAATAAAAAGTAAGGTTAAAAAAATATCGAGCTAAACGCTTAGTTTATATTACAATGATTTTTTATTAACATGACCGTTTGCCCCATCACTTGATTTAATTTTAGAGGATTTATCATGGCTGAAGAACAAGCACAACCACAATTGGCACTAGAACGCATCTATGTAAAAGACATGTCACTTGAAGTACCAGGCGCTAGTGTATTCACCAAAGAGTGGAACCCAGAGCTTGATATCAATTTGTCTAGCAACGCTGAAAAATTAGATGATGATCATTATCAAATCATCTTGACCGTAAGCGTAACCGCAAAAAATGCGGAAGAAGCAGCATTCATCGCTGAAGTACATCAAGCAGGTATTTTCTTGCTAAAAGACATTCCAGAAGATCAAATCGGTCAAATCTTGGGTGCATACTGCCCTAACGTGCTGTTCCCATATGCTCGTGAAGTCATCAGCGACATCGTGACGCGCGGTAGCTTCCCGCAGCTATTGCTTGCACCTGTGAACTTTGATCAAGCGTACGCACAAAGCCAGCAGCAAGCACAAGTTGATGCTCAAGGTAATGCTTAAGCGCTAACCAAAAATATATGAGCTCTACGAGTCGTATATTTGATAAAAGGCCGTTTACTCATAATGAGTAAACGGCTTTTTTATGTTTAAGATATAATTAGTTTTTAGTCATCACCTTATTAACTTTCTAAAGGTAAGACTGATTCTGCCTGACTGAGTGTCACTTTTAGGAATCGAGTGTAACCACTCTTTTTGAATACTATCATTCATATATATTAACGTTCCATTCGTAAGATGAAAAGACTCCGTAATATCTTCAAAATATTTGTGCTTAAAGAGCATATCTCGAGTCACCCCCAACGACAAAATAGCGACACCTGTTCCATCAGCTAACTGATTCGTATCGTCTGAATGAAAGCCCATCTTACTACTACCATCTAGATAGTAATTCACTAAGCAATTATTCGGTAAATAACCAACTACCCCTGCTATGATCAAAGCTATCTCTTGAATAATCTTTGGCATCTTTTTCTCATCATAACTCATTCCTGAATAATGATAAGAAAGACCAAAGCTTTCTGTATACCTAGAAGTCATTTGCTTGTTCCAAATCACTGTCTCTTTTAATATTGAAAAAACTTCAGATGCAAAGGGTGGCTTTATGAGATCAGGATGAAATATGATATTTAGTGTTGGTTTATCCATGTCACATCTGTTCCATTAATAATAAATTGACGATTTATATTTAACTATACACTGGTTATTTTATCTCGCGCTACGCAAATATTGACTAAAAGCTGTGACTTTCAAATAAAAAAACCCCGACTATTCAAAGTCGAGGTCTTTTTTATACAAATAGACTAAATATTGAGAATATCTTAGCCTTTTAGTGCAGACAAAATTTGTTGCTTAACGTCTTCGATGTCTTGCGTGCCATCAAACTTATCGTAGCTTGGTGAATCTGCGCCCTCGGCGGCTTTTTCTTGATAAAAACCAACCAATGCAGATGTTTGCTCATGGTAAGTCGACAGACGGTCGCGAATGGTCGCTTCTTGATCGTCTTCACGCTGGATAAGCGCTTCACCAGTCACGTCGTCGATACCTTCCTGCTTTGGTGGATTGTAATCAACATGGTAAACGCGGCCTGAACCTGGATGCTGACGACGGCCAGACAAACGGTTCACGATTTCATCATCAGGTACACTGATCTCTACCACATGATCGATGGCAACATCAGCATCAGCAAGTGCTTGCGCTTGTGGGATAGTACGTGGAAAACCATCAAAGATACAACCGTTGGCACAATCAGGCTTAGCAATACGCTCTTTCACGAGATTGATAATGAGGTCATCAGAAACCAGACCACCAGCATTCATGATATCTTTGGCTTTTTTGCCAAGCTCGCTGCCTTCTTTGATAGCAGCACGTAGCATATCACCCGTTGATATCTGCGGAATATCATATTCTTTAGAAATAAACTGGGCTTGAGTACCTTTACCGGCGCCTGGTGGACCTAGCAAAATAATACGCATCATTACACGATTCTCCTGAATTGAGTGGGATTTTAGGATTAATAAAACTTAGGGATTGGCGGATTGCAGAGATACCTTACCTTGTGACCTTGCAAACCTCAAGTATTTTCATGATTATGGTCATAAGTTGCCATGACTTAGCTGTTCATACAACGCTGTTGCACCATTTTGTGGGCAACAGCATTGATACGACAAATGCTGACAATGACACATCCCAATACTAGGGGATTTGTTGATTGATTTCTACATTAGCCTGGTTTTGATCAGCACTAATCACCACAGGATTGCCTGATAGGTCTCCTGATTCTGCGATTGCTGTACCACTATGGCTAATACGAGCGATGACCGCTAACTGTACTTTGTCAGATCGAGCAGATCCTAGGGTACGCCCTGGCATCATGGCATCAAGATCACTTAGGCTAATAGTAGCTTCACCTTGTTTGATGGCAGTAATTGGTAAACGTTTAGCTGCAAATGGCGGGCCACCATTCACATCACGAATCGCTACAAACAGCACGTCATCCGCTTTGACCAATGGTAGTAGGCTTGAGTTGATCTTAACGGTCACCTCGATACCTTCAGAGGCTTGTTGCTGCTGCATGGTCACATTGGCACTGAGCTCATCTAGGCTTGATAGCGCCTGCGTATGATCGCCTGGTTTGGCAGAAATACTGTCACGCAAGCGTTTGATCCAGCCTTGTGCTTGATCAAAGTTATTCGCTCGCGCCTCGCCCATTGCCATGAGCATTTGCGCGCCTTCATGCTGTGGGTTTTTGGCCAATACAGTTTCTAGCACTCGGCGACTATTTTCGTCTAGCTGACCCTTATTAGCAAAGAAGTTAATCTGCGCGTAAGTAATCGCAATCTCTTCATTATCAGGTGACAAACGATAAGCACGTGATAAGGCCTCTAGTGCTGAATCAGTCGCCTCTAATGATAAGAACAACTCCGATAGGCGCATCCAACGGTTGTAATCGTACGCATGGCGATAGACATTGGTCTGCATGGCACTAATCAGCTGATTGCCATCTTCGATCGCCCAAGCAGGCGGCTGGTCAATCTTGCCAGTTAATAAGTCATCCGCCACTTGACCTACTTTGTCTTCGCTTGCCCAAAGCTCGAATACAGGCGTGCGATCTCCGACCATCAAGTACGCCATAGCGGCTAATGCGGGCACCCAAAAGACAATAATCAGTCGACTCTTAATACCAGGCGTGACCATAGGTGCGACTTCACGCTGAGCATCCAAGAGCTGGCGTTCAAGCTCAAGCTTTTGGTTTTGATAATGATGGTCATCAATGATGCCGCTGTCTTTATCTGTTTTCAGCTCCGCTAAGCGCTCACGAAATACGGCAACGTTGATATCTAATAGCTGATTGTCCAAAGGCTTACTATGCGTACGCGGTGCTCTCAACCATGGTTTGATAGCTATAACAGCAAGCAGTAAGGCGGTAAGTAGGCTCAGCGCAATAAATAAGCCAACCGTAGAAAATATGGTCATTTTTTGCCCCCAAGGCTTGTAATATCGTGATCGTCTTTATTATCAGCACGTGATAATAAGCGCTCAAGCTCCGCTTTTTCGGCAACAGACAGCGCCTCAGCGGTACTGTCTGCTGTCATGCCGCTTGCACCACTGGCAACAAGCTGACGTCGTTTGCTTTGCCAAAACCAACCTACTAACAAGATGATGAGCAATAATGGTGGGAAAAACCATAAGATCCACGTTGAAGGACGAACTGGTGGCTTGTAGCTGATAAAGTCGCCATAACGTTCCTGCATATAGGCACGAATCTCACCATCGCTACGACCATCTTTGACCAAATCATAGGTTTTTTGCTTTAAGTCTTGGGCAATTGGGGCATCAGAGCCTGCTAGATTTTGGTTTTGACATTTTGGGCAACGTAGCTCTTCGATAAGGCCACGATACTGTGCCTCTTGCTGTACAGAGTCAAAATCATAGACGTCGATAGCAGCAAAACTAGCCATACTGAGTAGACAAGCGATAAGCAAGCTTGCTAATTTTATCGTAACGGATTTTATTTGATAGGCTATCATTGACACGCCTCCTCAACCTGACTTGGCTCTAAACTGACGCCATTATTATTGGCGTCATTGAGCACCATCAAACAAGGCGCAATACGGCTTTGCCAGTTGCTCTCATTGACCTCACCGATAATATGCTGACGAATAATCCCTTCACCATCGACGACAAAAGTCTCAGGCGCGCCAGTTAAGCCCAAATCTAAAGCAAACTGCCCGGATAGATCTTGAATAGACATCGAAAAGGGATCGCCGCCTTTGTTCAGGTATCCGAGTGCATTACCAATGTCATCTTTGTAGTTGACACCTACCAAGTTCACACCGCGCTCCTCCAATTTCATTAAGAAAGGATGCTCGATGATGCAAGTAGGGCACCATGATCCCCAGATATTCATCAAGAACGGCTCATCAGGCAGGTTATCATTGGTCATGATACGACTGGTATCGGATAACAATGGCAGCTCAAAAGCGGGTACTGGACGCTCAAGTGCTGTGTTCGTCACGATATCCGTCGGTTTGCCCAAGCGCATATACAGCATGGCAACCAGACCAATAAAAATCACCAGAGGAATCAAAAATCCTAACTTGAGTGACTTTTTGCGTTTGGTATTCTTATTGCTTTGCTGAGTCTGTTTATCAGGTGCATTGTTTGAGGTCGTCATGTTACTGATCCCCTGTCTTGATAGCTGGCGATTCCAAATCTGCCACCGTAGCAAAGCCTGACTTTTTGGCGGCGATTTGCGCAGGTGTTCTGGTTTTCTTAATACGGTAACGATTGTCTAGCATGCTGAGCAATGCGCCAAACGCCATAATAAGCGCACCTAGCCATATCCAGCGAATAAGCGGTTTGACATAGATACGGAACGCCCACTCGTTGCTGTCTTCAGCAATTGGCTCACCAAGTGCGACATACACATCACGCATAAGGCTGGCATCAATCGCCGCCTCGGTCATTGGCATCATACTGATGATATAGTTACGCTTTTCAGGATATAACGTAGCCACCTCTTGACCGTCTTTGCTCACCGATACCTCGGCTTGGGTGGCGTCAAAGTTACTGCCTTTTACTTCGCTAAAACCTTTTACTGTAAAGTCATAACCTTGGACATTGACACTATCATTTGGTCCCAGCGCCACATCACGCTCAATACTGAGCGTACTGGTAAATGCCACGCCGATAACTGCAACGAGCACCCCGATATGAGCGATTTGTTGACCCCAATAGCTTAGACGCAGCTGGCGCAACCCCTTTACTCTACTCGGTGCATTCTTGGTTTTGTCTCTAAAGTCGACCACCATCCATAAGAGCACCCAAAAGCTCACTGCCAACGTAACGCCAATATTTAGCATCGCTGATGGACTTGTGAAATAAGCGATAATCGCCGCCAACACCAGACTGCTCACAGCGATGACCATGCCAGCACCCAATAATGGGCGGCTGTCTTGTTTCCAGCGAATATTAGAGCCCATCCCCATCGCTACCAACAGTAACCATGTTAATGGCACAAATAGCGCATTGAAGTATGGAGGGCCAACCGATACCTGACCTAAGCCAAAAGAATCAGCGATAATCGGGTATAGCGTCCCAAGTAGGACAACCAAGGTCGAAATCAAAATAATGACGTTATTAATCACCAAGAACGACTCGCGTGAGATCAGTCGATATTGACTCTCAACCGTCAAGCGCCAACCACGTACTGCAAACATCAGCAGACCACCGCCGATAATCACGCCTAGAATGGCTAGAATAACGAGACCACGCGTTGGGTCAGCAGCAAATGAATGGACTGAAGTGATCACTCCTGAACGTACGAGGAATGTACCTAGCAAACTAAGTGCAAAGGCAAAAATAGCAAGCATGATCGTCCATGCTTTGAACACACCGCGTTTCTCAGTGACAGCAAGCGAATGTAGCAATGCTGTACCTGCCAGCCATGGCATTAATGACGCGTTCTCTACTGGATCCCAAAACCACCAGCCACCCCAGCCAAGCTCATAATAGGCCCACCATGAGCCAAGTGCGATACCGACTGTCAAGAAACCCCAAGCAGCTAGCGCCCACGGACGCGACCAGCGTGTCCACACCGCATCCAAACGCCCTTCCCACAACGCCGCCATACAAAACGCAAATGGCACGACCATGCCTACGTAGCCCATGTAGAGCATCGGCGGATGAATAATCAAACCGAAATCTTGCAAGACAGGGTTTAGATCTGCGCCATCAACTGGCAAATTGGGCAAGGTACGATCAAATGGCGATGAGGTGAAGATCAGCATCGCTAGCATCATCATCTGTACGCCTGCCAATATCACAAGGACACGCGCACGCATGGACAGAGGCAACCCACGACTGAAATAAGAGACCAGCGCACACCAAGTGGCCATAATGGTCATCCACAGTAGCAATGACCCTTCATGCCCGCCCCACGTTGCAGACAGCTTGTAATACCAAGGCAGCAACGTATTGGAATGCTGAGTGACGTAGACAAGACTAAAGTCGTTGTAATAAAAGCCTGCCATCAGTGCAGCAAATGATATGATCATGGCCGCAAACTGCGCCCATGCAAGACTTGGTGCTAGACGTTGCCAAGCGACGTGATCGCGCATGACACCAATGGTTGGTAGTACCACCTGCAAAATCGCCAGTATAAAAGCGGCCAGCAAGGCAAAATAACCCAATTCTGTGATTAACATACGGTCTAACCTTGTTTACCTTGGATACCATTAAGAGTTCACCGATGGCATTGTGAGCCACTGGCAAACGCTAAATAGTCCTTTATGCGGTCATAGTTTACGGTTAAAAACTGAGGTTTCAATTGCTGTAGAAGCACATAAAACCCGCTACTATCATTGTGACGTACCAATATGAATGATTGATACAAATTGCTTATCTGGTGTTAATTTTACATTTTTTAGTTATTCAAAGCTTATTCAATACAGCCGTTCATGACTAATTAAAAATACTTATTGATGCATTATTGCATCGAGGGGAAAAATACTAACACTAAATGCAACCAACCTGCTAGAAAACCAGTCAAGCCGCCCAAAACAATCAAGGTCATCTCATCTTCACGAAAGGCTGGGCGCAGTAGATTCTGAAACTCATTTGGCGTCAGTGCACGTATTCTATCGCGAAACAGCCCAAATATTTTACTGGCTCGGCTTTCATTGAGCTCAGGATCACGCAGCGGTACCATCGTTGCCACAATCGATTTATCAATAATGGTGTTTTTCAGCTGCCCATAATCACGGCGGCCCAATCCTACACGTAATGTCGTGCTGATTACTGGTGACTCTAGTACCGTATATAAGTGTGACTTCATCAATTCACGAGTTTGTGCTGAGCGATCACCGTACATCATCTCGTTCATGATGTTCTCTAAAGTAACCAAATCTTTTACCACAATCTCAGCAAAAACTTCCGAAACTTCCTCTTGGCGCTTCATAAAGCCACCTTGCAGACGATACCTTGCGATATGCGGCATGACTGGCTTGATAAAGGGGAAGTGGCTCTGTACCGCAAAAAGTTTCAAATATGGAATAAAATGCGGCTCTACTGGATTAAAAACCATCCAAATCGCAATCCAATTGGTCAAAAATCCCCAGATCGCGGCAAAAAACGGTACAGTCCAATGCTGCGGCACCACCAAAAATATAAACATCTGGATAATACCAAACACTAACCCAATCAAAGCACTGATATGCCAAATAAAATCGATCTCTTTTTGACCGACCTTTAAAAACATATTGACCATCAAGCGACGATCGTTTTCCATGGTGTTGACAATCATTTTACGCATATCGACCAAGTCTTCGACATGATAAGTCAAATCTGTTACAAGCGACTGCATAATACTAGGTAGCTCTTTATGGGCTTGCGCATAGACACGGCGCTTTAGGGCGTAAGGTAAATTACCCCACAATGCTGGCGAGTGATCCAGCATAATCTCATCAATCAATGGCTCAAGGTTTTTGTCCACCGTATCAGTGACAAATATCGCCATTTGCTCAGGCTCCATCGCCTTAAAAAACTCATCAAGTGAACCGAGTTTTGAGAGCGTCTGGTCAACGATAACCCCTGATATCTTGCCCGCTTTGCGCGGAACAATACCTTGCCAACCGATACCTGGCAGCCCAAAAAATGGGAAGTTTGGAATACGAATACCCCAAAACTTAATCGGATAAAACAGCATCTTGAGCGCCATCCACACATGTACCCAAGTGACGAATGCCGTCACTGGTGGAATGGTCAGCATGGCAAAAAACTCTGGGTGCTCAGTTATCGTCTGCCACAATGAATTTACGTCCATGACTTCTCTAGTTCCTGACAGGTTGATTGTCGTTGCTAATATTGTCGTTACCGATAACAAGCCATTAGCAAAATTAGAACGTTTCAAAAAGACGCTCTGCCCATAATAACTGCTATAAATAAATCGCCTGATTTTAGCATACTTGCCATTTATTAGCACATGTAGACCCTTGGCAAGTTGTGACTAAAGATGACACATTTCATGCCCTGCATCTGAGAATAAAGAGATTAATCTAGCTCATCACTTATACAGCATATGGTCACAACAAAATAAGTGGCTGAGTACTGCGCCTTCTCATTTGTTCTGTTATAATTTGTAGTCAAACGATAGACGCCATCTACATACAAATCGATGCACGTTGATTTTAGATCATATAACGCTATGTGATTGAAATCCTTTGTATTATCCTTTAGACTCACCGCACTTTGGTTAACTAACCCGCCCATGTATCCTGCTTTTATTGACTCACTGACCGATTGGGCTCTGATTTTCTATGAATAAACCGCTAACTCCCAATACCGAACAGGTCAACAGTACCTTTACCAACCGTATTATTATCTTTGGGATTTTAATATTGCTGGGTTTGGGCGGCCTGATAACGCGTTATGGTTATTTGCAAGTCTACGCTCATGATAAGTACACCACGCAAGCCGATAACAACCGCATCAAGCTCATATCTGCACCGCCTAGCCGCGGTTATATTTATGATCGTAATGGGATAATTTTGGCGGATAACCAGCCAGTCTTTACGGCCATGCTAAGTCCTGACGAGATTGACAACCCTGAGCGCACCTTAAACTTGTTAGCCCCCATCTTTGATCTCACAGAAGAAGACATCACAGATATTTTGGCGCGCTTGAGCAAAAACAAAAACGACCCTGTGACCATCAAAATCGATCTCACAGAGGCGCAGCTGGCTCAGTTTAGTGAGCGTAAGCCGTTCTTTCGCGGTGTTTCTATCCAAAGTAAGCTGACGCGTGATTATCCTTATGATGAGCTATTTGCTCATGTGATCGGTTACGTTGGTCGTATTAACGATAAAGAGTCTAAGCGTATTGATAAAGACCGCTATGCAGGTACTGATCTGATCGGTAAAATTGGTATTGAAGACTATTACGAAGATATTTTGCTTGGGCAACCAGGCTACCAGTCGGTAGAAACAGATGCTCATGGCAACATCCTACGTCAATTGGACACCAAACCGCCTACCTCTGGTAACGATATCACGTTGAGCTTAGATTATGGGCTGCAAAAGATTGCCCAACAGCAGCTAGATGGACGCCGCGGTGCAATCGTCGCAATAGATCCCCAAAACGGCGACGTGCTGGCGTTTGTCAGTAACCCAAGCTATGACCCAAACCCTTTCATATCAGGTATCTCCTTCAAAGACTATGATGCGCTGCGGGAAGACCTTGATCAGCCACTATATAATCGTGCGCTCCAAGGGACATATCCACCTGGCTCGACCATCAAACCATTTGAGGGTCTAGGCGGTATTCACTACGGCTTGCGAGATTGGAACAGTACTATTTATGATCCTGGCTATTTTAGTTTACCAGGAGACAGCCATCGTTTCCGTGACTGGAAGCGCGGGGGTCATGGTACGGTTGATTTGAAAAAATCTATCCAAATGTCGGTTGATACTTACTATTATAAACTGGCTTATGAGATGGGTATTCAGCGTCTGCACGACTGGATGGTGCGCTTTGGTTTTGGTGACAAGACAGGCATTGATCTTCCTAATGAAAAATCAGGCATTATGCCATCACCGAAATGGAAAAAAGACACGTACGATAAAGACTGGCTACCGGGTGAAACCATCTCTGTCAGTATTGGACAAGGCTATTTCTTGGCAACGCCACTACAGATTGCCAACGCCACAGCCATGACCGCCAACAAGGGGTATCATATTACCCCGCATTTGCTAAAAAGCAGCGACGGCGCGGCAGAGGTAAAAGTGATCACCAAACCAGATGGCAAAATTGAATACAACGGTCAGCCTTCTGACTGGCTACGTATGCATGCTGCGATGGAAAGCGTGGTAGAAAACGGCACAGGTCGCGGCATCTATACCCCGCGCTATCGTATCGCTGGCAAAACCGGTACCGCACAGGTGAAGTCTATCGCTCAAGGCAAACGCTATGATAAATCGGCAATCGATAAGCGTCATTGGGATCATGCGTGGTTCAATGGCTTTGCGCCCGTAGAAGATCCACAGATTGCACTTGCCGTATTGGTCGAAAACGGTGGTGGTGGTAGTACGACTGCCGCTCCTATTGGCCGTGCCCTATTTGATTACTGGATGCTACAACGCAAAACTGATCCCATATTGCCCCCTTCAGCCGATGAGCTCAAAGTCATCAAGCGCCAAAAGGCTTTTGAAAAAGCCATGAAAGACGCATTGCGTGAAAAAGAGGCAAAGGCGTTAGCAGAACAGGAAGCAGCAGAAGCAGAGGCACAAACGGCAGCAGCCACCTCTGAATAGCGACATTTTAATAGACATTTCTAATCATTAACTGTCATGTCTAATAAGTAGAGACGCCTCAGAAAAAAGACAATAAAAGAGACTCTAGCATGAAAAAACCTACAAGCGGGCGGGCAGCAAAAAAGAACCCTAAAGCAAAAAGTGCCGCAGCCGGTGATGTGCGTATCATTGGTGGGCAGTTCAAGCGCCGTATTGTCAGCTTCATCGAGGCAGATGGATTACGTCCAACGCCCGACCGCTTGCGAGAGACGCTATTTAACTGGCTATTGGCTGATATTCATGGTGCACGCGTACTCGATAGCTGTGCAGGCAGCGGCGTGTTAGGGTTTGAGGCGTTGTCTCGCGGCGCAGCTCACACCACTTTTATTGAAGTTAATACGGCACAGAGCAACATGCTACGTCAAAGTGCTGAGCAATTACGCCTTGATACCGCAGCTTACACGGTCATCACTGGCACGGCTGAGCAAGTACTGAGTCAAAATCAATTGATCGAGCGCCCGTTTGATATCGTATTCATTGATCCCCCTTATGCTCAAGATCTATGGCAGCCTATTTTGACCGCATTGATTACTCGTAATTTAATAGATACAAATACGCTGATTTATCTAGAAGCCGATAAAGACTTGGTAGAACAGCTGAAGCAACTAGAAGAGAGGCTTAATGAAAATCGAGACACCCAACTAGAGACAACTCAGCAGACAATCCGCTTTGAATGCTTGAAACAAACCAAAGTCGGGCAAGTTGTCGCTGGACTTTATCGGCTGTCACCGTCATAATTGCACAGCAATATCTAAAAGCATCGTTAGTTATTGTGTAATAAGCAATATTTAGTAAAACCATTCAATACCTGTAAAAATGTTTAAAACCGCTTAAAAACTGGCCAAACGCTGCAGTTTAATGTATAAAGGCGAAAATAAACCCCAATGCAGCTTGCAAGCGTAGGCGCTACTGCTTATAATGTGCAGTCTGTTTTTTGAGAGCCCCGTTCCCAGCTAAACTCTCAACGAATTCTAATTTTAAGGTTTTATCATGAAAACACTTAGTGCAAAACCAGCTGAAGTGACCCATGACTGGTATGTCGTAGATGCTGACGGCAAAACCCTTGGTCGCTTAGCCACTCAAATCGCTAGTCGCTTACGTGGCAAGCACAAGCCTTCTTATACTCCGCACGTAGATACTGGTGACTTCATTGTTGTCATCAACGCAGAAAAAATCGCGGTAACGGGTAAGAAAGCGCAAGACAAAAAGTACTATCGTCACAGCGGCTACCCAGGTGGTATTAAAGAAACCAACTTCACAAAGCTGATTGCACATAAGCCTGAAGATGTTCTACACAAAGCAGTTAAGGGTATGCTTCCAAAGGGCCCTCTTGGCTATGCGATGATCAAGAAGCTGAAACTATATGCGGGTACTGAACATCCACATACTGCACAGCAACCTAAAGAACTAGACATCTAAGGATATACTTATGGAACGCAATTACGGAACTGGTCGCCGCAAGACGTCTACTGCTCGTGTCTTTTTATCAAAAGGTACTGGTAGTATCGTTGTTAACGGTAAGCCATTAGACGAATACTTCAGCCGTGAAACTTCACGCATGGTTGTTCGTCAGCCATTAGAACTACTAGACTCTGCTAACCAATATGACTTATATGTCACTGTTGCAGGTGGTGGTATCAGTGGTCAAGCTGGCGCAATCCGCCACGGCATCACACGTGCATTGATCGAAGCTGACGAAACTTTGAAGCCTGCCCTAAAAGCAGCTGGTTTTGTTACTCGTGATTCACGTCAAGTTGAACGTAAGAAACTGGGTCTACGTAAAGCACGTAAACGTCCACAGTTCTCAAAACGTTAATCAAAGCACTTTCTTATCTTTTTGCTACTGTTGTCTTTTTCTCGGAGCGATGGTAGCAAACTCAAGTGAGAGAAGCGTTTTGCAAAACCTTATAAGCTGGTCACAGCTTATAAGGTTTTTTTATGCCTGCTGATTGGCCCATAGATTGTGTAACTAACTCTCATTGCAATAGCTATCGATATACGTACTTTATATTAACACTGCAAAGTAAGAACCTTATAAACATTCTCACTTGCAAAGCGTTTGAGCCTACCCCATCATATCAATAACTTTTCATCATTAGCTGCAATGTGATACACAGTGCGGCAGAAGGATATTATGAAAGCGCCAGAACAATACGATCCCAGTAAACCATCTGCCAATAGCAGCGTGCCGCCTAGCATGAAACAGTCGGCTAAGTCGCCTGCTATACCTGCTGGCACCCCAACGATTACACAAAATCAAAAGCGTACCGCGCAAGCAGAAAACAAGCCCTTTCAATGGCAGTTTTTATTGCCAAAGTATTGGGGTATTTGGTTGCTGTTTTTGGTGATGTTACCCATGATATATTTGCCACTGCGTTGGCAATTTTGGCTAGGTCGTAAGCTTGGCATATTGATTTATAAAGCTGCAGGCTCACGCAGGCGTGACACTCTGATTAATCTAAAGCTGGCATTTCCAGAAAAGCCAGAAGCTGAGCGTGAATTGATGGCCAAGCAAGTCTTTGTCAATCAAGGTATTGGGGTGTTTGAAACCTTATGTGCTTGGTTCCGTCCAAATATATTTACTAGAACGGTATCTATTTCGGGGTTACAGCATCTTGTTAATGCGCAAAACGAGCAGCGTCCGGTTATTCTATTGGGTGCGCATTATACGATGCTCGATTTGGGCGGCTTACTGTGTTCTCAATTCTTCCCTGTCGATTGTATGTATCGTACGCAAAACAACCCTTTATTAGACTGGTTTATTTATAATGGTCGTACCAATATATTCGGTAAGCAAATCTCCAGCCGCGATATGCGTAGCTTAGTCACCTCTATCAAAGCAGGTCATGTAATCTGGTATTCTCCCGATCAGGACTACGGTCTTAAACAAGGCGTCATGGCGCCATTTTTTGGGGTACCCGCTGCAACAATTACCGCATCACGCCGTATGGCAAAATTAGGTAGCAAAACGCATCCGCCCGCCGTGATGGCGCTACATACTTATCGGCAGACACCAGATAATCTGCCACGTGGTAAGCGGCCTCATTATCATCTGACCATTACCCCGGAGCTTGAGAACTATCCAAGTCGTGATGAAGTCGCTGATGCTACTCGGGTCAATGAAGTCTTAGAAGGCCTCATTCGTATTGACCCTACTCAGTGGATGTGGTTTCATCGTCGCTTTAAGCATGGGCCGAATGGTCGTACCGATATTTACAAATAAGCAGACGATGATTGCTAAGAAAACGGCTTGAAAAATTTGCTATACTTTGCGATTAGTATTTTGCCCCTTTGATCGTACATTTATAATAATTTGATAAACAAAATAACGGATTTCTCATGAGTAACAACAGTACTTCTGACAGCCAAACCTCTGACAACTCAACCGAAGCCAAACGCATTCTCACTGGTATCAAACCCACAGGTATCCCGCACCTTGGCAACTACGTTGGTGCGATTCGTCCTGCCATCCAATCTATTCAAAACAGCAATGACGATGCTTTTTTCTTCTTGGCAGACTATCACAGCATTATTGGTTGCCATGATCCTGCGATCATCCACGAGTCAACCAAAGCCATTGCCGCGACATGGCTCGCCTGTGGTCTCGATCCTGAGCGCGTGACCTTTTATCGCCAGTCAGATGTGCCTGAGATTCTAGAATTGTCATGGATTTTGAGCTCCTCATGTGCCAAAGGCCTCATGAACCGCGCTCATGCCTACAAAGCAGCGGTCGATGCCAATATGGAAAAAGAAGACGTTGATGCTGATCAAGGGATTAACATGGGTTTGTTTGGCTACCCTGTATTGATGGCCGCTGATATTTTGATGTTTAATGCCACGCATGTGCCTGTTGGCCGCGACCAAATCCAGCACATTGAAATGGCGCGTGACATGGCTGGTACGTTTAACCATCGTTATAAAACGCTCTTTACCCTACCGTCAGCGGTGGTAGACAATGATATACCACTACTTACTGGCCTAGACGGCCGCAAAATGAGTAAGAGCTATAGCAACACCATTCCATTGTTTGGTGAGCCGAATCCGCAAGTTAGCTCTGAAAAACAAATGCACAAAGCCATCATGAAAATCGTCACCAACTCACAGCTGCCTAATGAGCCAAAAGATCCTGATGACTCTGCTCTGTTTGAGATATATAAAGCATTTGCCACTCCTGAAGAAATCGCTAACATGCGTGCGCAATACGCAGCAGGTATTGGCTGGGGTGACGCTAAGCAAGCACTATTTGACAAGATCAATGATGAGATTGCCCCGTTCCGCGCGCGTTACGAAGAGCTCATGGCCAATCCAAAAGAGCTAGAAGAAATCCTACAAATGGGTGCGGAAAAAGCCCGTCGTCATAGTCGTAAGCAATTAGACAAGACTCGCCGCGCTATTGGTATCCGCCCACTTGCCAAACTTAAGTAACACATAAGTTATCGGTGGATATAATTTATGTCGGTACATAAGTCTTTTGAGCGTACTCATTTTTTGTCGTACTGCCAGTCTTTATATAAGACTGACAGTACGTATGATTCTAAGCAAGTAGACAGACTCAATCGTCACCGTCATGTAGAGCCAGAGTCTGCTGAATTTTTGGCCAATATTGCTACGATAACCAAGCCAAATAAAGTGTTAGAGATTGGTACTTCAACGGGTTTTTCGACCCTATGGCTGGCTTATGGTCTACGTCATCAGGCTGAGTGTGACTTTATATCGCTAGATATCGACGAAAGCCGCAGTGATACCGCTCGCCAGCATCTGCAAAATACGGGGCTATCTGACACTGTTAGATTAATCGTGCAAGATGCCTTTATTTTTTTAAATAGCAATGAAGATGTCTTTGACCTAATATTTTTGGATGCAGAGCGGCAATTTTATCTCGATTATATCGAAGGTCTGCACAAGGTATTGGACGTAGGTAGTGTACTAATCGTCGATAATGTCATCTCTCATCACAATGAGGTTTGTGCGTTCTTAGCAGAATTCACCAATGATTCTCGTTATATTTGTCATACGTTAGATGTTGGTGCTGGATTATTTATGGCAGTACGCCAGGAACATTAAGTATTATGGATACATCCAACACGACTGCTCTGCGAATCTATCAGACGCCAGTACAGCATCTACCAGACGATCTTTATGTTCCGCCGCAAGCGTTTGCGATTTGGTTAGAACAATTTGCAGGTCCGTTAGACTTTTTATTGTATTTGGTCAAAAAGAACAACGTCGATCTAACGCAAATGCCCATACTGCCAATTACTGAGCAGTATCTTGCCTATATCAGCGAATTGGATACCGATCATTTTGAGTTAGCAGGAGATTATCTCCTGATGGCCTCTACACTCATTGCCATTAAAACCGAGCTGCTATTACCTGCCCCTGACACGCCTACCGATGAGCGTGACCCAAAAGCAGAACTGATTGAGCGTTTGGAAGAATATGCCCAAATCAAAGTCGCCAGTCAGCGCTTAGATAATTTGGTACGTTTAGAGCGCGATGTATTTTTGGCCATGGTAAGTATGCCCAGTCAAGACGTTATGAATGCTGAGTTGCCTAGCTACTCGCCTACTCTGCTGATCGATAGCTTGTTCAAAATGCAGCTACAGCCAGACTATCAAATGCATACCATCAAAATTGATGCCGTACCACTTTCTGATCGTATCGCTAGTATTAGCCGGCAACTGAGCACTGATGGTGCCCGCTCCTTTTATGAGCTACTAGACAAAGCACAGGGTAAGATAGGCGTGGTCGTGAGCTTTGTCGCCGTACTTGAATTGATCAAGCGGCAATTGGTTGGTGTGGTACATACAGAACCCAACAATGATGCAAGCACGTTAATGAAATATGATACCGATCCATCCGATATAGACAATCAATCCCAAGAGCTAACCCTACAGTGGTTGGCATAACAAGCATTAGATTAATTTTCTAGCTTGACCGTTATTGAACACATAATATTAAGATAAGAGCATACTTTAGATGGTAGATACTGACGACCCGAAGCAGCATGATAAAGCAGAACCTACACGTGCCGCTGCTACTGCCTCTATTGAGGATAATCATACCTCTCTTGAAGATGTGAGCAAGCGCATCGAGGTGCTCTTACACGCTTCAGAGGCGCCGCTGACAGCACAGGCATTAAAGAAGCATTTGTCATTATCTAGCAAGGCATTAAAGCAAGCCTTAGAAGTGCTAGAGCGACGATTAGAGACTGGTGTGCTGAACCTACATGAGACAGCCAGCGGCTACCGCTTACAAATTTCCGATGCCTATAGCAGCTTAATTCAGCAGATTTTTCCACAGCGTCAAGAGCGTCTGAGCCAAGCCTTACTTGAAACTTTGAGCGTTATTGCTTATAAGCAACCTGTGACACGTAGTGATATCGAGCAAGTGCGCGGTGTGACGTTATCAAGTAATATACTGCGCCAGCTATTTGATAAAGGATGGATCATTGAAAAAGGCTACAAAGAGACCTTAGGCCGCCCAGCATTACTTCATACCACTACGCAATTCTTAGATGCGTTTGGGTTGAGTCATTTAAATGAGCTACCACCGATGCCAGATATGGAATCCATACGAGCTATGTCTTAATTTTTCTGCTGACCAAAATATCATTACGTTCATAAAAAAGGACAGATCACATAAGATCTGTCCTTTTTATTTAGCTATCACTCTTAGTTGCCTTCAATCTTAGATACTTTCAACCTTAGGTAAATAGCAAAATATAACTAATTAGCTGGTCCTTATTGATTGATGACATCAACACCTTTTGGTGGAGTAAACTTAAACTGACTGCTACCGATACTTGGGTTCATTTTGATACCACTAAACTTAATAGAGGTCGTTTGACCAAGCGTATCATTCAATACCATCATCACAGGTTTACCGCCACTAAAGCTCATTGATAGGCTCTTAAAGCTGGCATTATCAGATTTTGGGTACAACACATAGTAGTTCTTATTGCTATATGGCTGAGTGATTTTAAAGTTTTGGTCAATCTTGCTTGGATCGCCTGATAACAACAGTGCTGGCGTATTACCTACTTGGCTATCCACATTTTGTTTAGTCGCTTGCTCTAGATCTTTGTCATAGATCCACATAGAGTTGCCATTGGCCACGATCAGCTGATCTGATGGTGACTTGGTTTCCCAGCGAAAGTTATTCGGACGTTGGACACTCATAGAGCCTGTAAACGTACCACTGCTAGCGCCTTTGGTGGTTTGGCTAAAATTAGCTGTCATGCTTTTGGTATTGGTCAGTAATTTGTTCAGGCGTTTGGCCGCTGTCATATTATCAGCAGGCGCTGCGGTGGCAGACTGAGTCAATGCCATCATAGGCGCTGCTACGCCGAGTGACGTCATCAAAACACCAGCTAAAGCACCAGTCATCATTTTTTGTTTGGTCGATTTTTTGGTAGATAAAGTCATCAGTAATCCTCTCTAAAAAAGCATCATCGCTTTAAAAATAGTCGCTTAAAAATAAAATAACTTATTAAAATTTTTCCTATTGATGCCGATCTCACCGTTATAAAACAGGTATCAATCAGCAATGGCAACAGTGTGCCAGTTTTTTTATTACGCGCCTAGTCATGATTTGCAATCATTACTACGCCTGCCATACACACTTGTAACCAAGACAGTTACACGGTAAAAGTTTGCATTTATCATGATAAATTATTAACACTGTGCTCATAAAAAGCCAGTGAGCCAAGTGTTACGAGTATTTATGCTATATAAAATTGCTGACCAAACCTCTAACAAAAATTAGGTATTGATTGAGAAGGTCTTATAAACGCAAAAAGCCCCTACTACCATCAGGCAGTAAGGGCTTTTTAGTTATCCGACCATTTTATTCAAAAAATAAAATGACCTAAACGGATAATTATGCGTTTTCAACCGTTACATAACGACGGTTAAATTTACCTTTGGTCTCAAACTTTACAACACCATCATTTAGTGCAAATAAAGTATGGTCACGACCCATGCCAACGCCTTCGCCTGCGTGGAATTCTGTACCACGTTGACGAACGATGATGTTACCAGCTGTGATAGCTTGGCCACCAAAGATTTTTACGCCTAGCATTTTTGGGTTTGAATCACGACCGTTACGGCTCGAACCGGCAGCTTTTTTATGTGCCATGAGAAAATCTCCTTGTTAATGTGACTTATCGCTTATGCGACAACTCTTAAGCATTTAGTGCGCTATTTAGCAAACATTGCTAAACGGGTAATTAGGCATTAATGGCTTTGATTTTTAACAAGGTGTACCATTGGCGGTGACCTTGCTCTTTGTGATAATGCTTACGACGGTTGTGCTTGATGATACGGATTTTTTCGCCGCGACCATGCTCAACAACTTCAACTTCTACGCTAGCGCCATCAACAACAGGCTGACCGATTTTGACGTCATCGCCGTCAACAACCATCAACACGTCTTCAAATTTGATTGTTTCGCCTTTTTCTGCTTTTAGCAATTCAACTTTAAGCAATTCATCGACGACTACACGGTGCTGTTTACCACCAGTTTTAATTACTGCGTACATTGTATGACTCCGTTTAACCCGTGTGCCGTGGCTGATGTTATACCAACGCTTTTACGACGAACACGACAGGGAAAAATTAAAGGCAAGATTTTACGGCTTTTTGCTTATAAAAGCAAGCCGCGCGTCTTGTTTTTGCAAGGTGGTTACACTAAATCACCATCATCTGCATTGTTATATACGCTACAGATTACCAACCCGTCGTAGACGACGATACTGATAAAAGCAGCATAACGATGGTTATAAATGATAGCTTGCGCCTAACGGGGGCTATTATAACTTATATAATCAGTTACTTACAGCCTTTTATCTGTCATTTATGTGACGATAAAACCTCGTGATAAGTTAACAGTCTTATCATCAAACTATTGAATGCTTTCATCAATTTGCACTACCTTCTATGCATGATAATAGGCGCACAAGCTAACTCTGAGCTACCCTTGGGATGTACTTTAACCAACAATTTTCAGAGATAGCTATGCTATGATAAGCGAAACCATACCTTACCCATAGATAAATGAAGTCAAGGTTATAAAAACTCTCTTTACTCTTATTAATATGACTATTTATTATGACTATTACCTCTTTAAGTAACACCGATTCCATTCCGCAATCAACGCCTAGCTATGCTGATATTCAAAGTATCGTGGCCAATGATTTTGAGGTGATGGACAAGCAAGTATTTGGTAGTCTCAACTCAAAAGTACAGCTCGTCATGAGCGTCTCTCAGCATGTAATCAATGCCGGTGGTAAGCGTATGCGCCCGCTGATTACGCTATTGTGTGCCCGTATGTTTGACGACAATCCATCAGAAAAAGCGATGCATCTAGCAGCCATTACTGAGATGCTACATACCGCAACCTTAGTTCATGACGATGTGATCGACGAGTCAGGACAGCGCCGTGGTAAGCCGACGGCAAACGCTACATGGGACAATGCCACCGCCGTATTGGTCGGTGACTACTTAATTGCCCGTGCCTTTAATCTCTTGGTTGGTTTTCAAAGCTTGCCATTGCTGCAAGTATTCTCAGACGGGACTTGTGATATTGCTGAAGGCGAAGTATTGCAGCTACAACATCAGCACAACCCTGCCGCAACAGAAGAAGACTACTTACGCATTATCGATGGCAAAACCTCTCGCCTGTTTATGATGGCGACTCAAGGCGCTGCTATTTTGCAAGACAAAACAGAATATATGGCCGCATTAGGCGACTTTGGACAGCACTTTGGTAATGCGTTTCAAATTATCGATGATGTGCTCGATTATAGTGGTGATAGCGACGTGATGGGCAAAAACCTAGGTGACGACCTTGCAGAAGGCAAGCCTACCCTGCCGACTATCAAAGCCCTTGAGTTACTCAAAGACAGTGACAACGAAGGCTATGAGCAGCTACGAATCGCTGTGCAAACGGGTAAAACACCAAATGCTGAGCAACTGATTGAGTTAGTACGTAGCTCAGGCTCATTAGATTATTGCAAGCAGCGCGCTTTGGAAGAGACTAGGCTCGCACAACAAGCCCTCAGCACACTGCCTGACAATCGATATCGTCAAGGTTTGTATCAATTGACTGAGCTTGCTAGCGCACGATTGGTATAATTAAATATGAGTCGTCTGTGTTATCGACTAATTAAGACAACCAGCTAGTTAGAACAACGAGCTGATTAAGACGACTCATTGTTCAGCAGCGCTTTTAGCAATCAATGAACAGCAGCCCCGTAACTTGAAAGCGACACTCTTCAAAAACCTATTCTCTTCAAAACTAACGTACCAGCTAAATAGTTACCTTTCTTTAAGTTTCATAAATCTTTGCAGTACTATAATCATGTAAGGATTTTTGAAGGTTGGATGATATTTATTCACGCCTAATAGAGAGGTGCTGATAACGATTTCTTTAAGGTCGTAATTAAGGGTTGCTAAATTTGTTGAATTGTTTACAAAGCAGGTTTTTTGCCGTTTTAAGACCTTAATGCTACTAGGGCTTTACGATTATAACAAAAAATTACAATAAATTTCGATAGTAGGTTGTATGTGTCTTAATTAGCTGTTAGTTGGCCTAACGCTTACTATAGCGACATTTTGTTTATTCATAAAACATGATATTTCCGCTTTTTACTCTCCGTCCTATTATGAATCGCTTGACTGTGGGGTTACCCCAATAGTTTATAATAACTCATTAAATTTACTAATCCATTTTGTGGTCTACCTACACTTTTGATACCCAATCAGCTGACAGCACTACTTCATTTATCTCGCTATTGAATGTCCTATTGGCGAGGTTTTTGCCGAGTCAGTTTATTCAAAGGCTATATTAGCAACGGTAGTGTGAACCTGCAAAATTAGTAAAATTTTATAATTTATATACCAAAATTTATTGTTTAACTTTTTATACTGTCATTATTTTTATTTACATATTGCCGAGGACATTGATGAAGCACTCTACTCTTGCGCTTGTAATAGCATCTGTACTATCTGGAGCTGTACTGGTTGGCTGTGACAAAAACGATGACGCCGCTGGTGAGCAAGCCGCACAGCAACAAATGCCGCCTGCAGTTGTCAACGTTCAGACTGTCACTCTCGACACCGTCCCCCAAGTACAGACTTTTTCTGGACGTACTGCAGCTTATCAAACTGCCGACGTCCGCCCACAAGTAAATGGCGTCATTGACGAAGTGTTATTCCGTGAGGGAAGCAATGTCAAAAAAGGTCAGCCACTTTATCGTATTAATACTGATAACTATGCCTCTTCGGTAAGCAGTGGTCAGGCAGCTGTACAGCAATCACAGGCGAACTATCAAACAGCATTGGCGAATAATGCCAATGCAAAAGCTGAGCTAGTCAGCCGCCAAGCGTCATTGGCTCAGGCGCAAAATGACTTACAACGTCTGCAAGGCTTGGTGAGTATCAATGCCATCTCACAGCAGCAGTATGAGCAAGCTCAAACTGCCGTACGTACCGCGCAGGCAGCTGTACAGAGCGCCGCAGCTGCTGTCGGTCAGACACAAGCGGGTATCGAAAGCGCAAAAGCAGGTATTCAAACCGCGCAAGCTGGTCTTGATGCTAGCACATTGGATCTGAACCGTACTATCGTACGCGCCCCTCTTAGTGGCCGCACTGATCGCTCAAGCGTGACTGCTGGTACGCTGGTTAGCGCCGGTCAAGCGGATCCTTTGGTTACCATTTCGCGCTTAGACCCTATCTACGTTGATATCAGTCAGTCTTCTTCTGAGCTGCTCAAGCTACGTCAGCAAATAGCAGACGGCTCAGCTCAGCCAGGCATGAATTCAGTTGAGTTGGTGCTAGAGGATGGTTCAGTCTATCCCGTGCGAGGCAAGCTTGCTTTGTCTGAAGCAAAAGTGGATGAGTCAACAGGTGCGGTTACCTTGCGTGCGATTTTCCCAAACAGCAACAATATTTTGCTACCGGGTATGTACGTGACGGCTCGCTTAACTCAAAGCGTCATTACCAACGCAGCACTAGTTCCTCAAAGCGCTGTCACGCGTACGCCTAAGAGCGAGACGCAAGTTTATATCGTTGATGAAAACAACAAGATTCAAGTACGTCCAGTCACTATCAACGGTACTTATGATGGCCAGTGGGTTGTCACTGATGGCTTAAAAGCAGGTGACAAAGTAGTTGTGATAGGCGGTGCCAAGGTTAAGCCTGAGCAAGAGGTGGTTGCCAAGCCACTAGAGAGCGCAAATCCAGCGCCATCTGCACAAAGTGCACCGAATGCTAAGACGCCGCAGCAAGCTGCAAAAACAATGGATAAAAAGCCAGCTAGCAATGCCACTTCTAGTGAAAAATCAACAGAAGCCGCTGCTAACTAATTCCATTCAAAGACAGGAAGACTTAGGGATATACTATGTCACTTTTTTTTATTAATCGCCCTATTTTTGCTTGGGTGCTGGCTGTTTTGGTCATGCTCATCGGGGTGTTATCGGTTCTTAATCTACCGATTGAACAGTATCCACGTATTGCGCCACCGACGATTTCGGTCAGTGCAAGCTACCCTGGTGCTAATGCTCAAACCGTTGAAAACTCCGTTGTACAGGTCATTGAACAACGTATGAAAGGTCTAGATGGCCTAATGTACATGTCATCATCGAGCTCTTCGAATGGTGGTGCATCAGTCACGCTGACTTTTGAAAATGGTACGGACTCTGATACCGCACAAGTACAAGTACAGAACAAACTGCAAGCTGCGATGAGCGCGCTACCGGAATCGGTACAGCGTCAAGGCGTCAACGTCAACAAATCATCCAGCAGTTTTATGATGGTACAGGCGTTCATTTCTGAAGACGGCAGTATGGATCGGGCCGATATTGCCGATTATATCAACTCAAATGTCCTCGATTCGATCAGTCGTGTCGAAGGTGTAGGTGAAGTTCAGGTCTTTGGTTCTACTTATGCCATGCGCGTTTGGCTTGATCCTGCACGCCTACGCAGTTATAACATGGTGCCATCTGATATCGTCAATGCGATACGAGCGCAAAATGCTCAGGTATCTGCTGGTCAATTAGGACAAGCACCTGCCGATACCGATCAACAAGTCATTAACGCAACCGTTACTGTTCAAAGCTATCTACAAACGCCCGAAGAGTTTAAAAACATTCTGCTGAAAACAGATGTCTCTGGTGCGCAAGTACGCCTAGGTGATGTAGCAGACGTCGAAATCGGTAGTGAAAACTATAGCGTTGTATCCTTGTATAATGGACAAGAAGCAGCTGGCCTAGGTATCTCGCTTGCTGGTGGTGCCAACGCGCTTGAAACTCGTGAGGCTGTTGGTGCACGTATGGCAGAGCTGGAGCAAAACTTCCCAGCAGGTTTAGCATCGGTTGTTCCCTATGACACAACGCCATTCGTGAAGCTTTCTATCGAGCAAGTCGTGCATACGCTTATTGAGGCTATTGTCTTAGTATTCATCGTCATGTTCATTTTCTTACAGAACTGGCGTGCAACCATCATTCCAACGCTTGCCGTACCTGTTGTCCTATTAGGTACGTTTGCGGTGCTATACGTTGCGGGCTTTAGTATCAACGTGTTGACCATGTTTGCTATGGTACTCTCCATCGGTCTGCTGGTCGATGATGCGATCGTTGTGGTAGAGAACGTCGAGCGTATCTTGGAAGAAGATCCTCATATCTCTATCAAAGACGCGACTACCCAGTCGATGGGTGAAATTAGTAAGATTGTTATTGGTATCGCGCTTATTTTGTCTGCCGTATTCATACCAATGGCGTTCTTTGGTGGCTCAACAGGGGTGATTTATCGCCAGTTCTCCATCACGCTGATTACCAGCATGGTGCTATCAGCCATGGTCGCGCTTATTTTTACTCCTGCGCTATGTGTGACCTTGCTAAAACGCGGTAAGAGTCACGAAAAAGGCAGTACCGAAAAGCAAAAGGGTTTCTTTGGTTGGTTTAACCGTGGCTTCTTTAAACTTAGCCGCTCTTATGAAAACTTTGTAGGCAAAAGTATTCGTTTTAAATGGTTATACATGATTGGCTATGCAGCGATCATCGGTATCATGGCGGTCGTATTCTTACGTATTCCAGGCTCATTTTTACCAGAAGAAGATCAGGGCATTATGTTTACCTTGGTTCAGCTTCCTGCGGGCTCTACATTAGATGAGACGCAAGACGTACTGGATAAAGTTAGAAACTATTACGATACTCAAGAGACTGACAACATTGCGTCTGTCTTTACCATTGCAGGCTTTAGTTTTGCCGGTCAAGGTCAAAACATGGGTCTGGCATTCGTTCGATTGTCAGATTGGGAGGAGCGTTCTGGTGATGAAAACACAGCGCAAGCTGTCGCTGGTCGCGCGATGGGTTATTTCTTTACTCAGATAAATGAAGCACAAGTATTCGCCATTGTACCGCCAGCAATTACTGAGCTTGGTAATGCCAGTGGTTTTGATTTGATGCTTCAGGACAGTGGTAACCTTGGGCACGACGGGTTACTTGAAGCCCGTAATATGCTCTTAGGGATGGCAGCACAGAACGATCAAGTATCCGGTGTTCGTCCTAACGGTCAAGAAGATTCACCACAGCTCAAGGTCAACATCAACCAAGAGCAAGCGGCCGCTTATGGCCTATCATTGAGTAACATCAATAGCGTCATCTCGACCGCGTGGGGCTCAAGCTATGTCAATGACTTTATCGATCGCGGCCGTATCAAACGTGTCTATGTACAAGGTGAAGCCAGCAGCCGTACCAACCCTGATGATATCGGTAAGTGGTATGTACGAAACGAGACAAATGATATGATTTCATTTGATGCATTCTCTAGCAGTGAATGGCAGTCAGGTTCGCCGCGTCTTACTCGTTATAACAGCTTGCCATCAATGAACATCCAAGGTAGCGCAGCTCCAGGTTTGAGTACTGGTGAAGCCATGAACTCAATGGAAGCCATGATAGAAAAATTACCTGAAGGCATCAGCTATGAGTGGACAGGTATGTCATTGGAAGAGCAAAAATCAGGTGCCCAGGCGCCGATGCTTTATGCGCTTTCAATCCTAGTCGTGTTCTTGTGCTTGGCAGCACTATATGAAAGCTGGTCTATCCCCTTCTCTGTCCTATTGGTCATTCCACTTGGGGTATTGGGTGCGGTGATATTTACGTGGCTACGTGGTTTTGCCAACGATATTTATTTACAAGTGGGTCTACTCACCGTCGTTGGTTTGTCCGCCAAAAACGCCATTTTGATTATCGAGTTTGCCAAAGAACACCAAGAGGAAGGTTATAGTCTCAGAGAGGCTGTTATGACAGCCGCGCGTCAACGTCTGCGTCCGATTATTATGACCTCACTTGCCTTTGGACTGGGTGTTGTGCCATTATTCTTGGCAAATGGTCCAGGTTCAGGCAGTCAGAACGCTATCGGTACCAGTGTTGTCGGCGGTGTTATCACTGCCACATTATTAGGCATCTTCTTTATTCCTATGTTCTATATCTGGGTGCGTAGCGCGTTCCCGCACAAATATGAGAACAACAAGCCAAACGATAGAGATGATGGCAACGGTACGCCTGACTCGCACAACCCAATGCCTTCTGATAACTATCAGCCTGCAAGCCTTGGAGACAATAGATAATGAGTGCTCAAAATATGTTTATCACCAACTCAGCAGCAGTACCAGTATCTGCTGCACAGCCAGCTATCTCACGCTTGCGCAAAAATGGTAGTCGCCTATTAGGTTTGACTGCCTTAGCAATGAGCATGGCAGCTTGTAACACCATCCCAAAAGCTGATATGAGTCCTGTCCTAGCAGAGCCAAATATCCCCATGGAACAGACCTACGGTGCGTTCGATGAGGAAACCATCAGTACTCCTGAGCAGCCAAGTATTGCTGCCCAGCGTTGGCAGAACTTTTATAGCGATGAGCGCTTAAAAGGACTGATTGCGCTGGGTCTTGAGAAGAACAAAGATTTTGAAAGTGCGCGTTTGGCAATTGAAAAAGCACGCGCACAATATCAAATCACCGATATCAATGACGCCCCATCCATCAACGGCAGCGCAGGCTATACTCGTCAGGCACAGAACCGTGTCAGCACTAGCCCAAACAGCAGCTATAACGTACAGCTTGGTCTTGCCAGCTATGAGCTAGACTTTTGGGGTCGAATAGCCAGCCTAAAAGATCAAGCACTGCAAAGCTTCTTGGCAACCACTGCTGCCAAAGATGCCACTCAGATCAGCCTGATTAGTAATATTGCCCAAAGCTATGCCAATCTCAGCTACAGTCTGGCACAGTTGAAGTTGGCAGAAGCCACCGTACAGAGCCGTGAGCAGTCCCTGTTTATTGCTAATAAGCGCTTTGAGGCAGGTATTGATCCCAAGCTACCATCACTACAAGCCAGCGCCTCACTTGAGAATGCTAAGCTAGCGGTACTGCGTGCGCAAAGCAGTATTCTGCAGTCACGCAATGCCTTGCAGTACTTGGTGGGCGGCGCTATACCAAATGAGCTGATCCCAACGCCTGCGGTCAGCAATATCACTACTCAAAAGATATTTAGCGCAGGACTGCCAAGCGAGTTGTTACGCTACCGTCCTGATGTGCTACAAGCAGAATATAACCTAAAAGCGGCTGGTGCCAATATCGAAGTGGCGCGTGCTGCTTATTATCCTTCGATCAGCCTTGCCAGTAGTGTTGGTGTGAGTAGTAGCAGCTTGAGTGATTTGTTCAAAAACAGCGCGGTTGGTTGGTCGTTTGGTCCTAACATTAGCGTGCCTATTTTTGATGCTGGTCGCTTGGATGCCAATTACGATGTCGCGCAAATCGAACGCAAGCAAACATTGGCAAATTATGAGGGTGCTATTCAGACCGCCTTCCGTGAAGTGTCAGACGTACTGGCTACGCGTGCTACTTTGGGTGAGCAGCTACAGTCACAGTATCGCTTGCAAGATAACTTTGAGCAGACTTATCAAATTGCTGATGCGCGCTTCAAAGCCGGTCTTGATAACTATCTAGACGTGCTTGATGCTCAGCGTTCACTGTTCTCTACTCAGCAAGGTATATTGGATCTAGAGCTACAGAAAATCACCAGTCAAGTTGAGCTGTATCAAGCCCTCGGTGGCGGTGCCAACCTTGATGTGCCCGCAGTGATTCCTGTACCGCAGCACACCAACTTAGCCCAAATCGTTACTGGATCTGCCGAGAGTGCAAAAGCCAAAGCAACAAATGCTATTCAAGCAGCTGGCTCAGCACCTGTTGTGTCTCCACAAGAGGCTTTAGCAATCAAGCAATCTCAAACGACAAAAACCACCACTTTTGAACCCACTGCCATCGTCGATGTGAATGATGATGGTAGAAAAGATGCGGCCGTCGGTGTGGTGACTGAAGAGACTCGCTTCAATGATGCGAGCGTTGAACAGGTGCCTGTCACACAGATTGTTGAGCCTTAAATCATGGGTTCATAATCTCGTGACGTAATCGTATCTTCACGTTGATAGTCGATAAGTATCATCAGCCCTACCGACTTAACTTGGTAGGGCTTTTTGCTTTATTTTGAGCCTTTTAGTTATAGTAAAATCGTTTTATAAGTCGCTTTTTTGAGAAGTCAATGCCATAAAGCATGACGCCATAAAAAACGACTTATAAAATAATTTTCACTCGAGCAACACCATAACTATTAAAATGATAGTAAGGAATTATTATGAGCTATACGTTTAACCGCCAATACCCTGCCACTCGTTTGCGTCGTCTACGCTATAACGATAACGTGCGAGCAATGATTCGTGAAGTCGAACTACATCCCAAGCACTTTATCGCGCCTGTCTTTGTATTAGAAGGCGACAACCAGCGTGAAACGATCTCTAGCATGCCGGGCGTTGAGCGTTTATCAATCGATTTGCTTGTTAATTATGCCAAAGAGCTTTTGGCAGAGGGTGTCACTACCATCGACATCTTCCCTGTCATTGACAATGCATTAAAAACCCCTGATGGCAAAGCCGCTTACGACGAAGATGGTCTTACCGCACGCGCAGTAAAAGCGGTCAAAGATGCCGTACCAGAGATGGTCGTCATGACTGATGTCGCACTAGACCCTTATACATCGCACGGTCAAGATGGTTTGCTCGACGATAGCGGTTATGTGATCAACGATGCAACCACCGAAGTATTGGTCAAGCAAGCCCTTGTGCATGCTCGTGCTGGTGCTGATATCATCTCTCCTAGTGACATGATGGATGGGCGTATCAAAGCCATGCGTGATGCCTTTGAAGCAGAAGGCTTTGTTAATACCGCGATCATGGCCTACTCAGCCAAATATGCTTCTGCTTACTATGGTCCGTTCCGCGATGCTGTTGGTAGCGCTGGTAACTTAAAAGGCGGGCACAAGAAGCAGTATCAAATGGACTTTGGCAATCGTGCAGAAGCCTTGCATGAAGTCGCTATGGACATCAATGAAGGCGCTGACATGGTCATGATCAAACCAGGCCAGCCATACTTAGACCTCATCCGTGAAGTCAAAAACACCTTTGGTGTACCAACCTTTGCCTATCAAGTCTCTGGTGAATATGCCATGCATATGGCTGCTATCCAGAATGGTTGGCTCAGTGATGCTGTAATTTTAGAATCTCTGATTGGTTTCCGCCGTGCTGGTGCCGATGGTATCTTGACTTACTTTGCATTAGAGGCAGCCCGTCAGCTAAACAATGCTTAATATCAATTAAAATACCTTTTACATCGTAAAACACCCCAGCTGCTTTATAGTCGCTGGGGTGTTTTTTTTAGTGATATTCTATTTATGCTGAGCCTTTCTCGCTCACACGTATAAAGCAAACATGTCTATAGCTGATCACGATTATGTGCTGTCGTAAAATCAATAGCAGGGCCAATAGGGATGATACGAGTGGGATTGATATTGGCGTGGCTCGTGTAATAATGTTGCTTGATGTGCTCCATATTCACTGTCTCAGCGATACCTGGTACTTGATACAAATCACGCAGATAGCCCCACAGGTTTGGATAGTCGATAATGCGGCGTAGGTTGCATTTAAAATGCCCAACATAGACCGCGTCAAAACGAACTAAGGTGGTAAATAATCGCCAATCCGCTTCGGTGATAGTGCTCCCTGTGAGGTAACGCTTATCTGCTAGACGGGCTTCAAGTGTATCTAATGCGGCAAACAGCTCAATCACCGCCTCTTCATAAGCTTCTTGTGTGGTCGAAAATCCAGCCTTGTACACACCATTATTAATCGTCGTATAGACAAACGCATTAATGTCATCGATTTCTGGCAATAACGATGCTGGCGAAAAATCACCTGCTAGTGCGCCAACCTCATCAAAAGCTGAATTAAACATACGAATGATCTCTGATGATTCATTACTCACAATCGTATTGGTCTTTTTGTCCCATAAAATCGGAACGGTAACTCGTCCCGTATAATTGGGTTTTGCTTTAATATAAAGCTCATAAGCATAATCTGCATGGATAAGCGGATCAGCAATCACGCTCTCGCCCTCTGCAAACGTCCAGCCGTGCTCTCCCATAAAAGGATGAACCACAGATATCGGAATGATATCCTCTAGACCTTTGAGCTTACGATAAACCAAAGTGCGGTGTGCCCAAGGACAGGCTAGCGACACGTATAAGTGATAGCGATCGGATTCAGCTTTAAATCCGCCAACACCTGTAGGACCTGCACTGCCATCTGCAGTTACCCAGTTCCTAAACCCGGCATCTTCACGCTTAAAACGCCCGCCGT
Organism: Psychrobacter sp. Arc29; assembly: GCF_041431175.1. Classification (NCBI taxonomy): domain Bacteria; kingdom Pseudomonadati; phylum Pseudomonadota; class Gammaproteobacteria; order Moraxellales; family Moraxellaceae; genus Psychrobacter; species Psychrobacter sp. Arc29. The sequence goes on along the minus strand of NZ_JASMRR010000005.1, from coordinate 37,266 downwards.
TTTCTTCCGTGTTGTACCATTTATCTTGCCACTTACCATCTACCAATAAGCCCATGTTATCCTCCGACTAATTCTAATTTCATTGAATGCTTGTTTAACACGAATGACTTTACATCATTGCTATTATGACCATCACATTCGTTAGAGAGATATAATACCAGTTATAGGCGCTTATCCATTAGGTTTCACCCTTTTATTAACAATAAAAACTAAACGTGTTAAATTAAATATTTAGAAAACATACATAAAAAACATACTGCAATGTTTGATAATGGTGCGCAACATCAAATATTATGATAATAAAATAGAATTATTATAAAAAAGGCTTGCAAAGTCTGAGAAACTTGCTAAAATGCTCAACCTAAATAGGCGTATAGCTCAGTTGGTTAGAGCGCTACCTTGACATGGTAGAGGTCAGCAGTTCGAATCTGCTTATGCCTACCAAATTTAGAAAGCCCCGATCTCACGATTGGGGTTTTTTTTGTCCGTGAAATATGGGCTGTAGCGGAAAAGGAAACTATACGTCGATTCAAATTACCTCTTTTCTCACTTTCAGCAAACATCATCAAAAAACGTGTGTGCCCAAATTGTGCCTAAGTTGCGCCTGCTATCTATTTCGCCTTTCTTTCAGAGTAGCACTTTTGACCTCTACCCTAAACTATCTAAAGCAATCTCAAAATTGATTTACTTCTCTTTATCTAGCGACTCGTTAGGTACATAAGTAAATAAATCACCTACTTCAATATCTAGTGCCTCACAAATTTTATCCATAGTGTCAAAATCTATTCTTGAAGTCTGTTCGTTATAGATCTTGTGCACTGTCGACTTACTAATTCCTGTCATCCTTATTAGATCTGCCACCTTCATACGTCGTTCAGCTAGTAGCACTGGTAAATTACATAAAATCATTAATAATTCCTTAATAGACTAAAAAAGTACTTGCATCAACTAACAATAGCTAGTAAATTACTTCTATCGAACAACAAATTACTTTTATAAAACTATTTGTTATCTCGATAAAACAACCTAGTTATTTAATTGGCTTACAAGGAATTTATTATGTCACATACCTACCTAACTACCCAAGAGCTTTCTGAGCTCATCAAATATAACCCTCGTACTATCCGTAATGAGCTCAAAGATAGCGTGCTTATCGAAGGCATTCATTATATACGCCCATTCGGTGGTCGTAAAATTTTGTACATTTGGGAAGAGATTGAAAAAGATATGCGCACTGGCATTGCCGGTAGCGTCAATGCCATGGCACTACAATAAGGAGGAATAGGATGGCTAGTATTAGAACCCGTAGAGGGAGCAATATGCTATTTGTCGATTTTTACTATATGGGTATACGCTGTCGGGAGACGACAAACCTAACAGACACACCAGCGAATCGCAAGAAGCTTGAAAAAGTGATTGAGAAAATGGAAGCAGAAATCGTTTTAGGACTGTTCAACTATGCTAAGTACTTTCCAAAAAGTGATAAAGCGGCACAGATGGTAGCGTTAAACAACCGCAAGGAATGCATTAGTACCGATACGCCCTCTTTTGAACAGTTTGCAAAATTATGGTTTTCTGAAAAAGAAATTGAATGGCGTGATACTTACAAGCGCAAAATAAAGGAGATTATTGATATGTACTTGATTGCTAAGTTTGGGACTAAACCCATTCATCTCATAAAAAAGACAGATGTATTAGCTTTCCGTTCATCCCTCGCCAAAGTGACTTACGGAAAAGCTAACAAACATCTGTCAGCGGCACGCATCAATTCGATAATGGTACCTTTAGGTATGATACTAAAAGAAGCAGCTAAACGCTATAAATTTGATAATCCTTACTACGATATCAATGCGCTCAAACAGCCCAAAACGGATATTCAACCATTCACACTAAGTGAGGTTTGGACGTTTATCAATGGGGTGAGAGCAGACTATCGCAATTATTATCTGGTACGTTTTTTCACAGGGATGCGTACGAGTGAGATCGATGGATTGACGTGGGAGAACATTGACTTTGATCGACGTGAGATTGTGATCAAACAAGCTTATGTTAAGGGCAAAATTGTTCCTCCTAAGACTCAGGAGTCTTATCGTGCGATTCAAATGTCACCTTGGGTCTACGATGCTCTGAAGGAACAGCAGACCATCACTTATAAGCGATCTGACTATGTATTTTGCGCGCATACAGGTGAACCACTTGATTATAACAACGTAAATAAACGTGTTTGGCACCCTACTCTTAAGATTTTAGGTCTGAAAAAGCGCAATGCTTATCAGACTCGTCATACTGCAGCAACGCTATGGTTAGCTGCTGGGGAAAGTCCTGAATGGATTGCTAGTCAAATGGGACACGCTACGACTAAGATGCTGTTTAATACTTATAGTCGCTACGTACCGAACATGACTAGGCAGGATGGTAGTGCGTTTGAAGCATTGGTCAATCGGAGTCAGATGGCTCAAGTATCTACTGACAAGGAGACGTCACGATGAAAATGATTGATTACGATAAACTGCATGCGACGTTTAAACCTAGTGGCTATGTCAGTAATGGCGCAGATAATATTGCTAACTACCTCATTTGTGAGATCTGTATTCAGTCAGGTACTGGTTTAGCTAGGTTCCTGAGTGTTGATAGTTGCTTTGATAATCATATGGCGCTGCGCATATGGGTTCAGACGCGCTTAGAGGCCAATCCTGACTATGTCGTTGATGATATGTGTAGTCAGCTACAGAGTGAGCTTTACGAGCTACTACCACACACTGGCTATGGATACTAAGGAGAATGTTATGAGTTTGAACTTTGTCTTTGATTCAGCTCTGGATGATACAGCAAAGCGTCTGTGCTATGAGTATTGGTCCTATGCGTCGCCCAGTGATTATATAGCGCATTTAGAACTGCTTTGTTATGACCACAACACGGAGACTGATGTTTTATTTGCTACACTTGCAAAATGTCAGGTTTATTTAGATGACGTACACTGTGAGTACTGTGGTCGTCCCTATCCATTAGATGTCCCAGCAGATATTCCTCATGCAAGGAGATTGAACTCTTGGGTTTGTGAGGGGTGTATTAGCTTTTCTGGTGGACAGCTTATTGTAGACAGATAGATTTTTGGAAGTAATTTATTGCCAGACGACTTAGGTTGTCTGGTTTTTTATTGTTTTTTAAATCTTTAGCGACATCAGTTGTCGTAAAGATTTTTTTATAAGTTGTTTTACCAACATAGTTCCGTTACTGTAAACCCATGACTTAATTATGGCGATATTTTTAACAAATGGAACTATTATGGCAAAACCTACCAATGCTTATACCGACAATAGTTTTGCCTCCTCTGATCTCAAAACCATTTTGCACTCCAAACGTGCCAATATCTATTACCTCTCGCACTGCCGCGTTATGCAAAAAGACGGCCGCGTCTTGTACCTTACTGAAGATGACAAAGCCAATCTTTATTACAACATCCCTATCGCCAATACCACTTCAATACTGCTCGGTACAGGTACATCGATCACTCAAGCGGCGATGCGCCTACTCTCACAAGCTGGGGTTTTGGTTGGTTTTTGCGGTGGCGGTGGTTCACCACTATTTATGGGTGCAGAACGAGAAGTCTATGTCGAATGGATGACGCCGCAGAGCGAGTATCGCCCAACTGAATACATTCAAGGCTGGATGAGTTGGTGGTGGGATGATGACAAGCGCTTGGCCGCTGCCAAGCACTTACAACATGCCCGCCTTGCCTATCTAAAAACTGTATGGAATAAAGACGGTGATTTAAAACGCTGGGGCTTTGATAGCAGTATTAATACGGTACATGCGCTAATTGACGCCAATATTCGTCAAATTGACAAACAACAAGAGGTCATGCACTTATTGCAGCTTGAAGCACGTTTGACCAAACAGCTATATAAACTCGCTGCAAAAAATACTGGCTACGATGGCTTTACTCGTGAGCACGATGGTATCGATAAAGCCAATGGTTTCCTCAATCACGGCAACTACCTGGCTTATGGGCTTGGAGCAACGACGGCTTGGACGCTCGGTATTCCACACGGCTTTGCGGTGATGCATGGTAAGACTCGTCGCGGGGCATTGGTGTTCGACATTGCCGATATTATCAAAGACGCTTTAGTGTTACCGCTCGCCTTTATCTGTGCCAGCGAAAATATGAGTGAACAGGAGTTTCGTCAAGAATGCCTGAATATGTTTACTAAGCATAAGGCACTGGATTATCAGTTTGAAGTCGTCAAGCAGATTGCTATGACTAAAAATTGGGAGGCATAAATGATTGTCATCTTTGTCTCCCAATGTGAAAAAAAGGCTCTAGGGCGCACTAGGCGTATTTTGGACGCTTTCGCCAACCGTATCGGTGACAATGTTTGGCAAACGGCGATTACTGAGGAAGGTCTCAAAACGGTTAAGCAATTATTACGTCAGTCAGCAACAAAGTCGACGGCGGTAAGCTGTCATCGCAATAAGACACGCCAGCTGACCGAACTGGTATGGGTGGTGGGCAATAAGCGTAAGTTTAATGAGGTTGGCGTGGTGCCTGTAAACCGTACCAAACGAAACATCCTACATAGTGAATGGGAAAATGATTGGGTCTATGCCAGTAGCATCCAAATTGTCGCGACAATTGCCGCTTTGCTCCATGATATTGGTAAATCCACCATTGGCTTTCAAAAAAAGCTCATGGTTGGTAGTAAACAGGGTGATTCTTATCGGCATGAATGGATATCATTAAAGCTGTTTGAACTGATGATAGTGGATTGCCCCACTGATGAGGCATGGCTTAACCGTTTGCTGCAATTAGATAAGTGGTTAGAAACCCACGATATAGAGAAACTGCTGGATAATACGAATCAAAATACCGTTGATATAAATACAATGCCGCCACTGGCACAGTGGGTCGCTTGGCTAATCGTTACGCACCACCGTCTACCGCCAATCAAACAGGTTTATTACCCACCAAGACAAATTGAGCGTTTAAAAAGCGCTGGCGGACTCATAGACATTAAAGCGGGATTGAACCAGTTCTACAGCAAGTTAAGCCCCATCGACTATTGGGTAAAAAACCCCAAGTCATTGGATGAAATGACCGACGCTCAATTAAAAAACTTTTGGCAATTTGATCACTTGGTAATCAATAGTCTAGCGTGGCAAAAAATCATTAGGCGCTGGTCTAAAAAAGCATTAAATGACCCTACTCTAGTCCAGCTTGGCCAACAAGCGCTGGAATCTAAAAAAGCCATCAGCGACCCGTTCTTATTACATTTATCTCGCCTGTGCTTGATGGTAGGTGATCACAATTACTCTAGTCTCAAAGAAGACGATGTTCGCTGTCTCAAAGTGGATAGCCGCTTTAAAAACCTAGCTGCTAATACCGATCGAACTGCTAACGTACCAACCGTTAAACAATCATTAGAAGAGCACTTATTAGGTGTCGGCGCATTTACCGCCCATTTCTGCCGTGCGTTGCCTATTATTGCCAGCGAAATGCCTGCCATACGTAATCACGACCCACTAGCCAAACCAACAGGAGAGGAACGTTTCAAATGGCAAAACCATGCTTTTAAAATGACTTACGGCTTACAAGATGCCACGCGCGAGCACGGATTTTTTGGGGTCAACATGGCATCAACGGGTGCGGGCAAAACCATTGGTAATGCTCGTATTATGTATGCGCTATCTGATCCAAAAAAGGGCGCACGTTTTACTATTGCTCTAGGCCTACGCATTTTAACGCTACAGACAGGCCTGAGCTTTCGCAAAAACCTAAAGTTAGAAGGCGATCAACTGGCAATACTAGTCGGTGGTAGCGCCAACAAAAAACTGTTTGAGCTGGCATACGATAACAAGAGTGAAGCGTTTACCGACATTATCGGCGAATATAAAAAAGACAATGAGCCCGATAACGAATCTGAAACCTTTGGTAGTGAGTCCAGCGAGGATTTGTTAGATGAGATCGTCGATAGCGAAATTGATTATCAGGACTATGAAGCACTCAATCTCGATACTGTCATTGCTAGCCCTAAAGCGCGCGATTTAATTTTTGCCCCTATCGTCACCTGTACGGTCGATCATATTATCCAAGCCAGTGAATGCAAACGCGGCGGCAAATACATTGCCCCTATGCTGAGATTGCTTAGTAGTGACTTGATACTGGATGAGCCTGATGACTTTGATCAAGCCGACTTGCCTGCGCTCGCGCGTCTAGTGCATCTTGCAGGGCTTTTTGGTACGCGAGTGCTACTTTCGTCTGCAACCTTAACACCTGATTTGGTCACAGGATTGTTTGAAGCGTATATGGAAGGACGCAAACTGTTTAACCAAAGTCAAAACAAGCCGACACCAAAAGTCGTTTGCGCATGGTTTGATGAACAACCCAAAGCGATGATGTCTGGGCAGTGCAGTGAGGTTAGTGACTTTCAAAACAGACATCAGCAATTTTGTGATAAGCGTGCCCGCTATTTAGCCAAGCAACCTATTAGACGTCAAGCCAAAATTCTACCCTTCTCAGCTCAATATACTAAGGATAAAGCACCGCAATTTTATAATGCTTTGGCACAAACGTTGGTTGATGCAGCCATAGGTCTGCACGAAAAGCATCATGAAGTATCGTCTAATTCTGACAATAAATCTAGCAAAAATACGAGCGTTAGCATTGGACTGGTACGCATTGCCAATATCAGCAACATTACTCATATTGCCATACAGTTATTTCAAGCAAATGGCATAACGGTACCCGCAGATACAATCATACATGTGACCTGCTATCACGCCAAGCAGCTGTTGCTACTCCGTAATGCTTTAGAAAATAAGCTCGATAGAATTTTAGACCGTAGCAATAGTAAAATCAGCATTTTTGACCATTCTGAAATTAAGCAAGCTGTCGCTGATAACCCTAACAAAAACCATGTCTTTATAGTGCTTGCTACCCCTGTTGCCGAAGTCGGACGTGACCACGATTATGATTGGGCTATTGTAGAACCCTCCTCTATGCGCTCTATCATCCAGTTAGCTGGGCGTGTTTGGCGACACCGTCCTGACAAAGTCGCCAACGAGCCAAACATCTTTCTGCTGCAATATAACATCCGCTATTTTAAACATCCTAACGGCAAGCAGCCCATCTTTACGCACCCAGGGTTTGAGACTACTTTATTTAAGCCACCAAGCTACGATCTAAACAAGCTAATGACAACAGAGCAATTGGTACAAGTGGATGCCAGACCAAGAATTGAGGCATCTCACAATAAAAAGATTGAAAACTTAAGTGACCTTGAACATCAAGTAATGCGGCACCTATTAAATAATCCTAAGCTCAACTACGTCAATGCGTACTGGGATAGTAACGCTACTGCCAATCGTGCCCACACGCATCTGCAACAAATTAGCCCCTTTCGCGCAGGTACGCCACAAGACGACTGGCTACTAATTCCCAAAATAGTTAAGGATGATGAGGATACTGATGAGCCAACACAAGGCTTTGATGCATACCATAGCGAGGATGTATTTGAGAAAGGCTTGGCTAAATCCACTATTCACAACAAAACGATTCAGCCGCTACCCTTTGACTTTGTACATACACAAATAAAACCTTGGTTGACCGTGTCATTAAATAGCGTATTACAAGAGTTGCAACAATCTGAGCCCGACAAAAGCCTGCGATCCTTGGCGATCACCTACTCGTCTGTATCGCTTAACAGTATCAGCACCAGAGACAGTCGTGGCTGGGCTTTTCATGAATTTTTTGGCTTTATTCGTGACTAATTAAAAGACATAAAAAAGCACGGCGTGAACCGTGCTTTGGGTATAAACCACCTATGCGGTGATGAAAAAAAGTTTTCTACTGTAATAGCATTTTCTAAGTCACCTATACGGTGAGCTAGCATTATAACAGCTTCACATCATATTCTTAGAATTGACTAAGAAATCTATTTACTATTCGTTTGAGTAATTGTATAGTAAAACTAAATCAATATATTTTAAAAGTTTTCTTATGTAATAGCATGGATAAAACCATATCTTATAAATAATAGGGAAGGAGACAATCTTGAATGAAATACCTCAAGAACTAGCCAGCAATGCGGTCAAAGCATTTCTCACTAGCCAATACGATAAAAAAACCGACACGGAACAAAAGCAGCTCGCTAAAGCCATTGAAAGTAGCGACCACGAAAAAATTACAGAATTAAAAGAGACATTGGCAGCTGCCAAGGAACGATATAGTCCAGCCAACTGGGTTACTGACGCTACTAATCGTATGGCAAAACAATTAAATTTTGGTACACATATCTCAAAAGGTGTGCATCCTGATGCTAAGGGAGATAATGTCAGTTTTAAACCAACGAACGATTTCCCAGAGACTATCATTGGCACGCACTCAATAGACAGCAGTTATATTGATGCTAATGGTAATGCTGCTGCCCTACCCCTCGCCGCGTTTTTTGATTTTACCGTAGACGAGACAACCAAAATTCGTGATCTTATTTTGGCTGACGATCCTAATTTTATTGCCTCTCTTGCCAGCGACCAGATACTAGCCAATACATACCATCAAGCCTTTAAAACTGCTTTGCAAAATATCATCGACGAGCCTATTACCCATGAGCGCAATAAGCAGACGCTTTGGGTCACGAACGCCTATGAAGTCTCAGATCTTGACGCGCTTGAGTATATCAATATCGTTCCCCTGTATCCCTCTGTTCTCACCCATGAAATCTATCAGCGCATCAATCGTCTTAAGTTTTCTGATGAAAACAAAACAGCCCGTGATAATCGCTTTAAGAAGACGGCTGAACAGCAGCCCTATGTCAGTTTAAATGATTTGGCAACGCTTCAACTTGGTGGTACCAAACCGCAGAACGTCAGCTTGCTCATGAGTAAACAAGGCGGTCGCAACTACCTACTCCCCTCACTCCCGCCTATTATCAAACAAGATCGTGCTTTTAAACTGTCCAAATTTGCCGATAGTATTTTTGGCACTGGTATGGAATACAACGCTCGCGAGGCCATTCAAAGTATTTTTAAATCTATCAAAGACCCTCGTAATGTCGTTGATGTCAGAGAAGCTCGCAAACGAGCCATTGATGAAGTGCTATACCAGATATTTAGTGCAGCAGAAGATATCCGCACGAACCTGCCCGCTGGCTGGTCAAAAGACTATGAACTTAATCGTTATGAGAAGCTTTGGCTCGACCCCAAACGTGCTGATCTTGAAGGGGAAGAGGACTTTAAATCTGAGCGTGAGCAAGACGACGCTTGGCATGGCAAGATTGTCCACGGCTTTGCGCGTTGGCTCAATACCTTAATGCAGGCTGAATTTAAAGTCATAGCCAGCGATTTTGGTGATGCTGAGCATTTGGACTGGGAGCGTGAGATTGAAGATATGAAAAAACGCTACGAGCGCGCAGGCAAAGGAGTATTTTTATGAGCCGTATAGATGATGATAACGATCTCAGTGTAATTGGTTATTTACTGTTTAAAAAGGTGGTCATTGAAGGCGCGAATACCATTTCAAGCCCGTTGACTTATGGCTTCCCTGCTATTACTGGTTTTTTGGGTAGCTTTCATGCGATGTCACGTAAGATGGCGGACGATGAGATACTGTCTGAGGTCTCTTTGGGCGGCGTACTACTGGCCTGCCACGACTGCCAGCCTCACATGTATCGCCCTAACACTTATAACAATTATACCTTTAACCAAACGCGTAACCCTATCAAAAAAGACGGCAAAACCGCCTCCATTATCGAAGAAGGTAAATGCCGTTTGGTAATGACGTTTGTGGTAGAAATCTTAGGCTCAGATCACTTAACTGATGAGCAGCAAGATTATGCCAAGCAAAAAACCATACAATGGTTGCAACAACAGCGTATGGCTGGTGGTAGCGTACAGGGTTTAGCCAGATTTGAACCAGTACAGTTTTTTGATAGCCATGATATTGGCTCGGTCATACCACAGCTTTTGCCTGCCTTTGTATTAATGGACGCGCAAGACGAGTTTACGCAGATCATAGATACAGTAAAAAAAGAAAAGCCAGACACTACACCACTCGATGTTTTGATAGACGTTTGCGCATTGCATCATATTCCTGAAACCCAGAAAAACGGCGATACCAAATGGCTGACTACATCACGTAAGAGTGGTCATGGCTGGCTCGTACCAATACCGATCGGCTATCAAGGTATTTCTGAGCTTTTTGAAGCTGGCACTATGCAAAACGTGCGAAATCCTGAATACCCCAGTCAATATGTCGAGGCGATTTATAGTCTTGGTAAATGGGTCTATCCGCAGCGTTTGGGTAGTATTGGCGGTGATAACGACATTGCTAATGCTTTTTGGCGTTACCGTTATGATGTATCTGATGCTTTGTACTTACTCACACAAAAGCAAGCGCTTTAAATTCACTTCTTACTTTTCAGTACCACAGTTTTACGACACATTTACTTAAACTTTTATCATGGAGAACCACATGTCAAAATCAGCCTTAAAAACTGCCTCTGTCCTCGCTTTTGAACGTAATTTAGACGTATCAGATGCTTATCTATGGCAAACCAACAGCCAAGCAAGTGGTGACAATATAGCAGTATCTCCCGTCGTCATCAAAGAGAAGTCCGTACGCGGTACGATTAGTAACCGCTTAAAAAACGCCATAACCAATGACCCTGCAAAACTGGACGCCGAAACAGAAAAAGCCAACTTACAAAAGGTGGATTCAGCATCACTAGATGAAAACAACGATACCTTAATTGCGCGTTTTAGCCTAAAAGTGTTGCCCTTTACAGGTAAGCCAAATGTTTGTAATAACCAAGACTATCAACAAGCACTAGAGCAAGTCGTTACTGACTATATTGATAACCAAGGACTGGATGAATTGGCGCGTCGCTATGCGATTAATGTGCTAAATGCCCGTTGGTTATGGCGCAACCGCGTGGGCACTGAAAGTATAAAAGTGACTGTAAAATGCAATGAACAAACACTGACTATTGATGATGCAAAAACTTATAATCTGAAAAGTTTTGAGAATGATGATGCTACTATTAAGCAAGTAGCAGAGTGGATCAAATCAGGATTAAACGGTAATGCATTTACTATCCTATATGTAGAAGCATATGCCATCATTGGCTATGGTCAAGAGGTATACCCATCACAAGAGCTGATCCTCGATACAGGTAGCAAAAAAAGCAAGGTACTCTACCGTGTTAGTGATAAAAAAGGTGCGGAAGACAATGCAGGTATGCATTCTCAAAAGATCAGTAATGCTATTCGTACTATCGATACTTGGTATCCAGATGCCCAGTTTCCTATCGCTATCGAACCTTATGGCGCGGTGACCACACTAGGTACAGCATTCCGCCAACCCAAAGCTAAAATGGATTTTTATACCTTGTTCGATAACTGGGTACTCAAAGGTGATGCACCTGATGTTGAGCAGCAGCACTACGTCATGGGTGTGCTGATCCGTGGTGGTGTGTTCGGTGCCAGTGGTAAGGAGTAAGTTATGAGTCAGATGACCCATTACCAAGTGCTGACCATCTTACCTGATCCTGATATCGCGCCTTACTTTATTTGGCGTAAGCTGTTCAATCAGGTACACATTGCATTAGCTGAGATGAAGAACAAGCATGGCATCGAGTCCATCGGTGTCAGCTTTCCTGATTATCATTATGATAAAAAAGGCAAATCCTCTAAGCTGGGACTAAAGCTTCGAGTTTTTGCTCCCAGTAGCGATGAGTTAGTTAAGTTACAGATTAATAAGTGGCTTAGTAAATTAACCGATTACGTGGAAATTGGATTTATAGAAGAGGTCGACAAAAATGTAAAAAGCCACGTCAGCGTACATCGTTATCGCTTTAAACCTGTAGAAGTGCAGGCGCAAGCATTAGCGAAAAAGCTATCGATTGGCTATGAGGAAGCGATGGACACTGTCGCAAAACGCAAACCTGAGATGCCATTGCCTTTTATTCAAATGCACAGTCAAACCAATGATAGCGATTACCGCTTACAGGTCTTACAACGATCTTGTAGCGAGCCAAAATCAGGATTGTTTAATGTATATGGCATGAATGGTATGAGAAATAGCGTCACCGTTCCGCATTGGTGATCTGAATTGATGGTAATGACGAATTACCCAAAAATTGGGAATAAAAACCCTTTTTTTTGCGCTATTTAAAAATACACATAAAAATCAAACAGTTATATCAAAGCGAAAAACGGAGGGTAAAACAAGGGTTTTTGCCCTCTACGCTTTCATATAGCTTACTTTTTTGAGGTATAATTCCTCTTCATCACCGCATAGGTGACTTAGAAAGTCCTTTTGGGCGGTTTTTTATTATCTGAAATCTTCATCACCGCATAGGTGACTTAGAAACAGATAATCCATCTGCACGAAATCCTGTGAATCTTCATCACCGCATAGGTGACTTAGAAAACTTACTCTCTTATAAAAACCATTGTTAGCTGCTTCATCACCGCATAGGTGACTTAGAAAGTGGACAACACCAGCGACTTGAGACGCGCCCACTTCATCACCGCATAGGTGACTTAGAAAATTCAAGGTAATCAAAATAGTTACTCTGAGGGCTTCATCACCGCATAGGTGACTTAGAAACTAACGGTGTGAGATACAAAGCACTAGGTAACCTTCATCACCGCATAGGTGACTTAGAAATCAAAGTTATCCTTCCATACACCATAGCCTTTCTTCATCACCGCATAGGTGACTTAGAAATCTTAGTTAGTACGCAATAGCCGTCGGTTAAACTTCATCACCGCATAGGTGACTTAGAAATGTACCCAAGCTGATGCCGTAACTTCTACCTACTTCATCACCGCATAGGTGACTTAGAAATCACTTGAGAAGGAGGCTGCATGATTATCTTACTTCATCACCGCATAGGTGACTTAGAAATCTGGGTGAACCACTTAAACCATCAGCTCTAACTTCATCACCGCATAGGTGACTTAGAAAGTAGGCAGTCTGTAGCTCGTAATGTGGATATTCTTCATCACCGCATAGGTGACTTAGAAAATTGTTTGCACTATTAGCAGGTCTATTTAGTGCTTCATCACCGCATAGGTGACTTAGAAATTGTTGTTAAAGACAATACTATATTCCGAGGACTTCATCACCGCATAGGTGACTTAGAAATTATAGATACCAGCGTTATACTCGATGAGTGGCTTCATCACCGCATAGGTGACTTAGAAATTAGTGACCATGAGCGATACGAGTTTAGTCAACTTCATCACCGCATAGGTGACTTAGAAATTAAAAGAGCAGTTATTAACAATAAACTCTCTCTTCATCACCGCATAGGTGACTTAGAAACACAACCGCAAGCAATTTGTGGCGCAAGCAGCCTTCATCACCGCATAGGTGACTTAGAAAATCTTGCCAGCGACCAGATCAGCAATAACCACCTTCATCACCGCATAGGTGACTTAGAAATCACCGCCTGATTTGTCGTAAGACTTGCCACGCTTCATCACCGCATAGGTGACTTAGAAATCTGATCAAGAATGACGTTTCTAGCCTTAATTCTTCATCACCGCATAGGTGACTTAGAAATTGAGCCGCAGAAGGTCGATATACCAATTCAGCTTCATCACCGCATAGGTGACTTAGAAAAGCGAGCAGCATCGAGCTAAATACTGCTGCTGCTTCATCACCGCATAGGTGACTTAGAAAGATGATATTCCGTTCGCAAGGCACTTTGACGGCTTCATCACCGCATAGGTGACTTAGAAATGCAAACGCCATAGCCGTTCTACGCTCTTGTCCTTCATCACCGCATAGGTGACTTAGAAATATCATGCTATTGCCGTCGATAACCACCCAAACTTCATCACCGCATAGGTGACTTAGAAATAGTATAGGCAGCCTCAAACGCTTGCTTCATGCTTCATCACCGCATAGGTGACTTAGAAAGACCAACCAATGCCCCATGCTGCTGATGGTATCTTCATCACCGCATAGGTGACTTAGAAAACTCTCGCTGACTGGCTGCCACTCGTTCGACACTTCATCACCGCATAGGTGACTTAGAAAGACAGCGAGCGTTATGCACTGCCTACTGGTAACTTCATCACCGCATAGGTGACTTAGAAATGAGTGCGACGTAGATAAACTTGAGAAACTAACTTCATCACCGCATAGGTGACTTAGAAATTGTCCTTGAACACTGGTATAGCGCCAACCATCTTCATCACCGCATAGGTGACTTAGAAATTTAGCAGACTAATAGCCTTGATTGCGTCATCCTTCATCACCGCATAGGTGACTTAGAAAAAGCGAAAACCTAGCTGTCTGTCATGCAGTAGCTTCATCACCGCATAGGTGACTTAGAAAATCTTCGTTGCGTGGTGCAAATAAGTTATCCACTTCATCACCGCATAGGTGACTTAGAAAATAGACTCAACTGTAAAATCGTCTCTTTTGATCTTCATCACCGCATAGGTGACTTAGAAAACTGACACTGTTGACGCTAACATAAAACTGACCTTCATCACCGCATAGGTGACTTAGAAAACGGAGTCAGGCAGCGCATAGCAACTTTGGCACTTCATCACCGCATAGGTGACTTAGAAAGACATCGCAGAAGCTGCATCGTCAGCTACTCCCTTCATCACCGCATAGGTGACTTAGAAATCACTATGACCGCCTGTCTTGTCGGGTTGACCCTTCATCACCGCATAGGTGACTTAGAAAAGTTGCTAGAGGTGGTTGTAAGAACATAGATACTTCATCACCGCATAGGTGACTTAGAAACTCAGACCAAAGCTGACACTGCACAAGCTGCTCTTCATCACCGCATAGGTGACTTAGAAAATTGGAAGCAATGATGCAAAGCTCGGAACAATCTTCATCACCGCATAGGTGACTTAGAAAAATTGATGACGCAGTGAGCCAAGCAACCGCGACTTCATCACCGCATAGGTGACTTAGAAATCACCACCATCATCGCTATGACGTGATAGCGCCTTCATCACCGCATAGGTGACTTAGAAAGTGGCAAGTTGGCTCAACCATTTATCCATCATCTTCATCACCGCATAGGTGACTTAGAAATTGATGATACTGATGAGGACTGTGAGCAGCCACTTCATCACCGCATAGGTGACTTAGAAAACCTCTAGCACCTCATCGCTGCTCTGCTGAGCCTTCATCACCGCATAGGTGACTTAGAAAATGCCGCGATAGTCATCACCACGTACTCTGATCTTCATCACCGCATAGGTGACTTAGAAACCCCTCTTTGCCTTATTACTGGATATCTGTTTCTTCATCACCGCATAGGTGACTTAGAAAAGTGGGACGCTTCCAGTCGCCTAGATGCTGGACTTCATCACCGCATAGGTGACTTAGAAAAAAGCTGCTGCCGATGCTGCTGCCAAAGCCGACTTCATCACCGCATAGGTGACTTAGAAATCTATTAGTGAGCCTTATGCGTCTGTTTATGTCTTCATCACCGCATAGGTGACTTAGAAAACTGCTCAGATAAAGTATATCGTTGATAACTTCTTCATCACCGCATAGGTGACTTAGAAATACCGAGCGCAATTATCAGTTACAATAAATTACTTCATCACCGCATAGGTGACTTAGAAAATCCGTGAAGCACATATATTCAATCGAGTTTACTTCATCACCGCATAGGTGACTTAGAAAAACAGCTCAATGATTACATGGCGCAAGGCTTTCTTCATCACCGCATAGGTGACTTAGAAAATCAGTACAAAAAGAATCTGAAATATCTGTCGCTTCATCACCGCATAGGTGACTTAGAAAGTTTTAATCGACGGCTATCGCGTACTAACTAACTTCATCACCGCATAGGTGACTTAGAAAAATGTATTTTGTATAGTGTTGCAAGCCATGACCTTCATCACCGCATAGGTGACTTAGAAATACTCCAGTGCCCTTTTTAGGCACTACCCTAGTCTTCATCACCGCATAGGTGACTTAGAAAACAAACAGCAACAGCAAACAACACGCTTGTACCTTCATCACCGCATAGGTGACTTAGAAAACGGAGACGCTAAGCATGGCAATACAAGATGACTTCATCACCGCATAGGTGACTTAGAAATCAAAGAAGGTGTCGGAGCGGCTATCTTATCACTTCATCACCGCATAGGTGACTTAGAAATTCGCCCACCCATGAAGCAACGCCACCAGTTACTTCATCACCGCATAGGTGACTTAGAAAAATATTCAACGGTGAGACTGACATGATATTCGCTTCATCACCGCATAGGTGACTTAGAAAGATCAGATGCGACATCATGCGGTGTTTGCTTGCTTCATCACCGCATAGGTGACTTAGAAATGTCTTGAGTGGATTAAACGACCACGTAGCATCTTCATCACCGCATAGGTGACTTAGAAAGTGTCCACGATATGCAGCGTTACTTGAAACTTCTTCATCACCGCATAGGTGACTTAGAAATTTTGGCTCTTTGGGCAAAAATGCGGTTAGGCCTTCATCACCGCATAGGTGACTTAGAAAGCAGTCTGCAACAGCAAATAACACACTGGTGCCTTCATCACCGCATAGGTGACTTAGAAATGATCAAAGCACCATTCATCAAAACGTTTGCCCTTCATCACCGCATAGGTGACTTAGAAAATAACCTACCCCTTAAACCGATATTCGTTAATCTTCATCACCGCATAGGTGACTTAGAAAACGACCCTTGCCGTGTTCGCTAAAATTTGAGTCTTCATCACCGCATAGGTGACTTAGAAAGCTACAAAAGCGCATTAGGTCGGTCAAGATTGCTTCATCACCGCATAGGTGACTTAGAAAATAGTAGATAAGTAAGTAGTAAGAGCCTCACTCTTCATCACCGCATAGGTGACTTAGAAATTACCGCCACGCTTAGCACGTTTAACCATAAACTTCATCACCGCATAGGTGACTTAGAAATAAAGATAGTGCCGGCAGACATGAAGTGCTACCTTCATCACCGCATAGGTGACTTAGAAAGAGATATACAACCGATGGAAGTTTGCAAAGAACTTCATCACCGCATAGGTGACTTAGAAAACCACCTATTGATTTTAGCGTGTCGTTCTCACCTTCATCACCGCATAGGTGACTTAGAAAAAGCTTGAAGAGCTAAAAGGCGACATGCTTGCCTTCATCACCGCATAGGTGACTTAGAAATGGTTGTGCTGCCATAGCAAAGGGATTGGTAACTTCATCACCGCATAGGTGACTTAGAAAACGAGAAACCCAGTGATCCAGAAGCATTATTTCCTTCATCACCGCATAGGTGACTTAGAAATAAGCGCAAAACACCGCGTACAGACGCACAGCCTTCATCACCGCATAGGTGACTTAGAAAAGTACCACGCGCAAGCCCTGAACGATTGCCCTCTTCATCACCGCATAGGTGACTTAGAAAATCAATCGTTTAGGTAACTGGTATCAGCTAG
Organism: Psychrobacter sp. Arc29; assembly: GCF_041431175.1. NCBI lineage: Bacteria > Pseudomonadati > Pseudomonadota > Gammaproteobacteria > Moraxellales > Moraxellaceae > Psychrobacter > Psychrobacter sp. Arc29. The sequence continues at coordinate 19,826 of NZ_JASMRR010000005.1, read as the reverse complement.
TCTTCATCACCGCATAGGTGACTTAGAAAATTGGCGTTGATCTGACCTTGAAGCTCTGCGTCTTCATCACCGCATAGGTGACTTAGAAAAATCAATCGCCCTGTCTCGCCTGTCTCACTGTCTTCATCACCGCATAGGTGACTTAGAAAGATTGAAGGTGGTGATAAATATACTATTCAATCTTCATCACCGCATAGGTGACTTAGAAAGTTTAAATCCACATCATCATCGTTATAAACAACTTCATCACCGCATAGGTGACTTAGAAATTTGTCTCAATAGTAGTGGCGGCGGTTGTATCCTTCATCACCGCATAGGTGACTTAGAAAATCAGCGTTCGAGCAGACGCACGAAAGCCATGCTTCATCACCGCATAGGTGACTTAGAAACACGACCCTCGGCTTCGGAGACTGAACGCATACTTCATCACCGCATAGGTGACTTAGAAATTTGTTTGGAGTGACGGTATAGGTGTCACCAACTTCATCACCGCATAGGTGACTTAGAAATTGTACGTCCCTATGGCGCAAATTTAGCCAGTCTTCATCACCGCATAGGTGACTTAGAAACCGAACCCGAACCCGAACCCGATCCGAACACTCTTCATCACCGCATAGGTGACTTAGAAAAATAATCTGCATTCTCTTTATCTACTTCTGTCCTTCATCACCGCATAGGTGACTTAGAAACACAGGCAATAAGTCCATGGACACAGCGTTGGCTTCATCACCGCATAGGTGACTTAGAAAAACGGTAGGAAAATACCTTTGCTGGACTCGCACTTCATCACCGCATAGGTGACTTAGAAAATGCGGCTTGTTCAGGCGATAATTTGTTCGTGCTTCATCACCGCATAGGTGACTTAGAAAATTTGTGAGTAGCGGTCACTGCCGCTAAATATCTTCATCACCGCATAGGTGACTTAGAAATCAGCTAAGAAATTCATGGCTTGAGCAATATTCTTCATCACCGCATAGGTGACTTAGAAAATTTCAGAGCCTCATTGGATAAGAAGTTATTTCTTCATCACCGCATAGGTGACTTAGAAATACGAGCAGTACAGAGCGTTATGCAAGTTATGCTTCATCACCGCATAGGTGACTTAGAAAAAGGTTAAAGTCAAGCAGCAAGCGATAATCTGCTTCATCACCGCATAGGTGACTTAGAAAAAAAAAGCCCTCAAATGAGGGCGTATGTTTACTTCATCACCGCATAGGTGACTTAGAAACGCGAGGAAGTCACGATCAATAATCGTGGTAGCTTCATCACCGCATAGGTGACTTAGAAAAATAACTCATTACAAACAGCATCAGCAAATCACTTCATCACCGCATAGGTGACTTAGAAAGCTGTCATGTGCGAGGTCAGTTACCCGACGGCCTTCATCACCGCATAGGTGACTTAGAAAATCCAGTACCAGCGGGTACTGAGAGCGTTAGACTTCATCACCGCATAGGTGACTTAGAAAGTCTGCCCAGCCCACAAACACTTCCACCAGCTCTTCATCACCGCATAGGTGACTTAGAAATTTGTGTGTAATCGTGCGCGTGTGGTCAGAGACTTCATCACCGCATAGGTGACTTAGAAATAAGTAATATTGTATTGTGGGTACTGGCTTTTCTTCATCACCGCATAGGTGACTTAGAAATGATTACTCCATTAGACAACTTGTCTATCTACCTTCATCACCGCATAGGTGACTTAGAAACACATTCTGTCTAAATGCTCTTGCTCAGCAATATTCATCACTGCATAGGTGACTTATGAGCCATATTAAAAAAGCACAAAGAGTAAAACTCTTTGTGCTTTTCCTTCTAACAATCTTACTGAACATTTTTAATCTACAATCCCAAATAACACATCACCGAACGACTCTTAGCATCAAACTCACCACCTCGAAGCTCATCCAAATCATCCCTTGTCGTCTTAAAAACTGGTTTCAGATCTACGAAGTTTGCATTTTTAAAATACAGCGTATTGTATACATAATCACTTTCTGGCTGATAAAACAGCTCCAGGCGCGACAAGTCATACCCACGGTAGGTGGCATTGTTAAAGTCCACATAATAATGCACACCTTTGCTGTCTTCTACCACAGAGATATTTTTAATAGCGTCTCTATAGTTAGCCGGAAGTTTCGATCGGTAATCAGGTTTGACATAAGCGGTGTAACTGCCATCAGCTTTATACTGCTTTGCCATAAAAGACTCTTGAAAAGCGTCAAATCTTTTCTGAACTTGATTTTCTTTAGTTCCCTCAGTATAAGAGACTGGATCAAAACCACAACTGTTCTCAAACCAGCTGACCAACCCAACCAAATCTGTTTTTGATGAAGCAACTGTCTGAGATAAGGCAGCGGCTTTATTGGTTGGTTGCGCAATGCCTTGTTTAGGTAGATTTGAGGTAGCCTTGGCTTGTGAGTCATTCATAACGCCATTCATCTCACTACAGCCCGCCAAAGCAGCTCCCGTGGTCAGCACTACTAACAGTGTCACTGACTTCATAGATACCTTTAAAATAGTTTTCATAATCGTCCCTATCCGTCTTTTTATCATGTATTCCACTAAAACATTACCGTTGCTAAGCCCACTCATTTTGACGAGCTACTTGAGACCAATCGCATAGCTCCATGGTTGCTGCTGAAGATCATAGGTCTGAATGGCTTTGAGTTTGAAATCTTTACGATCATAACTATCAGGGCTATTACTCAATTTTTCTTCTAACTTATCCATGGTTGGATAGTAGTCATCTTGGCTAAAACTACCAAACAGCTTTTTGGCCATAAAATCGTGATAATTACCGTTATAGCCTGATACCTCAAACTCGGTATAGTATTTGTCCTGATATCTATTAACTACTAAGCTATCAGGTAACTCAATACGCGAAGGACAATTAAAACAGCCTGGTATGAACTTAATGTCCTCAAGTTTTACTTGATTAAGAATGTCTACTGTTCTAGTACTTTTAGCATTGAAACTTGCTCCGCTCGACGTTGCTTGATAATTACACTTCTCAGTATTGGGTGAGACTTGAATGCGGGTTATGAGGTTCCGGTTGTTTGCTTCAACGTTAACACTACAATCGTATGCGTCGCTATTACTATAACCACCACCTTCCTGCTTTTTGAGGCCAAGCTTATACTGACTGTTGACTGTCTTGACGTCTTTGCCTAAAGAGCTGGGTGATAAAAAGCTATTGTAGTCAGCTGCCATGGCAGTGGTACTCAACGTTAAGCCAAGTATAAGGCTCAGGCAAAGAGATTGTTTATTCATGGTACATGTCCTTTTATAAGTTAATAATTAATCAATTTTAGTCTACTTTTGTATTATAGCCATTATTAATTTAACAGGGCATTCAATCTAGCCACCCATTGATCAGCATCAACACTATCGGCTGCAAAAAAATCGTATCTCGGCTGCTCAGGGTTTCTGATGTACACACTCACATAGTGCTTACTGATTAAACTTCGTGTGGCGCCATACTGATTTTGCGTTTCTACTCCTTGCGAATAGGCCTGCCAACGCTGCACATCCACAAAGTCACAGACAATGACCTGAGGTCTGACTTTAGGATCAAGCGTAAAAGCAATGCGTCCAGCTTGTGCATCAACCAAAATTCCCACCGATTCATAATCCACCTGAAAGTTATAATTTTGTACGAGGTGCTGCTTAAAGTAATCATGATTCTGCTGGAAATAAGCGGGAACCTTGTCGTTCCTGATGAATCTAGCAAAAGCCTTAAATTGCGAACCTATCATTGAAGCTATAAATCCAAGTATGGCAGCGATAAGGTATATGAGAAATACGGTATCAAAAGGTACGCCCATAATTAAAAAGAGCACTGATAAACCACCCACCACTATCCAAAATTTCTTATTAGTAAGAAGCTGTGTCGACCAGCTAGGCTTACCTAAATTAAATTTAGGTGCACGGTTGTCAGGAGCCAATACTGTTTGGATAGTCATTCTTATCACTCTCTAGTCAATTAAAAGTCAGTTTTATTTCCCATATCATCTACACGACAAAAATCCGGCCTACATAGATAAATGGTAATACTACGTTATTCGTAGTAAAAATCAAGAAGAAATAGACGAAATTCGTAGTTTATTTATTTTGAGATGACCTATGAATTTACAGACTATATTTACTAAAAGGTTTAAAGAGGCACGAAAGGCAAAAGGACTTACGCAGGAGCAATTAGGTCTTGCTATTGGATTAGATGAGTTTGTCGCCAGTACGCGTATCAATCGTTATGAGCGCGGCATTCATCAACCGGATTTTCAAATACTGACATTAATAGCCAAGACGCTAAATGTACCGCCAGCTTATTTTTTTGCTGATGATGCGTTGGCGGCTCAGATACTTGAGTGGCGGTAGGATGGTTATAGTTAGATATAAAATAAGCGACTAGATAATATTCTTATCTATTTATATTAGTAGCTAAGCTTCAATCGACATGAACTCTCTTGTCGTTTCCCTTCTTCTTTATTCAAAATCATTAACTTTAACTATCATCCCGTTACTATAAGAAAGACTAAGCTGATATAGAGAGATATAAAAAGTTTAATTACCTATTAATAATTGTATTCTATCCACACACGTCAACAGTTGACGTCTTGTTTCTAGTCTTCAAACTATTATCTGATTTTCGGTTTTATTTATTATAGAGTGGAGGTAAACAAGTGATAAATGCCGACTTAAATATTTAGAGAGTATGGACTAAGTGAGGAAGAAATGGATAGGATATCAATAGCTAAGCTTCAAAAAAACACAGTGACGATACATCCAGATATCATTAGTTTGTTCGATATTTACGTTAATCATATTCGACCTTCAATGGGTAGTCATGATATAGAAATGGAGCAGAACCGAGTCTTCTTCAGACCTACATTATTTATTAAAGAAAAGACAGTATGGTCGATGGTCAATAATTTCGAACTCTACTACTCCTTAAAACTGTTCAGCATAGATCAAAAATTAGTCAGAAAAGATGTGAGTATAAGTAGCATAAGTGAAGAGCAGTTAGTGTCTGGCATACCTTTTTATGAATTGGTTGACATCATCGCTCGGTATAAAAAGCTCTTAGATATAAAGCTTATCTATACCTGCTTAAATGAGATTTTAACTATAAGTATGAACCAAGCGTTATTTAACAAAAACACCTTTCCTATTACTACATTTTGTCAACTCATAAATATCAATGAGCAAACCTACCATAAGCGATCTTCTGAGAGTGTTTTATGACGAAAAATACTGAAGGCATTCATGAACAGCGAGAATGGCTTAGTGCGCAAGCATTGATAGACATTGTTAATACACCTAGCGATGATGAGATATTTGCATACCCAGAAGAAGTTTTGGCTGCCATATCTACCATAGTGATTTCGGTAAATGATAGCTATGTATATCCGGATGACTCTGTTCAAAATTTGTTCGAGTGTATCGTACAGATATTACAAACAGAACCCGTCGCTCGCCGCTATATGGAGACTAGCAAATCAGCATTGGCACAAAAGCCGCTGATGATGCAGCTACTTATCCTTATGCAGAATCTTGTGAATAAAGTTGCCTATGACCCTCTAAAAAAACGGTTGATTTGGCTGGCTATAGCAATGCACACCAGCGTACTGCTGATGCGGCATGGTATAAAAAAGCACACTGATAATATATTAATGCAGTTTAAACAAGCTCAGTTTTCAAGCTCTATAAGACGAACGTGGATTTGGCGTGAACTACCCGACTTGCCTCAGATGACCATAAGTGTGGAGTACATATCTACCCTTCTCAATAATCTATTAGAGCAGAAAAAAAGTGAGTTTGAGGCATTAACTAACAACCCTATTAGTGACTCAGTCAAAGCAAAAAGTGAAAAATCTATATTGAAGGCCAAGCTTGGCCAAATAGATAAAATAACGATCGCCTACCAGCACGCATATAACTTACAGGCAGCAAAACCTAAACGTAAAAAACCACCAAAAAATAATAGTATCAAGCCTATAAAATTATCTGATAACAATCCGATATATCAAGCTGACTCTAATATGCCGACTCATAACTGGGGTAGTACACACAGCGATAATAATTGGAGCAGCACACCTAATGATATCGAACATAATACTACTGCTATAGACTTGGGGTTTTTGGATGCCCATACCGAAACTTATGAAGGGTTAACGACAAGTTTTGAAGAGTATCTCGATCACAATGAAGCGCCATATATCAGCTACGACAACTACCCAGACCCTCTCATACAGCAATCTATACCGCTACAAACTATTGATTTGTCGCTGCAGCAAAAATATATGTCCCAGCGTAATCTTGCGCTCAATTCTAATACACGACTGCTATCCCTTGCTGGTTACCAATCACTATTTGCTGCTTTACATCAGGATGCCAAATCTTTATCAGAGTCAGAAACAAATAAAGTCTGCGCGGGTATTTTATTGTTATCAATGCTCACTGGTCTTCCAGTTAAATCATTACTCATATCAGGCTATATCGGCCATCCTGGCATTTTTGGTATTCATGATAAAAGAGCTTATATCCAACACAGCCTTGGCATTACTAAACCCTCTGTCAGTCAGACATTAACAAAGCAAAATTACGAAAACCACTCTGATACTATCAAAATACCGCTGCCCCTATGGTTAATTGACAACCTACTTGCTTGCGAGTTGCCTGTAAAAGAGGACTTTATTGCTTATCTCGCCGACTTACGTAGTAGCCTTGGCCTACCTTACCTTTCGGTCAATCGAGTAGAAACAGCATTGCACGTTGTGCTCTCTCGTTATACGCCAGACTGTCATATGCATATCGCCGACATTATATGCCGTACATCAGCGCCTCATGCTCCAGCAATGTACTATAGCAGCCATACCAGTGAAACACTCCTTGCACACTATAAATCAGCACTGAGTGTATTTAATAGTAATGGTAATTTCGATTTAACTTATATTACCCCTTGGCATAAATATACGGTGGGTTCAAGGTTTGCGCTCACGATCGAAACCGTTCATAAAATTATAAATGAGATGAAGTACTGGACCGATCAAAGTTTAAATGATGAAGATCACTTTAATAGAACCAGTATTTTAGTATGGTTTGTATTCTGCCTCTTAACCGGAGTAAGGCCAAATAATGGCCTAGGAAAAATGTGCAATATCGATCTTGTTATGGGCTGGCTTGTTATCAATGATAAGCCTGTTAAAAAAGTGCGAACTGATCGGCTAATTCCATTATGCCCTACTGTTGTACGCCTTTTAACACAATATAGAGACTATCTAAGTGACTATGAGACTAAACATCAATCAAAGCCAGAAATCAGGGAGACTATCGATAGTATCCGCTTAGGTAACGATGAAGCACTATTGAAGCTCTTATCTGCAAGTGTAAATAATCTAAAAGACATCAAGCGAGGCGATGCCTATCATATGACTAAAGACATCATTGATGCCAACCCTTATTGGACACGTCATTTCGTACGTACTCAGCTTGAGAAACATGGCGTTCAGCTTCCGCTAATCAACACCGTTATTGGTCATGAAAAATCTCGACAAGAAGTATTAGGTCGTTTTTCATCGTGCAGTAAAGCAGATATTAAACGTGTTGCACCTGTATTTGAGCAGATCGCTGAGCAGTTAGGGTTAAACCTTATAGAAATAAACAACTATTCTAAGCTCAGCCATATTGAGAGAAGACATGTAGAGGTAGACCATGCTCATAGATAATATCCATCTGCCAAAAATTATTGATGGCTTAGCAAAGTTTGATGGCAGAAAAAAACGTTACGTGCCTTATCCTTCTGAACTCAAAGATGATATCCCTAAAAAATATGACTTGCAGCTACTGGCTGACTTACAAACGGAGTGGGACTCTTTGCAAAAATCCTATCCTGGCAACATTAGGCTCACCCAATCTATTAATAAATATTACGGACACTACGAACAAGTACTTTGGCCAGATAATCGCACCTTTTTGGCTATATCGAACCCTGTAAGTTTTGCTGATGAGTTATGGTTGCCAGAAAGTCAAATGCTAGGTCAGTTTCAGCGTGATTTTACTAATAAGCTAAAGCCTTTATCTGGCGAAGGGTTCGATAATTTTCAAGCTATTGTTCAGGACAAAATCTCTCAAGCCTATAAAACAACCAAAACCTTAAAACAAGCATGGCAAACTGTCAGTCAGTTTATTGATTATCAAAATCAACGTTACATGCTTGCAGAACACTATTATCCTAAGATAATCGCGCCGCAGCCCATAAAGTTTAATCCGTTGACTATTAATGACGACTGGGTCAAAAACGGCAAATCACTGGTCAAAATTATTCGCGCAGTAGAGCATGATTGGGAGCAAACAGCCGATTACAGCCAAGAGGAAATCATAGGCTGGCTGATATTCTCAGGGATTGTATATGGCGGTATCAATGAAGTACAAATGCTTCAAGGGTGGCTTACCTCATTGCTCGCCAAAGAGTATCAGCCATTCATCAAAGAAAGGATAATAGTCTCACCGCGTTTTGTCCAAAAGCGCTTTGGTAACGAGCGCGAAGAAGGAAGTGACAAGCTTTATAACACTAAGCAAATCATTGTAGATGTGGTCAGTCAGTGTTGGCTGCTTCGTTACCATAAAAACAGCAGCCCAGCAGAGACCGAACGTACACTTGCTAAGCTATCAGCAGCTAAGATTAAACAGTATGTGACCTTAGCTTTGTCTGACGTGATCAAGCCTTTAGGTATTAAGCCACTTCCCTTTTCAAGGTTTTTATATTACGCCAGTTATCACTGGGAGATGCTCGATGGCGCTGACATTGACCACGCTTCAGTTGGGGTGCTGCGAGGTATGCATAACACTACTGGACTGAGCACGCAAGACTTTGATTGGTTTTTGAACCAAAAATATCAGTATAAAGAGGAGCCGTATGATCTAGAACATATCTTGACGCTGTCTATCAGCAAAAACTCTATTATGCAAAAAGAGACGCCTAGCAGTTCTACCAAAAAGATAGAGGTTAGAAAGTCTGATTTGATTGTAAATCTGACTAAAGACTTCAAAATAGATGAAAAACAGAAAAAGCAAAAAACCAATAAAAAGCCGCCTACCCTTATCGAAAGAGTACGAAAACGTTATAAGCAATACGATGATTTAAGTGAAAAAATTTTATTAGATTGGGTACTCAGTTTGCTAAGCCGAGAAGGACCACCGAACAACGTAACTATTTTGAAATATATCAGAACCATAGGCTATGAATGGTTATATTTCACAACAGCGCAGCCGCTTGACATTTGGTCAGAGGAAGAGTTTGAAGAGCTCTATGAAGATATTTTAGAGTATAAAGCTGTCGTACGTAATAATACTGACATTGTATATTCTGCCAATTTATTAAAGAATATGCACAACTTTGCCAAGAGTAAATACAACCTACCCTCCGTGAACTTCCAACAATCCAAAAATGGTCGACGTGTACGTGCGGAGCTGATATCACCGCAAGCGTATCAAGCCATTATCATACAGATACTGGGTTCTATAGATATATTGGAGCGGGAGATGTTCGCGCTTTTATTTATCTTAGTCTATCGTACTGGGATGCGCAAAAAAGAGCTGTTGGGACTTAAGTATAATGACATCGAAGGCTTAAAAACAGCCACACCCTCAGTGGTGATCAGGCCCAATAGCTACCGTCCAACTAAGACTCAAAGTAGTATTCGCCGCGTTCCCTTATTTGCTCTCCTCAAACCTAATGAGCTGAATTTTTTTATTAACTTTGTGCAAACCAATATTGGCGACAATTCAAACAAATTTATCTTTACCTTATCATCGGATCAGCGCCCTATTGATGACCATGTTCCGTTGCAGTTACTCAAACGAGTCTTAAAAGATATATCGATAGATGATAACGTGGTAGAGCATACCTTTCATGGGTTTAGGCATACGGCAGTGAGTAACCTATCTTTAGCACTAGTAGGCCATTCAGATCTCGTAGAAGCCCTCACAGATTATGATGAAAAAGACATATTTCGTATTAAACAAGGCCTACTCGGAGAGCATATCAATGCACAGGATCGCTGGTATGCTCTCTCAGGTATTATGGGCCACTTATCGCCTGAGCGGAGCTTTGAATATTACAACCATTTTGCCACGCTGATGGCGACCTATGCACTTAGTAAAGCAGATATAACATTGCCAGAGCGTACGCTGTATAACGTAACAGGTTTTACGAACAAAAAGCTTAAGGAGAATAATGCAACTGTTAGTAATAGTAGCGTCATCATACCTAGTATACGTACACTTCTATTTAAAAATATCATAGAGGGCAAACGCAAGTCACCGAAATTTACGATCGAAAGCCGTGATAAGCAAGTTCTCTTGAGTACTAATACGCCAGCTAATAATGAGCTGTTTGGTCGTTATGCTTTAAACCGAGTACAGCTGCTACTACAGACCTATGATAAAGAGATACCTTTAAGTAAAGCAGCCCAGTTAGCAAATATTTCTATTCACGATGCGAACATTTTAATAAAACGTGCCAACGAAGTTGTCGCTATCACTACCAAACGTGGTAAACCTCGCTTTGTAAAGCTCATAGACTCAGAAACTACTGTCTTAAGCCCACTGAACATTCAATACCAAAGTGATTTAAGACTGCTATCGCTTTTGTTAGGTAATGCCTACCGTCTACGAGAAAAGTCGGGGACTGATTGGACTTGGTTTATTGAGATATGTCGTCAAAAGCTGTCTAGTAGCAGAGCATACTTACCATTTAGAAAAGAAGATAAAAAAGAGTTACAGCGGTTCATTGATATTGCTGGGAAACTGCTGCCTTTGAAGCATTGGCTAATAAGTAGCAACGAGTCCTTGTTGACGAAAACTATGTCACCTACCGATTATCAAGATATTAAACAACAATCTAATGAGTCGAAAAATGCTTTCCATATTGGTATTGCTAGTCAAGACCATAGAGAACAAACGAATAAATGGCAGTACTCACCACTACTACGGTTTTTTGTGCATATGATGCTAATCACAGATGAGAAACTATCTATTGTGAGTTGATTTTTCTAAATTATTCACGGATTTATTTAGATTCAAGCCTAAGGCCAATCATCATAAGAACTAGAATGTGCTTGAAAATTTCATGAGCATATATATGCCCATACCAACCATCATAATGTTTTCAGTCAAAGATACAAAACCAAGCGGTACATTTGAGTTACCACCAACGCAGGCACATTTTAGCTCACGCTTGTCTATATAGACGGCCTTAAATACTGAGAGGCCATTGATACCGCCTATAAATATAGCCACCATAGCCGCTACTACACTTAGCCATGCGACACCTGCTAACATGGAAATACCTACAAACGCCTCGGCGAAAGGATAAACGTAGGCGTAACGGACTACCTTACGTGCCAACAAATCATATCCCAAAAATTGATTGGTAAAACTCTCTAAATCTTGCAACTTTTGAATAGCAAGCACGATCATGGATAAGGCAACAAACCAGATGATAGTTTGTACCGAAAACAATGTGCTGCTAAACCTCCAAGTCAGTGCAATACTAGCGAGTGCTGTGGTTGCGAATATTGCGATCACTGGCGTGTAGCTCATCTCAGTACTTTCAGAAACCTCTTTGCCAAAAAACGCTTGCAGATCGTCATACCCGCCTATGCGCTCGCCATCGATAAAAATCTGCGGCGTAGTTTTAACATTGAACTTGTCTTTAAGTGCTTGAGTTTCAGCATCATTCGTCAAATGTTTGTCTTCGACCTGATAACCATTACGCTCTAAAAGATCGAGTGCTTTTAAACCAAATGGACAAACATGATCAGGTTTGACCATACGATAAACCACGGCTGTTTTCATAATACACACTCCTATCTAACCTATAGATTCTATCTTCTAAACCTTTTACGCTTCATTCAAGCTCTTCAATCAGCTGCTGCATTTCATCAATTTCACGCTTTTGTGCTTCTATGATATCGTCGGCAAGCTGCTGCACACGCGGGTCTTCGATATCAGCACGACTACTAGTGAGAATAGCAATCGAGTGATGCGGTATCATGGCCTGCATCCAATCGACTTGATCGACTGTTGCTTGTGATCTAACACCCCAAATACCAACAGCAAACATCAATACGCTCAGACCATAGATCATCAAGTTAATTTTGGTCTTCTTATACATGTTGGTCATAAAGGCCAACATGACCACTGCCATACCTGCACCCATATACAGTGCCATATAGGCTCTGGTCTCACTAAAATAAATATGATCCCACTCATAAGTATTGAAATACATCATGATGTACATCACAATCGTAGACGTTAGAATCATCAGGGTGAACTTTACATACGGGTTCATGCCCTGTTGATGATTCATGTTTTTCTGATCTGAAGCATTCATAGTATATCTCCTATTATTTTAATGATATTAGAACCAGAATTTGACCCCCGTTGTCAAACTACTGCTATCAACTGATTCATTATGTTGACGTCGTTGACCACGAGCACTACCAAGCGCCGTCTCATAACTCACACCAACGTAAGGCGCTAATTGACGGCTTAGCGTCTCATAAGTCAGCCTCACTTCAGCCTCAAATTCATTAAAGCCTTTAGTAATATGGTTGTCGCTATCCTCTTTGCTAAATGCCGTTAGTTCTACTTCTGGTATCACAACCCAATGCTGATTCAAACGCCACTCGTATTCTGCGCCAAGGTCCAATCGGACCTGTCCATCAGAGTACAGATAAGCCATTGCATCGGTTTCAATAAAATAAGGTGCTGTGCCCTCAATACCCGCCATAACGGCAGGCTTATCATTCTCGGTATCGTAGGCTACCCCTGCCAAACCATTCCAGAAGATACTTAGTGGCTTCCAATAAGACAACGAGGTCAGACTATCAATTTCTTTATCACCCTTGGTCTGAACACTACCTTCGCTGCGTAAAGAGAGGCGGCGCTCATCTAGGCCATACCAAGCACCAACCTCATAATTAATCTGATCGTCATCAAACTGATAACCTAAATCATCTACAGAAACGCCCCATAATGGCATATCACCCATCATCATAGGCTTGCCATAACGTCCATAGGGAACGCCGTTTGAGTAGTCAGGACTTCGAGCATCAGCTGGAGCCTTACCACCTTGCATACCTGACATGTCCATACTGCTGTGATCCATGCCAGACATATCCATGCTGCTATGATCCATGCCAGACATGTCCATACTGCTGTGATCCATGCCAGACATGTCCATACTGCTATGATCCATACCCGACATGTCCATACTGCTGTGATCCATACCCGACATGTCCATGCCACTGTGGTCCATACCTGACATATCCATACTGCTATGATCCATGTCAGACATATCCATGCTGCTATGATCCATGCCAGACATATCCATGCTGCTGTGGTCCATACCTGACATGTCCATACTGCTATGATCCATGATGGGCATCTCAGCAGCATTTGCTAAAGGTAACGTTAATAACATCAAAGATGACATGCCAATAAACGGTAGACTTACTTTATAAATTTTCATAATAAGGCTCATATTCGAAGGTTTATTAAACGACGGCCACTTCTCTGAACATACCGGCTTCCATGTGATACAGCAGATGACAATGCCACGCCCATCGTCCAGCTTCTCCTGTCACATCAAAGCTAATTTTTTGTGCCGGTTGCACCATAATAGTATGCTTGCGCACCTGAAACTCACCGTTAGGCATACGTAAATCACTCCACATCCCATGTAGATGCATCGGATGATTCATCATTGTGTCATTAACCAAGGTAATACGTACGCGCTCACCCGGCTTAATATTCACTGGTGTCGCGTCACTAAATTTGACCCCATCAAACGCCCAGATATAGCGCTCCATATTACCGGTTAAATGTAGCTCGATCTCTCGGATAGGCTTGCGCTGCTCCGCAAATATGGCCTCATCGACAGAGCGCAGCTGACTATAATTCAATACCTCTCTATTAATATTGCGCAGGTTGATACCAGGATCATCAAGATTCATACGTGGACTGTCCACGCGCATATCACTCTTAAAATCGTATTCTGTTTTGGCATGACGGGCTTTATAACCATCAGCACCCATAGCGCCCATCATATCTGCCATTGTGAGCCATTCAACTTTGTCCATAGCAGGTATCGCAGCACGAGCGCCTTCTTTAGTTGCAAGTGTTGCTGCAACATAGCCTGAACGGTCTATGTTTTGGGCAAATATGGTATGGGCATCTTTGGTCGGGGTAACGATGACATCATAAGTCTCAGCCACACCAATACGAAAATCATCAATCGCAACTGGTGCGACATCGATACCATCGGTTGCCACTACAGTCATTTTGAGACCGGGTATACGCACATCAAAAATGGTTTGGGCTGAGGCATTGATGAAGCGTAATTTAACGCGCTGTCCTGCTTTAACGATTTGTGCCCAATTAGCTGCCGTTGTTTTGCCATTAATAAGGTAGGTAAAGGTAGTCTCACCCGACAAGTCAGTAAAATCGGTTGGCATCATGCGCATCTGATTCCACATTTTGCGCTTATCAAACGCGGTTTTCATATCTGTTTCGGCAATATCAGACAACAGCTTCTTGAAGTCTGGCAGATGATAGTTGTCAAAGTCTGCGCGCTGTTTGAGCAGCTTCAGTAGATTATGCGGATTACGGCTGGTCCAATCACTGAGCACGATCACGTGGTCTTCTTCGATAGGATGACGCTCGCGACCTTTGGGTTCAATCACCATAGCACCCAGCATGCCAGTTTGTTCTTGGAACCCACTGTGTGAGTGATACCAATAGGTGCCTGACTGCATAAGCTTAAACTTATAAGTAAAGGTGCTATGCGCAGGAATGCCCTCAAAGCTAATTCCAGGTACACCATCCATTTCAAACGGCACCAGCAACCCATGCCAATGAATAGATGTTGATTCATCCATCTGATTATGAACACGTATCACCACCGTATCACCTTCACGCATCTTTAGCGTTGGTGCTGGCAGTGAATCATTGATGAGCGTTGCCATGCTCTTTTTACCGTTCACAATAGCAGACTGTTTACTGACGTATAAATCAAACTCTTTGCCTGTCAATACAGGTACTTTATGAGTGTTTTGATCACTATTAATGGTGGCCGCCTGACTGCTCGAGCGATTCGAATGTCCCAATGCGCTACTGGCAATGGTCGGTATCAAGGAAGCACCAAGGACAGCAGAAGATCCAGTCAAAAAACGTCGGCGGTTCAATATGTTCTGTTTATTCATAATGATGACCTAATTTAATTTGCGAGATGGTGGTTAAGCTTTTGGCTGTTATATTTTTTATATTTAACGAATAATTTAATCACAGTTGCTGCTGAGGAGACTCAATATCGGCATAAACTTCTGTGGTGCCATCTTTATTAAGTTGCATTACCTTGTAAGGCATAAACTTACCTTCATACTCCATACCGGGGCTACCAACAGGCATACTTGGTACAGCAAGTCCAATGGCTTGTGCAGGAGTATTTGCTAAGAACTGTGCCATGTATTTTGCAGGAACATGTCCTTCAAAAACAAAGCCATCGGTGGTAACGGTGGTATGACAAGAACGCATCTGCTGCGGTACGCTATAGCGTTCTTTGAATAAAGACAAATCTTCAACATCGTGTGCGGTTGCGCTTAATCCATTATCTTCTGCATAGCTTACCCATTCTTTGCAACACCCACAGTTGGCATCTTTATAAACCGTCGCTGAAACATTCTTAAGTAGGTCTGATTGGTTGACTACAGGCGTCGTAACCGCTGTAGATTCAGCTTGTGTTTCTGTCACCTGATTGGTTGATGTGGCAACAGTTGGCTCAGGTTGTACGGGTTTTGAATCAGAAGTGCCCGTATTTGATTGGCTACAAGCCGCTAGTAACAGTGAAGATGTCATCATCACTAAAAGCGTACGACCAGATAACTGGTTGTGCTTACTAGAAAACATATTGGTATAGCGTCTCATAAAACACTCCTAAGCATGTATTTGTCTATTGGACATTTTAAAATTTCTACAACCTATCACTAAATAAAGTAAAACAGGCCAAACTTAAATTGCAAAAGGTAGCACTATTTTAGTGCTACGCTTTTTATTAAATAGTTAGTGCTGCATTTCGGAGCCATCATCCGACATATCCATATCTCCATCAAAGCTCATGTCCATAATGTCAGTATCTATCCTCGTGGTCAGCATCGTGTACTGAGCTTCATTTAATTCAGGTAACGACCTAATAAAAGCGACCATTGCCCACATCCTATCAGCATCATGAGAGGCACCCCATGCGGGCATTCCTGATGCCATGATGCCATGTTTGATTGCCCAAAAGCTTTGTCTGGCACCAGCCTCACTCTGGTAATGTTTAACGATATTTGCTTTAGTAAAATTCGGCGGTTTTGGATATAGACCATTACTCAAATCTGTACTTGTGACACCAGGTGATAAATGACAGCCTGCGCACATGTCTTTGTAATCGGCCCCACCTGAACTGATCATTTCTGCCTTTTCTAAGTTTGGAACTGAAATGTCTTTACTAGCATGCTCAATTGAACGATTACGAGCAGTTTCTAAAAAGCTGTACATCATTGGGCTATGCTCTTGGTCTGCACCCACATTGACAATACCACTCGTGACGACAACAAAAATGCCAATCACAACGGTTACAACAGCAAAGAGTATTCCTAGTAAAAACTTCATAAGCTCATCCAAAACAAATAATTTGTGTGCCCGCATCATCATTTAATAAAACAGATAAAATCATGATAGGTATTTAACAATATTATTTTTTAAGAGTCGCTATCACTGCTCACACAGTGTTTTTGGTACATCTGTTTCATTTTACCCATATTAGCCATCATGGCTTTCATGGCAGGATCATTCATGTCCATCTTGCTGTGATCCATCTTTTGCATCATCTGCATATGCTTTTCCATTTTTTCACAGTTCATCTGATCCTTTTCAGCATGCATCTTAGGGTCATGTGCCATAGCAGACGTTGAAACAACTAAGGCGATAGCGGTTGCTACGATTGATTTAAATAGTGACATGATAGATCCTTATTTGATTGGTATGAAATCGACAAGACTTCAAAGTATTAAGTTACTCTAAAGCATACTTTATTGATTCTGACAGAGACATGACCGCAAGATTACAATATTGTCATCTTGAGAATTTTTGATGTTCAAAGCGGGGTTATGCTTTACTATGCTAGGTAGGCGTGAAAGGTATATGGGAAGCTATTATGAAAGTACTGCTGGTAGAAGATGAGTTGAAACTTGGCGAATATATAAAAAAGGGCTTAACCGAAGCTGGGTTTATTGTGGATCATTATCTAACAGGCCTAGATGGCTATCACGCATTGATGACTGAAGAATTTAGCGTGATACTGATGGATGTCATGCTACCGGATATTAGTGGCTTTGAGCTGGTGCGTAACTACCGAGCTGCAGGTAAACATACTCCCGTGCTATTTTTAACAGCAAAAGATGACTTAAGTGACAAGATAAAAGGGATTGAGATTGGTGGCGATGATTATTTAACCAAGCCGTTTGCGTTTGCAGAATTGGTAGTCAGGATAAAAAGTCTATTGCGACGTGCTAATCAAGTCGATTATCAAAGTACGATCATGCAAATAGCAGATCTCAAAATGGATATTGCAAAGCGTACCGTACATAGAAGAGACCAACCTATTAAATTGACCGCAAAAGAGTTCTCGTTATTACAGTTTTTATTAGAGCGCCGAGGTGAAGTTCTACCACGCTCAGTCATCGCCTCTCAAGTATGGGATATGAATTTTGAAAATGATACGAACGTGATTGATGTGGCAATCAGGCGTCTTCGCATAAAAATAGACGATGAACATGAGGCAAAGCTGATTCATACTGTGCGTGGTATGGGCTACCGATTAGATGCTGTCAATACAATCGCTGATAGCCAGCCATCTTACGAAGCTGACGATATCTAATATGAAATATCGGTTAGATAGTCGACGCCTGCCATTACTGTGGCGCACCGTTTTTCTGCTAACTGTATTCGTAATTATCTCTCAAGTGATTATTTACGCGTGGGTGCAGCGTTCTGTCAGTGGACATTTTGAACAAATGGACTCTGAGATTATCACGCATGCAGCTTTTAACCTGCGCAGAAGCATCAATGATGTTGATGCTCAGACAAAGTCATCAGCAGCTTCAAAATCTCAGTCATTAACTAGCGCCAACCATCTACATCCTTCTCGGCTTGACTATGACTTAAAAACTGTCATTGCAAATAAGAGCGGTGCACTATTATCTAGCGATCCAACCAGCTTCATCAACGACCTACCTTCAGATTTTAGCCTGCCACAATTGTGGCAAGTCTATCGTGATCAGCAATTCACGATTGAGATAAAGGGTAGGAATTACCGAGCAATCATCATCGAAAACCAAGAGTTTTTGGCGCTGATTGCACTGCCCATTGATGTCCATCACCACTATCTCATGCATTTCAATCGTCAGCTCAGTATGATTTTGTTCGCGATCACCTTACTACTGGTATCAGTAGCCGCATTAAGTGTGTATTGGGGGTTTGCGCCTTTGGCCACTATCGTACAAAAAATGAAAAGGATTAACCCTGAAAGACTGGATGAAAGAATAACCGTCAGTGATATGCCTTTAGAGCTACGACCACTAGCAAAATCTTATAATTCAATGATGGTCAAACTTGATAGTAATTTTGAATCCTTGTCTCGGTTTTCAGATAATATCGCCCATGAGCTCCGTACCCCAATTGCAACGCTGAGTACGCAAACGCAAGTCATGTTGAGTAAGCCAAGAGATGGTAATGAATACATTGAGCAGCTACACCATCAACATGACACGTTAGAGCAGCTATCGGCTATGATTAATAATATGTTGTTACTGGCAAAAACTCAAAAAGGATTAAGCGACTCGCAAGTTAGTAACGTAGATACCGAGGGTCTAATCACAAAGCTGATCGACTACTATGAAATGCTTGCCGAGGATCGTGAGATAACTTTTGTAAAATCGGGTGTATTTGCGACAGTACTAGGTGATGAAGGTTTGCTGCAGCGGTTATTTGCTAATCTGCTGTCAAATGCCATCTATTACGCCGCTAGTGCCAGTACTATCACAATATCAGCTACCATCATTACCTCAGATATGACTCTTGAGAACTCAAAAGAATATCCTCTATCCTCAAAACAATCATTATTAAAAATCGCCTTGACTAACCGCTTAGACAAACCGCTAAATCAAAGCGCGGCCGATAAATTATTTGAGCGATTCTATCGTCATGATAAGACAAGCAGTCAACATTCAGGGACAGGACTAGGATTGTCTATCGTTCGGGCTATCGCCAATGCCCATAAAGGCAAAGTAAATATTGCGATCAAAGATGAGTATCATTTTGAGGTTACTGTAGAGTTATTGATGGCCAAATATTAACTATCTTCATACTACGATGCTTGGATTTTATGAACTATAAAAATCGATGAGTTAACAAGATATTAAGATAATAATGACGGCACCCTAGTGAGGACTTGAATCTTGGGCTATAAGCTAATGATATCAATATTTTGACTTTCTTAAATAGTCACAGTGTACTTCTTGGTGTACTTACCATAGATATTCTATCTATGATCGGTGCGCTAGTGAGGACTTGAAGAGACCATCCCAGATTCTGTGTAACTGACGTTTAGATTAAATACTTACACAAAATTTAGGAAGGTCTCCCAGATTCTTATCAAAGACTTCATCATCTATTATTCGCCAAACGGCAACTTGCTGATGGTCTTTGGTGGTGACTAGA